>JASEFX010000030.1 GCA_030018265.1 Candidatus Saccharicenans sp.
GCATATCGCTATTTAACGATATTTCAACAGGGGCAATTCTGCCTTTTGTAATCCTTAAAAGTCAGGGTCGGTGATTTTTTTCTCCTGGAACTGGCCGTATTTGCTGAGAATTTTTCTTACTTCGTCTCCCTTGCCCACCACCACTAAGACAAAATCCTTATCCGGAAGGAGCTTCGCCGCCTGGTTCAGGTCGCGAGCCCGGGCATTCGTTATTTCGTCAAGATATCTGTCATAATAATCGAACCCGAGTCCATAGAAGACGATTCGCAGATAAGCTCCCGCTTTGCTGCTGTTGGTCTCCAGGGTCTGGGGGAACTGCCCGAGCAGGTAATTCCGGGCGCTCTCGGCTTCTTCTTCGCTGAATCCTTTCTCCCTGGCTTTTTTCAGCAGGTCGAAGGTGATGTCGAGCATTTCGCCGATTTTGTCGTTTTTGGTGTAGGAAGAAGCCATGAACAGGCCACCGTTTTTCCAGGACTGGAAGCTGCTGCTGGCTCCATAGGTCAGTCCTCTCTTGATGCGAAGCTCAGTGTTCAGCCAGGAAGTGAACCGGCCTCCCCACAGCGTGTTCATCAGACTTGCCCGGGAAGATATCGGGTCGCCGACGCGGAAGCCGCGCGAACCCAGGGCAAAATAACTCTGGGTGGCATCCGGTTTGTCGACAAAAACCAGTTTCTTTCCCTTTGGCGCCGGAACCGGAGGAAGGTCTAAAGGCAGGGGAGCAGTTGCGGGCTTCTGCCATTTTCCAAGGGTTTTGTTCAGAAGCTCCTGCAGCTTTTCTTTTTCTACATTCCCAACCACAGCCATGATCGAGATGTCCGGGCGGTAGCGGGTCGAATAGAATTTCTTAATTTCTTCAAGCGAGATTCTCTTCAGCGAAGATTCGGTGCCTGTGGAAAGATTGCCGAAGGGATGATCTCCGAAATAGGCTTTTCTGAAATAAAGCCGCAGGGCTGAACCCGGGTTGTCCTTGAGCGACTTAAGGGCGTCAATTTTTCTGGCAAGTTCTTTTTTGTATTCGTCTTCCTTGAAGGCCGGAGAAATCAGGCAGTCGGCAGCAATCTCCAGCAGGCGCGGAAGGTGTTCAGAAAGGGATTCCCCGTAGACTGCGGCATATTCTTCGGCATCGGTCACTCTGAGTCTGGCGCCCATGAAGTCAAGAGCTTCGGCTATCTCCTCGGCGGTCATTTTAGCTGTTCCCTTAAGAAGAAGGGTGGCCGTCAGGTTAGCCAGTCCGTCGAAGCCGCGGGGCTCAAAAGCGTTTCCGGCCCCGGGTATCAGCACCCGGAAGCTCACCAGCGGCAGCTCCGGGTTTCTCAGGAAGTAAACGGTCAGCCCGTTTTCCAGAACTATTTTTTCTGGTTCTGGCAGTCTTTCAGAAGCCATGGTCACCACCGGAATGAGAAATAAAGCCAGGAGTAAACCTGATATTATTTTTTTCATAGTCAGTTTCCTCCCCGGGGGATAAGCTTGCCCACAGTTTTATTGAGTTCATGGAAATATTTTTTAGCCACCGCCGGGATGTCCTCGGGCTTTACCTGAGCATAGCGGTCTATTATGGTGAAGAGATTCTCGTAACTTCCGAACAGAATTTCGCTGGCTCCAAGAAGGTTAGCTTTTCCTGCGTTACTTTCGAGTCCAAAATAAAAATCGCTGCGGATGATGTTCAGAGCTTTCTGGTACTCCTGTTCAGTTATTCCTTCTTTGATTATTTTATCCAGTTCCTCGTCGATGATTTTTTCGATCCGGTCGAGGTCGGCTCCCGGCCTTGGCTTTACGCTAATGGTGAACAGGAACGGGTCTATTTTTTCTTCAATCCCGCCATAAACCGAGATGGCCAGCTGCTCGTCGCGAACCAGTCGGCGGTAGAGGCGGCTGCTCTCACCCTGGAGCAGAGGTTTCTCCAGAATCGAAAGCGCAAAGAAATCCGGGTCCTGACAGCGCGGGGCATGATAGACCACCAGGAAAGAAGGAGTCTGGGCTTCCTTGTTGATCATCACTTCCTTGCGGCCCATCTGCGGAGGCTCGGCCGTGGTAACGGGCGGGGGCGGAGTCTGGGCAGGTATCGAGCTGTAATATTTTTTGATGAGTTCAAGGGTCTTCTGGCTGTCAAAATCGCCCACCACCACCAGCACAGCATTGTTTGGAGCATAGTAGGTACGGTAATACTGGATGACCTCATCACGCCGCCAGTTGAGGATATCGCTCATCCAGCCGATGACATCCCAGTGGTAGGGATGAGCCATGATCGCCGTAGCCCGGACATTCTCGTAAAGAAGAGCCTCGTTGTTGTTTTCCACCGCCATCCTTCTTTCGGAAGCCACCACTCCGCGCTCGGATTCAAAAACTTCCGGGTCAAATATCAATCCCTGCATACGGTCGGCTTCGAGCTCGATGATTTTTTCCAGAGCGTGCGGCGGAAACCAGTTGGTATAAGCGGTCAGGTCGTCGCTGGTGTAGGCGTTGTTGGCGCCTCCGTAAAACTCCATCAGACGGTCAAATTCTCCCGGGCCGTACTTTTTCGTGCCGTTAAACATCATATGCTCGATGAAATGGGAAACTCCGGTCAGCCCGGGCCGCTCGTTGCGCGAACCAACCCGGAAAAAAGTGTAGTAAGAAATGCTCGGGATTTTGTGGTCTTCGTAGAGGATAACTTTAAGACCGTTGTCCAGTTGAAAAACTTTGATGTTCTCTCTGGTGAAAGATGCCTGAAGCGAGGCAGTCATAAGTATTACTCCAAGCAAAATAAATAAAAATCTATTTCGCATGCTTAACCTCCGCTTTTTTGCCTGATGGCGGGCTAAACCCAGGGTTTTAGCTGACGAACTCCAGCGAAATCCATCCATCCCCGCTATATTATTCCGGCTGTAGTTAATAGTCAAGAAACCCGGTATTTCTTAAAGCTGATTTGTTCCGGAACTATCATCAGTCAAAGATGTCCGGATTACAGCATTTTCCACAGTTGTGATGGAAGCCTTTCCGGGTCCGGGAAATTAGAAATCAGATTAAATATGGAGGGATGATGTTTTTGATTTCTGCCGGTTGAGTTGACACCCGGGGGAATTTTGTGCTCGGTATTTACACCCTGGTCAGCAGGAGCGTGGCCGGGTCGAGCTCGAGTTTGAGTTTTCGGTTGGTCAGCTGATCATGGTCTTTTACCAGGTTCAGGCGAACGCGACCGTTATCATGTTCCAGGGTGATGATAATGTCTAAGTACTCCAGATAATCCTTCAGGACGAACGGCAGTCCATTCTGGTCGAACAGCGGGTCTTCTCCCTTGAGTGAACAGCTGAACCAGAACTCCAGCTCTCTTTCCACTGCAAATTTCTTAAAAAGAGCCAGGTCGGCGGCACAGGGATGATAAAAATTAAATCCGTCGACGATGATCGTTCTGGCGGGGAAATTTCCCGGTCCGATCAGGGCTTCCAGACTTTTCAGCACCTGCTCGGTTTTCATCCCTTCCTGACGGAAGTTCATGATGACCCTGTTGCGGACAATCCTGTCGTGAATTTCCATTAAAGACTTGAGATTTTCTCTCGTGGCCAGGTTCTTAAACAATTCCTCATACCAGGCGATCACGTAGTCAACCCGGCTGGCGTAAGAAACGTGAATCACCGGTTTTTCCTCAAACAGACGGTCTAACGCCAGCTGCACCAGACAGGCGGTTTTGCCCACGCCTTTGCGGGAAGCGAAAACACCCACCTGGCCGGGACCGAATCCGCCCTTGATGTTTTTTTCCAGGGTTTTAATCGGGCTTCTGGTTGATAAAATTTTTTTGACCATTTTCTCTCCGGAAAATCTCTATTTCTTCCCTTCGGCTTCCAGTTTCTGCCGGTATTCTTCTATCAGTTTCTCGGCCAGATTGGCCGGAAGCCGGCTGTATTTCAGAAATTCCATGGTGAATTCCGCCTTGCCCTGAGTCATCGAGCGCAGGACAGTGGAATAGCCGAACATTTCGCTGAGCGGGACCTCGGCTTCGATCCGTGAATAGGTGCCGTCTTCGACTGAACTCACTATGATTCCCCGGCGCTGGTTCAGGCTGGCGAAAACATTGCCAGAATACTCGGAAGGAGTTTCCACCACCACCTTCATGATCGGCTCCAGTATCTCCGGCCGGGCTTTTTTGTAGGCCTGTTTGAAAGCTCCATGAGCCGCCAGCTGAAAAGCTATGTCCGAGGAGTCCACCGGATGATACTGACCGTCAAGCAGAACCACCCGCACCCCGATGATCGGGCTGCCGATGAGCGGCCCTTTTTTCAGCATCGCCTGAAAGCCCCTGTCGCAGGAAGGTATGAACTCCCTCGGTATATGACCGCCTTTGACTTCGTTCACGAATTCATACTGACCGTCGAAGGGCTCAATGTAGCCGATGACCCGTCCGTACTGTCCGGCGCCGCCTGTCTGTTTCTTGTGGGTGTAGTCGAAATCCGCCCTGGCGGTGATGGTTTCGCGGTAAGCCACCTGCGGCCGGCCGGTGATCACTTCCACTTTGTACTCCCGTCTCATCCTTTCGATGTAGACGTCGAGATGGAGTTCACCCATGCCCTGGATGATAGTCTGGCGGGATTCAGGGTCAACATAAACACGGAAAGTCGGGTCTTCTTTGGTGAACCTGGCTAAAGCTCTGGCCAGACGGTCGGCAGAGAGTTTGTCGGTGGCTTCAATCGCCAGAGAAATAACCGGCTCAGGAACGTAGATCGAAGTCATCGCGTAATTCAGGCCGGGTGAGCAGATGGTGTCGCCGGAAGCGCAGTCCACCCCGAACAGCGCCACGATGTCACCGGCGCCGGCCCCTTCGATATCTTCCATGTGGTCTGCGTGCATGCGGACGACCCTCCCGACCTTAAACTTCTGCCGGGATCTGGTGTTTAAAAGCTCGTCTCCCTTTTTCAAACTGCCCTGGTAAATCCTGATGTAGGTGAGCTGGCCGTAAGGTCCCTCTTCCAGCTTGAAAGCATAGGAAACACAGGGGAGGGAAGGGTCTGCTTTCAGGACAACCGGTTTTTCTCCCTCATTGAGGTCAAGGGCCACGTTTTCAACTTCCGACGGGTCAGGCAGGTAATTCACCACCGCGTCCAGTAATAACTGGACGCCTTTGTTGCGATAAGCTGAACCCATCAACACGGGCATAAATTCCCGGTGGATGGTGGCTTTTCTGATGGTTTTTATCAGGAGGTCCTCTGTTATCCGATCTTCCAGAATCGCTTCGGTAACCTCGTCGGAAATCATCGAAATGGTATCCAGCAGTTCCTCCCGGTATTTCCAGGCTTCATCTTCAAATTCCGGCGGCATTTCTTCTTCCCGCACGATTTCTCCGTTCGGCCCGTCGAAATAATAGGCCTTCATTTTGATGAGGTCGATTATTCCCTGAAATCTGTCTTCGAGGCCGACGGGAATCTGAATCAGAGCGGCTCGCCGGCCGAGCTTGTCGACGATCTGGTCTTTTACCTTGAACGGGTTTGCTCCGATACGGTCAAGCTTGTTGACGAAGGCCAGAGCCGGCACGTTGTATCTTTTGAGTTGCTTGTCAACGGTCAGAGTCTGAGACTGGACGCCCCCGACTGAACATAGCACCAGTATCGCTCCGTCAAGCACCCGGAGCGACCTTTCCACCTCAATGGTGAAGTCCACATGACCGGGGGTGTCGATGATGTTGATAGAATGGTCCTTCCAGGTGACGTTGGTGGTGGCGGAGGTTATGGTTATGCCTCTTTCACGTTCGAGCTCCATGTAGTCCATGGTGGCTCCGCCGCCTTCTTTATCCTTGACCTCATGGATCCGATGGATTTTTTTGCAGTAATAGAGGATGCGCTCGGTGAGCGTGGTTTTCCCGGAATCGATATGGGCGCTGATTCCGATGTTACGCATCCTCTTCAGTCTGTCGTTCATATAAAAAATCACCTCGTTAAAATTTATGGATTAACAATGCCTTCAGGGGGAGCAAAAAAATTATTATCGCTTCTCGACTGGCTATTTTACCATATCAGCGGCAAAAATCCAGAGGATTATCGTTTTTCTCCGGAAATTCCTTCCCTTTCCAGACGGCTGTGGCGCCGCCCGTAGAGGAAGAAAATGCTGAGACCTGTAGCCAGCCAGATGATAAAACGTTCCCAGGCAGTCTTCGGCAGGCTGATCATCAGGTAGAGACAGAGCAGGGCACCGGCTGCGGGAAGGAATGGAAAGAGCGGAACCTTAAACGGACGTCGGTAATCCGGCCTTTTGTATCTGAGTAAAATTACGCCGGAGCAAACGATCACAAAGGCAAAAAGCGTTCCGATCGACACCAGCTCCGAAGAGACGTTTATCGGTGTCAGTCCGGCGGCTATGGCCACGATAAAGCCGGTAACCAGAGTGGTGGTCACCGGGGTCTTAAACCTTGGATGAACGCGGGAAAAGGCCTCTGGCAGCAGGCCGTCGCGGCTCATCGCGAAGAAAATTCTCGGCTGACCCATGAGCAGCACCAGAAGAACCGAGGTAATGCCGGCCAGAGCACCGATGCTGATGATCATCGAAGCCCAGGGCATGTTTAATTCGTTAAGCACCAGGGCGACCGGGTCAGCCACACCCAGCCTGGTGTAATAAACCACCCCGGTCATGATGGCTGAGACAGCCATGTAAAGAACCGTGGCCACCAGAAGAGAACCCATAATGCCGATCGGCATATCTTTCTGCGGGTTGACCGTTTCTTCGGCCACGGTGGATACCGCGTCGAAGCCGACAAAAGCTAAGAAAACTATGGCAGCCGAGGTCATAACCCCCTTAAAGCCGTAGGGCATAAAAGGTTTCCAGTTTTCCGGGTTCACATGGGGAGCGGCCATGACGATAAAAAACAGAATGACCGCAATTTTCACGATGACGATGATCATGTTTGTCCGGGAGCTTTCTTTTACTCCCCGGATCAGCAGCATCGTAAGAGAAATGACTATAAGCGCTGCCGGGATGTTGAATATGCCGGGGTCTTTGTCCCAGGGCGAAGCTACCCAGGTCTGGGGAAGTTTGAAGCCAAGATTGTTCAGCAGGTTGACGAAATAGGCTGACCAGCCGGTGCTCACCAGAACCGCCGCCACCATATATTCAAGAATCAGGTCCCAGCCGATTATCCAACCGGGCAGCTCGCCCAGAGTGGCATAGCCGTAAGTGTAAGCGGAACCAGAAACCGGTATCATCGCCGCCAGTTCGGCGTAGCAGAGAGCCGAACAGGCACAGGCCAGAGCGGCAATGGCAAACGATAAAATTATTCCGGGACCGGAATGGTTGGCGGCCTGAACTCCGGGGAGGACGAAGATCCCCACTCCGATGATGCAACCGATACCGATGGCCACCAGGTCCCAGGCCCGCAGGGCTTTTTTCAATGTATGTCCCGCTTCTTGCGTTTCTGCCAGAAGTTCCTGGATCGGCTTGGTTCTGAAAAGTGATCCCGGCATCATGTTCCTCCAAAAAAAAATAAGAATTCCTTATAACATACCCTGATAACAGGGTCAATTGCCGGGAAAGAAAAATTTCCGCCTGCAATTGAAAATCTGTTCGAAATGATATAGATTAATGCCTATTTTTTCTATAAAGGCAGCCATTATGAAATTTTTCCTCCCGTAGGAACCGGCTTTTGCCCGGCATTTCAATGAACTCTCGCATTGTCTTTCTGAAATTACCGAAGTCTTCTGTGAGTTTTCAAGAAACTTTCAGTCTTCAGCTCAGTACTGGGAAAAAGCCAGGCAGATAGAGCATAAAGCTGACCAGATCACTCACAATGTGATCAAGCTGCTGAACCAGTGTTTCATTACACCCTTTGATCGCGAGGATATTTATCAGCTGGTGCATGAAATCGACGATATCATCGACCTGCTGGAAAACGCCATCCACAATGTTTATCTGTATAACCTGAAGGAGTAAAAGTACTTTTTCGACGATTTTGCCAGCTATGCCCGGGAAGCTACTGAAAGGTTAAATCTTCTGCTGGCGGAAATTTTCAAATCGCAAAAATATACCCCCTGCATCGGCGAGTTGATCAGAAGCATTCATGAACTTGAGGATAAAGGAGACCTGGCCTACGCCAGGTCGCTGCAGGAGCTGTTTACAGAGGAAAGAGACCCGGTGAACATCATAAAGTGGAAAGACATCCTGTTTATCCTGGAAACCATCATGGATGTTTATCAGCGAGTTTCCAACACCGTTGAGGGGATTGTGGTTAAAAGCAGCTGAAGATGGAACCAGTCAGCTCGAGTTTTGCCTTTATCGTAATCATTGTAGCCATTGCCCTCCTTTTTGATTTTACCAACGGGATGCAGGACGCCGCCAATTCAGTGGCCACGATTGTTTCCACCCGGGTGCTGAGTCCCCGCCAGGCAGTGGTCTGGGCCGCTTTCTTTAACTTCATTGCCTTTTTATTTTTCGGTACCCATGTGGCCACGACCATAGGAACAGGACTGATCGATATAAACGTGGTGAATCCGCATGTGATTTTTTGCGGTCTGATCAGCGCCATCATCTGGAATATTCTGACTGTTTACTGGGGAATACCGGCCAGCGCTTCCCATGCGTTGATAGGCGGATATATGGGTGCTTCTGTGGCCAGGGCCGGGTTCGGCATTATTATCGTTAAGGGCTGGGTGAAGGTCGGCTCTTTTATTTTTATTGCGCCAATGCTGGGCATGGTCCCGGGAAATCTGTTGATGATTCTTACCACCTGGCTCGTTCGAAATCAGCCGCTGCGGAAAATAAACCTCTGGTCGTGACGGCTGCAGCTGGTTTCGCCCGCTCTTTACAGTCTGGGACATGGAGGGAATGACGCTCAGAAAACGATGGGCATCATTGCCAGCCTGATATACACCTCAGGTCATATGAAAACGTTTCATGTGCCGCTCTGGAGGGTTCTTTCAGCTTATTCGGCCATCGCTCTGGGAACGCTGAGCGGAGGCTGGCGGGTGATAAAAACCATGGGTCAGAAGATTGTCAGGTTGAGACCGATCGATGGCTTCTGCGCTGAAACAGCCAGTGCCATAAGCATTTTCATGGCTACTCACATGGGCATACCGGTCTCCACCACGCATGTCATCACTGGAGCGGTCACGGGGGGGTGCGACCCGGAGTGTCTCCTCGATAAAGTGGCAGGTGACCAAGAAGATAATCTGGGCCTGGGTTCTAACGATACCAATGTCAGCCCTGATTGCCGCTTTTATCCATCGACTGAGTCTCCTGGTATTTTAGCTTTTAACCTTCAGCTTCCGGACTTAAAACTTCTCGAACTTTAGTTCTTTCCAGCCACCAGGATGAAATGATAAAAATAGCCGCGCAGCTCAGCACAGAAAGAAGGAACGGAGCTTCAAGTTTCAACCCCAGTTGAAAGAGAGGCGTCAGCACCAGGCCTCCAATCAGGGTGAACAGGGCAGCTTTCTGGTTGTTTCGCCTGGAGTAAAGACCAAACATGGTTATCACCAGGACCCCGGCGGTGCCGAAAGCCGCGGCCAGAAGCACCAGGTCGTAAATGCGATTTCCCGAGAGGGCGATGACGAGAGCAATCAAACCTGTGATGACCACCGTCGTCCGGCCAACGATCAACCTGGCCTTTTCTTTTTTTATTCCGAGAACCGGGATGAGAAAATTGTGCGAAAAAAGGGAAGCGCAGGCCAGGAGGATGCTGTCGACTGTCGAAAGTATCGCTGAAATCATCGCGCCGAGGAAAATGATAGCCAGAAATCCCGGAAGATACCGGTGTGAGATGATAACCAGAAACTGTTCCCTGTCGGCCAGCCCCGGAAGTAGCCAGGGGCCGATAAAGCCCAGAAACAGCGGGATCAGGCCGGTAAAAAAGTATATGCCGCCGGCGGTGTGACAGGCACGGACAGCTTCCCCGGGACTGCGGGCGGCCAGGAAACGCGAAATGGCTTCCTGCACCACAAGCGAGCCGAGAGCCGGCACGGCCCAGCGGTCAAGTCTTAACCATATGGATTCGCCCACCCCGAGGATTTTCCAGCGGTCGGCCGGCATCTCGCGAATGATTCCTGCCAGGTCAGGGACTCTTGAAATGACTGTGACCGCCAGGATAACCAGGCTGATGACCACTATCATTCCCTGGATAAGGTCGGTATAAATGTCACCCAGAAGCCCTGCCAGGACCGTGTAGGTGATTACCAGAAGAGCTGAGAGACAGATCATCAGATTGAGCGGCAGGGCGGTGGATATAGAAAGAATCTGGCCAAAAGCCCGGAGCTGGGCCGCGCCCCAGATGATGGAAGAGGGGATCATCACCCATACGGCCAGTTTTTCCGCCATCGAGCCGTAACGGTCTTTGATGAAGTCAGCCAGCGTAAGGTAGTTTCGCTGGCGCAGCTTCCCCGCCAGCAGAAACCCCATCAGAAAAAGGCAAAGGCTAAAACCGAACGGGTCTGCCCGGCTTCCGGAAAGGCCGTTTTCGTAAACCGCGCCCGAAGAACCGAGGCAGGTTTCCGCCCCGAACCAGGTGGCGAACAGCGAAAACGAAACGAGAAAAAAGGAAACACGCCGTCCGCCGACAAAATAGTCTGCTTCGTCTTTTATCCGCCGGGAAAGATAAACTCCGATGAGAATTTGAATCACAACATAAACGATGATTAACAGTCCGTTCACCTCGACACCGGGCCTGTTTAATTTTTTTTGCTTATAGCACAGAGCGCCATCGGGGGCAATACCTTCAGGCAATTTAATAAAAAAATTTCTGGCAAATGAGTTAAAATAAAGGAGCCGGCATTCCGGCTTCAACTGAGAGAAAGAGGGAGGCGGGAAGGAAGATGAAATCATCAGAAAGGAAAGCCAGGATAAAGCGTCGCCTTGTTTTTCTGGCTTCAGGCCTTCTTTTACTGTTTTTTCTGAATCCGGGGTTAATTCGTTCTGAATCCGGGAGTTTAACCACGGAAAAAGCCGAAACTCGCTGGTACCGGATTTCCCTGGAAGCAGAGGCCATAGGCTACATTAAAGAAACGGTCTCCAGGGTGAAAGAAAACGGAAAGTGGCGGTGGAAGTCGGTCAGCGAGTCTAAAATCACCGTCAGTCGTCTCGGTCGCAAAATTGAGATGACCTTAAAGGCAGAACATACTGAAGGAGAAGACGGCCGGCTGGAAAAAATCGTGACCGAACAGGAGCTGGCTTCTTCCCGAGTGAAAAACGAGATAGAGATTCTGGCTGGTAAAATTCAGTTAATAACCGTAACCGGAGAGCAGACTTTTCGCCGCGAGATTCCTTATGAGGGCAGGCTTCTGGGACCGGTGGGGATTGGCCTGCTGACATCTGAGAAGCTCAGAGCTCCGGGGGATAAAGTTGAGTATCAGACATTTCTCCCTGAGCTTTCACGGGTGGTCTCAGGAGAACGGGAACTGGTGGGAGAGGAGGAGGTGGAGTGCGGTGAGATAAGAGCAACGGCCAGAAAAGTGGTAGAAAAAATTTCTCCGATGGTCACCAGCAGAGAGATATGGCTCGATGCCGGCGGGAACGAAATAAAAGCGGTGGAATCTTCGCCATTCGGCCAGCTGGTTGTCTGTTTGAGCAGCGAAAGGGAAGTGAAGGAGGCTCTGGCCCTGGGTTCAGCTCAGGAGCGATTTTTCCAATCGTCACTGATTAAGTCCAGCATAAGGCTCCCGCAGTCGAGACAGCTGGAGAGGGTAGTTCTGCGGCTTCACCACAGGAGGCCTGAGCTCGGCTGGCCTGACCTTGAAAATGAATATCAGAAAATCGTAGAGAGAAAAGAAAACACTCTCGTGCTGGAAATAAAAAGGGTAAATATCAGGGAGAAAGCAGAGAAAAAAACTCTGCCTGAGGACCTCGAGCCCTTCCTGGGTTCTAACACTTATATAAACACCAGCCATCCGGAAATCAGAAACCTGGCCGCCCGGATAGCTGCCAGGGAGAAAGATCCGTTGATGAAGGCGCTGAAACTGAGAGACTGGGTGGCGAAAAATCTCACCTTTGACCCGGGGTTTGTGTTCGCTCCAGCCTCGGAAGTCCTCAGGGATAAAAAAGCCACCTGCGCCGGTTATGCCGCTCTGCTGGCTGCTCTTCTCCGAGCTTCACGGATTCCCTCAACTTTCGTCATCGGGCTGGCTTATGTCAATGGAGTGTGGGGAGGGCATGCCTGGGTTGAAGCCGGGCTTAACGGTCGGTGGGTTCCGCTCGATGCCGCTCTTCCTTCTCCGGGGGCGGCCGATGCTTCGCGCCTGGCGATTCACAGAAGCAGCCTGGAGAATGGTTTGAGCGATAGTCTGATTGCCGCTCAGAAGTTTTTTGGGTACGTGACGGTTGAGGTACTGGAATTTAAGTTCCGGCAGCATGCGGTTCAGGTTTTGCCGGGGCAGCCCATTTTTGAGGTTAAGGATAGTCGCTACTGGAACCACGGGCTTCTGCTGGGGCTGCGGGCGCCTGCCGGATTTAATTTTACTGATACCGATAAGGTCTGGCCCGACAGAACGCTGTTAACTCTCATCGGGCCCGGGGACGAGAACGTCAGGATTTTTCAGGAGAGCTGGTTCCCGGCGGAAAATCCGGAACAGGCTCTGATTGACAGGCTGAAAAAAGAAGTTTCCGATGGCCGGCTGACCTATTTTCCGTTCTCCGGCAGAAAGCATCCGGCTTTGATTTCGGAAAAAGTTTCCGCGGCGGCCGTGCTGAACGGTGTCGACCTTTTCGTAATTGTCGCCCGAAGCGAAAGGTCGAGCGAATTGCTGTTTCAGGTGCTGGATAAACTGGAAATCCGGCTGGTAGTCGCCCGATAAGGAGACAGCGCGCTCGTTTGTTTACTGTTGGCGACTGTCGAGATAAAGGGCGGCGGCTCCGAGGATGGCGATATTCTCAGTGGCGGAGGGCATAATTTTTATTTTTTTCAGGGCGATTGAGTAGGCGAAGCTGGAGACCGTCTCCATCATCGAGTCCCGAAAGAATTCATAAGCCCGGCTGACCGAACCGCCCAGGATGATTGCTTCCGGGTCCACAGCGTACATGATAGCTTTGATGGCTTCGCCCAGATGGCGCCCAAATTCGCAGAAAATTCGCCTGGCTTCTTCATCTCCGGAGGCGGCGCGGCAGAAAAGTTCTTTTCCGCTCAACCCGTAAGATTTTACAAAAAATTGTCCGGAGGCATAACGCTCGAAGTTAGCGTCGAGGTAGGGTAGCATCCCGAACTCCCCGGCGCCGCAGCTGGTGCCGGAGTAAAGGTGGCCGTCGGCTATGATCCCGGCTCCGAGGCCGGTGCCGATGATCAGCCCGACCAGATTACGGTAATACCGGCCGAGACCGAAATATCTTTCCCCGGCGGCAAAGCAGTTGGCGTCGTTGTTGACATAAACCGGAATCTTATATTCGGCTTCCAGGATGGTTTTCAGCGGAACTTCCTTCCAGGCTGGAATGTTCTGAACGTCGTAGATCGTTCCTGTCTGCAGGTCGACAACACTCGGAACACCTATCCCGAGACCTTCCACTTCCGGGGTCAGCACGGATTCCACCACCGCCTTCAGGTCCGACAGCACTTCTTCGGCTGTGCCCTGGCTGCGTATTTCCCGGACGGCAATTCTGGTCACCCGGTTGCCTTCTACCAGACCGGCCCGGGCGTTGGTTCCTCCCAGGTCCACGCCGATTATGGCCATTTTGCCCTTCCTTTCTCCGGTTTGTTTGATTTTTAGCATAAATCAGAAGAAAGCTTCAAGAAAAGAATTTTGCTGGTGGCATTTCTCTTTGATGTTATCGGCGTTTGTAGAAAACAGCGCTGGCCCGGCGGCTTCTGGAAAAATGTTTAACACAGGAACAAAGACTGCGGATATATGAACGGCTGTTCATATATTTCAAGCGACGCTGTACAATGCCAGAAAAGGAAAGAAGCAGCCTTTTTCGAGTTTCGTGTTAGCTCCATACCGGCATTCTTAAATTTATGTCGGGCAGTTACCCGGAAATTAAATGTTTTCGGCCGAAGCCATCGCCGCAGCCTTTTTCTTCCTCCTCATCCAGATGGTTTCGTTGGTGATAAGCGGCCGGGCCCAGAGGCCGATGCTCAGTATGTAGCCGAGCGTAAGGTAAAGCACGAACATTCCCTGGCGCAACCCCAGGTGGTCGCCGAGCCAGCCGATGAGAAGAGGAAGCAGGGCTCCGCCGATTATCCCGGTGCAGAGGATTCCGGAAAATGCCCCGTGGTATGATTCAACCGAGTTCAGGGCCAGACTGAAGATGATTGACCACATAACCGAGCAGGCAAAACCCATCAGCGGAAAGGCCAGACGGGAGACTTCCACCGGTCCAAAAAGAGCCAGACTGAGCAGGAAGATGGCTGCCAGCGAAAAAATAATCAACACCTTCCGGCTGTCCATCAGTTTCAGCAGCAGCAGGCCGAGCAGACAGCCGACGGTCATCAATCCCCAGAAATAGGATACCGCTCTGGCTCCTGCGGTCTGAGGGTCAAGTGCGTGGTAGGTTTTCAGGAATTGAGAAATCCAGTTGGCCACTCCCTGTTCTGTTCCGACGTAAGCCATGATGCCAAGGAAATAAAGCAGGACAATTTTTTTCTTGAAAAGAATTCTGTAGATGCTCCAGGTGCCGGCCTTTTCTTCCTCTTTTCGTTCGACGGCTGGAAATCGCGATAAAAAGATGATGACCAACATGCCTACGGTGGTCAGGGCAAACACCCAGTAAAGAGAAACCCAGGGTAAATTTTCCGGGACAAGCTTACGCAGGATGTTGAGAATTGCGTTCTGTTTTTCCGGCACCGGCAGGCTGGTGACCAGGTAGGAATAAAGACGCGGGCTCAGGAAAGAGGCGCCGCCAAAAATGAGCTGGGCCAGCACCGAATTGAAGGCGAAGTGCTCCTCGCCGCCGGAGACGCGGAGCAGCGGGTTGATGGCCACCTGAAGGATGGCCATCCCCAGACCGATCAGGAAAAGAGAAACCGTGGCCACGAGGTAGTTCGGAAACAGGGCGAAAAGCAGGGCACCGCAGAAAGCCACGACAAAAGCGAGCAGCATGGCCGCTTTTTCCCCGTATTTTTCCACCAGAAAACCGGCCGGGATGGACATAACGCCGTAGGCGATGAAGAAAGAGAACGGCAGGAATCCGGCCAGCGCCAGACTGAGACTGAAGCTGTTTATGATATCAGGGATCAGCGGTCCGATGATGTTGGTCAGGAAGGAAATGACGAAAAAAGTCAGGAAGATCAGCAAAACCATGTAATAATTACGCTGTTGATTCCCGGCCATTTCGAAGCTCCTTTATAAAATTCATACAGGTTATTTTAACTTTATTAACCGTTCGTATTTGTGTCAACAAAAATATTCTCCGCTGTTCAGTAAAGATCAAAAGTGGACATCCGGTAAAGTTAGAAAAAAGCAGCCGAGAATCTGAAAGAAAACAGACCGGATTTTTGATTATTGCCGGACGGGAGAAGTTCCTTCAGGCCTGGAGTTACAGCCGAATTTGAAGTGTGCCGTAAATGCTGCCGTCCGGACGCTCAGAGCAGGGCAGTGCTTAAAAACGGCAGGTAGGTTATCAGGAGAACGGCCACCAGACGAAAGAGCATAAAAGGCAGCACATCGCGGTAAACCTGACCCATAGGCTGATTGAAGCGATAGGAAGCCAGGAATAAGTTTAGTCCCACCGGTGGCGTCATATAACCAAGTTCAAGGTTGGCCAGAAAAATTATGCCCAGATGGACAGGGTGGATGTTGAACACTCCGGCCAGAGGAACAATCAGGGGCACCACCACCAGAATGGCCGAATAAATGTCCATGAAACAGCCGACCACCAGAAGAGCCAGGTTCAGCAGGAGCAGGAAAACATAGCGGGAAGCGATGGCTGTTCCAAGCCAGGCGCTCAGACGCTGTGGGAGCTGGGTATCGATGATGTAGTAAGAAAGACCGTTAACCACAGCCAGGATCACCAGCACGCCGCCAAACACGGTAACGCAGGCGGTCATCACCCGGGGCAGGTCTTTTATTTTCAGCTCCCGGTGTATCAGGGTTTCCAGGAGGAAAGCGTAAACCAGAGCTACGGCGGCGCTTTCCTGGAGGTTGGTAATCCCGCCAAAATAAAGAATTATCACAATAAGCGGAAGTAGAATCTCCCCCAGCCCCTTTTTGAAAGAGCCCAGGGCTTTTTTGAATTCCCACGGCTGGCGGTCGAGCCGGATGCTTCGGGAGAAAAGAAAGGCAGGTATGATGGTAAAGGTAACCAGAATTATTCCGGGAATTATTCCGCCCCGGAACATGTCTTTAATGCTCAGCCCGGCGGTAACTCCGTAGATGATGATCGGCAGGCTCGGCGGAAAAAGCAAACCGACGCTGCCGGATGAGGTGAGAAGACCGACGGAAAATTTCTGGCTGTAACCGGCTGCTGTAAGAATCTGAAACAGCAGCCCGCCGAGGGCGATGATGGTTATTCCGGAACCGCCGGTGAAGGTGGTGAAAAAGGCGCAGACAAGAACCGTGACAAGCATCAACCCGCCCGGAATCCAGCCGACCATATCCCTGAAAAACTCCACCATTCTTTCGCCGGCCTTGCTTTCTGACAGGAAAAATCCGGCGGCGGCGAAAAGCGGAATCGCCGGAATTGAATAATCGGTGAGCACCGTGTAGGCCTGGTTGGCCACTATCTCCTGGGGCAGGCCGGCATGGCTCAGAAGCAACCAGCCTGTTCCGCCCAGCACCACGAACACGGGCAGGCCAAAAAAAGCCAGACTGACCAGCAGAACGATAAGCGGCAGATAGAGCCAGCTCAGAACTTCCTGTAGAGGTGCTCTCAAGACCTGAATTATTCCCGGTTCGCTTCGGGCAAAAGCCGAGACCACTCCGGAAATTGCGCCGGAAGCCAGAAGCAGGGCAATCGCAGCAGCCAGCAGAAATGCCGGTATTCTTTTCCTGCGGTTCTCGATCGCGGTGATGAAACGCACGGCCATCAGCAGGAATCCCAGCGTCATCAGATAGCCGATGAACCTCTTCGGAATGAAAACTATCCGGTCGGCGGGGCCAAAAGCGTTGAGGCCGAATGAAAGGGTGCTGGCGGCAAAGGCAAAAGAAAAAGCGGAGGAGATAATTTGAACCGCGGTGCTGATTATCTCCGCTGCCGGTTGTTTCAGCGGAAGCCTGGCGGCCAGTTTCAGATGTTTCTTTTCCCTCGATGTTATCGCCCCGGCGAGAAAGGCGGCCAGCAGCGTCAACTGCTGGACGTATAGAGTTGAGTTTTTAATCCCGGTGTGGAAAAAATTCCTGGCGATGATTTCGGAAACAAGAAGAAGGGCGATAGACAGAATAATTAAATTTATGAAAATATCTTCCAGACGGAAAAAAGTTTTCTTCCAGCTAATTTTCACCTTTTTCCCTGTACTCCTTTATGAGCTCAAGCGTCTGTTGATAGACATCAGCCGGAATTATCCTGTCCACCAGCGTGGAAATAGCTCTGGAGGCCACTTCATACCACATTCTGCGGTCATTTTCGGAGGGACGGTTGATCACCAGACCGTGCTCTTTCATGGCTTTCATCGCTTCCTCTTCCAGGTGGGCTATTTCCGCCGCCAGAGATTGAGCCTCACGCTCTGTGGCTTCGAGCAGGAGCGGACGGTATTTTCCCGGTATCTGGTCCCATGTTCTTTTGTTTATGACCAGGCCGCCGACCAGAGGGGAGAGCTTGAGGTCTAGCATATGCGAAGCGATGGCGAAATATTGTCCGGAAGCGGCCATTACCACCGGGAGGTAAAGGGCGGTGATCATGCCGCTTTCCAGCCCGATGAGCATGTCTTTGGTGTCCTGGGGAACCACCCGGTAGCCCATGCTCTCCCAGACCTGCTCCAGCTCAGGGTCGTCCCTGGTTATGGAAATTTTATGTTTTTTCAGGTCTTCCGGGTTGAGAACGGACCCTTTGGTATAAAAATATACCCAGCCTGACTGGGTCCACTGAACCACCTTGAAACCGCTGGTTTCCATCCGGGTTTCGAAAGACGGTTTGAGCCGGCTGAAGACATAATTGAATTCTTCGTCAGAGCTGAAGAGGAGCGGCAGGTTGAAGATCAGCACCGATTTTTCTATCTTCATCATCCCCATGTTGGTCAGCACCGCTCCTTGCAGCGCTCCAAGGCGCATTTTTCTGATCATGTCGAGCTCGCTGCCGGCGATTCCTCCTGGATAGACACGGATTTTTACCTGGCCGCCGGTGATTTTTTCCCATTCCCGGCCAATTTTAAGCAGGGAGTTGTGCCAGGGAGAACGTTCCGGAGCCACGCTGCCGATTTTAATCTCGATGGCTGCCAGAAGATGGCATCGGCAAAGAAACAGAAAGGTTGTCAGCAGAAAAAGAACTGTCAGCCGCGTTTTCATTTTCATTCTTCTCATCTCTCCTCTTTTATTACCTCAGAGTTTCCATTTTCAGGAGGAAGGAAAAAGTCGTCTATGTTCTGGAGCAGCCAGGCAGCCTTTCTCTTGTTGAGTATGTTCACCAGCCGGTTTTCGGGAGCCTGGTTGAGGTCAAAATCCAGCACTTTTTTCAGCAGGGAGATAAAAAGTTCTCTGTCCTGCTTCTTAACGCCAACGGTCGTGGCCAGGGAAAGAAGATAACTGGTGTCTTTCCGTCCCATCAGCGCTTCCGCTTTCCTGAAATGTTCCAGCGCTTTATCCTCGCTGCCTCCGAGAGATTCTGGAAGAGAACCGTAGTAGAGAATGTAGAAATTGTGCACGGTGCCGCCGGCGTAATTCGGGTCGAGCTCAAGCACCCGGTTCATAAGCGCGGCGGCTTCTGGCAGCGACAGACCGATAGACATGTCAAAGGGGTCGATGGAGTAGGCGGCTACCCAGCCGGCTGCTGCCCAGTAGAGAAAGTCGAGGTCCTGTTTGCCGTAAGGAGCCAGAGCTTTATGGAACTGGCGGGCTTTAAGTTCCGCCCGGAGATTCGGGTTTTTCTTTTCCAGACCAGCGAGCAGAATATCCCGACCGCGAAGGTAAAGCTTTTTCGCCCGGGCCAGGAGTTCCTGGCGCGACTCGATTTCTGAGACCGGGGTCATATCGGCCGGAGTTTGGATGAAGGCGTTGGCGTACATGATGTAGAGACTGCCGGTCCGGAGTCGAAGTCCATCGTGTTCTGGAAGCGAAGCCAGCAGCGATTCGTAAAGTTTGATGGCAAAGGGTAGAGCTCCGGCCACCAGCTCCGGGTCGTCATCCCCGGTAAAAACCGTTCCCGAGGAAGGAGCGGTGAGCAGACCGGCTGCTTTTTTCAGGGCGAATTTTTCGAGCGAACAGCCGGCTGCCAGCAGAGTGGCAAAAATTATCGGGCAGAATATCAGAAATCCGGGCCATGGGCGCCGGCGACTTCTCGAGATACAGTTTGTTCCTTTTTGAGATTTATTAAGCATCTGAGTTCGGTTTCTGTTATTTTATATATGGTATCATAATTGCATAATTCTCTTCCTGTCAACGTCTGGCGGTGTCCGACTCTGCCATTGTATCCACAGTAAGGGGAATATCAAGAAGCAACGCGGTGTTGAATGGTCGACCAGGTCGAACTTTGAGAAGGCGCGGGCATCAGTCATACCGTTACCCGAAAATTTTTTCTGTTTCAATAAAGCCATGAAGTTCTCTGAACGCAAATGTCATTTTCTATCATCATCCGATGATAAATCTACAGGCCAGAGTTCTGTTTTGCTGAATGGCCGGTTGCCAGTGAAGCGGACATGTTTTATTTTTATTCAGAGGAAAGAATGGACGGCAAAATTAAATGGCGGCTTATCAGGTCTGAAAGAAGGACTGTGGGACTCGAGATAAACGACAGAGGAGAATTGCTGGTCAGAGCTCCCGAAAACCTGAGTCTGTCAGCGATTGAAGAAGTGATCAGAAAGCATCGAAGGTGGATATATGGACGGCTGAAAGAAGTAGAGCAGAAAAAGAATTTTCAACAGCCCATAAAATTCGAAGCGGGAGAAAAATTTTTCTACCTTGGTGAGCGCTATCCTCTGCGGCTTGAGCCCGGGGAAAGACCTTTTCTGGCTTTTGACGGCAGATGTTTTGTGATGTCATCAGCCGCCAGAGTAAGAGCCAGAGAACTTTTC
>JASEFX010000031.1 GCA_030018265.1 Candidatus Saccharicenans sp.
GCCACGATCAGGACTCCCAGGGCTCCAAGGAAGAAGGCGAGTCCGGTAAGAAATTTTTTCTTTTTGAGCATCATCATGGTATCGCCCAGGAGGCAGAGAGTAAGAGCGACCGCCATGGCATTCCGGTAAAAGGAGTAAGGAACGGTTTCGAGCAGATAACCGATCATCAGCATGATGGTGAAAGGACGGAAAAAGAAGGCTGCTATCTTCTGCCCGCGGCTGTCAGTGACGACCGCGGCCGCTGCCGAAATCAAAATGCAGAAAACAAAAGCGGCGCTCTTCAGGTCCATCTTTCGCCTCCTTAAACGACAGGCGTCTTTGGGTTCGTCTCCGTCGTTCTCATTTTTCCATTTTGATAATTCTACAAAATATGTGCGATAATATAAATGTTAAAACAAAGCGCATGATACAGGAGTCAGGATGATAGAGAGTTCTGGCGAAGAAAAGAGCCGAAAAATAGCGCTGCTGATAGATGGTGACAACGCCCAGCCTTCTCTCATCGGCGATATTCTGGCGGAAGTGGGCAAGTACGGGCTGATCACCATCCGCAGGATTTACGGCGACTGGACGACGGTCAATATGGCCGGCTGGAAAAAGGTTCTTCACGAAAACGCCATTCAGCCGGTGCAGCAATTTCGCTACACCGTCGGGAAAAACGCCACCGACAGCGCGCTGATTATCGACGCGATGGACATTCTTCACAGCCGTCTGGTTGACGGGTTCTGCATCGTTTCGAGCGATTCCGATTACACCCGGCTGGCCACGAGGATCAGGGAAGCCGGGTATTTCGTCATGGGCATTGGCAAAAGAAGCACTCCGAAGGCCTTTGTCAACGCCTGCAACGTTTTCATCTACACCGAAAACCTCCGCCCGAGAGAAAGAGAGAAGGAAAGGAGGAGAAGAGCGGGCGGGGAGAAAGCTGGAGGGGAACAGCGCTCGCGTTCCTTCGACCCGCTCCCGCTTCTTAAAGCGGCCGTGGACATGGCCACCGACGAGGACGGCTGGGCGAAGCTGAGCACCATAGGATTTTATCTGCGCCAGCTGGACCCGGGCTTTGACCCCAGAACCTACGGTTACCGTCAGCTCTCCCAGCTTTTTAAGGCATATCCGGAAGTTTTCGAGCTGAGGTTTGAGAACGACCGCGGGCTTACCCGGATCTGGGTTAGAATCAAAGAAAAAGAGAAAGATTAAAACTCGAGCGGAGCGCCGCTTGAAGCTGTATTACCATTCTCCGATAGGGATAATAGAGATTGAGGGAGACGAAAAGGGAATCAGCGCCTGCCTCTTCCGAAGAGAAAAAGCGGACAGCCGGCAGGAAGCCGTCGAAAACCAGAGTCTCCCGGCTACCGCACCTCCTCCTCTGAGAGAAGCCTGGCAGCAGCTGGACGAATATTTTCACGGGCTCCGGCAGGAATTTTCTGTGAGGCTGAACCTTTCCGGCACGGAATTCCAGAAGAAAGTCTGGGCTGAACTCCGGCGCATTCCTTTTGGAGAGACGCGGAGCTACGGTGAGATAGCTTCAGCCTGCGGTCGCCCGGGAGCAGCTCGAGCGGTCGGCGGGGCGAACAACAGAAATCCAGCGGTCATTTTCGTCCCCTGCCACCGGGTGGTCGGCGCCGACGGGAGTCTCGTCGGTTTTGGAGCCGGACTATGGCGCAAAAAATGGCTTCTCCAGCATGAGAAAAAAATTCTGGACTCAAACAGATAATATGCGGTAAAAAAAATTAGCTGATAGGAAAGCAAGGAAAGGAGGCATGATGATTGACACCCTGGCCAGAATTTTCCTCAACACTGAAAGGACTTACTGCGGGAAACCGCTGATGCTGGTAAAAAAGGAAGGGAAATATGTCCCGATTTCTACCGAAGAATTTTCCCGCCGGGTAAGAAACATTTCCACCGGTTTGAGAGCTCTCGGGCTGAGAAGCGGCGACAAACTGATCATTCTTTCTGAAAACAGACCAGAGTGGGTGATGATGGATATGGCTGTTGTCTGCATGGGAGCTGTCACCGTGCCGATCTATACTTCGCTGACCCCGGAGCAGATAAAATACATCATCACCGATTCTGAAGCCAGGTTCGTCGTCTGTTCGAACCAGGAGATGTGGGCAAAGATTGCGGCCATCAAGATTGAGCTGCCGCTCGTTGACAGATACATCATCATTGACGGTCCGGCGCCCGAAGGCGTTATGACCCTGGAGGAAGTCGAGAAGGAAGGAGAAAAACTCAACCAGCTTGATCCGGCTGAGTTTGACCGCATCGCCGAGTCGATCGGTCCTGATGATTTAGCCACCATCATCTACACTTCCGGGACCACCGGGGTTCCGAAGGGAGCGATGCTCAGCCATTACAATCTGGTGAGCAACGTTCAGGCGCTGCGGGCGGTAATCGAATATACCGATAAAGACACCGTTCTTTCTTTCCTGCCGCTTTCGCATGTGCTGGAAAGGATGTGCACGTTTGCCTGGATTTACGTCGGAGCCACGATTGCCTACGCTGAAAGCATAGATACGGTGGCGCAGAACATGGTGGAAGTCCGGCCGACGATCATGGTGAGTGTTCCCCGGCTGTTTGACAAATTCTACGCCAGGGTAATAGATAACGTCCTGTCTTCGCCGCCGCTCAAGAAAAAGATTTTCTTCCGGGCGCTTAAGGTAGGGAGAAAATACGCCCGGAAAAAAATTGACGGGGAAAAGATCTCTCCCTGGCTCCGGTTTCAATACCGTCTGGCTTACCGGCTGGTGTTTTCAAAGATCGTGGAAAGAACAGGAGGTCGCATCCGGTTTTTTGTCTCCGGAGGAGCCCCTCTTTCCATAGATATCGCCGAGTTTTTCTACGCGATGGGCATCCTCATCATCGAAGGCTACGGCCTGACCGAAACCTCGCCGGTGATTGCCGTCAATCGCCTGAATGATTTTCGCTTCGGCACGGTCGGCAAGATTATTCCCGGAGTTGAAGTAAAGATCGCTCCTGACGGTGAAATCCGGGCTCGCGGTCCGAACATCATGAAGGGCTATTTCAAGAAGGAAGCCGAGACCAGAGAAGCCTTTGAGGACGGCTGGTTCAAAACCGGAGATATCGGCTATCTGGACAGAGATGGTTATCTGGTGATTACCGACCGGAAAAAGGACATCATCGTCACCGCCGGCGGCAAGAACGTCGCTCCCCAGCCGATTGAGAATACGCTGAAGACCTCTCCGTACATCGCCAGCGCCGTGGTGGTCGGGAATAACCGGAAATTCGTTTCGGCTCTGATCGTTCCTGATTTCGACAAACTCGAAGTCTATGCCCGGGAAAACGGCATAGCTTTCGGCAACCGCCGTGAGCTCGTCAGCCGTCCGGAAATCTACGATTTTTTCATGAAGGAAATAGAGCGGCTGACGCCGCACCTGGCAAGTTACGAAAAGATCAAGAAAATCACTTTGATGGAAAAAGATTTTGAAATTGAAGCCGGTGAACTGACGCCAACCCTGAAGGTGCGCCGTAAGATCGTCGAAGAAAAATACAGAGACTTAATCGACCGGATGTATCAGGAATAAACTCATCCCGGAAAGCTGAATTTTTAAGCAGCCGGTGGGAAAAAAAGAGTTCGCTCTCCGTCATTTTCAGTGAACACTTTCCCGCTGACGTTTCTTATCAAACTGAATTTTTCCGGGGAGAGCGCTCATGTCCGGAACTCAACAGGAAATCAGGATAAGCCCCGAGGGGCACCGCCAGCGGCTGCGAGAAAAATTTATGAAAGGCGGACTGGCTGGCTTTCTCGATTATGAGATAGTTGAACTCCTCCTGACTCTCGGCACTCCGCGCAAGGACTGCCGGGAAGCCGCCCGACTGGCCATCAAGGAGTTCCGCACGTTCCGGGCGGTGATGGAAGCCGACCCGCTCGAGCTGCAGAAAATTAAGGGCATCGGGCCGAAAAACATCTTCGGTCTGAAGCTGGTGCACGAGATGGCCCGCCGCTACCTTAAAGACTGCATCATCAAAAGACCCGTCTGCAAATCCTCGCGCGAGGTCTTCGATTATCTTTACTACAGCCTGAGGGATCTGAAAATCGAGGTGTTCAAGGTGCTTTTTCTGAACACCAAAAATCACATTCTGGAAGAGAAAACCCTTTTTGAAGGGACGGTGGACTCGAGCGCCGTCTACCCGCGCGAGGTCATCAAACAGGCTCTTAAGTATGAAGCCTCCAGCCTGATTTTCGTCCATAACCATCCTTCAGGCGACCCGGAACCTTCGAGCTGCGACCGCGACATCACCCGTGACCTGGTCTTTGCCTGTTCGATCATGCAGATCCGGGTTCTTGACCACATCATCATCGGAAACAACTGCTATTTCAGCTTTGCCGATGAGGGCCTGATTGAAAAATATCAATCTCATTTTTACAGCGTGAATTTCTGCCGCGGGGGCGGCAAAAAGTAGTTGCAGAAAAAATAAAGTTCTGGTTAAATGCTGGCGAAGGAGGAGAACTGGATGAGACCCATCACCGAAATCGCTGCCCGGCTGGGCATACCCGAGGAAAGGCTTGAGGTTTATGGCCGGTACAAGGCAAAAATCGATTACCAGCCTCTTCTGTCAGAAAAGAAGGGGAAATTGATCATGGTCACCG
Organism: Candidatus Saccharicenans sp.; assembly: GCA_030018265.1. Classification (GTDB taxonomy): domain Bacteria; phylum Acidobacteriota; class Aminicenantia; order Aminicenantales; family Saccharicenantaceae; genus Saccharicenans. The sequence continues at coordinate 4,604 of JASEFX010000031.1, forward strand.
CGATGACCCCGACTCCGGCGGGAGAGGGGAAAACCACCACGGCGATCGGGCTGGCGGACGCGCTTAACCGTCTCGGCAAAAAGGCCTGTGTCACCCTGCGCGAGCCCTCGCTCGGACCGGTGTTCGGAATAAAAGGCGGTGCCACCGGCGGTGGAAAGGCGATGGTTGTGCCCCGCGAGGAAATTAACCTTCATTTTACCGGAGATATCCACGCGGTTACTGCAGCTCACAACCTGCTGGCGGCGATGGTCGACAACCGGGTTCATTTTGACGGACCTTATGGCCTTATCGATGGGCGTACGGTCACCTGGAAGAGAGTTCTCGATATGAACGACCGCTCGCTGCGGCAGGTGGTCATCGGGCTTGACGAAACCTTCCAGGGTTTTGCCCGGGAGACCGGCTTTGACATTACGGCTGCTTCGGAAATTATGGCGATTCTCTGCCTTTCGAGCGACCTTCAGGATTTAAAGCGGCGGGTTGGCAGCGTTCTGGTGGGCTTCAGTCCGGAGGGACGTCCGGTTTTTGCCCGTGACATAAAAGCAGACGGCGCGATGACCGCCCTGCTGAAAGATGCCATCAAGCCGAACCTGGTTCAGACGCTGGAAGGAACGCCGGCGATCATTCACGGGGGTCCCTTTGCCAACATCGCTCACGGCACCAATTCGGTCGTGGCCACCGGCCTGGCGCTGAGTCTGGCTGAGTATGTGGTCACCGAAACCGGTTTTGCCTCCGACCTCGGAGCGGAAAAATTCTTTGATATCGTCGTGCGCACCGGCCAGGTTCCGCCGCCGGCAGCCGTGGTGCTGGTTTCCACCATCAGGGCGCTAAAGTATCACGGCGGGATGAAGCTCGATGAGCTCGGCAAAGAAAATCCGCAGGCAGTCGAAGCCGGTTTTGACAACCTTCGCAAGCACATCGAAAACATGAGAATTTTCGGCGTGCCCTTCGTGGTGGCGCTGAACCTCTTCCCGGCTGACCACCAGTCAGAAATAGACACCTGGATCAGGCTGGCGGAGCAGGAAGGAGTCCGTTACGCTCTGAGCGATGTTTACAATAAGGGCGGCGAGGGCGGAGTTGAGCTGGCGAAAGAGGTGATGGAGGCTATCGATCAGGATAAAAATAATTTTGATTTTCTCTATCCTCTGGATATCCCGATCGCTCAAAAAGTGGAAATCATCGCCAGGAAAATATATGGTGCTGAAGGGATCAGGATGGAGCCGGCCGCCAGGAAGAAAATAGAACTTTTTGAGAAGATCGGGTTCGGCGGCACGCCTGTTTGCGTGGCGAAGACCCAGTCTTCGCTTTCTGATGACTCGAAGAAACTTGGCCGGCCGAGAGGCTGGACATTGACGGTGACAGGAGCTTCGCTGAGCGCCGGCGCCGGCTTTGTCGTTATTCTCTGTGGTGATATAATGACGATGCCGGGACTTCCAAAATCTCCTCAGGCTGAGAAAATAGACGTTGATGACAGTGGCAATATCATCGGAATGATTTAGGCTGAGGAATTGAGCTCTGAGCCGCTGCCCGGAAGTTTGATGAAAGCGGCCCGGCGAGATGGTTTGTATACTGGAGGCATACGATGAAACCTGATGAAACCGAACAGAAACAGGCATCCAGAGGAAAAGCTCTGGAAGTAGCCCTCTCCCAGATTGAGAAGCAATTCGGCAAGGGCGCCATCATGAAGCTCGGCCAGAAGGAGGCGGCCGTCAAGGTCGATGTCATCCCGACCGGTTCTATCTCCTTCGACCTGAGCCTGGGAATCGGCGGTTTTCCGCGGGGCAGGGTGGTCGAGATTTTCGGTCCGGAAGCCACCGGCAAGACCACCCTGGCGCTTCATGTTATCGCCGAAGCTCAGAGAAGGGGTGGTCAGGCGGCTTTCATAGACGCCGAACATGCGCTCGACCCGCAGTATGCGGCCAGGCTCGGAATTAACGTTGACGAACTGCTGATTTCTCAGCCGGACTACGGAGAACAGGCGCTGGAAATCGCCGAGGTGCTGGTGAGAAGCGGCGCGGTCGACGTCATCGTGGTCGATTCGGTGGCCGCGCTCGTGCCTAAAGCCGAACTTGAAGGTGAAATGGGCGATGCCCACATGGGACTTCAGGCCAGGTTGATGAGCCAGGCGCTGCGGAAACTCACGGCGATCGTCAGCAAGTCAAAAACCTGCTTTATTTTCATCAACCAGATAAGAGAGAAAATAGGAGTTTTCGTCGGCTCTCCCGAAACCACCACCGGGGGTCGGGCGCTTAAATTTTACGCTTCTCTGCGGATCGATGTGAGGAAACTCGCGGCCATTAAAGAGGGAGAGGAGGTCATCGGCAGCCGGGTGAAGGTGAAGGTGGTGAAAAACAAACTGGCTCCACCTTTCCGGGAGGCTCAGTTCGACATCATTTTCGGTGAAGGCATCTCGCGCGAAGGAGACCTGGTGGACTGCGGAATTCAGTACGGCGTGCTGGAAAAAACCGGAACCTGGTATTCCTACCGCGGTGAAAGGCTCGGACAGGGGCGGGAAAACGTCAAGAAACTCCTGAAGGAAAATAAAGAACTGGCAGACCAGATTGATCAGGAAATAAGAAGGAAAGTTGGTCTGCTGCCGCCGATAGAAGAAGAAGCTAAGAAATAGCCTTTGTATTTTTGAGGAAGGGTATAATAGATTTAAGGGAGTTTTCTGATGAAAAGGCGGACTTTTCTGATGCTGGCGGGCACGCTAAGCGCGTTTCTCAGACGTCCGCTTCGACTCCCGGGAATTCAAAAAGAAGGAGGGAAAACGATGAACTATCAGGCGAAAGATTATTCAGGATTGATCGGAATACCCGGTTTCAGCGAAACCCTGCTGAAAAACCATTTCACCCTTTATCAGGGATATGTCAACAACACGAACAAACTTCTCGAGATTATTTCCGGCATGGTTAAAGAAGGGAAAACGGCCACTCCTGAGTTTGCCGAGCTGAAAAGGCGGCTCGGCTGGGAATGGAATGGCATGCGGCTGCACGAATATTACTTTGAAAACCTGGGTGGCAAAGAACCCCTGTCAACCGAAAGCGCTCTTTACAGGAAGATCGCGGAGAATTTCGGCAGCTACGAACTCTGGGAGAAGGAATTCAAGGCCGTCGGAACGATGAGGGGCATCGGCTGGGCAGGTCTTTACCAGGACCTGCACACCGGAAGGCTGATAAATTTCTGGATAAACGAACACGACGTCGGACATCCGGCCGGTTGCGTTCCGCTGTTGATCCTGGACGTTTTCGAACATGCCTTCATCACCGATTACGGGCTGAAACGGGCCGATTACATCGAAGCTTTTTTCAAAAACATAAACTGGAAGGCGGTTGAAGCCCGGCTGAAATAAATTTCTCATTTCTTACGCATTCAGAAAATTTTATCTTTCTCTTCAAAAGGAGATTAACAGATGGAAGTCAGGAGTCTGTTTAAAAAAATAAAAAGGCAGATTTTTCGCGGGCTTCTGGCTCTTGTGCCTCTGTATCTCAGCTACCTGGTGATTAAATTTCTTTACCTGAACGTCGACCAGCGGTTTGCCGCACCGATTGAGGAATATCTCGGTTTCCGCCTGCCCGGGCTCGGGCTGCTGCTGGTCCTGATCCTTCTGTATCTGCTAGGACTGCTGGCTTCTCACTGGACCGGATACCGGCTGCTGCGGCTGGTGGAGACCGTTATGGAAAAAATTCCTCTGATCAAGACAGTCTACAGTCTCGGCAAACAGCTCGGCGTGGCCCTGGCTCTTCCCGGCAAACAGGTTTTTCAGCAGGTGGTGATGCTCGAGCAGTTTCGCCCCGGCCTCTGGTCGATCGGGTTTGTCACCGGAAGAATCAGAGACACCAGGACGGGGGAAAATCTGGTGAAAATTTTCATACCGACAGCTCCGAACGTGACCACCGGTTTCACGGTTATCGCCCGGGAAAAAGACCTGAGATTTCTTGACTGGACGGTGGAACAGGCGATGCAGACGATCATTTCCGGAGGCATAGTCGGAGCGGCGGAACTTGAGTATAAAATTCTCGAAGAAGAAACTTCCCGGTAACCCGATTCTCATACCTTTAATTCAACCTCATTTTTAATTTATAACCATAATCTGTATAATTCGTATAAAAAGTAGAGCATTTTTCTAACGCTCTAAGACCATAAAAAGGAGGTCTTGATGGCTGCAGTTCTTGAAGTTGAAGGCCTTAAGAAACGTTACGGCAGCCTTGAAGCTCTGAAGGGTGTGAGCTTTAAGGTGGAAGAGGGAGAGATATTCGGTTTGATAGGACCGAACGGCGCCGGCAAAACCACCACGCTGCGGATCATCGCCACGCTGCTGACTCCGACCGACGGCCGGGCCACCTTCCTCGGGTATGACCTGAAAAAGAACCCGGAAAAGTTCAGGGAAAAGATAAGCTATCTGCCCGAGGAGGCTGGCGCTTACCGCAACATGAGAGGCATCGATTATCTTAATTTCATGGCGAGGTTCTATGCCCGAAACGAGGCAGAAGCTAAGGAGTTTGTGGAAAGGGCGGTGGCCATCTGCGGGCTCGGGGAAAGGCTGAAGGATAAAGCCGGCACCTACAGCAAAGGCATGATCCGGAAGCTGCTGCTGGCCCGGGCGCTGATGACCAGGCCGGCTCTGGCCATCCTCGATGAACCCACCTCCGGTCTCGACGTGATCAATTCGCTGGAAGTGCGCGAGATGATCAAGGGGTTTACTAAGGAAGGCGTTTCGGTGCTGCTGTCCTCCCACAACATGTTAGAAGTGGAATTCCTGTCCGACCGGGTGGCCTTGATTGATCAGGGAGTCATTTTAGATTCAGGCTCCCCCGCCGCGCTTAAAGAAAAATACCAGGCTCCCAACCTGGAAATCGTCTTCAGGAGAGCCCTGCAATGAGAAACTTCAGCAATCTTTTGATCAAGGAAATAAAAGAGCTTCTTAACAAACAGCTTATCATCTCGCTGGTTTTCATCCTGGTGCTTTTCAATTTCATCGGCAGCATTACTAAAAGCGAGATGAAAAAAGCAATGGCGAAACAGAAGGTGGCCGTGCTCGACCTCGACCGCTCGGATATTTCCCGTAACCTCATCGGCGCGCTGAACATGGCCGGTTTCATTATCGAGGAAAAGACGGGCGAGAAGGAGAGAGTCATTGGCGAGGTTAGAGACAGCGGGCTGGACCTGCTGGTGGTCTTTCCCGAAGGTTTCGGGCAGCTGGCCAGCAGCTTTCAACCGGTGACGGTCGAAACCTATTCTTTTCTTAAAGGCCTGTCGATCTCCGGCCGGACGAAGACCGAGGTGGTCAGAGCGCTTATCAATTCCACCAACGATTATTTGTCTAACGAATTCCTGAAAAAGAAAATACCGGATGCCGACCCGAAACTTCTGAAGGCGCCGATTAAAAACCGCGAGTTTGTCGTGGTCAAGGAAAGGCAGGCTGAGGGTTCAGCCTCAATGATCGTCGGAGCCCTGACCGCTCAAAATTTCATCCTGCCGGTCATCCTGATGATGATCATTCTGTACTCGGCTCAGATGGTCATCACCGCGATTGCCATGGAGAAACAGAACAAGACGCTGGAAACTCTGCTGACCGTTCCGATTTCCCGCGGGGCAATTGTGGCGGCGAAAATGCTCGGGGCAACTGTGGTCGGCCTGCTTTCGGCAGTTATCTACATGTATGGTTTCAGGAACGCTTTCAGTTTTTCAGATACTGACGTTACTAAGGCGCTCGGTGGAATAACGCCGATTCTTAAACAGCTCGGCCTGACCATCAGCACCCAGGGTTATGTGCTGTTCGGGATTTCGCTCTTTCTGACGATGCTGTGCGCTCTGGCGCTGGCCACCCTTCTGGGCGTTCTGGCCGAAGATTACCGGACAGCCCAGGCCCTGTCGTTTCCGCTGGTGTTTCTTTTGATGATTCCCTATTTCATCAGCCTGTTTGCCGACATAAACACCATGTCGCTCCCGGCGAAAATTCTGGTGCTGGCCATACCGTTCTCCCATCCGTTTTTTGCCATGCAGAACATCATGTTCGGAAATTTGAACATGGTCTGGCTCGGCATTGGTTATAACTTCCTGTTCGTCGCGGTCCTGCTCTGGTGGACCACCCGCATCTTCGCCACCGACCGGGTGCTGACCATGAAGCTCAAGTGGGGTAAAAAGAAGGTGGTGCTGTAAGCTGCACGGAAGGTTAAAGGGCACGACAGCCGGCTGGATATCGCCTGCCGACTGTCAGTTCCGGCCAGTCGGCCAGAAAAAATTTTAGACCGGCGATGGTTCTTTTGTCGGTTATAACAATGATAGTTTTTGATGCTTGTTCCTGAAGTCCTGGCCCGCCATGATTCCCTGATTTATGCCGGCATAAAAATAATCCGGGTTATATGAATCTGAGCCGCTTCTGCCCGGGCATTTCCGCGGCGCTCCTGGAGGACAATATATGAATGGGTATTCATATATTAACCGGGCCGGCTAATCGTTCCGGGGCCAGCCGACCGCCAGCAGGTAAATCGCCGATTCTCGCGCGGGATTAACGCCGACCAGCGCGTTTACCTCATCGTCAAAAAAGGCTGCCACCGGACAGGAACCGAGCCCGAGAGAAACGGCGGCCAGCGCCGCGTTCTGGACGATGTGTCCGGCATCTAAATAAATGTAGCGAAAACAGCGGGCGCCGTATTTCCAGGTGGTTCTTTCAAATACCGCCGTCAGAATAAGATTAAAGCTGGCTTCAGCTAAAAAGTCCTGGTCGAGTGCGGCTTCGGCAAGAAGCGGACTGAGGTCGCCTTCGTAACGCTGTCTGAGCGAATGGCTGGCCGGCGCAAAATGATACAACCCGGGATTGAGTTTCTCCACCGAGCGCGCGGCCACGTAGACCTCCACCGGGTAAAGCGCTCCGGCTGAAGGAGCCGTTCGGAAAAGAAAATCTCCCGCCCGGAAGCTTACTCCGTAAGCTGCCCAGAGAATCTGAGACAGCGCCTCGAGAGAAACCGGGCGGTCCTCAAATTCGCGCACGCTCCGGCGGGCGTTCAGCACAGCGTATAGAGGAAAGCCGTTTTTTCGGTCAGGCGGCGGCAGCGCAACGGTTCGGTCAAGCGGCCTTCTCTTGATCGTCTCCTGATTCCGCAAACGCTCGAAGGCTCCGGCGGAGTAGGGCTCTCTCAGGTATTTTGTCTCTGTATGAAATTGATAGCCAATATTCTGTTTCATCCCCCTTGCTCCTTGAATTTAATTTTCTGCCAGTATAAATAATATAACTTTTGCCTGAGTCACCGGCAGAAATATTTTCCCTCATTTATTTTATCGGCGGCTTCTGCGAAAATATGAATGCCGGGAAAGGAGACGAAAATGGAAACCAGAGTGGTAAAAATGGGAAGAAGGAAGAGAATTGCCCTGGTGGCCCATGACCACAGAAAAGCCGACCTTCTCGACTGGGTGCGATTCAACCGCGGGCTGCTCGAAGAGCATGAACTCTGGGCGACCGGGACAACCGGTCTTCTTCTGCGTGAGGAGCTCGGGCTGGAAGTTAACGTTCTGCAGAGCGGTCCGCTCGGCGGAGACCAGCAGCTGGGAGCCCGCATAGCTGAAGGTCAGATCGATTTTCTGATTTTCTTCTGGGACCCGCTCGAATCTTTGCCGCACGACCCGGACGTCAAGGCGCTGCTGCGGATTGCTGTCGTCTGGAACATTCCGGTTGCCTGCAACCGGGCCTCGGCCGATTTCATAATTTCTTCGCCGCTTTTCCGGGAAGAATACGAGCGTCTGGTTCCGGATTATTCTGATTACCAGAAGCGCCCGATCACGCTCAGGTAGATTTTTTGAGAACTTTTTTCAGGTAAGCGCCGGTGAGCGACCCTGGCGTTTCCGCCACCTCTTCCGGCGTTCCCTGAGCCACCAGGTAACCGCCGCGGTCTCCACCTTCAGGTCCGAGGTCGATCAGGTAATCGGCGCACTTGATGAATTCGAGGTTGTGCTCGATCACTAACAGGCTGTGGCCTTCATCCACCAGTTTCTGGAAGCAGTTGAGAAGCACCTTGATGTCCTCGAGATGAAGCCCGATCGTCGGTTCGTCAAAAAGATAAAGAATCCGCCTGCCCGTTTCATGCGTCAGATGGTAGGCGAGTTTGATCCGCTGAAGTTCTCCGCCGGAAAGAGTGGTTGTGGGCTGGCCGAGTCTGAGGTAACCGAGGCCGACCCCGGCCAGCGGGCTCAGCCGTCTCACTATTTCCTCATGGCCGGCAAAAAATTCCAGCGCCTGACTGACGCTCATCTGCAGAACTTCGTGGATGGTTTTGCCGCGGTACCTGATTTCGAGGATTTCCGGTCGGTATCGCCGCCCGCCGCAGGCTTCGCACGTCAGGATGACGTCGCTCAGGAATTGCATCTCTACTTCCTGAAAACCTGCTCCCTGGCATTCCGGGCACTGCCCGCGGGGCGTATTGAAAGAAAAATGGCCGGGGGTGAGACCGAGTGCCCGGGCTTCTCTGGTGGAGGCGAAAAGCTCTCTTATACCGTCAAGCGCTTTCGTGTAGGTGGCTGGAATCGAACGGGGCGAGGTGCTCAGCGGCGACTGGTCAACCCTCACCACCTTGCTGATTCTCTCGCTGCCGACGATGCGCTCGAACCCGTCAGCGTTCTGGCCGCTGAGCCCTTTGTAGATGACCTCATCCATCAGGGTGCTCTTCCCCGAGCCTGAGACGCCTGTCAGACAGACAAAAACCCCGAGCGGAATTTTAAGGTTGAGGTTTTTCAGGTTGTGTTTGCACGCGCCGTAGATTTCCAGGAAAGATTCCGGACGGCGGCGGCGTGCGGGAAGCGGGATGGAAATTTCTTCCCTCAGGTAACGGGCGGTCAGTGTCTGGCCGCTCTCGATAAAATTTTTCATCTCGCCGGCGTAAAGCACCTGGCCTCCGTATTCTCCGGCCCCCGGACCCAGGTCGACAACGAAGTCGGCTTCCCGGATTATTTCCGGGTCGTGTTCCACCACCACCACGGTGTTACCGATCTCCTGAAGCCGCCTGAGAATCTGAACCAGCCGGCGGTTGTCGCGTGCATGAAGTCCGACCGACGGCTCGTCCAGCACAAAAAGCGTCCCGACGAGCGAAGCGCTCAGCGCGGCCGCTAAGTTTATCCTCTGGGCTTCGCCGCCGCTCAGGGTGAAGGTCATCCGGTCGAGAGTCAGGTAATCCAGCCCGACTTCCAGCAGGAATTTAAGCCGGTTTTTTATCTCCTGAATGAGCCTTTCGCCAATTTTTTGTTCATGGGCGGTCAGCTTGAGGTTTTCAAGAAAATTAAACGCTTCGCTGACGGTCATCGCGTTGAAGTCGCCGATCGATTTCCCGTTAATTTTTATCGCCCGGGCTTTTTCGTTCAGACGGGTGCGGTTGCAGGCCGGGCAGCTCACGTATTTCCGGTAGCGGCTGAGCAGCACTCGCACCTGCACCTTGTATTTTTTTGATTCCAGCCATTCGAAAAATCCTTTCACTCCGTAATATCCGTCACCGCCTTCCAGCACGAATTTCTGATGCTCGGGCTTGAGCTTGCTGAAAGGGACGTCCACCGGGATGCCGCGACGGCGGGCTTCCCGCAAAAGTTCTCGCTGGAGCGGCAGCGAAGCCGGCTTCGTCCAGGGCTCGACCGCTCCTTCGGCCAGTGATTTGTTTTTATCTGGAATAATCTTGTCTTCATCGAGCACCGCCAGGTCGCCAAAGCCATGGCATACCGGACAGGCTCCCTGAGGGTTGTTGAAGGAGAGCAGGTTCGGCTCGGGCTCCTCGTAGCGAATTCCGCAGGTGCGACATTCAAGATGTTCGGTAAAGTAAAAAACCTGTCCTTTTCCGGCATGGACTCGCACCCGGCCGTCTCCCTTTTTCAGTCCGGTCTCTAAGGAGTCCACCAGACGTTCGCGATCCTGTCGGTCGAACGGGAAGACATCGACCAGGACTTCGAGCGACTGTTCGGGCTTTTTGAGTCTTTCCGCTTCTTCCGCCTGAATGATCTCGCCATTTCTTAAAAATCTCAGGAAGCCTTCCTTTTTCAGGTCTTCGATTGTTTTCCCTTCCGGCCAGGAGAAGGTAATTATCAGCCGGGTTCCGTCAGGAAGTGACTCCATGGTTTCCACCATCCGGTCGATGGTGTCCCGGCGCACCGGCTGGCCGCATTTAAGGCAGTGGATGGTTCCGATCCTGGCGTAAAGGACTCGAAGGAAATCGTAGATTTCGGTGACCGTGGCGACGGTCGAGCGGGGGTTCTTGGCCGTGGCTTTCTGCTGGATGGCAATCGCCGGCGGAATGCCTTCTATCAGGTCGGCCTCAGGCTTGTCCATTTTTTCTAAGAATTGCCGGGCGTAGGAAGACAGGGATTCAAGATAGCGGCGCTGCCCCTCGGCATAGAGCGTGTCGAAGGCTAAGGAAGATTTTCCCGAGCCGCTCACGCCAGTTATAACAATGAGCTTTCCGACCGGAAGGTCCAGGTCGATATTCTTCAGGTTGTGAACCCTGACTCCGCGCAGAATAATTTTCTCTTCCATCGGAAAAAAATTATACTCTTAAAAAAAAATTATGATAATAAATGAGCATTAACAAAATTAAGCTTACGTGCGAAAACCAGTTCTCTGTTGCTTAAAATCCCTTATGTCAATTTTATATTTTATGGCGACTTTATTGATGAGGAATGCCGGCAACTTAACATATTTGGATAATCAGGAAATGTCTTTTCTGCAACCGGCAGACCGCTGCCAGAGAGAATTTTTCCGGGGTCTCTGGTATAATCAGAAATCTTATGAAGGCGATAATTTTAGCGGGGATTGCGCTGGCGCTGGCCGTTGATGCCTTCGCCGTCACCCTCGGACTGGCCTGCTCACCATCGGGCCTGAACCGCCGCCAGGTGTTCCGGCTGGCCTTTCATTTCGGATTTTTTCAGTTCCTGATGCCGGTTATCGGCTGGTTTATAGGAGAGAACCTTCTCAAGCTCATTTCCAGTTATGACCACTGGGTGGCTTTCGGTCTTCTCCTAGTTGTCGGACTCCGGATGATTCGAGAGTCCTTCCGGGATGAAAACGAAAAGTACAGAGGCACAGACCCGACGCGCGGCTGGTCGCTTCTGGTGCTGGCCTTAGCCACCAGCCAGGATGCCCTGGCCACCGGACTGAGCCTCGCGGTTATCGGAATCAACATCTGGGTAGCCAGCCTGGTCATCGGCCTGACAGCTTTCAGTATGACCTGGTCAGCCAGCAAGGTCGGGCCGCTTCTCGGCCGGGTTTTCGGCCGTCGGGCGGAGCTGGCCGGCGGGCTGATACTGATTCTAATCGGGTTTAAGATACTCTTTGACCATCTCGGGCGGGGCTGAACCTGCTGAAAATTTTGACATTTATAAGCTTTTTTCTATAATAACTTCTGCCCGGAATGGTAAGGAGGAGAGGAGACAGGGCAATTGAAAGCCAGTAAAGTTCAGGAGGCCGATTGATTTTTGGAGTGGGCGTAGACATCATCGAAGTTGCCAGGGTCGAAGATAAACTCACCCGAACGCCGGGGTTGAAGGAGAAAATCTATACCCCGGTGGAAATCGCCTACTGTGAGAGCAAAAAATTTCCCTTTCAGCACTACGCCGCCCGTTTTGCCGCCAAGGAAGCTTTCATGAAAGCTCTCGGCACCGGCTGGGCTCGCGGGGTTAAATTTTCTGAGATAGAAGTTCGCAACCTGGAAACCGGACAGCCGGTGATTGAGGTTTACGGAAGGGCCAGAGAGCTCTGCGAGGAAGAAGGCATAACCGGATTTTACGTGTCGCTTTCGCATCTTAAAACCACGGCCGTGGCCACGGTCGTGCTGGAAAAATAGAAAAAGGAAAAAGGCATGGAGGCATCATGACGCATTTCGGTAACTATGAAGACAGGGTGAAAAATTTCTCCTGGGCGATCAGCGAGGAGGAACTGGGCTATAAGCCCGGTCAGGTGATCAACATCGGCTGGTACTGCTCCGACCGCATCTGTCAGATGGGAAAAGCCGACAGGGTGGCGCTCATCTGGGAAGGGTTTACGGGCGAGAGGAAGGTCTTTACCTACAACGATATCCGCCTTTATTCGAACGGTTTTGCCAGGTTTCTGACAGACCTGGGAATTAAGGCAGAAGAGCGGGTTTGCCTTTTTATGGACAGGCTGCCCGAACTATACATCGGCTTTCTCGGCGTGCTTAAAACCGGAGCGATTGTTCAGCCGCTTTTCTCGGCTTTCGGAGAGGAGTCGCTTTTTGTCAGGCTGGAAAACGCCGGGACTTCAGCGATCATCACTCAAAGAAAGCATGTTTCCAAAGTAAGAAAGATTAGAGAAAAACTGCCGCATCTGCGGCACATAATTATCGTCGATTACGACGGCAAGTCGCCGCTTCAGGAAAGGGAAGTGGCTTTTTCGATGGAGAATAACCCGGTCGACCATTACGACATCTACCCGACGCAGGCTGAATCCCCTTCGGTCCTTCATTACACTTCGGGAACGACCGGAATGCCCAAGGGCGTCAAGCACGTCCATTATTCGCTCATTTCTCAGTACATAACGGCCAAATGGGTGCTTGACCTGCATGACGACGACATTTACTGGTGCACGGCTGACCCGGGCTGGGTCACGGGCACATCTTACGGGATCATCGGGCCCTTCAGCCTCGGAGTGACGCAGTGCGTTCTCGACAGCGGCTTTTCGGCCGAAGCCTGGTATCGCTTCATCGAGAAAAATCGGGTGACCGTCTGGTACACTGCGCCGACTGCCATCAGGTCGCTGATGAAAGCCGGCGATGAAATTATCAAAAAATACGACCTGTCCTCGCTGCGGCACTTAGCCAGCGTGGGCGAGCCGCTCAACCCTGAGGCGGTGAACTGGTCGGTCCGGGTGTTCGGCAAGCCGTTCCATGACACCTACTGGCAGACCGAGACCGGATGCATCGTCATCACCAATTTCCCCGGAATGCCGGTAAAGCCCGGCTCGATGGGACGGCCTTTTCCGGGCATTACCGCGGTGATCCTCGACCCGAACAAACACGAGCCTTACCCTGAACCAGGTCGCATAGGCTTGATCGGGCTGAAGCCAGGCTGGCCCTCGATGATGCGCACCTACTGGAATAACGAAGAAGCCTACAAAAATAAATTCCGCAACGGCTGGTACCTGACCGGCGACCGCGCCCGTATGGATAAGGACGGTTACTTCTGGTTTGTCGGGCGTGACGACGACGTGATCAACACCGGCGGCCATCTGGTCAGCCCGTTTGAGGTGGAATCAGCTCTGCTCGAACATCCGGCGGTGGCCGAGTCGGCGGTGGTCAGCAAACCTGACCCGATCAACATGGAAGTGGTCAAGGCTTACGTCACGCTGAAGCCCGGCTTCACCCCCTCGAAGGACCTCGAACTGGATATCATGAACTTCATCCGGAAGAAGCTTTCGCCTCTGGCCATGCCCCAGGAAATCGAATTTATCGACGCGCTGCCGAAGACCAGAAGCGGCAAGATCATGCGACGGATTCTCCACGCCAGGGAGTGGGGCGAGGAGATAGGCGACACTTCCACCCTGGAAAACGAATGACAGGCTTGAAAAAATTTATAAAATAAAATAGTAAAGGAGAGAATTATGGACGAACTGAAGGAAATCATCAAGAATTACGTTATCAACGAATATCTTGAGCCTGACAGCGACCCGATCGACTATGACACCCCGCTGATTTCCGGCGGCATCGTCGATTCTTTTTCGATGGTCTCTCTGAAGAGATTCCTCGAGAACAAGTACAACATCCAGATCCCGGACGATCAGGCGACACCCGAGGCCTTTGACTCGGTCAACAAGATTGCCGAGCTGGTGAGAAAGTTTGTCAAGGTTTGAGGCGGCCGGATGTAGCGCATCGGCGGAACCGGTGCCTCTGTAGATAACAAAAGGAGGAAACCATGGCTTTTCCTGACAGCGTCCGGGAAATTTATCAGGCGCAGCTTAAAGCTCTGCAGGAAGCCGGTCTGTTCAAGGAAGAAAGATTCATCCATTCGGTGCAGTGGTCGGAAATTGAGGTGGAATTTCCGCCAGGCGCCCCGGTGAAAAAAGTCATCAACATGTGCGCCAACAACTACCTGGGACTCTCCAGCCATCCGGAGGTGATCAAGGCGGCCCACGAAGGACTCGAGACCCGCGGGTTCGGCATGTCTTCCGTGCGTTTCATCTGCGGCACCCAGGACATCCACAAAGAGCTCGAGCGCAAGGTGACCGAGTTCCTCGGGACTGAAGACACGATCCTGTTTCCCTCCTGCATGGATGCCAACGCCGGAGTGTTCGAAGCGATTTTGACTAAAGATGACGTGATCATTTCGGACCGGCTGGTTCACGCTTCGCTCATCGACGGCATAAGGCTGTGCAGCGCGATGCACGACACCTACAAGCATTCCGACATGGCGCATCTGGAAGAGAAGCTGAAAATGTACCAGGACAAAAGGCTGCGGCTGGTGGTAACTGACGGTGTTTTCTCGATGGACGGCGACACGGCGAAACTCGACGTGATGGTCGAGCTGTGCGAGAAGTACAACGCGATGCTGCTGGTGGACGATTCTCATGCGACCGGGTTTATCGGCAAGACCGGGCGCGGGACGCACGAGAAGTACGGTGTTATGGGCAAGGTCGACATCATCACCACCACTTTCGGCAAGGCGCTCGGCGGAGCCACCGGCGGTTGCGTCTCCGGTCGGAAGGAAATCGTCGAGATGTGCCGGCAGAGAGCCCGGCCGTATCTCTTCTCCAACACGATTGCCCCGGTGATCATCGCCGGGATTCTGAAAGTACTGGATATTCTCTCAGCCACCACAGAGCTGCGCGACAAGCTCGAGAGGAATACCGAATACTGGAGAAAAGGGCTGGTCGAGGCCGGGTTCATCGTGAAGGAAGGCGATACACCGATCGTGCCGGTAATGCTTTACAACGCCAGGCTCGCGCAGGAGTTCTCGAAGGCGCTGTATGAGGAAGGCATCTACGCGATCGGTTTCTTCTTCCCGGTGGTGCCGCAGGGTCAGGCGAGAATCAGAACCCAGATTTCGGCGGCTCATGAGAAACATCATCTCGACCGGGCGCTCGAGGCATTCATCAAAGCAGGCAAGAAGTTCGACATCCTGCACAAAAC
>JASEFX010000032.1 GCA_030018265.1 Candidatus Saccharicenans sp.
AAGAAGACAGAAAATACGGTCGGAAGAGAGAGAGTTCGGGAAGCCGGGCTGATGCCTGAAATAGCGGACGGGAGAGGAGCCGGCGTGGCGGAGGCGGATGTTCATCGCGTTGAGTCCGCCGCCATCGGTCCCGACGAAAAGAAGCCCTGAGCTGTGAGGGCAGAAAGCGCGGACAACCGGGTTTGAAAGCGTGCTCGGGTCGGAGGGGTCGGAAAGAAACCGGATGAAAAACTGGCGGTTAAAATTGAGCTGGGCGAGCCCGCGGTAGGTGCCGACCCAGAGGTTTCCGTCCGGGGAAAGATAGAGCGACCTTATCTGATTATCGGGGAGAGAGAACGGGTCGACGGCCCGATGTCGGTAGGAGACGAAAATCTCGCGGGAGGGAGAAAACTGGGCGAGACCTCCGGAGTAGGTGCCGACCCAGAGATTGCCCGACGGGTCAAGGAGAAGGCAGGTGATGGTGTTGGCCGGGGGTGAAGTTAGGGAGAGCACGGTCGAGTCGAAGTCGGAGGAGGCGGAAGGAGTGTTTGGGAGGTCGCGGCGGTAGGTTTTGAACTGGCCGGTGGAAGGGTCGAAGCGGACGAGCCCGGAGGAGCCGGTCCCGAGCCAGATGATCTCGCGGCCGGAGGTTGAATCGATGAGCAGGCAGTTCAGGTAGTCATCGGGAAGAGAGGAAGGGTCGCGGGGGTCGTGGCGGAACTGGATGGAAAGTCCGACCTTCGGGTCGAAACGATTGAGTCCGCCGGCGGTGGCCACCCAGAGAAAACCGGCTGAGTCCTGGGCGATCGCCCGGACGGTCGGGTGGCTGAGCGATGTGGCCGGGTTTAGGGGGTCGGGGAGGAAGCGGACGAATTTGCGTGAGGAGCGGTCGAACAGGTTGAGCCCGGCGTCGGTTCCGACCCAGAGACGCCCGTCGC
Source organism: Candidatus Saccharicenans sp. (assembly GCA_030018265.1). GTDB lineage: Bacteria > Acidobacteriota > Aminicenantia > Aminicenantales > Saccharicenantaceae > Saccharicenans. Next base: position 918 of record JASEFX010000032.1, read on the forward strand.
GGTCTTCGAACAGGCAGAAGATGCGGGAGCTGGAGAGTGAGCCCGGGTCGGAGGGATCGTGAAAATATCTGATGAATTCGTCGGTGGCCGGGTTGTATTCGTTAAGGCCGTTTTCGGTGCCGACCCAGATGCGGCCGCGGCGGTCGGTGAGGAGCGCGTTCACCCAGGAATTGCTGAGGGAGGTGGGATCGCCCTCGACCGGGAGATAGACGGTGAAGCGATAACCGTCGTAGCGGTTGAGTCCGGATTCAGTGCCGAACCACATGAAACCTGCCGGGTCGCGGGTAATCGAGAGAACAGCGTTCTGGGAGAGACCGTGCTCGATCGAAAACGTGCGGAAAAGAAGATGCGGGCGAAAGGCAGAGTGAGTGGGGAGAGCAAGAGATAGAAAGGGGAAGATCAGGAAAATTAGAAGAAGGAAAAGTGAAAGAAAAGGAAAAGAGGAAAAAAGAGAGCGCTGAAATTTTTTCGGCGAGTGTTCGGCTTCCCGAAGCATTTTATTTCAAAAAAATTTTTCTTTTTCCCGTAGGGATTTATTCTTCCCCCGCATGCTTTTCCTTTATATTTTTCAGGGTCGCCAGGGTCAATCATTCTTAAGGGTGAAAAAGGGGGTGATTTTAGGGGGAATAAACAGGGGACACCGTACAGTGTCCCCTTTCTTAAGTTGTTGAAATGCTGGCGGTTACAAACGGCTTTATTAAAAATTTGTTCTGCCGATAAAAATTCGCCGTCGTTAATTCCTTAGATATCAATAAGTTAGCAAAAGGCGGGTCAGGACAGGAAAAGGGACACTGTACGGTGTCCCCTGTTGGATGGCTATTCGACGGTAACGCTCTTCGCTAAGTTGCGCGGCTGGTCGACGTCGGTGCCCTTGAGGTCGGCGACGAAATAAGCGAATAGCTGGAGCGGTAGCGTGTTGACGAACGGCTGGAAGTATTCGTCAACGTCCTCGACTTCGAGCGCGTGGTCGAGGAGCGAGCGGGTTTCGCTGTCGCCGCGGCTGATGATTCCAACGATGATTCCGCCGCGGGCTTTCGCTTCGAGCAGGTTTGAGATGATTTTTTTGAGCTGACTGCCGCGGTTGGCCAGGGCCATCACCGGAACCTGTTCGTCGATCAGAGCGATCGGACCGTGTTTCATCTCGCCGGCGGGATAGCCTTCGGCGTGGATGTAGGAAATTTCTTTTAGCTTCAGGGCGCCCTCGAGCGCGAGCGGATAGTTGATGCCGCGGCCGATGTAGATGAAATCGCGGGCATGGACGAAGCGAGAAGCCAGCTGCTTTACCGAATCTTCTTCCTGAAGCTGTTTTTCAAGAAGCGCCGGCATGCGGTAAATCTGCTCGATGAAGCGGGAGAGGTCGGCCGGTCGGAGAAGCCCTTTCTGAGAGGCGAAATGGAGAGCAAGCAGGAGGAGAACTTCAACCTGGGCGGTGAAGGCTTTGGTTGAGGCGACGCCGATTTCTATGCCGGCTCTGGTGTAGATGACCTCTTCGGCCGCGCGGGCAATCGAGGAATCCATAACGTTGCAGATGGCTAAGGTTTTCAGGCCTCGGGCGCGGATTTCTTTGAGAGCGGCCAGCGTGTCGGCTGTTTCGCCCGACTGAGAGATGAAGATGGCCAGGTCGTTCGGGAGAAGGACCGTGCGGCGGTAGCGGAATTCCGAGGCGTATTCGACGACGGTCGGGATCGAGGCGATTTCCTCAAAGTAGTGGCGACCGACAAGGCCGGCGTGGTAGGAAGTGCCGCAGGCGATGATGATGAGGCGCGAGATTTCGGTCGGGTCGGGCAGGCGGCATTCATCAAAGACGATCGCCGGCGGGTTGCGCTTGATGCGGCCGAGGAAAGTGTCGGTGAAGATTTTCGGCGTTTCGAAGATTTCCTTGTGCATGAAATGTTTGTGGCCGGCTTTTTCGGCTGACTGGAGCGTGAGGGAGATGGTTTGCGGGGTGGCGGAAATCGGCTTACCGCTGCGCAGGTCAAAAAGCTCGACGCGGTCGCGGTAGATGCGGGCGATTTCAAATTCCTTCAGGGTGATGATGCGGCGGGTGAACGGGAGAAGAGCCGGAATGTCCGAGGCGACATAATTTTCGCTTTCGCCCAGGCCGATGATAAGAGGCGAGAAATTTTTCGCCACGACGAAATGGTCGGGGTGAGCGTGGGAGATGACGGCGATGGCATAAGTGCCTTCGATGTGACTGAGCGCTCGACGGACGGCAGTAAGCAGGTCGGTGGTTGAACGGAGCTCGCGGTCAATGAGGTGAGCGATGACCTCAGTGTCGGTTTCCGAAGTGAAGGCGCGTCCCTGCTGGATCAGGCTGGATTTGAGTTCGGCGTAGTTTTCGATGATGCCGTTGTGAACGACGGCCAGGCCGTTCACCTGGTGCGGGTGAGCGTTGTTTTCGGAAGGGCGACCGTGGGTAGCCCAGCGGGTGTGGCCGATGCCAAAAGTGCCGGAGACCGGCGAGGAATTAAGAAGCTGGCAGAGGCTGGAAATTTTCCCGACGGCGCGGATGACTTTAAGACCGTCGGGCGCGTGGATGGCCAGCCCGGCTGAGTCATAGCCGCGGTATTCGAGGCGGCGCAGTCCTTCGAGGAGAATCGGCGCCGCCTCGCGCTGACCGATGTAACCCACTATTCCGCACATCTAAAGCCTCCGCGAGATGATGATGGTAGGTGGATATGGCAGGACAGAAGATAATTGCGGGATGGCTGTTTTCGGCTAAAAAATAAAGCTGGCGGCAAGAGGGGAGAATCCCGGGATATCTGTTTCAGAAAAAAACACAGCTGCCTGAACGCAAACGGCATTTTTTATTTTTCCCTTTTCTGCCCTGGCTCGCCTATTTTATCAAAAAAAAGCCGGAGATCATACTTATTTCATAAATTTTCCCGCCCTTCTCTTATTCCCGTTTCTCCACCCCCTCTTTCTAACAGGGGACACCGTACGGTGTCCCCTTTCTTAAGTTGTTGAAATGCGAGCATTTACAAACGGCCTTATTAAAAATTTTTTCTGCCGATAAAATTTCGCCGCCATTAATTCCTTAAAAATCAATAAGTTAGCGAAGGGCGGTTCAGGACAGAAAAGGGGACAGTGTAGGGTGTCCCCTGTTAATCACTCGAGAGCTTCATCCGGAAGTAAGCTTACGTGCGGACCGCCGATTACCATCGGAACGCCCGGTGCCCTGACGCGTTCGGCGAAGGAGGAGGCGCGCGGCGCGGGGCGGGACAAGTTGCCGGGGATGCGGCATCCGGCCAGGAAAAATGGAATCGTAAAGTTTTCCTGAAGGGAAGAGCGGGCTTGCGGTCGCGGGCGGAGAACGATCCACATTCATAAAACGGCCGTGACGGATAGCGGCGAAGACCGAAGCCAGAGAGAAAATTTAGAAATAAGAAGAAAGAGAAACACATTCTGGAAGTCATTGAGGTTTTAATTCTTTCTGAGGCTTTTATTCCGGCCTTTTATTTATTAAGCAGCTGGCATAACTGGCGGCGAGGCTAACTCAGCTTTCCTCTGCTCTCTTACAGCATATGCCCGCATTAGTCAAGCTGAAAAAGCCAGGGCGAAAAACCTGGGCGGGAAAACGAGGTGGGAAATAGCGGGAAGAAATAATCATAACCCGATTTTCCCGGCCGGTTAATGAAATGACACCGGGCGGTGTCCGCTGTTCAAGAGTCTCCGAATTTTAGAAAAGAAGCGGGCGAATGCGGGCGGCATAGGCTTCGCTAACTTCGTCGAGAGTCTCGATGATGATATCCTCAGGCGATTTGACTCCGAGCCCGAGCTCGGCCGCCCTGGCAATCTGTTCCTGCTCAAACACCTTCGGCTTCATAATAGCGTCGTTTGAACCGAGGTCTTTAAGAATGGCCACAGCAACCGCGTCGATGGCCACGCGGTCGACCCCAGCCAGGAAAACATTTGCTTCCTTGCGGGGGCCGCGCATCGGACCCTGGTCGACAAAAGCTACCAGACCGTCGAGTATGACGAAGGTCGGCCTGCAGGCATAATTGATCTCAGCGATCATCCGGCGCTGGTGCGGCGAGGAATGAAGCTCCCGCATGTAGGTGTGCCCTTTGCGCGGAACTATCCCCACCGAATTTTTCAGTGACATGGTGAACACCCCGCCGAAGCCGTGGGTTTTAAGACAGCAGGTAGAGATGAGGGCTTCGGCTTCAACCACCGGACGCGCCACGAGAAAGCCATCCTGCCAGTGAGAGCCGGGGGGTGTAACCTTCACGTAGCCGTCCGGGCCGAGCTCGTCAAAGTTCAGAAGGCGGGCGTCGAACGCGGCAGCCAGCTCGTGGATGCCTTTCTTCTCGAAGACCTGCTCTGTTGGCTCAGGTCCGCTGCGGTCTCCGATGGTCAGTTCACTGACGCCGGCTTTGCGCAGTTCGCTGAGAATCTCCTTCAGGGTGTCGTTGTGGGTTGAGCCGGGAGTTTCGTCGGAGGTGTTGAAATTCGGCTTCACCAGCACTTTTTTGCCTTTGAAAGGGTTGCTGTTCCGGAAAAATTCAAAGGCTTTCCGCACGCCCTCCGCCCGGTCTTCAGTACGGATGAGGAGAACGCGGGATTTGCCGGCGGGAGCCAGCGGGTCGCGCGGGAAAAGGTCAGTCGGATGATGGTAAAAATTGCCGCTTGAGGAGCCGGAGTTATGAGCGCCTGGAGAAGCCTCAAAGACGCGGTCAGCAGTTAGCGGGGGAGCCTGAGATGAAGACAGGCTTTCGAGACCGATGGAAGAAAAGAGCTTATTTCCGCGAACAGCCGAAAAGCCAATAAGCCCGAGGCTGGCGGCGAGAAATTTCCGCCTGTTTATTTCCTTTGATTTCTGTTTCTCTGTCATCCTTGATCCCTCCTCCTGGATTTAATGCTATTTTACCAGAAAAAGCAGGAAAAATGACGACGGGAAAAAGCGCGCGGTTAAAGATTAAAAGATTATCAGTAATTTTTCATGTGAGACAGCGCAAGAAGGAAGGAACCACAGATATAAACAGGTAAAAACAGGAATAAACAGGAATAAACGGGATTAAACTGGAAGGCGTTTGTCAGCTACTTAGTTTTTATCTGGCTTTTCCGCAGAAATCCTGTCGTTCGCATAAAGAAGTCTTACGCATTTTCAAGATCAAAAGGAAATAATCAGGACACTGCACGGCGCTCCTGCATGATCCATAGAGCCATGTAAGAATATTAGATCAATTAAGGAAATCATCCGGATTTTTATGAAAAATCTGGGGAAATCGGGACACTGTAGAGTGTCCCCTTTTCTGCTGGAAATGAATGTTTGCAAATTGCTGTAAACAAATATGTTAAAAATAGCGCGGGGCAGCGGGCGAGAAAAAAAGGGGACACCGTGCGGTGTCCCCCGGGGATCAGAGGAGGCCGCGACGCTTGAGCATCGGTTCGACCTTCGGCTCTCTCCCGCGAAATCTGATGTAAAGCGTCATCGGGTCTTCGCTGCCGCCTTTTGCCAGGATGTTTTCCCTGTAAGAGCGAGCCGTCTCCGGGTCAAACAGCCCCTTCTCCTTGAAAGCCTCAAAGGCGTCGGCATCGAGCACCTCAGCCCAGATGTAGCTGTAGTATCCAGCCGAATAGCCGCCGGCAAAAATGTGGCTGAAGTACGGGCTCCGGTAGCGAACGACAATTTCCGGAATCAGACCGATGCGGGCGAGCGAACGATTTTCAAAAGCCATCACTTCTTCCACCTTCACCGGGTCGGTGAGCATATGCCAGTCCATGTCGAGATAGCTGGCCGCGAGGTATTCTGTGGTGGCAAATCCCTGATTGAAATGCTGTGCGTTTTTAATCTTAGCCACCAGCTCGTCGGGGATAGGCTCGCCTGTTTGATAATGTTTAGCAAACAACTTCAGGAATTCAGGCTCGGCCACCCAGTTTTCCATGATCTGTGAGGGAAGTTCGACAAAGTCCGCCGGGACATTTGTCCCGGTAAGCCTGAGGTAGGCACACTCAGAAAGCAGTCCGTGGAGCGCGTGTCCGAATTCATGGAAGAGGGTGGTGACTTCCTCCCAGGATAAGAGCGACGGCTGCTCCGGCGTCGATTTGGTGAAATTGCCGCAATTGATGATCAGTGGAGCGATGCGCTGACCGTTGACCTTATAAGCGTCACGCAGAGAATTCATCCAGGCTCCGGCACCCTTCGAAGCCCGCGGGAAATAATCGGTGTATAGCAGACCGATGTGCCGGCCATCGGCTTCCTTCACCTCAAAAACATGGACGTCCGGATGGTACACCGGCACGTCCATGCGCTCTTCAAACTGAAGCCCGAACAGCTTGCTGGCCAGGAGGAACACGCCGTCGAGAACATTTTCCAGCTTGAAGTAGGGGCGGAGCATCTCTTCGTCCAGGGCGTATTTTTGCTTGCGCAGTTTTTCCGCGTAATACCACCAGTCCCAGGGTTCAAGCTTAAAATTACCGCCCTCGGCGTAAATCAGTTTCTGCAGCTCGGCGGCTTCTTCTCTGGCACGCTTGAGGGCCGGCTTCCAGACCCGGTCCAGGAACTTATAGACGTTTTCCGGCGTTCTGGCCATCTTCTCTTCCAGAACGTAATCTGCCCAGGTCTTATAGCCGAGAAGGCTGGCTTTTTCTACTCTCAGAGCGATCGTGCGGGCTATCAACACTCTGTTGTCATGCTCGTTGCCGTTGCTGCCGCGGTTGATGTAAGCCTTAAAAATTTTCTCCCGCAGCTCACGGTGGGGCGAGTATTGAAGGAAAGGAATCAGGCTGGGTTTGTGAAGCGTGAAAACCCACTTTCCGGCGAGGCCCCGCTCCTTAGCCGCTTCGGCAGCCGCTGCCACCACGTTCGCCGGCAACCCTTCCAGGTCGGTCGGGTTATCGATAACTAAGGTGAAAACGTTGGTTTCCTTAAGCACGTTTTCGGCAAACTTGAGCTCGAGAACCGCCAGTTCCTGGTTGATTTCTTTGAGCCGGGCCTTCTTAGCTTCATCCAGCCTGGCGCCCGCCCGGACAAAATCTTTATAAAAACGCTCAAGAAGCTGTCTCTGTTCCGGATTCAGGTTCAGCCGGTCGCGCTGACCGTAGACTTTCTGAATGCGGTCAAAAAGCTGCGGGTTGAGGTAAATTTCATCATAATGAGCGGAGAGGAGCGGCGCCAGCTCCTGGGCGACAGCCTGAAGTTCATCGCTGGTGTGAGCTGAAAGCAAATTCTCCATCACCTTTTCCACGCGGTCGAGGAACATACCACTTCTGTCCAGAGCTTCGAGCGTGTTCTCAAACGTGGGCGGTTCAGGATTTTCGGCAATCGCTTTTATTTCTTCTTTGTGGCGTTTGATTCCTTCGAGAATGGCTGGTTTGAAATGTTCCACCCTGATGCGGTCAAAAGGAGGAGCGCCAAAAGGTGTGGTCCACTCGCTGAAAAACGGATTTTCAGACATCTTCGCCTCCTTTTTCTCCTTCTGGCTGCTGCAGGCGACAATTAAGGCCGAGATGACAAGCATCAGAAGCGAAATTTTTATCAGCTTCATGATTCACTCCTTTAATTTTTTTCCATTTTAACCGACAGAAACGGCGGTGACAACATTAGCTTAGAGAATGATAATAAAAATAAAACGGGTGACAGGGAAACGGGGAACACCATAATCATAATTTGATTTTCCGGGCGAGCTTTAATCTTCTTAAAAGCGGGGGACGTAACACTCATTTCCTGATTTTCAGAGCGGGTGTTAATCTGCTCAAAGGAGAAAATCGACCGGCTGCAGCTTGTTTTGTGTTGCGCGAGTTTTCCGGTCAGCGACGTTTTAAACAGCGATGATAAGAAGAAGGGAGAAAGTCAGGGAGATAGAGAGATAAAAATTGAAATAGAGATAGAGATAGAGATTGAGATTGAGATTGAAATTGAGATTGAGACATAGATAGAAAGTGCGTGTATGTGCGTGTGTGAGGGAGATAAAGAGAGAGAGAGATGACGATGCGGGCAGTGATGGCTTTTTTAAAGCAAGGCCGGGAAAACATCAACTGCCGGGAATGGATTATCCAGAGTTTTCAATGTGAGACAACACTGGAAGGAGAAAACCACAGATATAAACAGGAATAGACAGGAAAAAAATATGAATAAACGGGATTAAACTGGCAGCCGCCTGTCGTCGACTTAGCTTTTATTCGGCTTTTCTGGAAAAAGCATGACTCTCACTTAAAGAAGTCTTTCAGATTTTCAAGAATAAAAGGGAATCACCGGGACACCGCACGACGCCCCTGCTTGATCCATAGATTTATGTACGAATCTTTGTTCAATTAAGGGAGGCATCTGGATTTTAATGAAAAATCGGAAGAAGTCGGGACACTGTAAGGTGTCCCCTTTTTTGGCCGGAATCAAGGCCTGCAAATTACTGGAAATAAATATGTTAGAAAAAGGGCAGGAAGCCGGAGGCAGGAAAAAAGGGACACTGTACGGTGTCCCCTGTTAGATTTCGAAGAGGCGGCGGATGCGGCCACCCTTCTCGCCGCGCCCTGATATGATCACGTCTATGATGCCCTTACCCTCAGGCAACTCATAATCAAACTCAAAAGGAACTTCTTTCAGCTCGGTGTATTCTTTGATCGACACTCTGAACAGTCTGGAGACAGAGACTTTATCGAGTTTCCTTCCCTTCCGGTCATAGACGTAAAAGGTAAATTCCAGGTCAACGTATAATTTCCCTTCCTCATCCTCGCTGAAATTAAGCGATTTTGCCGGAAGCACTATGGTTATCTTTTTCTGTTCATGATCATAATCCAGCTGAAATCTTATCACCCGCTCCTTGAAAACATCCCCGGGCCCGAAACTTCCGCCGAGTTTCAGGATGTCCATCGACTCGAAGAAATCTCCTTCGTATCGCCTGAGCCGGTATTCTCCGGTTCCCTTCTCGTCCGCAAACTCCAGCGCGAGACCGTAGTTGTAGTAATACCAGTAAATGATAGAACCACGGACGGATGAATCCCCGTGGGTAAATATTTCTTCGAACTTATCCGGCGGTCCCATAAAAATGTAGATGCGCCCGCGGTCAGTATTTCTCCCCTTGCCCCCTTCCTTGAATCTTTTATCGGCGTAAAGCACACGCGCGACCAGTTCGTCCTTAAATTCATTCCGGGCAGTTTCCGGAAACGGGTCGCGCTTTTCCCAGAAATCCTGGATGAATTCCCTGCGGGATTCAGCGTCCGGAAGAAGTTTGAAAATTTTAGTTTCTTCCCGGGTCATAACTAACTGGGCCAGCTCATAGAATTCCCGGCTTTCCGGGTCAAGCTTGCTCACCTGAACGGTAGCGCACCCGGATAGAGTCAGAAGAGTCAGGGCTAAAATCAACCCGTAAAACCCTCTCCTCCATTTTGCCTCAGACAGGTTCAAAAGTTCCCCTCCTTTTCTAAATTACTTCTGAATTCGCCTTCCATTATACCTTAAAATGCCGGACGGAGAGACAAACACTTTTTTTAATTCAAATTAAAACTGTAACTTTATTTACCCCGACTTCTCCCGGATAAATACACGGCCTCTTCCTCCATCATCAGCATCGAGTTTGCCGCCGACCGGCAGCTCATTTATCTTTTCAGATAGCTCAAAAAGGCCCTGACCTGATCCGCTCTCGGCGAGTTTGAATCGATCTTCAGATATTCTTCAAAAGTGTTGATGGCTTCCTGATTTTTCTGAAGGCTGAGGTAGGCCAGCCCGAGCTGATACAGAGCATCGGTAAAATCTTTCTGGGTTTCAACCGCTTTTTTATAATAGGCGAGCGCTTCTTCAAACCGTCCGTTGTTGTAATAAATCGTTCCGATGTTATACATCACCACCGGGTCGGAAATCTTATTTATGTCAACTTTCGCATACCACTCGAAAGCTTTTGTCTGATCCCCGCGATTCAGGTAGGTGTTCCCGATGGCCACGAAGGCGTCGGCGTTGCTGGCATCCTTCTCGAGAATTTTCAGGTAAGCCTGTTCAGCCTCAGCGTATTTTTCCTGGGCGAAATAGCAATTGCCGACATTCTTCCAGATCGGATAAGCATCAGGGTATTTATTCAAAATTTCTTCATAAACGGCTCTGGCTTCGTCGTACTTCTGCTCTTCAAACAACTTATTCCCTTTCTCCAGCATTTCCTTGATTTCATCTGTAACCACCAGTCCCTCGATCTTCGTCAGAACGATCTTTAATTCGGGGTTTTTCTGGAACTCCTGAAGCTCAACCGAAATTTTTTTGGGGGCATAACCGATTTTTTCAAAGTCTATGTACCACTGTCCCCCGCGAATCCAGGCCGCGGTCCATTTGCCCTGCTTGTCGGTCTTGACTGAGAAACCCTGCTGGGCTTTAACATAGAATAATTTTACGGTAACTCCCTCAAGAGGATTTCCCTGTTCGTCCGTAACGATACCGAAAACGCGTCCTTTTCCCTTATATTCCTGGGCTCCGAGGAAGCCGGCCGCCAGGCCTATGATTACCAGCCACAACAAAGTTCTTTTCATCCGAAACCTCCGTTCCGAGAAATTGCCTTATCTTTCATGGCCATCTAATTTTAACATATTTTATTTTTAAGATTAAACACATCCGGCTTCCGGCCGCAGGCTTAATCCGCCACCGAGGAATATAAGGGATGTCGCAACCGATTCCAGCAGTTTACATCAGTGCTCTTCTGCTCGTAAATAAAAAGCCCCTCTCCCCTTACGGGGAGAGGGGCTGAACTTCAACCCAGCAAGCTGCTTCTATTAGAACTCGAAGCGGACTCCGAGTCTGGCCACTCTCGGGTTGAGAACTTCGTTCAGAGCGTTCTTGGTAATATCTGGCGTGAAGGTGGTTCTGGTCCAGTCGATATTGCCCTGAGCGTCGCCGTAGACTCTGACGGTACCCCAGTTGATCTGATAACGGCGGTTTTCGATCATCTTGTTCAGCAGGTTGAAGATATCCACCATGAGGTAGACCCGGCCGGTGTTTCCGACTCTCATCATCTTCTCGATTCTGAAGTTGATGTTGTAGAACAGCGGCAGGCGGTTGGTTCCGAACGGAACCATGACGATGGTCGCGCTTCTGGTTTCAGTGGCAGGTATACGGTAGTCAATCAATGTGAAGTACTCATTCTGCACCCAGCCTTCTCTCATGTTGAAGGTGGCGGAAACGTTGATGTCGAAGGGCAGCTGATACATACCGGCCAGTTTGAACATCCAGCGGGAGTAAATGTACTGATTGATCTTACCGGAAGCACCTCCGATATAGGCCGCCTGGGGTTTGCCATCATAGGCCCAGAGGTTGGTCCTGTCGAGGACGCTGCCCTCTCCGTAGTGCTGCGCCTGTTTCTGCCAGCTGAAGCTGCCGTTGAGCATCCACTTGTTGGCAAGTCTCTTGTTGAAGATCAGGTCAATGCCAAAATAATCCATGTAGTAGTTCGGACGCAGCTGACGCTCGCCGTACGGAGAATAGACCAGATAAGCAGCAGTGGCTGAATACCAGTGATAGTTCTTCGCATCTCTGGTATCGGGGATGTAAACATCCTGGCCGCTGTCGGTCTGTCTGTAATAGCTGGCTTCCGGCGTACCTCTATCTTTAAAATAGGTCTCAGAGCTATCAGGATATCTTCTGGTGCCATCGCTCTCGAGCCAGTATTTTAGCGTCCAGTTGAACTTGTCATACTTCCTGTAAGTTCCAACCAGCGAAACAGCAAAGTTCGGCAAAAGCTCTCTTTCGAGAGTGACTATCGCTTCGCTCGTCCTGCTGGAAGCAACGCCTTTTCTTGTGGAAGTATAGGGCTCGCCAAACTGCTGCGGGTTGGCCGGGTCGTAACCACCCCAGTAGTAACCAGCCGAATCCGCCAGGTTTCCAATAAAATTGCCGTTATCGTCAAAAACGCGATATGGCGAATAATAGCTCGTGCCCGCCGGAGGATTTCTTCTCCAGAGCCAGTAGAGCTCATTGATTTCGATCACGTTGTTCTTGTTGGCATCATCCCACCAGAAGTCAACCCAGCCGCCAGTTCCGGAAGGAGCGGCCCAGTCGGCCCACCCGGTGCCCATATAATCGCCATACTGGGCGAGGTTAACCTTGAATAGGGTCTTACCATCACCCGCAATGTCCCAGGTGAAACCGATTCTTGGCGACCAGACCTTCCAGGAGTACTTCTGGCTGGAAATGGAGTTGGTGGCGGGGTCATAGTAGTAGTGATACCGCTTCGGAATTTCCAGCCCGGGGAGAAGCGCATCAAGGGCGTTCCTGACCTGTTCGGTGGCTATTGTCTGCCAGGCCGGCCCGTTGTCCATCGCCTTCAAGGTGAACGGATTCAGGTAAGGAATCTGGTAGTCGTATCTCAAGCCAAGGATAATGGTGAAGCGGTCGAAGGTGAGGGTATCGCTGAAATACACGCCGAGACCGGTCACCCTCTGGTCGCGATAATAACCGCGCCAGTAGGAGAAATACTTAACAGCTGCCTGATCATACGGAGGATCAGGAATGTCATCGCCATCCGTGTCCCAGGTGGTATCGGTCGGCCTGTAGTTTCTGTAGACCATCATGTTGCCGCTCCAGACCGACTCCACGTACTGCTTTCTCTTGGAGAAGTCGACGCCAAACTTGAATTCATGGCTCATACCGAACAGGTTGTCGTTAAAATACTGAGCTAAGAAGTTGTACTGATAAACCGGACGCTCAACGTAGTAACGGCTGGCCTGGGAGCCGTAATATCTCTGGGCAGTCTGGTCCCAGATGGGGACTTTTTCGAAATTCAAGTCGGTCATCGGAGTCAGGCTGAAACCGGCGTCGGAATAGGCGAATTTCAGCGACAGGAACAGGTTGTTGCCCACCATATGCTCATCCTGAATTTTCAGGATCGGGCTTCCAAAATAGAACCTGCCCTGCTGATAGAGACCTTCCGGGTTCGTTGCCGAAGCTGAACGGCCCCATTTTTTCTTGCCGCCGGAATGGTAGAAAATTTCCAGCCTGTTATTGACCAGCGGCTGGACGTTTATCTTGCCCACATAGTTTTCCAGCAGCGTGTCGTCGGGCGTTCCGTAAATCGTGTTTGTCTTGATGTCCTGAATGCCGTAGGAGAACCAGGCCCAGGCTCTGTCCTTCACGATCGGAAAGCCTATGTTGAAGCCGTAATCCTTGTTATTTCTGATTATATTCACTCCCTGGAACAGGTTGCTCAGGTTGTTGGGGTTCTCCACAGCCTTGATTTCAGCCACTTTCTCTGCATTCTTTGCCTGGAATTTCTCATCGGTCAGATAGAATCGGCCACCAAAGGTAACCCGGTTGCTGGCTCTTCTGGTAACCATGTTGAGGGCGATACCGCCGGTCTGAACGGTGACGTCGTTACCGCCGACCGAAATCTGCATTTCCTCAAAGGCGTCGAAGTCGTAGTAAGAAGGAGAAGCACCGATAGCAGCCGGGTCGGTGATGACGATACCGTCCATCGCCCAGACGTTGTTGTTGTAAGAAGTAGCGCCGCGGGCAACATAGCTTGACTGCTGACCGGACTCGTTACCGCCAACGTTCTCACGGTCGACCATGATAGAAGGAGCCATCTGCAGAATAACCCACGGGTCTCTGGCAGTGGGCAGTCCCTGCAAAAGTTCCTGCGTAACATTGGTGGAAACGGAGGTCTTCTTGGTGTCGACCACCGGCGTTACCGCGGTTACGGTAATCTGCTCTTCAATACCGCCGGGTTCCATGGTGAAGGTCATATTGGCGTTAACACCAACTTCAATGACGATTCCCGTCTGAACGACCGTCTTGAAACCGGTGAGTTCGAGCTTGACAGAATATTCTCTGCCAGGAGGCAAAGACAGGAATCTGAAAATACCTTCAGCCGTGGTAACCGCGGTCATCGGAGCGAAATAGGGTGAAGTCAGCGTTACCGTGACTCCGGGAAGAGGCGTGCCCTCGGTGTCCACAACTTTACCGATAAGGTTACCGGTTCTCTGCTGGGCGCCGAGCGACACGGCAAGAAGAAGCACGAAGAAAATCGTTAAATACTTTTTCATCCTTCCTCCTTCTTAAAATTAAGAGAGGAAAAACCCTTGCCCTGGGTGCTTAGCACCCGCCCTTCAAACCATTAAGGAGAGATGCATTCCTCCGCCCTTCTTTTTCACCTCCTTTCCGTAAAAATTTATAAATCATGCCCTTCTTTTCGAATTAGATATAAGCAAATTTTGTGCCAGATCTGGCTGGAAATTAATATATTGAAATTAAATAATTTACAGTAGTATTCGGTTTTATTGGGGGCTTTACAAAAAGCATTTTCTTGAATTCAATTCAAAAAATTGAATCCAAAACCCGGAAACTCCGGGACCTCATATGAAAACGTTAACATATTTACCCGAAAGTCTGATCTGACCGCCTGCGGAAGTAATTCAAGATCGAAGCCGGGTACCTAAAAAGACAGATAATTTCCATGCTCGTGAGTACGGGCTAAATGCATACTTCGGATTTTCACATTACAGATTAAAAACAGGGTTGAAATCGAAGCTCTGAAGGTTTAATCTTTCCTTAAAAATTTATTATGCAGGAAAATTTTAACAACAGGGAAAAGCCCGAGGATATAGCCCGGGGCGTGAGGGCCTTCACCATCGGCACGACTCTGAGCCGGGTGCTGGGGCTCGTGCGGGAGATGGTTTTTGCCCATCTGTTTGGCTCAAGCCGTTCAACCGACGCCTTCAACGCCGCCTTCAGGATTCCGAACCTCCTTCGCGACCTTTTTGCCGAAACATCTCTCTCGGCGGCTTTTGTGCCGGTGCTGACCGAAGAAAAAACAACTGGAAAAAAGCAGCAAAACCTTCTGGCTTCAAACATTCTTAACACTCTTCTGCTGGTGGTCGGGGTTATTACCGCGCTGGGTATGATTTTCAGCAGGCCGGCAGCCTCGCTGGTGGCCATGGGCTTCAGCCAGATTCCGGAAAAGCTGTCGCTTACAGCCAGTCTGACTTTCATCACCTTTCCGTTTCTTCTTTTTGTTTCGCTGGCTGCCTGGGCGATGAGCTATCACAACACTGAAAATTCCTTCTTCGTGCCGTCGGTGGCCCCTGCTTTTTTCAACGTGTTTTCGATCGCGGTGCCGGTGGCCATGTTCGGCTGGTACACGGCGAGGGGCGGCGACCCGATTTACGGAGCGGCCATAGGAGTCACTTTCGGCGGGCTGATGCAGTTTTTAGTGCAGATGCCCGGCGTGTTCAGGTGCGGTTACCGCTATCATTTTTACCTCAACTGGCGCGACCCGCAGTTCCGGCGGGTGATGGCGCTTTTTCTGCCGGTGGCCGTCGGTCTGGCCGGCTCGCGCCTAAACGTGTTTGTGAATACCATCCTTATCTCCTGGCTGGCAGAAAGGTCGATGACCTGGCTCAATTACGCTTACCGGATCATGCACCTGCCGCTCGGGCTTTTCGGAATGGCCGTCGGGGCGGTGGCTCTGCCCAGGTTCTCGCGGCTGGTCCTGGAGGGCCGGATCGAGGAGCTGAAGCACAGTCTGATTGATTCCCTGAAAATGGTTCTTTTCCTGACTGTGCCTTCCTCGGTTTTAATCGCTTTCTTTGCTTATCCGCTGACGCGTCTGATCTACCAGAGAGGACAGTTCACTTCAGAGGATACCGCGGCCGTCAGCCAGGCGCTGATTCTTTATGTGATCGGGATACCGTTCATCTCGGCATTGAGAAACGTGGCTTCGGTTTTTTATTCGTTCAGAGACGCTAAGGCTCCGATGTATGCGAGCTTTGCCTCAATCGGGCTGAACATCATTCTTAATCTGGCTCTGATGAAGCCGGTCGGCTTTTTAGCTTTTCCTTTTTCGGCTTCGCTGGCCAGTGTGGTCAATATAGCGATTCTGATTCGCTGGCTGCCGCGAAAAACCGGAACGGTCAGCTTCAAGCAGCTTTATGTTTATTTTGGCAAATTGATTCTAGCTTCGCTGGCGGCCGGGGCTGTCGGGCAGGGCATACTTAAAGGTTTGCAGCCGGCTGTCGGGGATTCGTTTTTAGCGGTGATCGGGCTTACTTTAACCGGCGGAATTTTAGCTCTGGGGATCTTCTATGGCGGCTGCCGTCTTCTTGGAGTCAGAGAGGTAGATATTTTCGTGCGGCGCTTCCTTAAATAAACAGGGGACACCGTGGGGTGTCCCCAATTCTCCCCTTCGTCCCCGGCTACTCTTCATATATTTCATTCATAATCAATAACTTAAGAGCAGCTTCACCGCTCGAAAAAGGGGACACTCTACAGTGTCCCCACTGCCTGTTAACAGCACGATGTTTCCTGCCATCTATCAGACCAAAATTGCGAAAAAATCAGGTCAATAAAAATACATTCCTGTTGCCCGAACGTCATGTCAAAAGTTAGTTTTTGTTCCGGAGTGACAGGAGCCGTCTGATGCTTATAAAATAAAACCGAGGTTGAAAAGGAAGGCCCAGAACCAGAGAGCTCGGTTTGAAAGAGGAAGAAATTACCGGAAGAATTGAAAAATAACCAGGATGTTGATAATTTTTCAGCGAAACCATGATGGTCCGGGATAATCGTCGATGAGAAAAGTTTTCTGGACAATTACTTTTTTCTGGTGGGCGATGGATTTTTATCTTCTGGTTTTAAAAAGGAAAGGCGGGCATCGAATCTCCGAAAGAAAAAGCAAGTTCATCATGATGATGCTGATCTTCGCTGGAGTTTTGCTGGCAATTGTGCCGGAAAGTTTCCGGGCGGTCTGGCGAACAAGACCTTTCGGGCTATGGCAGGTGGCTGGAACTTTTATTCTGGCCTCCGGTGTGCTGCTGAGATTTTTATCAGTTCTGCATCTGGGAAAGCATTTTGCCCCGGACATCGGCTTCCGTCACGACAGAGAGCTGGTAACGACCGGTCTCTACCGCTGGAGCCGCCATCCGAGTTACACGGGAGAAATTATAGCCTTCATCGGACTGGGAATTATCTTCCAGCATTTTCCCGCCTCGCTGTTCATAGTGCTTTTCCCGGCGGCAGCTTTTATCTACCGGGCGATTGTCGAAGAGAAGCTGTTGATAGAAGAATTCGGGCAGGAGTATCTGGAATACAGAAAGAAAACGCGGATGTTTGTATAATAATCTGCAGAACATGCCAGACTTCTTATTATTTTTTAATCTCCGACCAATTATCTGCATATTCACACTTCTCCGGCTCTGAAATGCCTTACGGACCGAAGGTTATTCTGTAACCGCCATCAACGATAACGGTCTCGCCTTCGGGCGTGGTTACCTCTACCATGCCCCCAGGGACGTATAATTCTCCGCTGTTGTTATCGATGTTTCTGGCTAACACTAATTTAGTTCCCCTTACGCCAGACACCCAGCCCGGAACTCCTCGCTCACACGTCTAAGGTATACAGGCGCGATCCTTAGTACGGGCCCTGCTCTCTGTTGCAGCACAAATTGTGTAAATTAGAATCTTGTGCCTGCGTTCACGCAATTGCTCGTCTTTTAAATAATCATAAATTGCCTGAACGCTTCTTTTATATTCTTCATAAACTTCCTTATTAACATCTTTCCTTATGTTCTCATCCTTCAAGTAATCCTTAAAAGCTTCTAATTCCCTTTTACCCTCCGTTTGCCTTAAAAATTCCGACCCTGCCTGAGTAATCAGAGATAAAACCCTTAACTTTAGCATCAAATACAGAAATATCCGTGTTCCGGAGTGATGCTAATAAGTCCTGAGCCATTGCTCCTTTTTGTTTCCACCCTGCAAGAGCTGCCTGTTTTCTTCTCAGAGCCTCTTCTGCTTTTCTGAGCGATTCTCTGGCAATGCTTTCGGCTTCTCTGGCTTCTGCGTCGGTTCTCTTACTGGCAGCGTTGATTATAGGTTGAGACTTTGCGATGGTCTGCCGGACTCTTTTAATCTGCTCTTCAAGCTCCTTAATGTTCTGAGTAGATTCGTCAAAAATCTTTATCGCCTCAAAGTATAAGCTAACCCATAAGATGGACGGCATTTGAGAATAGTCAGGAGTGGCCAAACCAACGATAAACACGAATAAAAACAAGCCAGCATATTACCTCACAGGTCTCGTATACTCGCATCCTTTAACTTCATAAAGAACTCCGTTGATTCTTATATATCTTAACTGCCCCCCGGGAACGAATCCGTCGGGCCAGGGAATAGTCAAGTTTTTGTCCTTATAAACTCCCTGAGGATATTCCCGTGGAGGAAATTGACTGCCTTCATATGATTTATCATAAAAATATTCCCTTTGCCATCTGATTTAAGGGCTGGTCTCAATGGCAATCAACCCCCAAATTTAGAAGCTGGAATTCGCTTAATCAAAACCCATCTTCGTTCTTCCATCTTCCTTTTCGCCAATTCTAATCTTTCATGATTTCGTTTCTTTTCTACTCTTATTTTAGCTATCTCTTCCAGCGAAAGATTTTCAGAATCAAACTTCAGGTAGTCTGAGAAATTCTCAATTGCCTTATAGTAGAAGGTAAGCTTTTCATACAAAAGACCGAGATTGTAATAAACAGCCGGCCATTCAGGAGAAAGAGCTTTTGCCCTTTCAAATTCCCTGGTAAC
>JASEFX010000033.1 GCA_030018265.1 Candidatus Saccharicenans sp.
CGGCCGGATCGCTCTTCTCGACAATCTGGTGAAGGCAGAAGTTGTCATAATCAGCGCTGAGGGACGTCCGGAGGAAAAAATTTCTTTGAGGCGAGCGGAAATTCCAGAACCGGCAGCCATCAGCGGTATTTACTGCCGCCAGGAGGGACCCTGGCCCGGGCTGTGGGCTGAGGTGGAAAACGGGTTTATTCTGCTGGCCGGTCTCGACGGCAAACCTGCCGCCGAGTTCAGAAAACTGCCCGGGTTGCTCGCTCAGAACGGACGAAGATTTCTAAAAATTGAGATAATCGGTGAAAATCAGGTCAGGCTACACCGCTCTGAAGAAGATTTCAAGACCTGGAAAAGTTTTGACCTTAACTTTGCACTGCCTCTCGGAGTTATTTACGGGCCCTGGGAGGACAGAGCGGGACATCTTTACCTGGGAATTCATACCTTTGATGAGAAAAACGAAATGTGCGAAATGGTGGTGCTGAGTTCTTCAGGCCAGGAAAAGCGGCGGATAGAGCTTTCCCTGCCCTCCCCCGTGCATGAAATGTTTAAGCCGGTTCTGGTTACGCCGGACGGTTTAATCTACCAGATGGTCATCGAGATTGAAAACAACAGCGTGGTTATCCGGCAGTATAGATTGCTTTAGCCATCAATCAGGTCAGGAGCACTTATTCCAGCCGCAGTTAGCGCAGACCGGGCATTTGTCGTCCGGAAGCACCGCGCCGCAAACCGGGCAGGTGTCTTTCAGCAGGTCCCGGTTATTTTCCTTCACCTCACCCAGATGACGTTCGAGCACCTTCGCCACGGCATCGGGAATCGACTGCACCAGCCCTCCTTCGGTGAACACCGGCTCGCTTCCGCCGATTCCTTTGAGCTGGAGGATGACCTCTTTTGGGTCGACACCGCTTCTCAGCGCCAGCGAAATCAGCCGGCCGATCGCTTCGGCGTCAGCCATGGTCGAATAACCGCTCTTTCCGATCGAGGCAAACACCTCAAACGGCTTGTCGTTCAGGAAAGTTATCGTCACATAGAGATTTCCCAGGCCTGTTTTGATTTTGTCGGTAATCGAGGGCAAGCTGATCGGTCTTTCCCGCGGGATGAGTTTCGGTTTGGCCGCGGCCGCGGCGTAGAGCACCTGTTCAGCCTTGCTGCCGTCACGGTAAATGGTTATGCCTTTGGTGCCGAGCTCATAAGCCAGCAGAAAAGCCTTCTCCACTTCCTCCACCGTCGCTTTGTTCGGCATGTTTATGGTCTTCGAGACAGAATTGTCAACGTATTTCTGGAAGGCAGCCTGCATGCGGATATGGCCTTCGTAAGGTATCTCATGCGCCGTAACAAAATAATCAGGAAGCGGTTCGTTCGGATGCTCTTTTTTCCACGCTTCGTAAATCGGATGGACGTCGCGGAGTTCGCCGTCGAGAATCTTGCTGACGAATTCGAAGGCGAAGATCGGTTCGATCGAACTGGAACAGCCGGCAATACGGGAAATCGTCCCGGTCGGGGCGATCGTCAGCACGGTGGCGTTGCGGCGATTTTTCCCCCTGTAGATTGATTTGTTGATGTTGGGAAAACTGCCTTTGAGCTCGCCGAGTTTTTCGCTTTCCAGGTCGGCTTTTTCTCTCATGAACGAAGCTAACTTTTCGGCAAACTCCAGCGCTTCGGCTGAGTCGTAACGAAGCTTTTTCTTCAGCAGCAGGTCAGCCCAGCCCATCACTCCGAGCCCGATGCGACGGTTGGCTCTGGTCATTTCGGCAATCTGCGGCAGAGGATACTTGTTGACGTCGATCACGTTGTCCAGGAAACGCACGGCAATTTCTATCACGCTGGCGAATCTTTCCCAGTCGAACTCGTCCGGTTTCTTCGGGTCGTAGAAGTTGGAAACGTTGATCGAGCCAAGGTTGCAGGATTCGTATGGATGCAGGGGTTGTTCGCCGCAGGGGTTGGTGGCGGTAATCGGCCCGAGCTCGCGCGTCGGGTTCAGCTGGTTGATGCGGTCGATAAAAATCAATCCCGGGTCTCCGGTGGCCCAGGCCGATTCGACAATCAGCTTGAAAATCTCCCGCGCTTTTTTCCGGACGGTTTTCTTTTTGAGGTATGGGTTATAAATCCAGTAATAGCCGTCGTGTTTGAGCGCCTGCATGAACTCGTCGGTGATGGCCACCGAGATGTTGAAGTTGTTTAGCGTCCGGCCGTCGCGCTTCATCGTGACGAATTCTTCAATGTCCGGGTGGTCAACCCGCAGGATACCGATGTTGGCTCCGCGGCGGGTGCCACCCTGCTTGACCGCTTCGGTGGCGCAGTCGATTACCTTAAGGAAAGACACCGGTCCGGACGCCACTCCCTGCGTTTTATGCACGAAGCTTCCCTTCGGACGCAGCTGACTGAAATCAAAACCGGTGCCGCCGCCCTCCTTATGCACCAGAGCAGCGTTTTTCACCGTCTCAAAAATCGATTCCATAGAATCTTCGATCGGCAGGACGAAACAGGCACTCAGACACATATCGCGTCCGGCTCCGGTGAGCGTCGGACTGTTCGGCAGGAAATCCCGCGCCATCATCACCTGGAAAAATTTTTCCGCCCATTTCTTTCTCTCTGCCGGTGTCTTTTCAGCTGAGGCAATGTATTCGGCCACCCGGAGAAAGAGGTCGGATGGCTTTTTGTCCAGAAGCTCTCCTTTTTCGTTCTTCATAAAGTAGCGGGCTTTGAGAATTTTTATGGCGTTGGGCGAGAAACCTTCGTCCTTGATCTGCACCATGGTGTACCTCCTTTCCCCGGCGGGACGAGAAAATTATTTCTTTCCGATGGCCTGGAGTTTGCTGTCGATCGTCGCCTCTTTGTCCAGGCGGTGGTCGACTCTCAGGTCTATGTGAATCCTCCGGACGCCCATTTCCACAAGCTTCCGGTGGCAATCGGAAACCACTTTCAGGATCGACTCCAGGTCAGGTCCTTCTATAGTTGTCGACATCGCTCCGGTTTCAGAGCGCAGCCCGGAACTTTCTATGATTTTGATTATTTCTTTCACGTAACGGCTGACCGATGAACCTTCGGATGTGGGAAAAATGGAAAATTCCGCGATGACCATATGGGTTTCTCCCGGTACTTGATGTTAGCGATATCATTATAGCTTAGCTCCGGAGAAATTGAAGAGGCTGGGAGCTGGAAGAAATGAACATCAGGGGAATCATGGTCTGTACGGGGTCGTCGAAGATGGAGGTATTACCGGAGATATGAGCCGCCGGCCTTTTAGCCAGTAATCGAATATCCCGGGCTCCTGAATGAAACGCCGGCATATCTCTGCCTGGCAATCAAATTCTGGATGGGGAAACCTGTAAAAAGAAAGGGAATTGAAAGGCCGGAGCTAAAATAGTATTCTTGAAAATCTGAAATCTACAGGCCGGGCTATCTGGCAAATGGAACTTACACGCGAAAGAAAGCTCATCCTGCTGGCATCCACCTTAGCTTCGTTTCTGACGCCGTTTATGGGCTCGGCGCTGAATCTGGCTCTCCCGGGAATTGCCAGGGAATTCAGGCTGAGCGCGGTCACCCTCGGCTGGACGGTTACCGCCTATCTCCTGACCACCGCGGTTTTGCTCGTGCCGTTCGGAAAGCTGGCCGACTTGCTCGGGCGCAGAAAGGTTTTTATGACCGGAATCAGCGTGTTTCTGGCAGGAACGCTATTCTGCGGACTCTCTTTTTCCGGCATCTGGCTGATTGTGGCCAGGCTGATTCAGGGAATCGGCGGAGCGATGATTTTTTCCACCAGCATCGCGCTGCTGGCCTCCCATTTCCCTGCAGAAAATCGCGGGCAGGTGCTGGGAATAAACGTCGCAGCCACCTACACCGGTCTTTCCCTCGGACCGGTTCTCGGCGGTCTTCTGGTTCATCACTTCAGCTGGCGGAGCGTCTTTTTTTTCACGCTGATACCGGGGCTTCTGGCGCTCTTTATGGTGAGTGGAGCTTACAGAAAGGAGCAAACTTCATCCGGCGAGGGACTTTCTGGCTTTGACTTTACCGGGTCGCTCATCTATGGGGCAGCTCTGGTGAGTTTCATGCTGGGCTTTTCCCGGTTGCCGGCAGGTTATGGTTTCGCTCTGACCGCGGCGGGAGTCGTTCTTCTGTGGGTTTTTTTTCACTACGAAAGCCGGCAGAGTTCGCCTGTGATGGAGACATCTCTTTTTATGAAAAACCGGGCGTTTGCTTTCTCGAACCTGGCCGCTCTGATCAACTACAGCTCTACTTTTGCTGTCGGTTATCTTTTAAGTCTTTATCTCCAGTACATCCACGGGTTTTCCCCGCGCACGGCCGGGCTGGTCCTGGTTTCCCAGCCGGTGGTGCAGGCCATCTTTTCGCCAGCCGCGGGAAAAGCCTCCGACCGCATCGAGCCGCGCATACTGGCTTCAGCCGGCATGGGACTTACGGCTACCGGGCTTCTGGCTTTGAATTTTATCCGGCCGGAAACTTCTCCGGTGTGGATTGTGGTCGGGCTGGTTTTTCTCGGCGGGGGTTTCGGACTATTCTCCTCGCCCAACACCAACGCGGTGATGGGGTCGGTTGACAGCCGGAAGTACGGAGTGGCTTCAGCCACCTTAGCCACGATGCGGATGCTCGGCCAGATGTTCAGCCTCGGACTGACGATGATGATCATGTCGGTGGTCATGGGCAACGTTCCGATCGTTCCGGAAACATATCCGGCCTTCCTGAAAAGTCTGAGAGTTACCCTGTCGATTTTTGCCGCGTTGAACGTTCTCGGAATCTTTGCCTCGCTCGCCCGCAAAGCTCCCGAGTCGTTAAAAAAATAAGAGCGGGGAAAAATTTCCCCCGCCCTTTTTCTTTCTGGTTGAGTTGCCTTAATCTTCCATCGAGAAGAAGCGGCGAGTACGTTTCGGCTTTTCATTTATCGGGTCGGCGTCCATCACCCACATGCCGCGCCCGTGGGTGGCGATGACGATGACATTATCCCGCGGATGGATGATGAGGTCGTGAACGTAAACTGAGGGGAGATTTCCGCCGAGAACATGCCAGGTTTTACCGCCATCCTTGCTGACATAGACACCGAGGTCCGTGCCGACATAAAGTATGTTCCGGTCAACAGGGTCCTCGCGGATGACGCTCACCGGTCCTAGCGGAAGTCCCTTGCTGATGTCCACCCACGTCTTTCCGAAATCGGTGGATTTCCAGACGTAGGGTTTGAAGTCATCGTCTTCGCGCCCGCGCTGCGTCAGATAAACAGTTCCCATATCGTACTGAGAAGCCACGATGCGGGAGACCCACTTCTGGTAGGGCAGACCGGCGGTGATTTCCTGCCAGGTTTTTCCGCCGTCTCTGGTGATGCTCACCCGGCCGCAATCGGTGCCGACGTAAATCAGCCCGTATTTAAGCGGCGATTCGGCGATGGCGGTGATCGTGTGGTAGGGGATATTGCCCTGCTCGGCCGGAGTGAAGTAAGTTAGATCCGGACTGATTCTTTCCCAGGTGTCACCGCGGTCGAGCGAGCGGAACAGATACTGCATCCCGTGGTAGATGATGTTCGGGTTGTGCGGTGAGATTATAAAGTGAGCCAGCCACTGGCCGCGAAGCGGCGGTTCGTCCGGATAAACGCGAGGAACGATGAGCTTTGAGCGCTCGGGTCCGGTCTTGCTCAGGTCATTACGGGTGAGGTTGCCGTAAAAACCGCAGGAGTAGACGATGTTCGGGTTTATCGGGTCGATCGCATGGTGAGAACCCTCGCCTCCGGGAGCGCGTTCAAAAGCCACCGGAGTGATGTTATTGCGTCCGCGGCTGAGGTCGACAGTCGCTCTGAAGCTTCCATGGTCCTGCATCGAGCCGTACACGTGGAAGGGAGTGTCCATATCATAATTGATGTTGAAGAACTGACTGACGGGGAGAGTGTTGCGCATATCCCTCCAGTTTTTCCCGCCGTCGTAGGAGATTTCGATCCCTCCGTCATTGGCCACCACCAGGTAGTTCGGGTTGTCCGGGTCGATCCACAGGTCGTGGTTATCCACGTGGTACATGTTGGGAATCCGGCGGAAGGTTTTACCGCCGTCGGTGGAGACACTCATCGGAACGCCCAGGATGTAAACCCGGTTTTCGTTCGAGGGGTCGACTCGGATCTGACCGAACACCCAGCCGTAGGTGCCGGAATGACGGATGAGGTAATTTTTCATTTCTTCGGTGGTCGGTGCCACCAGTTGCCAGCTTTCGCCTCCATTATCCGTGCGATAAACAGTGGCGCCCTTGATGATGCCTCTCAGTCCGCGGGTGTAAACGTCGGCTCTTTCTTCTTCTGTGAGCCCCCGGGCGATTTCATAATTATCGACCAGAGCATAAAGAACGTTAGGCTTCGAGCGGCAGATGTCAAGGCCGATTCTCCCGCGGTTGGAGGGTTCGGGCAGGCCGTTGTTGATCTGCTTCCAGGTTTTTCCGCCGTCTGTGGTTTTCCAGATTCCGCTTCCGGTGTAGTGGGGTTCATTCTGCGGGTCATTCCATTTTTTTCTTATCCTCTGCCAGGTGGCGGCATAAAGGATATCCGGGTTCGTCGGGTCCATGACCAGGTCGATGGCGCCGGTTTGCTCGTTGACGTAAAGAATTTTCTCCCAGGTTTTTCCGCCGTCTGTGGTTTTGTAGACTCCCCTTTCCGTGTTGAAGGTCCATTCATGACCGGAAGCAGCCACGTAGACGATGTCTGGATTTTTCGGGTGGATGACGATACGGGCGATGGTGTTGGTGTCGGTCAGTCCCAGGTGCTGCCAGGTTTTCCCGCCGTCAGTGGATTTGTATATGCCGCAGCCGGCGTGAGAGCTTCTGAAGATGTTGGCTTCGCCAGTGCCCACCCAGATTATGTTCGGGTTCGATGGGGCCACCGCGATGTGGCCGATCGAGGTGGACAGCTCGTTTTCAAAGATCGGCTGCCAGCTGACTCCTTCGTTTTCAGTTTTCCAGACGCCGCCGGAAGCTGTGCCGGCGTAGATGGTGTAGGTTTTGCCGCGCGGTGTCATCACGGCAACCGAGGTGCAGCGGCCGCTGACGTTTGTCGGACCGAGAAACTGCCAGCGCAGATTCTTGAAGGGGGAAGCGTTTTTCATCTCAAGATGAGCCTGCCAGCCCTGGAGCCTGACTTCAGGCGGGGTTGACTGAATGCGCGCTGGCTTTTTTGCCTGCTGTGAGAGCAGCAGTCCGAGACTGCCGGTCAAAAGAATCAGGAAAAACGAAAGCAGGCGGTTTAACCTTCGGTGATGAGCCCTCCTCATTTAAGACCTCCTTCTATTTTATGTTGATAAGTTCTATTTGCTTTTTTTCTGGCAGCGAACATCAGATAAATATCATATCTGATGTATTTTGTTCAAGAAGAAAGTGCTCAGGGCAAAACGAAATTCGGACCGGTTTCAAATCCGGCGATTATCGCCTGAAAAATTTATTCTTCCGACTGATGCACGATACGACCGCCGACCACGGTCAGCACGGAATAAGTATGGCGAATCTGGCTGGCGGGGATTTCAAATATGTTCTGCGAAAGTAGAATCAGGTCAGCCAGTTTGCCCGGTTCGATCGAGCCCCTTATGTTTTCTTCGTTGAGCGCGTAGGCGCCTCCGATCGTGTAGGCTCTGATGGCCTCCTCAAGCGTCAGTTTCTCGCCCGGAATCCAGCCACCGGCCGGTTTTCCTTCAAAATCTTCCCTGGTTATTGCTATCTGCAGTCCGGGCCAGGGGTTGATGGTGACCACCGGCCAGTCGCTTCCGAAAGCCAGATGCCCTCCGGCTTTAAGCACTGATTTCCAGGGAAACGCCCGCTGTTCTCTCTCGGGTCCGACGTTTTTAATCCAAGCTGACATCCACACCGGGTCGGGGCAGGCATGGAGCGGTTGAAAGCTGGCGATGATGCCCGGATTGCCAAACCGCGGGAAGTCGTCAGCAGCCACGCATTCGACATGTTCAATTTTATGGCGCAGCTCGGGATGTCCGCTTTCTTTAAGAGCTTTCTCGTAGGCGTCGAGAGTCAGTTTTATCGCCCGGTCTCCGATCGAGTGGGTTGAAACCTGAATCCCGCGCCGGCTGAGTTCCATCACAGCGTTTATGTAATCTTCCGGTTCCCAGAAAAGCTTTCCGCTGTGCCCCTTCATTCCTTCGTACGGCTCGAGCATGGCCGCTGTGCCTGAGTCGATGACGCCGTCGAGCATCAGCTTGACGCCGCGAACGGCTAGCCAGCGGTCATTGTACTTTGCCCGGGCGGCTTCGTACGCTTGAAAATCTTTTTCCTGAGGACCGGGTTCGCTGACCCACATGGTGATAACCAGGCGAACCGTCTGGGAGCCTTCAGCCCGGAGCTGGTCAAAAAGCTCGAGGTCTTCAAACTCGCCGCCGAGTCCGTGAGCGCAGGTAACTCCCCAGCGCGCCGCTTCTTTCATTCCGAGGCGCAGGGCTTCGAGTTTTTCTTCGCGGGTCGGTCGCGGGATCAGACGACTGACGAGATAGCTGGCGCCTTCAAGCAGAGCTCCGGTTGGTTCGCCTTTATCATCCCGCACGATTTTTCCGTCGGGAGGGTCTGGCGTTTTTCTGGTGATTCCGGCCAGCTCCAGCGCTTTGCTGTTCACCCACGAGGTGTGGCCGTCGGCGCAGCGCATGATCGCCGGCCGGTCTGGGACGACTTCGTCCAGGTATTTTTTGTGGGGCATATCGCCCGGAAAGGCTGAATACATCCAGCCTCTGCCCTGAATCCAGGGAAGGTCGGGATGTTCGGCGGCGAATTTTCTGATGCGCTCCTGGATTTCCTCGACCGTGCGGGTGCCGGCCAGGTCAACCAGGTTGAGGTTGAGTGAACCGCCGACAAAATGAACATGACTGTCCTGAAAACCGGGCAGAAGCAGGCGGCCTTCAGCCTGAATTATTTTCGTTGCCGGCCCGGCGTATTTTTTAGCCTGGCGGTTTGAGCCGACAAAGACGATCTGTTCACCCTTTATGGCCACAGCTTCGGCCCAGGGCTGTGAGGGATTTACGGTGTAAACCTTAGCGCCGGTTATGATGAGGTCAGCCGGCTCCGGCTTTCTTACGCATCCGGTGATGGCAAGGAGCGAGAGCAGCAGAACCGGCAGCAACAGCATGAAAATTGAACGGGCAGATTTCCGGCCGTCGGTTGAAGACTTTCTGCTAAGATTGGTTCCGGCAACCCGCGAGTGTTTTAAGGGGATTTCCGTTGATTTAATTTTCATTTTTCTCTCCGCCGTTGATTTCACTCCTGCTATTATACAAATCTCCCTGCCTTAATTTAAAAGTAATATTTTTGCCGACGCATTGCCGTGTAAGCTCCCCGGGCACGTCTATTCGAAGGGAAGAATTAATCCTGTTGACGCGTCAAAATCAATCGGGTAAGCTGTATTAAACGGGAGGCAAGGATGAATAAATCGTCTCTTAACCGGCGTGATTTTTTGAAATTCGGGCTAACCGGTCTGGTGGCTACCGGCGCGGCCAATCTGCTTCTGGCTGATGACAAAAAGAAGCAGAAGAAAAACGCGCCTGTCGCAACCGATAAAGACCGGAATAAAGAACCCCAGCCGCCAGGCGGTCGGCGCGAAGGCTATATCTACAGGACACTCGGCCGGACCGGGGTGGTGCTGCCGGTCGTTTCGATGGGTGTTATGAATTCCGACAATCCCGAGCTCATCCGGGCAGCTCTCGACTCGGGCCTCGTTCATCTGGACACGGCTCATGGTTACCAGCGCGGCCGGAATGAAGAGATTATCGGACAGGTGCTCAAAGGTCGTCCGAGGGACAGCTACTTCATCGCCACCAAGGTCAGAGAAGGCGAAAAATTCTTAGAGATGGTGGATATCAGCCTGCAGCGGCTTGGTCTCGATTATGTCGACATTCTTTATCTGCACAACCTGAGCAAACGCGACAACGTTCTGGCTGAGGAGAATCTCAAAGTAATGGAGCAGGTGAAAAAGTCCGGCAAAGCGCGATTCATCGGAGTTTCAACCCACTCGAATGAGCCCGAAGTGATAAGAGCAGCCATCGAAGCCAGGATTTATGACGTGGTGCTGACCGCTTACAACTTCAGAAAAGATAACATAAAAGATCTCGATGCGGCCATAGCTGAAGCCGCCGCGGTTGGCGTGGGTATCGTCGCCATGAAGACCATGGCCGGAGCTTTCTGGGATAAGCAGCGCACCCAGCCGATCAACACCAAAGCGGCTTTGAAGTGGGCTCTCAACAATCCAAACATAACCACGGCCATTCCCGGCATGACCACCTTCGATCAGCTGAAGAGCAACCTGGAAGTGGTCAGAGACCTGAAGCTCACGCCGGAAGAACTGTACGACCTGAAGATGGGCGAGAACGCCGGTTTGAGCGGACTTTACTGTCAGGGCTGTGAGAGCTGTGTTCCTCAGTGTCCGAAACAGCTGCCGATTCCCGAGATGATGCGCGCTTACATGTACGCTTACGGCTATAAGAATCTGGCAGCAGCGCATGAGCTGGTCAGCTCGCTCAACCTGCCGGATAATCCCTGCGCCGGCTGCGAGAGCTGTTCGGTGAAATGCGCTTTCAGGTTTGATGTGCGCGAGCGGCTGGTTGACATCAACCGGCTGAAAGCCGTACCGGCTGAATTTTTCGCCTGAGAAAATCTGTCTTCAGTAGCTTTATTCAGCGCCTTATCAGGCGGAGTATTTTCTCGATAGCCAGGGCGTTGCCGTATGAATCATTAGAATCCAGCAGAGGGGTGACCTCTCCGCGAATAGCCCGGCCAAAATGCTCTATCATCAACTGAAACTGGTCGGCCGGCGGAAAGTGAAAGATTTCAGCCTTCTGATTCCGGAGGAGCTGAATTTCCGTTTCAAAGTGTTTGGCGGAAAAAGCCCGGTCGAGAAAAATTCGACCGAGGCGACCGGAGATTTCGAGCGTGCTCTGGAATTCCAGCTCGAAGCTGCAGGTAAGAAGCGCCTGGCGGTTTCCGGTAAATTCGCAGAGAACCGAGGTGGTCAGGTCAATTCCGGTCTTTTCGTCAAGGCGGGCGGCGGCCTCAATCCTGACCGGTTCTGACCTGAAGATCAGGCGCGCGGCGTTGAGCGTGTAGCAGCCGACATCGTAGAGAGCCCCGCCGCCGGAAGACGGATTCCAGCGGTAATTCGCAGGGTCGCGGTCGAAGATAAAATTGAAAGTAGCCCTTACAACGAGCGGCTCGCCGATGGCTCCGGATTCTATGAGCTCGAGAACTCGTTTCAACCGCGGGTGGAAGCGGTACATGAAGCCTTCCATCACCAGGCGACGGTTCTTTTCGGCTTCGGCGAACATTTCGCGGACTTCAGCTGCTGTGAGCGCCAGGGGTTTTTCGCAGAGAACGTGTTTTCCGGCGCGCAGAGCGGCGATGGTTAAAGAATGATGGAGATGGTTCGGAAGCGGGTTGTAAACGGCGTCAATTTCCAGGTCGAAGAGAAGCTCTTCGTAAGAACCGAATGCCTTTTTTATGCCGAATCGAGCGGCCCAATCGTTAGCTTTCTCAGCGTCTCTTGAGGAAATAGCCAGGAGCTCCGCGCCGGCTGCCTTTTTTATCGCCGGGATGAAGGCTTTCTCGGCGATCGCCGCGCACCCGAGTATTCCCCACCTGATCTTTTCGGTCATCTTCCTGGTCTCCCTTTAACGATTATAATAAAGAAGTCCGCAACCTCGTTCTCCGCCCGAAAGAATCAGTTCAGGCAGCGCCTTCTGCCCGCCTGACCTGCCTGATTAAAATTGCTTCATTTTTTTCAGGAAGGCGGGGTCAACGTCGCAGCCGAGGCCTGGCGCTTCCGGCAGGTAAATCGTGCCCTTTTCGATTTTGATGCCGCCGATTACCGGGTCGATCTTATGTTCGGAGTTGCCGTCGAGGTCGGCAAAGACGATGTTTTTCTGGCTGGCCACCAGATGCGCCGCCGCTGTCAGCCCGAGCCTGGTTTCGAGCATGCAGCCGACCATGCATTTGATGTTGGCTGCGGCGGCCACGTGGGCGATCTTTAGCGAGTTCAGGATGCCCCCGGCCTTCATCAATTTGATGTTGAAATAGTCGCAGGCCTCTTCCTTTATCAACTTGATGGCGTCAGACGGCCCGAACAGAGATTCGTCTGCCATGATCGGCACAGGCGATTGAGCCCGCACCTGTTTCAGGCCATAAATGTCCGAGTCCTTCACCGGCTGTTCGCAGAATTCTATTCTGTAGGGCTCCATCTTTTTCAGCGCGTGGATAGCTTCAGGCACTGACCAGCCCTGGTTGGCGTCGAGGCGAAGTTTTACCTCCGGACCGATCGCCTGGCGCACTGCCGCCACTCGCTGCACGTCGAGGTCGGGATTCTGTCCAACCTTGATTTTTATCTGGCGATAGCCCTGTTCCACATGTTTCTTAGCGCTGGCAGCCATTTTTTCCGGAGTGTTAAGGCCGGTGGTAATGTCAGTTTCGAAGCTCGAACGGTAACCTCCGAGCAATCTGTACAGTGGCAGTCCGGCCACCTTCCCGAGTATGTCGTATAAAGCCGAGTCAAAAGCGGCCACAGCGCTCGGGTTGGAATGCACGATGTTTCCGATACCGTCGATCAATCCTTCGATGTTCAGCGGGTCCTTATCGAGCAGAATTTCTCTGACGGCTCTGGCGGCGGCGATGTTGCTTTCCTGAGTTTCTCCGGTGATCGGCGGGAACGGGCAGGCTTCACCTATACCGTAAACTCCACCGTCGGTTATGATTTTAATCAGCACGCAGTTGGCCGCGCTTACCGTTCCCAGAGATATCGTAAAAGGTTCGAACAGCGGGACATCATAATTGTATATCTCAATCTTTTTGATTTTCATTTTTTTAATTTCATCGCGGGCGGCAGCCAGCCGGGGAGAAGCCAGACTGAGTTTATCCAGGAAAGCGGCCGAAGCCATTCCCAGCCCGAAAAATTTAAGAAATTGCTTCCGGCTGATTTTCATTTTTGCTCTCCTTTTTATGTTATTTTTTCAAAGTTTGCCGAACCCGGGCTTCAAACAGACTGTCTGCCGGTGCTGGAGTTCTGAGTTCTCCCGCCGCATCTTCTTCCATCGCTATCTGATTTCTGCCAGGTATTGTCTTTAATTTACTCTTTTTCTGAGTTCCATCCTGACCTGAGATGATTTTAAGAAAAACCCGCCGGAAGCTCAACTGATAAAAAAGAGCCAGGGAAGATCACTTCACGAAAAAATTTCCGCTCAGACGTTTTCCGGGTCGGCTGGCAGATTAATCTCTATCCGGGAATTTTGACATCGGCGGATATAATTCTTATGATTATTTCATAACCGGTCGCGGAAGGAAGGCTTGATATCCAGGGATTTTCGAGTCGCTCCATATAGAGCCCCTCTTTTTCTCTGCGGGATTTCTCTTCTGAGGAAGAACCAGACCGAATCTGAAAATGAAGAAGTACCCTGCTGCGCTTTCTTTTATTTCCTTCTGGCCGGTTTTCCTGGTTTCAGTATCCATCCTGTATAAGGGAAGGTGGGAAAATGCGAAAAATAAAAAAATTTCTGTGTATCGGTCTTATAATTCTGGCGGCTGGAGGGCTCGTCTCCTGCCGCCGGGAACAAGTTAAGCCCGGCGTCTCGATGGAGCCTGACTGGTATCGTTACATCTCGGCTCATACTTCAGGAACGGTGACCCGCGGGGCGCGGATCCGGGTGTTTTTCGTCGAAGAAGTGGGAAGGCCGGGCGAAGAACCCGTCGGGCTGCTCGAACTAAAACCTCCGGTCCCGGGCAAGGTGGTCTGGGCCACCAGCCGGATTCTGATGCTGGTTCCCTCGACTGACCTCAAGCCCGACACCGAGTACACCGCCACCCTGCACCTGAACAAAATAATGAATGTTCCGAAGGAATACGGCAAGTTTGTTTTCAGCTTCCGCACGATCAAGCCGCAGATGGAGATAAACGTCGAGGGGATCTATCCGGAGGATGAAGAACGGCCGGAAATTCTTGTGCTGAAAGGCCAGCTTTTGACCTCGGATATGGAAGAACCGGGCGAAGTGGAAAAGATACTTCGGGCAGAGCAGAACGGGAAAGAACTCCAGGTCCGCTGGAGCCATACTGCCGACGGCACCGTCCATAATTTTTCGGTTCTGAACATCATCAGAGGTGATGAGCCTTCCAAGGTCAAACTCAGGTGGGACGGAAGTCCACTCAAGATAAGCGATCGGGGAGAACGTGAGTTTGAAGTTCCGTCGCTGTCGCAGTTTGACCTGGTGCTGGTTTCGGCCGCGCTGGAAGAAACTCCGCATGTTCTGGTGCAGTTTACTGACGCCCTCGACTGGAATCAGAACCTGAAGGGACTGATTGAGATTGAAGGTTATCCGCTGACTTTCGAGGTCGAACAGAATAAGGTCCGGGTTTACAGCTCTCGCCCGTTTCGCGGGGCGGTTGAGGTAAAGATTTTTCCGGGGATAAGAAGTGCCAGAAAAAGGACTTTTAACCGGGAGGAAACCAGAACCGTTGTTTTCGGCACACCGCTTCCAGGGGTGAGATTTGTCGGACAGGGAGTCATACTCCCGAAGAAGGAGCGGTTGACCGTTCCGATCGAAGCGGTCAACCTGAGTTCGATTCAGGTGGCTGTTTTCAAGATTTACAGCCAGAATATTCCTCAATTTCTTCAGGTGAATGATCTGTCCGGCTCGCAGGAGCTGGTGAGGGTCGGCAAGTATCTCTGGCGAAAGACGATCAAACTTTCTGACGACCCCGAAGTTACTTCCCGCTGGACTCGCTACGACCTGGACGTGACGCCCCTTTTCCAGGAGGATCCAGGCGGCGTTTACCGGATTATTCTCTCTTTCAACCGAAACAATGCCACCTTCCCCTGCCCGGAAAGCACCGAGCCGGCCCGAACCGAACCTCCGATCGAAAGCCAGTTCGAGGAAAACGTTCATTATTACTGGGATGAGACCTTCGGTTATCCTTATCTTCTGGATGGCTGGTATCACCGTAATGACCCCTGCCATGACGCTTATTACAACCCGATTTACAACCGCGAGGCTGTGGTCGGTCGCAATTTCTTGGTGTCGAACCTGGGGCTGCTGGCAAAGATGGAGAAAAACAACCAGCTTCACCTTGTGGTCACCGACCTGAGAATGGCCCAGCCTCTTTCCGGAGTGAAACTCGAAGTTTACAATTTCCAGCAGCAGCTCCTGGCTTCCGCCGATAGCGACGGGAATGGTTTTGCTGTTTTTAACCTGAGAGAGAAGCCTTTTCTGGTGGTGGCCAGGTCTGGAAAAGACGTCGGTTACCTGCGTCTGAGCAATGACGCAGCTCTCCCGCTGAGCAGTTTTGACATCGGCGGCGAAGCTGTCAAAAAGGGATTGAAGGGCTACATCTACGGCGAACGCGGTGTCTGGAGACCCGGCGACACCCTTTATCTGACGTTTGTTCTTTTTGACCGGGATAAAACGCTGCCGGAAGACCATCCGGTGGTGATGGAATTTTACACGCCGCAGGGACAGCTCTACCGCACGCTCAAGCCGGAGAAATCGCTCGGCGGATTCTATGCCTTCAAAATAGAGACTGAAGAAAAAGTTCAGACGGGACCGTGGCAGGCAAAGGTACTGGTCGGCGGAATTACCTTCAACCGGGTCGTGCGGATAGAGACGGTCGTGCCGAACCGGCTGAAAATAGATTTTCAGACCGGCAAAGAGGTTGTCACCAGAAAAGACCTGCCGCTTCAGGCGAGGTTGCAGGCTCAATGGCTGCACGGTGCTATAGCGTCCAATCTGAAGTTTGACCTGACCGCCACCCTTAACTCGAGGAAAACAACTTTCCCCGAATTTCCGGACTTTGTTTTTGATGACGCCTCAAGAGAGCAGATCTCTGGAGATGAAACCACTGTCAAAGGACAGCTTGATCAGGAAGGAAAAGCACTGGTCAGGATCGACCTGAAACCGTCGACTGAGGCTCCAGGCTCTCTGAATGCCAGCTTTGTGACCAGAGTGTTTGAGGAATCGGGCGATTTCAGCATAGATTCCTTCAGCCAGGTTTTCCATCCTTATGATTGCTACGTCGGACTGAAGATTGCCGGCGAACGGAAGGGTTACGGTTATCTGGAAACAGGACGGGATCATACCGTCAACATCGTCACTGTTGACCCCGCCGGAAAACCGATTTCAGGTCGGGAAGTAAAAATTTCGCTCTACAGAATCGGCTGGAGATGGTGGTGGGAAAGGGAAGGCGAATCCCTGGCTGGGTATATGTCAAGACCTTACACCAGGCCGGTGACCACAGCTAAGGTTACCACTGAAAACGGCCGGGCGAGCTGGAAGTTCAACGTAACGGCTGACGACTGGGGCAGATATTTCATCCGGGCTGAGGATGTCAAGGGCGGACACTCAACCGGATTTACCGTGTATATGGACCTGCCAGACTGGGCCGGACGTTCGAGGGCGGCTGGCGGCGAGGCGGCTACGAGACTGGTCCTGGCTTCCGACAAAACCAGCTATCAGGTGGGAGAAAAAGCGGTGGTTTATATTCCGGAAGCGGTTCAGGGACGGGCTCTGGTTTCCGTCGAGACTGGCACTTCGGTTCTTCAGAAAATGTGGGTTAATACCCAGAAGGGACGGAACCGTATCGAAATTCCGCTGACCGAAAAGATGTCGCCGAACCTCTACGTGCATGTGACCCTGATTCAACCGCACAGCGGCAAGGTGAGCGACACTCCGATCAGGATGTACGGTGTGATCCCGATCATGGTGGAAGACCCGAACACCAGGCTTGAGCCGGACGTCGGCGTTACCCGGGAAATAAAGCCCGGCGAGAAATTCAGAGTTCAGGTGAGTGAAAAGAATAAACGCCGGATGTTCTATACGGTGGCCGTGGTCGATGAGGGTCTGCTGGCTCTCACCAGGTATCGGGCGCCTGACCTGCGTCAGGAGTTTTATAAGAAGGAAGCGCTGAACGTGATCACCTGGGACCTGTTCGATAAGGTAGCCGAAGCTTACGGCGCCGAGCTTAGCCGCATTCTGGGCATCGGTGGCGACCAGGCGATTGCGGATAAGGCGGAGGCCAGAAAGCCCAGGCGTTTTCCGCCGGTGGCGCTGTTTGCCGGGCCGTTTGAACTGAAGCCGGGTGAAACCGCTAACCACGAATTCCTGATGCCCCAATATTTCGGTGAGGTCCGGGTGATGGTGGTCGCCGGATACGAGGGCGCTTTCGGAGTGGCGGAAAAGTCAGTCTATGTCCGGCGTGACCTGATGGCTCTGGCCACGATGCCGAGGATTGTGCGGCCGGGCGAGCTGGTGACGATGCCCATTACTGTTTTTGTTACCAGGCCCGAACTGAAAGAACTCGAAGTGTCTCTCCAGACAAACGAGCTTTTCCAGGTGGTGAGCGAAAACAGAAAGAAGGTGGAATTTTCCGGCGCAGGCGAGCAAATAGTTTATTTTGAACTGAAGGTGGCCGACACCACCGGTCAGGGTGAAGCAAGCTACCAGGCTAAAGCTGGTTCGGAAGTCATAGCCGGAAAAATCAACATTGAGGTCCTCAGCTCGAATCCGCTGATCACCAGAGTGAGTTCTTACACGGTAAAGCCGGGCAGCAGTCTGAAGGAAAAAGTCACGCCTTTCGGGCTGAAAGGCACGAATTCCGTGGCGGTGGAAGTATCTCCGGTGCCCAATCTCCAGCTGGAAAAAAGGCTGGATTTCCTGATTCAGTATCCTCACGGTTGTCTGGAGCAGACTCTGTCGGTGGCTTTCCCCCAGCTCTATCTGAAAAATCTGGTCAGGCTGACCCCGAATCAGGTCAAAGAGGTCGAAAACCATGTCAGGGCGGCCATAAACAGGATGAGAGCTTTCCAGATGCCGGGTGGTGGTTTCAGTTACTGGCCCGGTGGCTATGAGTCACATGCCTGGACCTCCACCTATGCCGGCTGGTTCTTGCTGGAAGCCTCGCGCGCCGGTTATTACGTGCCATCCGATATGCTAAACGCCTGGAAGGAAAATCAGAAGCGCCTGGCGAATGCCTGGCTTACCGGCGGAACTTTTGATCAGATGATTCAGGCTTTCAGACTGTTCGCACTCTCTCAGGCGAGAGAGCCTGATACCGGCGCGATGAATAGACTCAGGGAAAAGCCAGGGTTGAACACTCTCGCTTCGATTCTGCTGGCGGCCGCATTCTACCTGAACGGTCAGGTCGAAGCGGCCGATGAACTGACTGCCAGGACGAAGCTGGAATTTTCGCGCTACAGGGATTCTGAACTCACCTTTGGTTCTGAGCTAAG
The DNA here is from genome assembly GCA_030018265.1 of Candidatus Saccharicenans sp. Lineage (GTDB taxonomy): Bacteria > Acidobacteriota > Aminicenantia > Aminicenantales > Saccharicenantaceae > Saccharicenans. The sequence goes on from JASEFX010000033.1 coordinate 18,209, forward strand.
AGACAAAGCGCTCATCGCCCACTGTCTCAGCCTGATGGGGAAGAGGGATAAGGCCGCGCCGCTTATCAAGGAAATTTCTGAAATGGCCGCCTCCGACCTCTGGCTGAACACCAACGAAACGGCCATGCTGCTGCTGGCGCTTTCAAGTTATTACGGAACAAGCGGAGCGGAGAATTACGCCTTCAGCCTTGGCTGGGACAGCGGTGAAGCGGAAAGAATCACTTCCACTCTGGCGGTGGAAAAGAGGCTTCTGGCCGATTTTCCGGTTGAGGGACAGACGCTCGTCTTTAACAACGAGAGCGCCGTGCCCCTTTATCTTAACGTTTACACCAAAGGAATTCCGCCGGCCGGTCGGGAAGAAGCGCAGGAACGCGGAATAAAAGTTAAGGTGACTTTCCGCGATATGAAGATGAATCCGGTTGACGTCAGCAGGGTATCGCAGGGGGCGGACCTTCTGGCAGATATCGTGGTGG
>JASEFX010000034.1 GCA_030018265.1 Candidatus Saccharicenans sp.
CTGATGGAATTTCAGGATGGCAGAGTAAACTATGAGATTGTCAGAGTGGAGTATAATGTGGAAGCGATCGCCCGGGCGGTCGAGCAGAGCGGCCTTCCGGTAGAATATGCCGAAATGCTCCGCCTGGCTTCCGGGTAGAATCTTTTTTTCTGATATTTTGCATTTTCTGTAAAGATCAATTGCTTCAATAAACGACCTGTTCACCTTGCCCGTTGAATTTCTGCGGATTAAGAATTCTTTCTCTGTAAGAAGATCTGGATGCTTTTTGCCAGGCTGAAATTAGCGAATAAATTGAAAAAGCGGATTAAAAAGATGAATAATGATAATGATGAAGCAGAATAGACCTGATAAACCGAAACCTGAAGATTTTCCGGAAACGGGAGAAAGGATTGAGGAAAAGCAATCGGAAATCTTTGAGGAGGCGGTAGAAATTCCCGTTGACGGAGTTTTAGACCTGCACGCCTTTCAGCCACGAGAGGTAAAAGCGCTGGTTGCCGATTATATCGAAGAGTGTTTGAAACGCGGCATCTATGACCTCAGAATCATTCACGGCAAGGGAACCGGCACGTTAAAGGCTATCGTTCACAGCGTTCTCAAAAAACATCCGGCGGTGCTCGCCTTCAGGGACGCTGATCCCCTCTCTGGCGGCTGGGGTGCCACCCTGGTCACCCTTAAGAAAAGCAATATAAAGAAATAAGAAGGGGACACCCTAAGGTGTCCCCGATGACAGTTTTTATCGGACTTATTTTCTCTGGGCCAGGTCGCGGTCAATCATCATCAGACCCTGTTTGTGGTCGCCGACCATTTCCAGTTTAGCCACGATTTCCTGTGCGTTGGCTTCTTCTTCCACCTGTTCGTTGACGAACCACTGCAGCATGGCAAAAGTGGCCCGGTCCTTTTCGGACTCAGCCAGGTCCACCAGCTCATTGATCCGGCCAGTGATGTGACGCTCGTGATTTAGGACGGCTTCGAAAGCTTCGCGCGGGTTCTTCCAGCTGCGGTCGGGCTCTTTGATGGCCTGAAGTTTTACCTGTCCGCCGCGTTCAATCAGATACCTGTAGAATTTTTCCGCATGTTCCAGTTCCTCATGGTACTGGACAAAAAGCCAGTGGTGAAAGCCCATCAGGTTCTGTTCGGCAAAATAGGCGGCCATCGACAGGTAAAGATAGGCGGAATAAAGTTCTTCGTTGATCTGTTTGTTTATGGCTTCTTCCATCTTTTTGCTGATCATCGCAACCTCCTTTTATGTTAAATACATTTTACTCTTACTTTTCAGTATTCACAATAGAAAATCATCCTTTTGCTCCGTCGGACGGGTCAGGAGAGATGTTATTTAAGAAGAAGCAAGTTTCATCACCGCTTCTGTCCAGTCCGCCGCAGAAAGCCCCCGGATTCCAGATGTCCTTCTCTCAGGACCTTTTCTACTCTCTGGAAAACACTCGGGTAGCTCAGCTCAACCCCGCCGAGTTTTCTCCTCAACCAGGATTTCATCATGACATTAGCGGCGGTCATTCCGGGTAGTGTGGTCATTATATCTGTATTCTTTCCCTGCCTGGCTGGATTGGTCATTAACGTAATTATCGATGTGCTTTCTTATTCTTCAAGCAAGCTTGAGACGACTTGCAGTGCGCCGGGGCCAATTTAAGACTCCCTGCCCGGGATGCTATGCGCGGGCCCGGGATAAAAAATTTGCATTTTTTTGTTATTTTTGATAATAGATAGCAAAACTCAAAGGAGGTATGGAAATGAGGAAAACGGTTTGCCTGGCAGGAATTCTGGTCATGCTGGCTATCAGCGCCACAGCCGGAATCGTCACCAACTACAACCAGAGCGCTTCCTACATCAGGCTTCTTTCGCGGAACGCTTCTCTGGATGTGGATGCTGTATTTTACAACCCGGCCGGACTGGTCAAGCTGTCGGATGGATTTCATCTGTCGCTGCACAACCAGTTCATCAGCCAGGACAAAAAGATTAACAACGGGTTCCCTCTGCTGAACACGCACGAGTATCTGGGAGAAGTCAGGGTCCCTCTATTCCCCGATTTTTATGCGGTTTATAAGAAAGGTAATATGGCTGTTTCCTTTGGCGTCGGGCCAAATGCCGGCGGCGGTTCAGCCGATTTCAAAACCGGCCTGCCCTCGTTTGAAATACCCTTCTCAATGCTGCCCCCGCTGCTGACTAATATGGGCGTGCCGACCACAGGCTACGATGTGAATATTGTCTTCAAGGGAAAATCAGTCTTCATGGGTTATCAGCTTAACTTCTCTTATGCAGTGTCTCCGAGCCTGGCTTTCGGTCTGGGAGGTCGCTTGATTCAGGCCACGAACACTTACGAGGGCTCGATCAAGGATGTGATGATCAATCCCGGTGGCAACTGGGTTAAAGCTTATGACTTTTTCATGTCTGCTGGCTGGACTCAATATGCGGCCCTGGTGGCTGATAAGGAAGTTGACGTGAAACAGACGGGTTCCGGTTTTACTCCGATCCTGAGCCTGTGCTTTACACCCAGCGAATCTCTGGCGCTGACGCTGAAGTATGAATTCAAAGCGAAACTTGAACTGACCAACAAAACCACCAGGGACGATACCGGAATGTTCCCGGACGGGGCTAAATACAGGAATGACATTCCGGCCATTCTTTCGGCCGGACTCCGTTATTCCATGACTCCAGCTTTCCGCAGCTATGTTTCCTTCAACTACTATTTTGATAAGAATGCCAACTGGGATGGGGCTGAACAGTTTGTCAACAACAACAGCTATGAACTCGGTCTGGGTCTGGAATACGACCTGAGCTCGCTGGTGACGGTAAGCGCCGGTTATCTTAAAACCCAGTTCAACCTGGCTCCGGAATATCAGGATGACATCAATCATGAGCTGAGCAGCGACTCGATCGGCGGTGGCCTCAAACTCAACCTGACGAACAAACTCAGCCTGGAAATTGGCGGTCTGTATGTTTTCTACAAAAAATATGAAAAAACAGACTTTAACGGCATGGTGCCGGCGTTTCCGGTAACCTTCAACAGAACCACCTTTGATGTGGCTGTTGGGATAAACTACCGTTTCTGAGTTATAGACAAAATCCCGATTATTATTAACTGAAACGCCCTGCCTTCCTGAAGAAAAAAGGAAGGCAGGGCGTTGTTTTACTCCAGGAAATAATAACGTGGAAAAAATTTTTCACCTCTCAGCGTTTTTTGATTTTCCGTCGCGTGCAGGATAAGAGAAAGAGGATTTTATTGCCGGTAGAAAGAGAAAGCTTGTGCGCCGTTAACTCTTTTATGCTCTGTGCCTGAATTCGATAAGGGGAATCGATGGACAGAAAGCAAAATAATTAAATGCTGCCCTCCGGATTGATGTATAATACAACCAGTTTCCAGAAGAATTTTCCTGGAAATGTCTGAAAGCCTCAGATAAAAAAGCCGGTGATAATGGCAAAAAAATTAAGATAAAAGGAAGTTTTAATATGAGCGTCCGGGTTTACAGAGATAAATTTTGTCTGGCATTTTTGATTTTTATTCTGGTCGCTTCTGGCCCTGTTATTGGCCAGGAGAAGGTCGCGGCCACAGATCTCGAGATAAAAGCAAGAAATCTGGTGGACAACCTGCGTCTGGGGAAATACGACCTGGCCGGAGAACATTTTGACGAGACGATGAAAAAACAGGCCACCCCGGCTTTTCTGAAGATGGTCTGGGAAGGGCTTCTGACGCAGGTCGGCGTTTTTAAGGAAGTCGGGGAACCCAGGTTCGAATCTAAGGCTTCTTATGATTTTGTCTACCTGCCCTGCGTGTTTGAAAAACAGATTCTTGATATCAGGGTGGTTTTTAACAGCAGGGGGGAAATTGCCGGGTTCAGTTTCGTTCCCCATCTTGAGGTTAAGGAAAGTCCACCCCCTGCTTACGCAAGCCCGAAGCTTTTTGAGGAACAGCAGGTAGAAATAAAAACGGGCGAGTGGGTTTTACCCGGGACGCTGACGAGACCGAAAGGTCAGGGGCCATTTCCGGCGGTGGTGCTGGTGCACGGTTCCGGTCCGAACGACCGTGATGAAAGCATCGGACCGAATAAACCTTTCCGGGACATAGCCTGGGGTCTGGCTTCGCAGGGAATCGCGGTTTTAAGGTATGACAAAAGAACGAAGGTTTACGGTCAGAAGATCGCCTCCGAACTGAAATTAATGGCGGCCTTTACTGTCGATGATGAAACTGTGGCTGACGCCATTTCGGCGGCTGAACTGCTCCGTCTCACCTCCTGGATTGACCCGAAAAAAGTTTTCATCCTCGGGCACAGCCTCGGCGGGATGCTGATTCCCCGGATTGCTCTCCGGGACGAGAAGGCTGCTGGATTTATAATCCTGGCCGGATTGACCCGACCGCTCGAAGATACCATCCTGGAACAGACAAAATATCTTCTGGCGCTTCAGGGTACGTTGACCGAGGAGGGTAAAAAAAGGCTGGGAGAGCTGGAGAAGGTCATTGCCCGGATCAAATCGTTAACCGAAGCTGACAGAAATTCCACCGAAGTGCTTCTCGGCGCTTCGCCCGCCTACTGGCTCGACCTCAGGGGTTATAACCCGGCAGAGGAAGCCAGGAAAATTGATCGGCCGCTGCTGATTCTTCAGGGAAAAAGGGATTACCAGGTAACTGAGGTTGATTTTAACAACTGGAAAAAGGCGCTCTCAGAAAAGAAAAACGTGGCTTTCAAAATTTATCCGGCATGCAATCATCTCTTTATTGAGGGAAAGGGTTTGATAACACCCGACGAATATCTCTATAAAGCCGGAAATGTCTCGGAAGAGGTGATTAACGATATCGCTGCCTGGATAAAGTCGATAAAGTGAAGAGGAGGACAGCTCTGCCGCGCCTCATCGCTTAAGGAGATTTACAGGCGAAGTGTGGATTATATTGATCGTGCAGTCTCCCTCTTAATCTTAATTTAAGAAGTTTCCTCTGAGCTGACCTTTGTAGAAAGAATTAATCGGTGTTTATCTTTCTGGAAGTATGAGCGATTCTTGAAAGCGGCCCGTTTGAAGATGTTTCTCCAGCTTACTTTCTGTCAATATCGGAGAGGAGCTTTCTGATTTCCGGCTGTTCCGGGTTCAGCCGGAGCGAGGCCTGCAGCGCCTGTCTGGCTTTTTCCTTCTGACCTGTGTGGATGTAAGCTCGCCCGAGAGCGTTCAGAACCCTGGTGTCGCTGTCGTAGATCGAGACTGCCTTCAACAGTTCATCCAGAGCTTCGGTGTAATTCTGTTTCCCCAGCAGCGCCAGACCGCGGAACAGGTGATAATCGAGCGCCTGGCTGTCGTCTGCTTTTAGCCCTTCGGCTATTTCCAGCGCACGGTCGAAACGGGAAGTTTTAATCAGGAATTGACAGTAGTCCTTGATTCCGTCCCTGAAACCGGGATTCAGCCTGAAAGCCTGCTCATAGTAAAAACCGGCTTTATCGAGCTGAGACAGTTTGTCGTACTGACTGGCCAGAACAAAATAGTAATAGAACAGATTGTTCAGGTTGAATCCCTTCGCCTGGACAATTGGATGTCCGATGATTCTTTCCGGGGAGAGGATGAAGTTACTTTTTTTCTGATCCAGGACGTTGCCGGTCCCATCGAGCAGGGTGAGTTGCAATTCGTAATAATCCGGCGTCAGATCCCGGATGGATATTTCCCGGAGATAATTGTTGATGCGGCTGAATTCTTTCTCGTTCAGGTTGATTTCCCCTGTTCTGGCCGCCTGGCTTCTCGCATTAAGAGCCCTGATTTCCAGCCTTATCTTTCCCTGCTGCCTGAGTGTTTCGGTGAGGTTTATGACGTTGACGCTTACTGCCAGAAAATCAGAAGCGGAAATGGTGTTTTTCGGGTCGACCAGGATTTTGGTTTCTCCAACTTTGAACGGGAAATGCTGATTGGCCGGGAATTTTTCAGTCCGGTAGCCAATTACCGGATTGCTCAGAGCGGGCCGGCTGCCGGGTTCCGGGACTTCAATCTGTCTTTCCAGGATTGAGAATTCTTTCGATACCGGATTGCGCAGAAGAACTGTCACCTGGAATTTTCCTTCAGCTACCGGAAAGCTATCCTCGATGGCCAGCCCGTTGCCCTGGATCCGGGGGAGGGCATCCTCAGAAAAATAAGCTGACATATTCCGGTTGTACTGGAAGACAACGCTATCTTTCTGACGCAGACTGACATCCATCTGGAAAGGAACGTAGTACTGGTTTCTCGGTTCGTAGAAGTCGAGCGAAAGACTTTTTGGAGCCAGCGAAAAATGCACGAAGTAAAGGCCGGTGGCCGGGTCCGGAATCACCTCCACCAGACCTTCTGAATCGACATAGTTGGTTAGATACTCGGTGGAAACGATTCCCTTGTAGTTGAGAAAATGAGTGGCGTAGGTGGGGTTGACATCTTTCTTCGGGGAGTTGAGAATGTCGGCCAGGATCAGGTTGTAGCGCGGAGAAGCCGAATAGTCAAACTGAAATTCTCCTGGAATTAACGATATGGTCGAATAGGCCAGGGTTGGCGCTATTTCCTGGACCTTTTCAAAAATTTCCTCGTTGGTGAGGCCGCCAAGCTCGCGCTTGTCCTGGAGCAGGCTGGCCGGTCCATCCACCATCGGGTCGTACAGCTTGTATTCGATGCTGCCGTGTCTCTGGAAGAATACCAGGTTAAACACCGGCGGGAGGCCCTTGCTGGTATCCCCGTGATAGGTCCAGACCTGGCAGGGCACCAGCCCGAGCACACCCTCGAACCTTTCGGTGCTGGCCGGCGGACCGAGTATCATGTAGATACGACCCATATCGGTCTGCCAGCCTTCCCGGGTGGAACCCCGGCGGAAAGTCTGGTTCACATAATTAAACCTTTTGATTATTTCTTCTTTATATTCGTTCTCCGGAGTGCCCGGAGTCGGGTCCCTCATTCTCCAGAAAGCTTCGATAAACAGGTCCCTTTCCCGGTCATTGGTCAGCTTGAGGAAAACCTCTTTTTCCTGAGGCAGGATGATGTAATGAACCAGTTTCAGCCAGTCCTGATATTTCGGGTGGAGTTTCTTGATAATGTCTGACTCTTTATCGGCGGCTGTGATCAGAAGACAGGATGTTAGAAGAAGGATTAATATTGCCTTTCCTTTTTTGCCCATGAGCTTTGCCTGAGGCATTTAGTTTTTTCCTTAATATATTTCAAAAGCACCAGAGAGCGCAGGTAAATGCTAAATCATGGAGCTATGGCTGTCAAGGATTCTTTCCGGTCCCTCTTTTATCTCATCCTTCCTTAATTATAAACGCAGGAGGAACCCTCCGGTTTCAATTTTCTTTCAGAAATTCCCTGATGGCCGGATGGTCGCGGATTTTTTCGAACTCTGGTTCCGCTTCGATTCTTTTCCAGTCTTTAAAGCCTGCCTGCCTTGCTTTTTCCAGGTAATGGACAACCCGGTCAACGTCCTGACGACTGGCGTACAGGCGAGCAAATGAGAAGTTCAGTTCGGCCAGTGATGTTCCCCTCATCGGCAATCCGGATAGGTTGTCCTGATGCTTTTCTAAAAATTCGGGGTCGAGCTCAAGCCCGCGGCTGAGGTAATTAAGAGCCGCCTGTTCATCGCCCATCTGGAAACAGACCGCACCCAGGCTGTAGTAAGCGGATGTCAGTCGGGAGTCGAGTTGAAGCGCTTTCTCATAATATTCCCTGGAGCGCGAATACAACTGTTTCATGGCGTACACTGCTCCCAGGTTAAGATAGGCCAGGGTGAAGCCCGGGTCAGCCTTTATCGCTCGCTGGAAGTAGCTTTCAGCCAGGTCATAATCCTGTTCTCGAAAATAGGTTAGACCTATAAGGTTAAGCACGCGGGCGGATTTCGGGTTCAGGTTGAGAGCGCGGAAAAACTCCTGGCGGGCCACAAAGTAATTTTTCTCCTGCAGTCGGGCCAGGCCGGAATTAAGATAATTTTCGAAGGAAGTGCCGGCGGTTCTTTTTGACGGAAAACAGGCCACAAGCGCAATGATAAATATTAAAATCCCGATCGCTTTTTTCATGTTCCCCTCTCCATATATATAAAACTAAACTCAAAACCGAAAAAGTCAAACGGGTATTTCTTTCAGGAAAAGACATGGTATTCAGGGTATGAGTAGCGTATGTAAGCGGCCTGATAGCGGGTGATAGTTAAGCCGGCGCCTGTGTTTCTCGTGAAGATATGATCCGGACTTCGAAGCGGCCATGGCCGCAACGGAAGATCCTTCTTTGCAGGGAAGTCAGCTCCCCGGTTTTCCAGTTTGAACAGCCAGTTTATACAGGTTGAGTCTATTCAGATAGAACAGATCTCTGGATTGAAGGATAGTCAACCTCACCCGACCGGCGATCACCGGACGGAAGGTCAGAAGCCTCTTATAACCGACGGTTGTCCCGCGGGCGATCTCCATCCATTTCCCTTCTTTCCAGGCTTCTAACGTGAATTCTTCTATGCGCTGGCCAGAAGAGATATCTTCACCGAGTTCCAGGCAATCAAAAACGGTTTCTGTTTTCAGGAAAATCTCGACTGAGACCGGTTTCCCACGTGTGTTCGGACTCCAGGCGACTTCCGGTTGTTTTGCCAGAAGGTGCCGGGCTTCATATCCAGGCCTTTCGCTCGAAGCTCTGACCTCGACTTTCGGAATGTATCCTTCGTTAAAACTCCTGTCGAGCAGAAGCCGCCAGCCGCGAAGCGAACGAATATCGCTCTCACTTATAAGACCCCTTCTATCTGCGGGTATGTTTAACAGGAGAACTGAGTTGCGTCCAACCGATTTAAGATAGATTTCAAAAAGTTCTTCCGGGGTTTTTACCTGGCTGTTCTGGCTCTCGTGGTAAAACCACCCGGGTCGGATGGAAACATCCACCTCGGCCGGATACCAGAAAAGAGCCTTTGCCCCGGCGATGACCCGGCGGCTTCCCAGGTCTTCGCCGATAAGGTCTTCTGGCTGAAAAACCTCTTCGATGGAGGCCTGGCTGGCGCGCAGTCGGGCAAGCACCTCTTCAGAGGCTTTCAAAGGAATCACACTCCATTCTGATTCCCGGGCGAGCCCGCTTTCGTTGCCGACCCAGCGAACGTCCGGACCCATTATGGCAATAACCGCCCCGGGCTGCAGACTCCTGATAAGCCGGTAGTAAGAATTCCAGTCGTAAACCTGCTTCCTTCCGCCGGGTCCTTCTCCGCAATAGCCGTCAAACCAGACTTCAGCAATCGGACCGTAATTTGTGAGAAGTTCACGCAGCTGCGCCTGAAAAAACCGGTTATATTCCGGAGTGCCGTAAGTTTTTTCATGTCTGTCCCAGGGAGAAAGGTAGAAGCCAAAGTCCAGACCTTCTTCCCGGCAGGCTTCAGCTACTTCGCGAACGACATCTCCCTTTCCCTGACGCCATGGACTTCTTTTTACCGAATGCTCTGTGGTGCTTGTAGGCCAGAGGCAGAAGCCATCGTGATGTTTGGCGGTCAGAATCACCAGACGTAAGCCGGCTTCCTTGAAAACCCTGACCCACTGGCGGGCGTCAAAGTCGACCGGGTTGAAGATGGCTGGATCTTCCATGCCGTCGCCGTGTTCTTTTCCGGTGAAGGTGTTTATTCCGAAATGGACGAAAGCGGCCAGTTCTCTCTTCTGCCATTTCAGCTGGCGGTCGGTCGGAACCACCCTGGAAGCTTTAAGGGCGATGGTTTCGGCGGAATCTCCCGAGTCAATAAATTGAATGTTTTTTAGCGGGATTTCCCTTTGCCGGGTGAAGTTCGATCGACTGATAGCCATCGCGCTAAAGACCATCAGCGTTAGAGCTATGGCGATTAACGAAATTTTCGACTGCAACCGCGGTTTCATTTTTTAACCTCTTAAGCTATCAGCCTGGATTTAGCCCGGCAGAAATTTTCCTGTTTTACCAGAAGATTATGTAGAGAGCCACAGTGATAATGATGATGACGGCGCAGAGATATTTCAGAACGGGGGTTGAACGCATGTCGAAATTTTCCTGGACCGGCAGTTCTCTGGGCTGTTTCAGCGGTTTTAGCAGCGTGATGATGGCCATCACCAGGACGAGCACTACAAAGTTAATGGCAATTCTGTTGAGAAAGGCGATGTGACCGAATTGCCATTTAAGAAAGCCGTAAACCGGAGCGGAAAGAATCAGCGCGGTGACACCGGCTGCCGGCGGAGTTTTCTTTATGAACAGACCGAAAACAAAAGCAGCCAGAACTCCCGGAGAGACGAACCCCTGAAATTCCTGGATGTAATTGAAAATGCCTTTGAATCTCGGGTCGCCAAGTTTTGGAGCCAGAAGGCATACCGCCAGGACGAAAATGATTGTGGCCACCCTCCCGATTTTTACCAGAGACTGCTGGCTGGCGTCCTTTTTCAGGTGACGTTTGTACAGGTCCATCGTCAGTATGGTGGAAACCGAGTTCAGCAGGGAACCGAGAGTGCTGATGACCGCTCCGGCGATGGCAGCCAGAATAAAACCTCTCAAACCAGGTCCGACCAGATTGCGGATTAAAAGCGGATAGGCCTGGTCGGTGGTATGACCGGGGGCCAGTAGCTGATCTTTGTAAAGCTGATAGGAAATTATCCCCGGCATGACGATGATGAAGGGAATGAGAAGCTTGAGGAAGGCGGCGAAAATTATACCCAGCTGGCCCTGTTTCAGGCTTTTCGCAGCCAGGGTCCTCTGGGTGATGAACTGGTTCAGGCCCCAGTAATAAAAATTGGGAATCCAGAGCCCGATGACCAGAGTGGTCCAGGGAATCACCGGATGGTCGGCCGGCATAATCATGTGCAGTTTTTCCTGGTTGGCGGCCATGAAGGCACCGACCCCGCCCACTGCTTTGAACCCCAGAATCATGGTAACGATTCCGCCGATGATCAGAGCTGAACCCTGGAAAAGGTCAGCCCAGGCCACAGCCTTGAGTCCTCCCCAGGTGGTGTAGATGGCGGCTATTATTCCTATAAGCCAGACGGCTTTCACCAGGTCAAAATCAAATATCGTGTGCAGGGCCAGAGCTCCGGTATAAACTACCGCTGCGATGCTGACCAGAGTGTAAATCAGCACCATGTAGAAAGCCATGATGGCCCGGGCGGCCGGGTTGTAGCGGTATTCAAGGAACTCGGGCATCGTATAGATGCCGCTGCGCAGAAATTTCGGAAGGAAGAAAAGAGCCACAAACACCAGGGTGATGGCGGCCATCCATTCGTAGCTGGCAACGGCCAGTCCGGCAATGCCAGCTGCCTGGCCGGACATGCCGACAAAGTGTTCAGTGGAGATGTTCGCAGCGATTAAGGAAAATCCGATCAGCGGCCAGACCAGGCCTCTTCCGGCAAGAAAGAATTCTGCACCGGTGCTTTCCTTCCGGCTTTTGTACATGCTGACTGAAACTACCACTATAAAAAAGATGATGAAAACCGAAAGATCCAGCCAGTGAAGCTGCATGACTGACTCCTTGAGCTAAATTTTTTATTGTTTCCACAAATCAGGGATATTATAGGAAAATCGGCTAAAGTTTCACACAAGAATTTCAGGCTTAGAGAAATGAAATAAAACATTCAGATATTTGTTAAAAGGTCCTGGTTAGAGAGGAGCCTGCAAATCAAAAAAATTATTAAAAATAAATAGCGAAAGAGAGATCGTAGTGTGTTTCGATTATGCTTTTTGAATAAGCTGGAAGAAAAGGTATTCTTTCACATTCCTGTTTGTCTGATCGATTATCTGAAAGCCCTGAAATTTTTTATTGACAACGGTAAAATAAACCAGAAATAATAAAAAATCTGGAAGGTAAACGGAAGGGAGAAGATAAAAAAATGAAATCAGCAATCCGATTTTTAATCCTTATTTTTGTTGCTGTTTTTTTTGTGTTCCAGCTGGCTGGCGGCGCTTGAGCCTCCCACGAAGGAACAGGTCGAAAAATATAAAAAGGATGGAACCTGGGCCGCCAGGGTGGCCGCGGCCAGGGAGATCGGCAACCACCGGATGGATCCTGAGGTGGTAGCCTATCTTAATTACCGGGTGAAGCGCCTTTATCTCGAAGCTCAGGGGTTGAGCGCTCAAGAAATCGACAGACTGCTTGCTCCTCCGCCGGCGCGACGCGGCATGCCGACCAGAGGAACGGTTAAAGTTCTGGCGATACTTATCGCTTTCGCTGATTATCCTCCGATGACCCCGGCTGATTTTATTGCTGATAAACTCTTTGGTCCGGAAAATGCCTACGACCCGAATTATCCTTACGAAAGCCTGAGAGCTTATTATCAGAGATCTTCTTACAACCAGCTTGATATTCAGGGAAATGTGCTCGGCTGGTACACGACTTCTTACAATCGCGATCAGGTGCAGGAGACCACCACCGGAAGGCAGAATCTGATTAAAGAAGTGTTGAATTATTATGACAGTCAGGGACATGATTTTTCCCAGTATGATAACGATGGCGACGGCTACATAGACTATTTTCTGGTTTTCTGGACAGGACCGCATGGTGAATGGGCTTCCTTCTGGTGGGGATATCAGACGACCTTTATTGATACCAGCTATGTGCTTGACGGAAAAAGACTGAGAAGATATTCATGGCAGTGGGAACTTTACAATTATCCTTCAGGCCAGTTCTCTCCGCTGGTGGCCATCCATGAGACCGGTCATGCTCTCGGTCTGCCCGATTATTACGACTACGATGACTCGATAGGACCGAAGGGAGGGGTGGGCGGTTTTGACATGATGGACGCCAACCGCTATGACCATAATGCTTTTTCCAAATTCGTTCTTGACTGGCTTACTCCGGTCGTTTTCAGTTCAGGCAACCAGCTTTATACCTTAAGGGCCTCAGCCGAATATCCGGAAGCGGTGCTTTTCTTTCCGGGCGCTGTCAGCGGAGATATTTTCAACGAATACTTTCTGGTCCAGAACAGATATGGTGTCAAAAACGATTACCGACTTATAAACATAAATTACGGAGATGTCGGCCTGGCAGTCTGGCATGTAAATGCCCGGCTCAACGACGCCGGCACGAACTTCCGGTATGACAACTCATTTACCGAGTTCAAACTGCTCAGGTTGATTCAGGCTGACGGCCTGGACGAAATAGAACTCGGGATCAGGGGATTTGATGCCGGTGATCTTTACCGGCAGGGAGGCATCTTCGGACCGAATACCTATCCATCCACCACCAGATACGACGGCATGCCTACCGGAATGACCATGTATGTAGAAGGTGGTTTAGCCGCCAGTTATCAGGTGCGTCTGGTTGCTGGCGCCAATCCGGCCATGCGCCTGTCCGCTTCCAGCCTGAATTTCGGCAATGTCAATATATGCACCTACTCTGACCTGGTGCTGACCGTTTACAACGATGGTGACAGCCCGCTGGTGATAAGTGGCATAAACAGGGCCTCTGGAGCGACGGATTTTACCTGTCTTATCACCACCTTTCCCCTGGTAATAAATCCAGGCAGCAGTCGTGATATAACCTTCAGGCTGGACGCTTACAATACCGGGCCTCTGAATGGTACTTTTGCCATCAATTCAAACGACCCCACGAGTCCGGAATTTCTGCTGCCCGTAAGCGGCACCGGTTTTATTCCGGAGATCAATCTGAACATTCAGATGGAAAGACAGGTGGAAAGGGGATGGATCATAAGGAGAGGGTTTGCCCGCATTACCGTTCAGGTGAGCAAGGCTTCCCCCTTCCACATAGATCGATATCAGCTCCTCAGGAGAGAAGCCGGAAGCAGCGGATCGCCTCAATTGATTCAAATTTTCCAGGAATCGGATTTTTCATCCGGACGCCTGGAATACATTGATAAATATCTTGATCTGAATAAAAATTATGTTTACACGATTCAGGCGCTCGATTGTTACGGCCGGGTGATTGTTTCTTCCAGCATCGAGAGAACTGGTCCGGAGGCAATCAGAGACAGGATAGTCAGGACGATAAAAATTGCAAATTAACAGGAAAGAAGGGAAAACATGAAAACAAAAGCCTTCAAAATTCTTTCAAGAGTTTTGCTGGTCCTGGTAGTTTTTTCAATTGCGGGTTATCAATTTCTCCGGGCGGATACGGTTATGCTGTCATTCAGTTACGGATATCTTCTGCCGGCTGATTCAGGATATAAGGAAGTTTACGGGAACAGCGTGCAGACTCCGGAGTTCAAGCTGGGTTTCAGGGTTTTCAGAGATTTCTACCTTTATGGCACCTTTTTCTCCGTAAGCAAGAGCGGTCTGACGCCCGAGCTGAACGAGCCAGCTCATTCGAAACAGCAATTTTTTGGCGGCGGTGTGGGTTTTTCGCCCTATCTTAACAGGTTTATCAAGGCTTTTCTCGGAGCCGGGGTGGCCATGGCCACTTACGAGGAGACCGCGATGGACATCAAGGTCAGCGGCAATAAAATGGGTTTTCTAGTTGAAGCCGGAGTTTACTTCAAGGAAAAATTTCTCATTCTCGGGCTGAACGGTAGTTACTGCACGGCCAGTGATACTTATGAAGATGTCAATTTCAAAATAGGCGGGACCAGAGCTTCAGTTCTCCTCGGATTTATCTTCTGAGAAGCCTGGCAGCCAGGGTTTCATTTTCTTGCGTCCAGAAAAGTGAAGAATGCTCTTGCGGATTTCCGGAGCCTTAGAAGCGGTTAAAAAATGAAGGCCGCTTTAAGAACCCCGTCGAGTCGGTCGGCGGCTGTCCGAAAAGCCTGTTGAGCCTGGTCCGGCGTGAAGCGATGGGTTAGAAGCCAGGCGACTTCAAATTCTTTTTTCTTAATCATTTCCAGAACCGGCTCGAGACATCTGTTCTGGCGGCGCGAGTTTATGATGGTTACTTCTTTTCTTCTCAGGCGAGCTATTTGATAAGAAACTCTTTCCGGTATGGGAATGCCCACCTGAATTATCCGACCACCCGGCTTCACCAGTTCCACTGCCTGGTCAATGGCTTCCTGATCCCCGCTCACTTCAAAAACCACCTCGAGTCCGAGCGGTTGCCGCAGGAGTATCTCCCTGACCGTGTCTTCCTGCTCGACGTTGGCGGCCCAGCTGGCGCCGGCTTTAATGGCTGCATTGACCCGGGCTTCGGAGCGGTCGGTGGCATAGATCGCGCTCAGTCCGTAATGTTTCAGCAGAATTATAAGCGAAAGCCCGATCGGCCCGGAGCCCAGCACCGCTACCCTGTCGGTCTTCTCAGGCGAAGCCAGCCCTAAAGCATGGAGTGCTATCGACAGAGGCTCGGCCAGCATGGCTTCTTCCAGCGATATTTCATTATCCAGCTTGATTAAATTTACTGAGGGCATCACAAAATATTCCGCGAAACAGCCATCCAGTTCTCCGGGGTGACCGAGAAATCTGATTTTGCGGCAGGTGTTGAAGCGTCCGGCCACGCACCGGTCGCAGACCCCGCAGTAGATCGAAGGCTCAACCGCCACCAGGTCGCCGGGTTTGAGGTTCTTAACCTCGCTTCCGGTCTGAACCACTTCAGCTGAACATTCATGACCGACAACGCAGGGGTAGGGGACCTTTTCTCCTCCGACTGTTTCGGAAATGAAATAGTGGAGGTCGCTGCCGCAGATTCCCGCCACCCTGGTCTTCAGAAGAACCCAGTCCGGACCGGGTAGCTGAGGTTCTGGTTTTTCTGTCAGGAGTGCCTGCCGCTGTCCGGATAATATTATCGCTTTCATCAAAAACTCCAGTTTTCCTTTTATTTCAATATTATTAATAAGTCCGGAGAACGTTCGGGTCAACATTATAGTTTAGCGAGCTGAAAAGTTTAACCCGTCTGGTGGAAAATCTCAGGGGTGCCTGTTTTGTTTTTACCGCCGGTTGGTGCGGTCAACAGGGCAAAAATCAGGCCTTGAAGATGAATAAATTCTGTTAACAAACAAAATCGGGCTGATCAGACAGGGAGATAATTTAATCGTTGCGATCGGGCCATTTCTTTAGATGGGAACAGGAGAAAAGGCCACGGCTAAAAAATTTCTTTATTCGAAAAGAATTTTTTTGTATCTTAATAAGGCAGAGCTGAAACTTCAGGTTTGATAATGTTATCGAAAAAAATTCACCTGGAACTTCTTGTTTACGGTCCGCTGGTAATTGTGTTGACCTGGATTCCCTGGTTTCTGGCTGTATCCACAGGTCAGGGTGTCGAAAATCTGGCGGTGAAGGTTCTGCTTCTGGGCGGACTGCTGATACCGGCTCTGGTGGCTCTGGTTTTTATTCTGTTGAGCGAGGATTCTGATTATCACTGGGACTACTGGCGGCGGGTGTTTGACCCCACTCTTATCACCCGGCGCGGCTACTGGTTCATCTTTCTCCTTCCTGCCGGTGTTACCGTGGGCGCCATTTTGCTTTCTGTGCTGCTGGGAGAACCTTTAAGTCAATTCAGAGTGGTGCTTCAGGTCAGAGCTCACCTGCCTTCGATCCTGGTGTTTGTTTTTTATTCTTTTTTTATCGGACCGGTTCCGGAGGAGCTCGGATGGAGAGGTTACTGGCTGGATAAACTCAAGCTTCGCATGTCCGGCCTTCAGGCCAGCCTGTTGATAGCTTTTGTCTGGGCTCTCTGGCATGTTCCGCTTTTTATGGTGAAGGGATATCCGCTTCAGTCGAAGGCGGGAAATCCTTTCCTTCTGGCTTTTTACTTCCTTGGCCTTTTCCCCAAATCAGTAATTTTTACCTATGTCTTTTTTAAGAACCAGCGAAGTACGCTCGCTGCTATCCTGTTTCATTTTATGATCAATTTCATCGAGCAGCTTTTTGAACTGTCCCCGGTAACCGAGGGAGTGGTGACGGCCCTTTACCTGCTGGCGGCCCTGTATCTGTATATCAGGAACAGGGAGATTTTCAGGTAGCCGCTCTGTTTGTTGTCCTGTCTTCCTGGTGTTAAATCTGAAAATAATAAACTGGAGCCAGGGACCGCCCGGTTATTAAGCTTCTGCTTCCTGGCGATTCAGAATGTAAAAATTTTAGTTCAGGCTGCTGACCTGGATTAATTGATTGAAAAGGCAGAAGAGAACTCCCTGTTATACAGGGGATTCAGTTCAGGCTAATAATTGAGGGTTGTCGTGTCGGGATAGCTGGTCATAAAAAGCGAGCCAGCCTGGACGATGATGTAAACCACAAAAGCCAGAAGGAGAATCCCGAAAATCAGGAAAAGCACGGATTTTGTGCTGGAAACAGGTCTGGCTGTCCCCTGCGGGAAAAATACGTCGAAGCCCATTTTGCCGAGCATCACTATCAGAATTGTCAACCCGAAAATCAGCCTGTAAGCCAGTATTTTCCCCTGGGTATAATCGGTGCGGTCAATCCTGATGAACGGAAACAACAGCCAGATGGCCACCGCCAGAGCGATGGCTCCCGGCAGATGCCGGTATACCTGATTGATGATCTGTTCTATTCTGGCCATCTTTAGTTCATTCTACCCCCTGTCACACCCGAAAATCAACAGGTTTAATCCTGCCGGCCTGGATTTTATCCCGGGTGACAGTTGTAATCCGGTGGGGACATTGAAGAGATTAAGAAGCAGGATTCTTCCTGGCTAAAATCATTTCCGGGAAATGGCACATTTTATGCTGTATAATAAAAAGGGAGATAAAAATGAGAAAAATACTGTTTGCTATTTTTATTCCTGCCCTGGTCTGCCTGCTGGTCAGTGCCGGCGGAACTACGGGCAAACATTATACTCTGATTTCCGGGGAGCGTGATTTATATTACGGGTTTATAAGTTATCTTCCTGAAGAAATCGGCTCAAGAGCGCCTGAGGTGATCAGGGATGGTTTGAAACCGGAACCGGTCAGGCTTAATTTCCCGGTCGGTCCTGGCGATCTGATAGTAACCTACGACAGGCCCTGCGAGATTCAGTTTGACAGCGGAACAATCCTCCGCCTGGATACGGACACCAGGTTGAGAATAGAAACCATCATGGCTCAGAGTCTGAGTTCTGAAGAGCAGATGTCGAACCTCTGGCTGGAAAGAGGACAGGCTTATCTCATGTATACAGCTTATAATTCCTGGGAAGTTTTTCAACTTCTGACACCTAACGCTGCTATCAAGATGAAGAATAAAAGCGTTCTGATCGTCAGACACACCGGTGAAGGAGAAACCTGGTTGACGGTGAAAGAGGGCAAGGTTAGTGTTCTTTACGGACCGTCTGCCAGTAGATTGAGTACCGTTTCTGCCAGAAAAGGCGTCAGTCTGGTGGTGGATGCTTCCGACCAGGTTTCAGCTAAGGATAATTTCCCTGAATTTGCTCAGTTTGAAGCCTGGAATGCCGGACTGAATAAAAAATTCCTCGAGCTCCACAGAGGCATTACCCCGCTGCCGAAACCCGTTCAGAAACTCCCGCCGGCAGTCTTTTATTTTGCCCAGTATTACGGAAACAGGTACGGCGAATGGGTCTGGGATGATTATCTGGGTTATGTCTGGAGACCGTTCTACAACGACCTTTATCCCTGGGGAAACTGGAGCCCGTATTTTTACGGGAGCTGGACTTATCTGAACGGACAGCTTTTCTGGGTTCCGGAAGAGCCCTGGGGCTGGGTGCCCTACCATCTGGGTATCTGGCACTGGGACAAAAAGAAAGGCTGGGTCTGGATTCCCGGTTCGGTGTTTGCTCCGGCCTGGGCAGTCTGGGATTTCTACGCCGGGTATTATACCTGGAGGCCATGGTTCCTATACGACTGGCTCGGCCTTTATGGCTATGATTACAACT
>JASEFX010000035.1 GCA_030018265.1 Candidatus Saccharicenans sp.
CCTCCACCGCCTTTTACAGCGGCTCCGGCGGCTCTACAGCCCCGGGAGCTAATAAATTTTTATCTGTTAATTTTCGCCGAAAGCTTTTTTGATTTCTTCCAGGCTCACCCCGAGTATCTTTCGGGCGATTCGGTCGAGGTCTTTTTCTTCGCCCTGGAAATGAATCGTGGTGTGCACGTGGCGCAGCGACTCGCCAGGATCGAGCATCGCTCCGGGAGATGAAGTTTCCAGCTCATAGAAAGGACCGAACGGCTTGGCTCCGGGCGCAGCCGGGCCATCGTTGTAGCTGTTGACCACATCGCCGGCGTAGGGGTCTTCCTGAATTTCCCACATTGAGTTCACATAGCTGTGTTCCCAGGGTTTTTCCGGAAGAGTGAAATGAACAATAGTCAGGACGCGATTGGCGGCGTCGTAGCTTCCGCAGAAAGGCAGAGACCTCTTCGGCGAAATTCCGATTTTGCTGCGGTACTGCCCGTCCCCTTTGAAGTAAACGACACCGTCAGCAATCTTCAGCCTGTCTGCGGGCACCTTGCCAAAATAGGCATCGTTGACCACCGGTCCGAGTTCTTCTTCAGGTCCGCTTCTGTAAGGGATCACGATAGTGGTGGAAGGCGAGGGGTTGAACATGCCGAGTATCCAGATCGAAACCAGCCCGGTCTCTTTCTTCCAGGGGGTGTCTCCGGCGTTGGTTATCTGGTTGTCTGAGTGGAAAGCAACCCAGTTGACGCGCTCGCTTACCGGGATGCCGAGAGATTCCAGGTCGGATTTTTCCAGCAAGCGTATTGTCCTGTCGACTTTAATGCGGAATTCAAAATCCGCGTAGTTCACCAGCGTCATATCTTTTTTCATGACAGCTTCACGATCGTTGTGGGAAACCAGGTCAAAAGCGCCTTCGTTGATTGGAGGCGGCGTGAACCAGTGATCCAGGTCAAAAGGCGAACCCTTTTTGAAGAACAGAGAGAACTGTCCGCCTTCAGGACCGAGCCAGAAACGGTCTTCACCACCGAAAGCGTTGATGTGGGGGTTGTTTTCCCCGGAAGAGATCAACTCGCGGTTTATCCAGCCAAAACTGAGTCCGTCAGGTCCGGCGGCGCTGCTGGTCATCACGCGTCCCTGAATATCGGGGTTGACGGCGACCAGGGCTTTTCCGTTATTTCCGGTGAGGGTGATTACCTGAGTGTGCTTCTTCAAAAATTCCAGGTCATCCTTAAAAAAAGTTCCCTGAACCTGAGTGGCTGGCTTTGTGCAGGAAACCATCAAGATGATGAAAGAAAAAGATAAGAACGTCAGCGATGATAAAATTATCTGCCGCATATTAACCTCCTTTTTCGAGCAGAAATAACATATCAGTTTTTCTCAACCATCTCAAAAAATTACCCGTTTTTTCTGGAAGCTCGGTTCCTTTTCATGGTTTCGGCGAACCACTCCCAGATCCGGCGGTGAAATTCCAGGCTGGGCGGACTCGACTGGAGAAGCTCGAAGTAGCTGGTCGGCTGCTCGTCGGGCTTAAATTTTATCTTAAATTCCCGGTCCCACAGCCGATAGTTTTCCGGATGAAACTGCAGACCGATGACGTTCGGGTAGCGGGTATGCTCGATGGCTTCAACCACTTTCCCGTCGGGCGAAGTGGCAGCCACCACGAACCCCAGGCCGAGCTTTTCTATCGCCTGGTGGTGGGAGCTCAGCACTCGCGGCCGGTCTTTTTCGGAGAAGCCGAGCCGGCGCACAAAAAAGCCCTGCGGAAGCAGCCTGATCCAGTGGAAGTTGTAGCCGGAGAGCCTAAGGTCCGGATGAAGTTTTATGTAAGGGTTGTTGTGCCAGCGCTCCGGTCCGAGGTTGATTATGTCTTCGACGAAGTTTTTCCCGTATACTTCGGTCCAGATGTCCTGAACCAGAGTGCCCCCTGTTCCCACATTCAGGCTCTGGGCGCCGAGACAGATTCCCAGCACCGGAAGCTCAGGCTTTTTTTCCAGCCAGGCTTTGAAACGTGGATCCTGATGACCGCCAAGAAGGTGGAATATGGCTGAAAGTTCAAAATAGTGCCGGTAGGGGTCGGTAATTTCCGTCAGCAGGCTGGTTTTCTCTCCGTAGACTGCCGGCGGGATGTCGGGTCCGCCAAAAAAGATGATACCGTCGGACCGGTCAAATATTTCTAAAAATTCGTTGGTCAGTCCGTTCTTTTTGAATATGATTTCCGGGGTGATGTCTCCCGAAAAAGGCCGGAAGGTAAACCAGGTGAGGTTGTTTTCCTGAACGTATTTTCTGGCCTCTTCATAATTGGTGGCTTCTTTCAGGTGATAGACACCGGTGACCTTGAGGTCGGGAAGGTTGATGAATTCCTGCTGCCTCAGAGCCTGAAGATGACGCACGGTGCCGACCGAAGGATAAAAAACAGTCAGATGGATTTCGTCCGCACGGGCTGCTTCCTGGCCGGCGGCCAGTCCCGAAAATAATGCCAGCAGAATTAGAGCTGAGATTATCGAATTTTTATTTTTCATATTTTCTCTCCGTTCTCCAGAAGAATTATATTAATGGCGGCTGACTGATTCAAACGAAAAAGAAAATTCCGCGGAAATGATTTGAAAACATTCATCCCGGTGAAAACAGATGAGAGGGGAAAAAGGTCAGGAAGCGGAGGGAAGGCATTACCGATAAAGCAGGAAAAAGACCAGGGATTTCGGGGCAGAAGTTTTTGTCTCCCCGGAGAGACTGAGAATATAATATCGGAGGAGGGGTTAATGGAAGGCGAAATAAAGCGTGTGGAATGGCACGCCGGGTACAGAGGTGAGGAAAAGCCGCGGGCGGTGATTGTCGGCCTGAAGAGGCTGGAGGTGGTCAGGATAATTTCGCAGAAAAGAATTAGAGATAAAACGGTCGGCCGCACCATCGAGGTTTTTAACTGCCTGCTCACTTCGGGAGAGAAGGTAAAGATAGAAAAAGTGCTGGAGGAATAAGCCGGTCAGGCTGGCTTCCGGACTTCTTCCGGATGAACTTCTGCGGCGCAGAACCGTGCGCCTTAACCGGAGTCTTTTTCAATCAGTTTCCTTCAATCGGCGATCGCTAATATATGAATGAATATTCATATATCGTTGATCTCTGGTTTTTAACAGCCTTTCTGCAGTTCGATCAGGCCAGAAATTTTTTTCTTGATTTCTCTCCCCGACAGATGAAAACATAAAAAGGAGCCTGATGGCGGCCTGAGAATTTGCAGAAATCGGTCAGAGCCGCCAGGAAGAAAACATGGCGGATAAAAATCCCCCGATAGGAGAAAACAAAATGAGAAAATTCAAATCAGCCGGTTTTTTTCTTCTTATGGTTTTAGCTCTGGGCTTTTTCTGCCATGCGGCCGGCAGCGTCTCCTCCAGCAGACAATCAACTTTCGTCCTGGGGAATCTCAGGGTCGGACCGGGCCAGACGGCCAGCGGTTTTCTGGAAGTCCCGCCGGGCAGGGATCCGGGAACGCGCATTCCGGTCACCGTGATCAACGGAAACAAACCCGGCCGGGTGCTGGCGGCAGTGGCCGGAGTTCATCCTTATGAATATCCGCCGATACTGGCTCTTTACAGGATTAAAGAAATGCTCAGACCCGAAGAACTCAGCGGCACCTTGATTCTGGTGCACATCGCCAACCTGCCGGCGTTTCAGAAGCGCACGATTTATTACAACCCGTATGACTGGAAAAACCTCAACCGGGTTTTCCCCGGAGACCCCGCCGGAACACAGAGTCAGCGCATTGCGGCGGTGATCACGGCAGAAATCATCGAGAAGGTTGACGCGCTGGTTGACATGCACTGCGGCGACGGCAATGAAGCGTTGATTCCTTACACTTACTGGATGATTTCCGGCGACAGGGAACTTGACGCCGTAACCCGGGATATGGCTCTGGCCTTCGGGCTGAAGCACATCATCATAGACAGCACCAGAAGCCAGGATATTAAAGAGTCAAAATACCTCGGCAACACGGCCATTCTCAGAAAAAAGCCGGCCATAACGACTGAGTCTGGTTATCTCGGGCGGGTGGACGAAGAAGCCGTGAGCGCAAACGCCAACGGTCTGCTGAACGTGATGAAATATTTCCGGATGCTACCCGGAGAAGTCAGGTTCCGCCATGATGCCGTCTGGGTTGATAAATACGAGGTGGTTTATTCGAACCACGACGGCCTTTTTTATCCGCGTTCCGGGATGGGCGATTATGTGAAAGCCGGAGAGGTGGTGGGAATCATCACCGATTACCATGGTAACGTTCTGGAAGAAGTAAAGGCGGCATTTACCGGGATGTTGCTCTACATCATCGGCACGCCGCCCTGCAACCGAGGGGAGCCGCTGTTTGAATTGGGACGGATAAAAGAGTAAAAAGGGGTGCGCTGCTTCAGGGAGTCCGCTGAAATCAGGCTATCGTGCGGATTGAATTTTTGATATCCGGAGAACCCATCGGCCGGCTTGCGTGCTGCGACCGGGACGGTTCTGGAATTTGCCAGGCACGGCTTTATGCCCGGAGAAATTATCTGAGCGGAATTCTGTCTGAAAGAAGCGCCCGCCTGCCGGGATGAAGGCATTCTGTTTACCCGGTCTTTACTGCAGATCAATCAGCGCCCGGGATAGACCGGAGGCTTTCTCTCGTCTAAAATATCAGCGTGAGTCTTGAATTTCTTGCCGGGCTACCGGAGTTCAGGGCCCTGGTAGCCAGATTGAAAAAGGGGGAGGACTGTCTTTTTTTATCCGGGTTGATAGCCGAAGCCAGGCCTTATTTTTATGCTCTTCTCGCACGCGAAATCGAGCGTCCGGTGGTGGTGGTAGCGCCGGAAAAATTTCAGCTTGATGAATTGAAGCAGGCGACCGAGAATTTTCTTTCGCTTCTCGGAATAAAGCGGGAAACGCGAATTCTTCCCTCCCTCGGAGCCGAGCCCTATCTCGAAATCGAACCCCCGCTGGAGGCGGTGGCTTCCCGCATGAGCACTTTCTACAGCCTGATACGGGGGCACAGTCCGCTTATTTTCACCACGCTCACCGGATTGTTGAAGAAAATTCCACGAGCTGAGGTGCTCGAGAAATCGTTCATCAGGATAATGTACGGGGACGAACTCGACCGCGATCGGCTGCTGGAGAAACTCAAAGAGTTCGGATATGCGCACGAGGACCTGGTGGCTTCAGCCGGAGAGTATGCCTACCGAGGCGGGATTGTGGATATTTTTTCCGTCTGGTCGGAACACCCGGTTCGCCTTGAATTCAGCGGCAGCAAGATAGCCTCCCTGCGGGAGTTTGACGCCTCCACTCAGAGGTCGGTCAACCGGATAGATTCGGTGGTGATACCATCACTCAGAGAATTTCCCGGAACTGAAGATTTCATACAGGAATTCAGCCGGCGAGCTCGACTCCGGGATAGCCACAACGCCGACCTGGAGAAAAAGATTGAACTGCTGCGCCAGGGAGAAATTTATCCCTCCTTTGTCTATACGGCGATTCTGGTGTCGGATTATTTCGGGGAGTTTCTCGATCTGCTCGAACAGCCGCTTTTCATCATGGAAGAACCGGAGCTGCTGGAAAAAGAGTGGGAGAAAAAGAATGAGGAATGGCGCCGGGCTTTCGAGGAACTGGCTTCCCGCCGAAATTTTTATCTTCCTCCGGAAGAAATTTTCTCTGCGGAAGAACTGGAGGGGATCCGGAAGAGGGCGCTTAAAATCTCAATCCTGGACCCCGGACTTCCGGTAGAAAGTTTAAATTTTGGCTTTCAGCCGGTCCCCCGCTTTGACAATAAAATTCCGTTTTTCCTGCATTACCTGAAAAAACGTCAGGAAGAGCGCGACCTCTGTTACATTTTTCTTTCGAACCCAGGACGGCGGGAGCGTCTGGCGGCAGTCTTGAGGGATGAAGATATACCGGTGAGAATCCCGTCCGACCCGCGGGAAGTTCCACGGGGAGAGGAGATCCTGCTGGTGGAAGGCAGTCTCCAGCGCGGGTTCAGCTATCCGCGGGAGAAAATTTTTTTCTTCGCGGAACGGGACATATTTACAGAAGAGAAGGTCATCGTAAGCCGTGTTCCCCGGAAACTGTTTTTCTCTCAATTTCAGGACCTGAAGCAGGGCGATTTCGTCGTTCACACTGATTACGGGGTGGGTCGTTTTAACGGTCTGAAAAAGGTGGAAGTGGACGGGCGAGCGCATGATTTTATAGAAATCGTCTACCGCGACGACGACCGGTTGCTC
This sequence comes from Candidatus Saccharicenans sp., assembly GCA_030018265.1. Lineage (GTDB taxonomy): Bacteria > Acidobacteriota > Aminicenantia > Aminicenantales > Saccharicenantaceae > Saccharicenans. The sequence continues at coordinate 6,204 of JASEFX010000035.1, forward strand.
GTGCCGGTGGAGGACCTGAACCTGGTGCAGAAATTTTCCAGCTCTCCCGGGCTTGTTCCTCAACTTGACAAGCTCGGCTCTAAAACCTGGGCGAAGACCAGGGCCAGGGTTAAAAAAGCGGTCGAAGAGATTGCCCGTGAGCTTCTTGACCTTTACGCCCGCCGGAAGACCGTCCAGGGTTTTACCTTCGCTCCCGAAAGTCAGTGGGAAATGGAATTCGAGAGGATGTTTGCCTTTGAAGAGACCGAAGATCAGCTGAGAGCCATCCGGGAGGTCAAAAACGACATGGAGTCGCCCCGCCCGATGGACCGCCTGCTTTGCGGCGATGTCGGTTACGGGAAAACGGAGGTGGCCATGCGGGCGGCCTTCAAGGCGGTGATGAACGGAAAGCAGGTGGCCGTGCTCTGTCCGACGACGGTTCTGGCCGTCCAGCACCTGAACACCTTTCGCCAGCGGATGCTGCTGTTTCCGGTTAGGGTGGAAGCTCTGACCAGATTGCAGTCGCGTAAAGAACAGCAGCAGATAATCTCAGACCTGAAAAAGGGTTTTGTCGATATCATCATCGGCACCCACCGGCTGCTTTCCCCGGATGTCCAGTTCCACGACCTGGGGCTTCTGATAATAGATGAGGAACAGAGGTTTGGGGTAGCCCATAAAGAGAGAATCAAGCAGCTTAAAGCTAACATCGACGTGCTGACCATGACGGCCACCCCGATTCCTCGAACGCTACACATGGCTCTGAGCGGGCTGCGTGATATCAGTTTGATCGAAACGCCGCCGCGCGACCGGCTGGCCGTTCACACGGTGGTGGCTCCTTTTAACACCGGGCTGATCGCCTCGGCCATCAGGCGCGAGCTCGAACGTCAGGGACAGGTCTATTATGTCCATAACCGGATAGAGGATATCGACCGGGTGGCCGAGCTCATTCGCCGGCTGGTTCCGGAAGCCAGAGTAACCGCCATTCACGGTCGGATGAAAGGACCCGAGCTGGAAAAAAGGATGCTCGATTTCATAAACCAGAAATACAACGTGCTGGTTTCCACCACCATTATCGAGAACGGAATCGACATACCGCTGGTGAACACACTGATCGTCGAAAGAGCGGACCTCTACGGTCTGGCCCAGCTTTACCAGCTGCGTGGTCGCGTCGGTCGTTCTTCGCGTCAGGCTTATGCCTATTTTCTGGTACCTCCGCTTTACGAACTCAACCCGGAAGCGCGCGAAAGATTGAAGGCGCTCAAAGAATTCAGCGAGCTGGGTTCAGGTTTCAGGCTGGCCGCACGCGACCTGGAAATAAGAGGAGCGGGAAACATACTGGGTCACCGCCAGCACGGGTTCATCGACGCTGTCGGGTACGAATACTTCCTGCAGCTTCTCGATAGGGCGGTCAGGGAACAGAAAGGCGAGAAGGTGGAGGAGGTCAAATGCGAAATCAGCCTGAAGGTTGATTTCCGCATACCGGAAGAATATCTGCCTCAGGTAAACCTGCGCCTGAACCTTTACAAAAGGCTGTCCAGCCTGGAGAGCCCCGAGGAGGCTATGAGGATAAGAGAAGAAATACAGGACCGCTTTGGTCCGCCTCCTCCGGAAGTGGAAAACCTTTTCCTTTACGCTCAAATCAAGTACTATGCCCAGAAAATTCGCCTGAAATCGCTCGACCGGAGCGGCAGCCGCCTGGTGATAAAATTCCCGGAGGAAATTCATTTCAGGTGGCAGGGAGTTCAGTCGCTTCTCAAGCGTTACCGGGGTAGCGTATCTCCCCTCGGCCTGATGACCTTTAACCTCCAGGCGGGGACTGGCTTTGATTTCCTGCGGCAGGTTCTGCTTATCTTGAAGGAACTGTCTGGCTATATTATAATCAACTGAACATACGGAACTAAAATATCATATGAAGAAAATCATCATTTCCATCGTTTTAATCCTGGCGATAGCCGCCGGTGCTTATTTCGGATACAAGCACCTGAAAGAAAAGCAGAGAAGCCGGGAGGAAGCTGCCCGGGCGGAAAAAATTGTCCTGAGAGTGGGAGATAAAGTCTACACTCTGGCTGATTTCGAACGCTTTGTCCGGTTGATAAATCCTGATAACCTGGAAATGCCGGAAGAAGCGCTGGCAGAGCTGTTCACTCAATTTGTTGAGGACCGCCTGATCCTTTATTCTGCCAGAAAACAGGGCTTCGAGCTAACTCCTGAAGAGAAAGAGGCTTTTCTCAGGCAGATGCTGAGAGATTACCCGGTGGAGGAAGGCCTGGAAGAAAAGCTCGCTTCCGACCCGGCGCTGGAAGAGAGTCTGCTGGTTAAGAAATACAAGCATGAAAAAATAAAAGATGTTACGGTCACCGAAGAGGAGATAAAGAAGTACTACCAGGAAAACAAAAAAGATTTCCTGGTGCCGGAAAGAGTGAAGGTGAGTCAGATACTCGTGAAATCGAGTGACGAGGCAGTTAAACTTAGAGAACAGCTGCTGGGCGCCGGAGAGGAAAAATTCAGACAGGCGGCCAGGGAGTTTTCCCGCTCCCCCGATGCTTACAAGGGAGGGCTGATGGGCATTTTCAAGCCGGGCGAGCTGCCCTGGGATATGGAGAGGGTCATTTTCTCTCTGGAAGAGGGGCAGATCTCATCGGTTTTCCAGTCGGCTTACGGCTATCACCTGTTCCGGGTCGACCGGAAATACCCCCCGACACTGATGAGCCTGGAAGAAGCCACTCCACGCATCCGCAACCTTTTGCTCGAAAAAAAGGTTAAAGATATAATTGAAAGAGAAATAGAAGAAATAAAAGCTACTTATTACTGGCAGGTGTTTCCGGAAAACCTGCCCTTTAAGTATGAAGGGAATAAAGATGACCGGTAAAAAATTGTGGCTGATAGTTCTGATAATGGTCAGCAGCGCGCTCTTGCTCTCTGGCGACGTGGTCGAAGAAATAGTGGCAATTGTCAACGGTGATGTCATCACTCTATCTGAATATCGCGAGCAGTTTAACAGCATGGTGAAAATGCTGCGCGCGCAGCTCAGTGGAGAGCAGTATTTCAAGGAATATGAAAGGCTCAAAGAGTCCCTGCTGGATATGATGATTACCGACCTGTTGCTTCTGCAGAAAGCCCGGGAACAGAATCTGAATGTGAAGGAACAGTTGAAAGCCACCATCGAGCGAATTAAAGAAGACAATCATATTTCTTCTGATGAAGAGCTGATCAGAGCGATGGCCGCCCAGGGCATTGACTACAATGTCTGGGTTAAGGAGCTTGAAGAAAACCTTCTCCGCCAGGCGGTGATTTATATGGAGGTTGACAGGACAATCGCCCTGGACGACGCCGAGATAGTTTCCTATTACAAGAAAAAACCCGAAGAATTTGTGGTTCCGCCGGAATACCGGATTAAAGCTCTTTATCTGGCGAGCGCTACCAACCCTGAATACCAGCTCGAAGAAAAGAGGAAAACCATTTCGGAAAAGCTCATGAACGGGGTTGCTTTTGAAGAGCTGGTGGCTGAATTCTCAGAAGGCCCGAAAGAAAACGGGGGAGACCTGGGGTTTTTCAAAAAGGGAGAGCTCGAAAAAGCTATAGAGGAGGCTGTGGAAAAGCTCAAACCCGGGGAAGTCTCTCCCTGGATTCAGGCCCGCAACGGCTGGTATCTGGTAAAGCTGGAAGAGAAAAAGGAAAGTTATCAGAAAACCTTCGACCAGGCGCGCCAGGAAATCGAACAGAAGCTGTACATGCAGAAGAGGGAACAGAAAATTAACGAGTATGTGAAGAAACTGAAGGAAGAAAGCTACATAAAAATCCTCAACCCGAACCCGCTTAATCTTTGAATTGCCGGCAGAAAGTCCAGTGTTTTTCTTCCTGGCTTAAGCTGATTAGAAACGGCTCAGGTTATAAAAACGGCCGCGGCCACCACTGTTGTCCATAGACCGCGAGCGCCCGTTGCTGTCTGCGAAATGCTTCTGGTCCGCACGGTCAGGTGGTCGTTGATTTTATAATAATTCTCCCGACCGCGTTTGAAATTATGACGCGAATATGTTTCCCCGAGCTTGGTGGCTAACATTTCAGCCGCGAGTTCTTCAGCCTGGGCGCCGGCTTCTTTCTCGCTTTCGCCGAAACCTTCGTGCTCGGCTAAGTATCCGTATTGATCTTTATTCTGAGGGATGGCCAGCCCGATAGAGGCTGAAATCAGGCGCTGAGCTTCATCGGTCGAATTTTCGCTCATCACCAGAAAGACAATCTGTCCGGGCTTAAGCTTCTTCAGGCCCTCCGCCCGGCTGATCAGCTGGCATTCCGGCGGGAATATGCTTGACACCCGAACCAGGTTGAAGGGCGAAATGCCGGCTTCCCGGAGCGCCAGCTCAAAACTGACCAGCTTCTGGGGGTGCTGTCCCCTGCCGCGGGTAAGAAAAACCTGCTTCGGTAGAATTAGCTCCATCTTCTCCTGTCCTTTCTTTATGATATATATGACTGGAATTTATTTCTTTTCGGTTTCCGGTTTTTCCACCACCGCGGTGACCGGCTCGTCAGGCTTGAAATCGATGTTTTTCGAGACTTCCCATTCTCCCAGGAGGACAAATTCTGAACCGTGGGCTCTGGCAAACAGGCGAACAATTACCGGTTTCCAGTAGGGATTATTCTTGAAGGATTCCAGGGTTTTGCCCTCGACTCCGAAGTTGCTTTTCAGAGTGATGACGTCGCTGACTTCACCCGGCATCACCGGTTTTTTGCGGATGGCGGCCAGAAAGCAGTCGCCGAGGTTTTTTTCCTCGCCCTTGAATCTGAAAATGGCGTTAAAGTTCACATAGGAAAGAGGTTTCTCGCTGATATTCTTAACCCGGAAGGAGATGACCGGGACCAGCACGAGTTTTGGAGGCCAGGCCCGGTATTCCTTGCTTACCCACTTCGTTTCCACCTCAACCACTTCGATCGAATTCTTCAGTTCTTCGTTGGACATTTTCTTGCAGGCCGGAAGGAACAGGCCTGAAATTAACAATATGGCCATTAATATAAAAATCAAACTTTTTCTCATTGACATCCTCCTGACCATAGTCCTTTTTAGTATAGCAGAAAGAAGCGTGGAAAAGTAATAATATAAGTTGCCGCTTGTGAATTTAATAACACGTAAATTATCTTTTCTCTTCAGACTTCTGGACCAGGGCTGACACCGGAACCAGCTGCACTCCGAATTCACCCGCGCGGGGGAGGTAATATTTAATAGCTTCCAGCGTCTCGGGAAAGGGATGTCCTATGCCGACAGCCTGACCGTTCTTACGGGCGAGGTTGAAAAGTTCCTGCAGCCTTTCCCTCACCCTTATCCGGCCTTCATCCGCGTCGAGAAAAACCTGACGGCTGGCCGCCGGAACTTCGTATTTCAGCGCCAGCTCGAAGGCTATCGACCTCGGGGTTGTTCTGCTGTCGAGAAAATACAGGTTTCTTTCTTTGAGGAAAGAAATTATCACTTCCATCAACTCCGGGCTCGAGGTTGCCTTTGATCCCATATGGTTGTTCAGTCCTCGAGCCTGGGGAAGAAGCTTGAGGTTCTCTTCTAAGTTGGCCCTGACCTCCCGCGGGCTCATCCCTGTAGTTATCAGCCCTTCGGCTCCGGCGGATAGCGCATGATCATTGTTAAAGGCTTCAAGCGGCAGGTGGATGATAACTTCAAGACCATTTCTGGCGGCCAGCTCGGCGCTCTCACGGGCGTAAGTCGAACGGGGCAGGATGGCCACGGTCAGTGGCAGACGGAGGTTGATGAGTTCCTTCAGGAATTCCAGGTCCTCGCCAAGGTCGTCTATCACCAGCGCTACCTTTGGAGCTTCCTTCACCTTTTTTGCAGGAGGCGCCGACGGAACCTCCACCGGTGCTGGCGCTTCCAGCAGAGTTTTTCTGGACCTGACCATTTCCGGATAATGAAACACTATCCAGCCCTTCGTGCGGGAATTCTGGCTCAACCAGATCGTGACGACATTTTCTCCCGCCGGAGTTTTTTGCTGATCGACTCTGGTTTTGAGTTTTCTCTTTTTAAGCGCGGAGAGGAGATTGTCCTTGCTCTTTCTGAAGGCAGAACTGCTGGTTTTTACCGAAAAATAGATCAGGCCCTCGTCGGTCTTTTCTTCAGCGATGCTTTCTGAGTTAAAACCATGGAGTTCGAGCTGCTGCCTTATAAACTCAGGCAGGGAGACCTCACTCGCCGGCTGATCCGGGCTCAGAGCCTGGCTCTTCCAGGGGAGGTAGTGGGGCTTTTTCTGGTTGAAATTTAAGTTGTCCAGCCAGATGGCTGAGCCGAGCGCCAGGAGCAGTAAAATTACGCCGGTTTCATAAAGAGGGGTAGAGGGCAGTCTGATTTTTCTGAACTTTAATTTACCGCCGGGCATCAATTTCCTGAGGAGAGCATTTCTTTAGTTTTTTCCAGGTAGGCCTGATCAATTTTCTCTGAATAGGTGAGTTTCGCATCGAGCGGAACCGGGTTTTCCCAGAGGCGAGTTCCGGATTTAAGAGTGTATACCGCGGTTGTCAGCACCACCACACTGCCGTCAGAAAGCGGGAAGGTTTCCTGAAGACCAGCCAGCCCTGGTGTTTCAAGACCGATCACCTTCGCCCGGTTCAGGTCCTTCAGCACTCCGGCCACCACCTCGGCCGCGCCGGCTGTGGCTTGATTTACCCAGATGAAAAGCTTGAGTTCCGGGAAGGCTGGACTATCGGAGCAGGAGAGGGGCTGCTTTCTGTCGCGCGCCTGGATGAAAGCCGCTTCAGAGTCCTTGATGAAAAGGTTGATAATTTCCCTGGCTTCCTCCATGCTTCCCAGCCAGCAGTTTCTCAGGTCGAGAACCACGGCTTTCGGACGAGGCTGCGTTCTGAGTCTTGCCTGAAGTTGTTTCCTGATTAATTCGCTGACTCCCTCATAGACGGCTGAAGGATGGACGATGACCAGGCCGGAAGGTCCGGCCGTCATCGAACAGGACTCCTGGAAAATGAAATTCCGTTGAATTTCCTTCTCTAAGGTGTCGCTGCCGCGGACGATTCTCAGTTTTACCGGTTGAGGACCGCTAACTTTCGGGTCAGCCTGCAGCAGGAGCTGCACCTCGAGCAGGCTCATGTTCATGGTGTTGCGGTCGTTTATCGCGCTGATGGCGTCTCCCACCTTGAGACCGGCTTCGGCCGCGGGAGAATTTTCCCTGACGGTTACCACCACCGGGAATAAACCGTATTTTTTGTAGAGAACCAGCCCCGTGTCTCTGACAGGGGCTTTCTGATTGAGATATCTGTTTCCGAGGTCGCGGTCAAGGTAAGCGGATAGGGGGTCGAGAGAATTCACCAGCCCGCGGAAAGCCCCTTCCCCAATCCGGACCGGATTCGGTTCTTCCAGGTAATCGTTTTTTATAAGATTCATCACCGTGCTTATAAGCTCGGCATTTGTCGGGTTAAACCTGGAAATCGGGCTTCTGGCCGGCAGGAAACGTCTGTCTAATAGCAGCACTGTGGCCATCAGAATAAGCACAGCCACCAGATAAAGGTTTAAGTTTCTGGATTTCATATTGTTTTCCTGTCTGGCGATTTTTTGGGTTTCGCCTTTTTTATTATCTTTCTCCAGTTTCCGCTGTATATTCAATAAATTCTATCATCTTCTTTTCAGCCATTGCAAGGGATCGACCGGACGCGCTTTGTGGCGGATTTCGAAATACAAACATTCGCCTTTAAGCGAGTCGGAATCTCCGACGATGGCAATCGGCTGGCCGGCCCTGACCAGGTCGCCGGTCTTTACCAGGAAGCTGGCGCAGTGCCCGTAAAGAGTGTAGTAGGAAAGGCCGTGGTCGATGATGATCAGGTTGCCGTATCCCTGAAAGTAATCGGCAAACACTACCCGGCCGCCGTGAACGGCTTTTATCGTTCGGTCGTTTCCGGAGGGAACGATTTCTATTCCGTTGTTTACTGTGATCGTCTTGAACTTCGGGTGGACTTCTTTGCCGAATCTGGTTATCACCCGGCCGGAAAGCGGCCAGGGAAGCTGTCCTTTTTTCTCGTTGAACGGGATGAAGGGTGAGGGAAGCGAAATTTCCTGAGCCTGGAGCCTCTTCAGCAGTTTCTGCAGTTCTTCGGTGCTTTCCTGGAGTTCGGACATCATCTGCAGGTAGGAGGCTTTGTTCTTTTTGATTTCAGACAGCAATTGCTGGCTTTTTTGTTCCTGTTCCACCAGCTTCGCCTGATTCTCACGGGCCTGCCTCAGCAGGGAATCGGCTTCGGCCATTTTGTTTTTCAGGTCGGTTTCCAGCGACTGAAGCTTTTCGAGCGTTTTCAGGTAGCGGTCGATGGCCTCTCCCTGATAGCGCGCAAGAAAGGTCAGGTACTTGCTTTCCCGGAGTAGAGTCTCCAGGTTGCTCGATTTAAGGAAAAAATAGGTGAAGTCCAGACGGCCGAACCTGTAAAGCGTAACCAGAGTTCTTTCCGCGGATGCCCGCTCTTTTTCTAAGGTTTTTCTGGTCTGGTCAATCCTGGCTCTCAGTTCATTCATCTGGCGGAGCGTCAGGGTTCTTCTCAACTGCAGGGCTTCTATTTCGTTCTGAAGTACTCTTTTGTTCAACCTTATTTTCTCCAGCGAAGAAAGAAGCGAAGCCTCTTTCTTTTCTTCTTCCCTGAGGCGGGATTTGAGCGAATCGATCTGCTGGTTTATCTGCTGGATTCTTTTTTCGATATCAGAAATAACCGCTTCCTGAGGTTGCCCGGCGGCCGTGAGTTCAGATAGAATAAATACAAAGAGAAAAACTGAAAGGAAGGTTCCGGCGGAAAAAGAGGTTCTGCCTGTTTTTGTGGTTGAGTTTCGCGCGGGTAAAAAGTGTAAGATCATTCTCTGAATCAAACTATTAATATCATAACTGAGGTCAGAGAGAAAGCCAGAAGGGAGAAATATGGCGGAATCAACTCTCGAACTGAAAGAGATAGCCCGGAGAATCGGACAGACAGCGCTGCAGGCAGTACGGCCTGATCGTCTGGTGTCCGACAGTGTCCGGCGCGTCGGTTCAAGTCTGGTCATCGGCAGCCAGAACTTGAACCTGGATAAATTTGACCGGGTGGTGCTCATCAGTTTTGGCAAGGCAGGTGTTCCGCTGGCTGAAGCTATGCTGCCGCTTGTTGAAGATAAGCTTTATTCAGGGGTTGTTACCGGAAGCGAGAATTACCGGGAAGAGGGCGGACTTTTCTATTTCCCATCCTCACACCCTCTGCCTGACGATTGGAGCCTGAAAGCGGGACAGAAAGCTTATGAACTCGCGCTGTCCCTGACTGAAAGAGACCTGCTGCTCATGCTGATTTCCGGAGGCGGCTCGGCTCACCTGTGTCTGCCGGAAGAAGGTGTGACCCTGGAAGAGAAGAGGCAGATTACGGAAATGCTGCTCAAAGCCGGTGCGGACATCAAGGAGCTGAACACTGTAAGGAAGCATATCTCGCGAATTAAAGGAGGACGTCTGGCCAGGGCCGCCTGGCCGGCCACCATATTTAACCTTATCGTTTCCGACGTCATCGGCAATGACCTGGAAAGCATCGCTTCCGGTCCAACCTGGCACGATTCGACCACTTACGAGCAGGCGGTAGCTGTTCTTGAAAAATATTCACTCTGGGATGACTGCCCGGAGAACATCAGGCGAGTGCTGGAAGAGGGCAGGGCTGGATGGCGGGAAGAAACAGTCAGAAAAGGAGACCGGGTGCTGGAAAAGGTAAGACCGATTATCATAGGCGACAATCTCAGAGCTCTGTATGCCGCGAAGGAGACAGCTCGCGGGTTCGGGCTGGAGACGGTCATCCTGACTTCTGAAGACCGGGGAGAGGCCAGGGAAGCTGCCCGAAGGTATCTCGAGCGCCTGAAGGAATTTGCCCGTAAGGTGCGCGAGCAGAGGAGAGCTTTCTGTCTGCTGGCCGGGGGCGAACTCACCGTAACCGTCAGGGGAAAGGGGGCAGGCGGGCGCAACACCGAATTCATCCTGGCCAGTTTGCTGGAGATCATGAGAAAGCCTGATGATTTCCAGGGAATCGACTGGCTGCTGATGAGTCTGGCCACTGACGGACGGGATGGCCCGACTGATTCGGCCGGGGCTTTTATTTCCCCGGAAAGCCTGGTGAAAGTAAGCGAGCTTAACCTGGCGCCAGAGATTTTTCTCGAAAATAATGATTCTTACACTTTTTTTAACACCGTAGGCGGGTTGCTGAAAACCGGACCGACAGGCACCAACGTCATGGACCTCAGGGTTTTTCTGCTGTCCCCGGTTTCCTGAAACCAGGAGGATTTTCTAAACCGGTTGAATTTCCAGACAGAAACGTAAGATAATAAGAATGGAGAGGGGAAACATGAAGGATGAAAAGTGGGTTGAAGAATTGAATCGCTACTTTGAGGGTCTGAGAATCATCGAAAAGTATCAGCAGGAAGCCAGGGAGCATTTTGATCAGTTCTGTGAATTCATCGTGGAGCCGGCCTTTGAAGCTCTGGAACAGGCTCTGGCCGCCAGGAGAATAAAAATACGGTATAAAAGGGAAAAATACAGTTCAATCCATCTTCAGGTGAATTTTCCTCAGAGCAATGTCGACAATTTTCATTACACCATAATCCTTCCGAAGAATTCGATAGAGCTGAAGCTGATTCTCAGGACGGCCGGCCGCAAAGACAGGAAATCGCCACTGGTGGAAAAGGAGAGGCCGTTTATGCCTGAAGTGAAACCGGAAAACATCCTGAAACTCGGCAAAGAAGACATAATTCTGGATGTTATCGATAAATTGAAAGAATTCAACTATGCCGTCAGGACCTCTCCGGATTGAGCTTTTCAGAGCTTCTTCTGCCGGATAAATTCCAGAATTTTTAAGAGGTAATCATATTCCGGACGGTCGAGCGTATTCTGGCTTATGTATTTGAAACGCAGAATGCCCCGCTCATCTATCAGGTAGACAGCCGGGATGTTCTGTTCCACCTGGCTGCCTCCCCAGGAAGTGGTGAAAAGCCCGAGTCCTGAGGATACCTGATGGTCGGCGTCAATCAGAATCGGGAAGGGGAGCGGGATGTTTTCTTTGCTCACGCTGAAGTCTTTCGGAAAAAGGCGGCGGTAACGTTCGACTGATTGTTTGCCCTTTTCGTCTAACTGGTCGAGATTTTCCGGATACTTCCAGTTTTTAATTTTGGCCATCTGGTCCGGAATGACTTCAAGCCACTTCTCGATGGTTTCGCGCGGGTAAGGGAGGACGATGAGAATTTCCAGGTTGTATTTCCTGCGTATCTGAGAGGTTCTTTCGAGTTCAGCCAGCTCCACGTATTTATAATGACAGATGGTGCACCAGCGATCGGGTCCGGCATAGCCGCGGGGAAAAATGAGCATGACATTTTTACCCTTCAGGCTTGAAAGGCGAATTTCCTGACCCTGGTAGGAGCGTAGTGAAAAGTCCGGCATCGGTTGTTCCAGGAGAGCCGGTCTGACCTGCTGTTCCTGGGCTGAAGCCAGGCCGGGAGCAGAAGGTTGAAAAGCGAAAAGCATACTGAGAAAAATTAAGGCAGTCAGCGTCTTTTTCATTGTAAAGCTCCTCTTCTTTATTCGGCTTTATTTTAAGCCAGGAAAGAGATTATTTTCCAGCAAATGATTGACTTGCTGTGACAAAAATATTATTAAGAATGAAAATTGCCGATGGAAACAGGGCGTTGTTTTTCAGGAGGTCGCGGCAGACCGACCTTCGGCCCGCCGGTCATTTTTAGTTTTTCGATAATTTTTATTCTGCTGATGAGCATTCTTGCGCTGGCCGATGGCGGGGCAAGGTCTGGAGAGCGAGGGCTGGACAGAGCTGTCTGGCTGCGCCAGCAGGGTCGATACGAAGAATCTATAGCGATTCTTGAGAAAGAGGTTAACGACAGGAATTCCAGAGACGATGCGGAGTACAGGGCTCGTTGCTGGTTCAACTTAGCTCTTAATTACTGGAATCAGGGAGAAGTCAACCGGGCTGAAAATGCTTTTATTTATGTTCTTGCGGTGGTGGAAAATTTAAAGGACGATGCAATAAGACACTATGCTCAGACAGCACTACAGATAATAAAATTTTATGAAGAGTGTAAATTAAAGAGGCAGGAGAAAAAGTATAAAGAAGCTGAAACTATATATAA
>JASEFX010000036.1 GCA_030018265.1 Candidatus Saccharicenans sp.
GGGGGACGACATTTTCGAAGGAAAAATCTATTTTCTCCGCCACTTCCAGGTGCCGCTGGAAAATTTCCTTCACCCGCTGGCCGTATTTTTTCAGAGCCGTGCGTTCCTGCTCCGGGCCGAAGTTTTCGACCACCGGCGCAATTTTCTTCCACTCGGGCGGATAGGGAATTTTCTGCTCGATCGAGCACAGCAGCACCAGGCGCTGCGGGCTGGTGAGATACTTCAGGGGACCCATCCAGAGAAGAGGAACTGCCGTCCTCTCAGAAAGCCAGAGCGCCGGCTGAAAATTTTCCAGTCGGCAGCCGAGGTAAAAATCTTCCCGCACCGATTCCTGAACTTTTCGCACCTCTCCCGCCTGCTCCTCAAGAGCGCTTCCGGAAACGGCCGGCGCGGGCGGAAGAATAAAAACAGTAATCAGACCTTCCGGCTCGAGGAACTGCCGGCGGTTAAAAATCTCGAGCAGCCGGTGATATCCCTTCTTCTCCCTCACCAGGAAGACATAACGACTGCCCTTCGCCGGAAAATCGAGTTCGAGCTCGCAGCCAAAGATCGGCTTAAAACCGTGCGCCTCAGCCAGAGCTTTCCATTTGCCCCAGCCGTAGAAAACTCCCGGGTCGGTAAGGGCCGCCGCCGGCAGCCGGTGGCGGGCGGCAAACGCGGCGAGTTCTTCCAGCGTGAGGCTGCCCTGTCCCCGGCTGAAAACCGAATGGACCCTGAGCGGCAGAAACATCGCTTCACCTGGTGAGAGAAGCTGTTTTCAGAATAAAACCCCGGCTGCGGTCTTCCGGATAGACCTCGCCGAGCATTTTTTCCCGCACGGTGAGGACCGAGCCGAAACCGTACTTTTCCCGCACGCGGTCGAGCGCCTGCGACAGCCGCTCTTCCCGTTCGGAATAGATTTCAAAAAGCGAAAGATGCCGGGCTTCCACCAGCTCACTCCCTTTAACTCCGACCAGTCGCAGGGCAAGTCGCGAGCCTTCCCACAGCTCAAGAAACGACTCCCTGGCCACGCGGTATATCCGGGAGGTTTCCTGCACCGGAAGCAAAAGTCGCCGGCGTCTGCTCACCGCTTTAAAATCCGAATACCGAAGCTTCACCTCCACCACCCGGGCGTAGAGTTTTTCCCGGCGCAGGGCAGAAGCCAGACGATCGCAGAGATAAGCCAGATGCGCCAGCAACAACTCCCGGTCCCAGATGTCCTGAAGGAACGTAGTCTCGCGGGAGAAGGATTCAGGTTTTCCCTCCACTTCCAGAAGCCGGCAGTCAATTCCACGCGAGAGGAGGTAAAGTTCATCGCTAGGAGCGCCGAACAGCGAACGCAGCGTCCCGAGCGGAAGTTTCCAGAGGTCGGCGATCTTATGGACGTTGAGCAGCCGCAGCATCACCTGGGCTTTCGGTCCGATGCCCGGAATTTCCGAGATGTCCAGCTCCCGCAGAAATTCTTCCTCCTCTCCCGGCTGAAGCTCAAAAAAACCGCCGGGCTTGGCTTTTTTCGTGGCCAGCTTCGCCAGGATTTTGTTGGAAGCCGCACCGACGGAAACGCTCAAGCCCAGATCCTTCTCCACCCGGCGCTTTATCTCTCTGGCCGTTTCGCTGAAAGAGGGATACAGATGCCGGCAGCGGGTAAACTCTAAGTAAGCTTCGTCGAGTGAAGCTTCTTCCACGTCCGGGGTGTATTCGCGCAGGATACGGAAAAACTTTTCGGAAAAAGCCTGGTAGAGGTGATAATTCCCCCGGACGAACACAGCCTGAGGACAGAGTTTATAACACTGCCGCAGCGGCATCCCGGAATGCACTCCGTACTTCCTCGCTTCATAGGAACAGGTGGCAGCCACCCCGCGCTCGTGCGGCAATCCGCCAACCACCACCGGTTTTCCCTTAAGCTCCGGGTTTAGCAGCACCTCAACCGAGGCAAAAAAGGCGTCGAGGTCGACGTGAACTACATACCGCGTTTTCCTGAAAACGGGAAAGATTTCTTCTCTTTTCAGCATCCTCTGTTCCCCGGCAATCAGAATTAAAATCAGTACTTGCGGATGACGCCGACCACCCGGCCGATGATTCTGAGTTCCCGCAACTCAATCGGCTTGAAGGCCGGATTCTCCGGCACCAGCAGCACCCGGTCGCGCTCCCGGCGCAGGCGCTTCAGCGTCACCGAACCGTCTTCGAGAAGCGCCACCACCATCTGGCCCGAGCTGGCGGTGTCGGTCCTTTCGATGACCACCAGGTCGCCGTCATCTATGTAAGCGTCGATCATGCTCTTTCCGGTGACTCTGAGGCAGAAAAGGTTGCCGCCCTTCCGGCCGGAAAACCAGGAGGGGACTTCCACCGTCTCGCCCAGACTGTCAAACACTTCCCGCGGGGTGCCGGCCGGAACCAGACCGACCAGAGGAAGGCGGATGGCCTCAGAACCTTCGGGCATCCCGGCCAGGCGAATTTCTCCGGCCTCACGCCTGAGATAACCTTTCTTTTCCAGGCTCCGCAGATGCTTGAAAACCGCCGAGGGGTTAGCCAGGCCGACCATCTGTCCGATTTCCCTGACAGTCGGAGAATAACCGTGTTCCAGGATAAATTCCCGGATTTTCTCGAGAATTTCCTTCTGTCTTCCGGTCAGAGCCCTTTTTATCCTGTTAACCATTTTGTTCACCATCTATAAAATAATCCAGGCCTTCGCCTCTGTCAAGAGAATTCTTCAAAAAAGCATCCGGAAGGGATTACGACTGCGCTCTATGTTCACCGGAGCAAAACTATACTTGAACTAAGAGCAGACTCACTCTATCGGAAGCTCGCAGGAACCGACCTTTCAGGTTCCCGGGCAAACAACGTTAGAGAAAAGAGCAACCGGAGGGCATCGAATCAGTTCTACCTTCACAGCCAGCCGGCAGTGGAGCCCGAAATTCCAGCAAATTCAACTCAACCGAAATACTCATCAGACATGAGACAAAATCATCACCGGATTTCATCCATAATCATATATTTTGAAAGGAGCGGGTTGCCCTGTTCATCTTCCTCCTTCACGTTTAAAATCCATCCTTAACGGCCAGAATCGACCTTTCAATCCCGGTAAAAAAGCTGTCCACAAACCGCCCATTTTCATCAAAAAGATCGATCTGGTCTCCCTTTCTCCGGCCTGAGGTTGAGGTTCTGACCCACAGCAGCCGGCCATCGTGGAAAAGATCCCGGATGTCGCTTTCGTACTTAATTTTCGGGAAACCAAATCTCTTTCGGAACTCCGCCTCCCCCTGACCCTCGACCCGTTTAACCGAACAATACCTGCGGTTAAAAATCAACGAAATTTTGCCTTTCCCCAGGTCCAGAACTTCTATCATATACTACCTGGTTCGATTAACCAGAAGTCTTGTGCGATCTTTGTTCATCACCGCAAACCAGGGATCAAATCCGGCCGCCGCCTGCGGTGCCAGAAAGGTTTTCACCCTGAAAACATTTATTTCCTGAAATTCCCGGCCATCAGAAGAAACGAAGATGACAGAATACATAACATCATAAAGAGCGCCCTTCCTTTCTTCAAACGGGGGATAAAATGACCTGACAAAAACAAACCGGTTGTCACTGATCCCTAAAAATTGATGGTAAGGTCCATCTTTCATTTTTAATTCTTCTTCCAGACCGCCGTCAAGGTTCATCTTCATGATTTTGTCGCCAATCAGGTCGTATACATACAGTTTATCCCGGTAAAGGTCAAAAAAGAAAAAATCGCCTATTTCCCCCGGTCCTCTGCCTTTCCTGTAAAAATTTCCAGGGAATCGGCCGTCAGAAGAAAATTTAAGTAATTCCTCACGGTCGGTCACGAAAATGCTGCCCTCGGAGGCAACCCGGAGCTGTCCGGGATACTTAAAATAAAAAACGCCCTGGCTGTCATCTATCTGCCATAGCCGGCGCGTTTTAATCACCCGCCCAGCCTCTAGACCTGCCGGTTTTTCCGGGTTGTTAATTATTTGCTGGCTTAATACCGAACGAAGGCAAGATCAAAAAATAGATAACCGCTGCCAGAAAAATTTTTAATTTTTTAACAGTGCAGCTTTTCACCTTTTGCTAACCTCCCCATCCAACTCCTGCCCGGTCTCCTCCAAATTTTATGATTGGCTCCTCCTTAAATTCTGCTGGCTATCAGGATGCTTCAGCCCTCCAGCACCAGACATGATATATTTTACTTAAATGATTGGCTCATTTCAGTTCGAGCGGTCAAAAATACGCAGGCCTGCCAGAAATCTCAGCCGCTGCCTCCTTTAGAACTCAAGAAAGACTTGAGCCTCCATCCTCTCCAGGATACATATATCCTGATTTCCCGTGCAATCAATCAGCAATTATCAAAAGGTTCTCCTTTGCCTTGAAAATTATAAAAAACCAAAAGCCGAATTTCTCTGATACCGCAGGCTATGAAAAATTCCGCTTCCGCTTTCTGAGGCGCCAGCGTTTTCTGCCTGAACAGTTATAACACATTCTAATATGGTAAAATTACTCGTTGATGTTGAAAAACAAGAAAAAATATAAAAAATGATTAAGAGGAAAATACTCATGAAAAAAAGCAAAGCCACTGTTCTTTTTATCTCACTTATCTCTTTTATCATTCCAAGCAGCGCGGCCATAGCTGGAACCCGCTTCAGCTCGATTACCCGGCAATCCGGAAGCGATCAGCAGCAGATTGTCAAAATAAAGGCGATTCCACCGGAAAAACCGGTCAGCCCGGGTAATCTGTTCGAAATTAAACTCGAGCTGACCATCGCCCCGGGATTCCACATCAACTCCAACCGGCCAGGAGATGAAATGCTCGTCGGCACCGCGGTGGAGTTGAAAAAAGACCCGGCTTACGAAATCAAAGAAATTATCTTTCCAGAAGCTAAAAAGAAAAAATTCAAATTTTCGGATAAACCCGTCTCTGTTTATGAAGGTCAGGTCACAATAAAAATTAGGCTGGAGCTGGCCGAAGACATCTGCGGTACTTCCCTGGAAATAGAAGGAAAACTCCGCTACCAGGCCTGCGACGAAAATGCCTGCCTGCGGCCTGCTACCCTCCCCTTCACCGCGAACATCAGGATGTCTTCCTGAAAAATCAACCGCCTCAAGCGTGTATTTCTTAAAAGCAGGTATATTAACCGTTCGACGCCACAGCCTGAAAATCTCCTTGCATTAAGTCGGTGAGCGAGGACGGGAGGGGGGCGCATTGACAGGACTCTCCCGAGACAAAAAGGAATTTCAGAAACTGTATGAGTTTTCAGCAAATACCTTACCGGTCAGCCCTCAGGATATATTTGTCAAACCGCCAGATTTCTGCCATAATGGTTAAAATAAATGAAAGGATTTCACATGAAGAAAAAAGCCTTTTCAAAAGCCTTAACGGTTATCCTTATTTCTCTGAGTCTTATAGTGTGCAGCGGGAAGAGTTCTTCCTCCCAGCTGACGATATCGCCCCAAAAAGCTAAACCGGGCGACCTGGTTACTTTTTCTTACCTTCCGGCCAACCAGGGAGCGGGTTTGCCTGAAACTCTGAAACTCCTGGTTTATTCATATTCGACCGAGCTCCCCAGGGTTAAAACCGTCGAACTCAAAAAAAGCGGCAAAAAGTGGACTGGAACCTATGAAATAGATAAAGAGGCTTTCGGACTTGTGGCTAAAGTGAAGATAGACCGGGAAAATGAAGACACCAATCAGGGAAAGGGATATATTTTTGCCCTTTACACTCCCGACGGCAAAATTATACCCGGACATAAAGCCGGACTCGCCCTGGCCTACGTTTCCTGGGGGCAGCTGGCAGGCATCAGTCAGGACGTCAACGAAGCTCTGCGGCTGACCGAAGAGGATTTCCAGACAAACCCTGGAATCAAAAAACGCTTCGTCAACAGCTATCTCCGTCTGTTGCAGGCCACCAGGAAGGAAGGCTGGGACCAGAAGGCGAAAGATTTTCTGGATGAAATCTCCACCGAATCCGACCTTGACGATTCCACCCTTACCACCCTCTACCGCTTCTACGCGCAGACCGGGGCTCAGGAAAAAGCCATGGCGATAGCCGAGCAGGCGCAGAAAAATCCGAAGGGTGAGTTTTTCCAGCTTCAGGCTTTGATGCAGTTGCAAACGCTGCAGGAAGCGAAAGACCGCATGGAATTTGTGAAGAAATTCCAGGCTGAGTTTCCTGATTCAAAAATTACCGAATCGATCGTCGGAATGATTACCCAGTCTCTTTTCCAGGAAGGAAAGTTGAAGGAAGCGAGCGAGTTTTTGCAGGAAAACCGTCTGCAAACCCGACCCTATTATTTCTACGCTATCGCCAATCAGGCCAGCCAGCAGGGACAGACCGAACTGGCTCTGACCACTCTGAACAACGGCCTTTCTCTGCTTGATGAACAGCTGTCAAACCCGGAAAAATTCAGACCCGCTTATTACACAGATGAAGAATGGCGGGATGAAATGGAAGAAAATTTTGCCGCCATGATGCTCAGCCTCAAGGGCAATTTGCTTTACAGGCAGGGAAAACTCAGTGAGGCGGTGGACTCGCTCCGTCAGGCTTATGAGGTGAGCAAGGGCAATCAATCGGGTATTGCTATCGACTACGCCCGCTTCCTGCTGGAAAATAAAAACGGCCAGCTGGCCAGAGAAATTCTCGAAGCTACCGCCGGAAAGGGCTTTACCGGTCAGGAACTCATGGATCTCCTGAAACAGGCTTATGTGGCCACCGCCGGTTCTGACAGCGGCTGGGAAGAATACAAAAATAAAATATTAAGCAGTTCGGTGGAATCGCTGCGTTCGGAATTAAAGAAAAAGATGGTTGACCGCCCGGCTCCGGCTTTTGAGCTGAAAGACCTTTCAGGCAAACCGGTTAAACTGGCTGATTATAAGGGAAAAGTGGTGATTCTTGATTTCTGGGCCACCTGGTGCGGTCCCTGTCTGGCATCATTCCCGGGAATGAAAAGCCTGGTGGAAGAATTCAAAAATGACCCCTCGGTAGCCTTTGTTTTTGTCAACACCTGGCAGGATGAGCCAAACAAAGAACAGGTGGTCAGGGAGTTTCTGGAGAAAAACGAGTATCCGTTCTACGTGCTCATGGACACAGAAAACAGAGTGGTGGCTGATTATGGAGTCAGCGGAATCCCGACAAAATTTGTCATCGATCCGGCGGGAAAAATAAGGTTCGTGAGCATCGGTTTTGAAGGCGACACCGATAAGATGATCCAGGAAGTGAAATTGATGATAGAGCTGGCTAAGGGAAAATAAAACCATAAACGACCCGGGAACAGATCAAACTGAATCTCAATTCGCAAGAAAACCTCCCGGCTTTTATGATTATTATCTGAAAACAGGGAAAAAGCAAAAGGAGAGATAGATGGAAAACAGAACAAAAAGAAGACCTGAAACCGAAATCATCCACTCAGGCTATCATCCTGATCCTTTCGCTCGCAGCGTCTCCCCTCCCATCTACCAAACCTCGACCTTTGCCTTTGAAAGTGCCGAACAGGGTGCTGCTCTTTTCGCCGGAAAGGAAAAGGGCTTTATCTACACCAGGCTCGGGAATCCGACGATTCTGGCTCTGGAACAGGCATTAGCCACACTGGAAAATGGCTATGCCGCCTTAGCCACTGCCAGCGGCATGGCTGCAGTTTCCACCGTGTATCTGGCCTTTCTGGAAAAAGACGCTCATATGATCGGAACCGCCGCTCTTTATGGTCCGTCGCGCACGATCATTGAGACTGAATTTGTGCGATACGGAGTAAGCGCGGATTTCATCGACACTTCCAGAATCGAAGAGATAGAAAAAAGGATAAAGGGAAATACCAGGCTGTTGTTCATAGAAACCCCGGCGAACCCGACGATGGCCTTAACCGACATTAAAGCCTGCGCCGGCCTGGCCCGCCGGCATAATCTGATTCTGGTCGTGGACAACACCTTCGCTTCCCCTTTCCTGCAGAATCCTCTGGAGCTTGGAGCTGATGTGGTAATTCACAGCCTGACCAAGTTTATCAACGGACACAGCGACGTGGTGGGCGGAGCCATCATCAGCCGCTCGGAACAGCTGCACAATCGGCTGCAGAAAGTTCTGAGAATGCACGGCGGAACGATGGACCCTCATCAGGCCTGGCTGGTTCTGCGCGGACTGAGAACTCTGCATCTCCGGGTGGAAAAAGCTCAGGAAAACGCCAGAAAAATCGCCGCCTGGCTTGAAAGCCGGCCGGAAGTGGCCTGGGTAAATTATCCAGGTCTCAGCAGTCATCCCCAGCACCGGTTGATGGAAAAACAGATGAGAGGGCCGGGGTCAATGATCTCATTCGGCCTGAACGGCGGTTACGAAGCAGGTTTAAGACTTATCAACAACGTTAAACTCTGCACCCTGGCCGTTTCCCTGGGAGGAATAGAAACCCTGATTCAGCACCCGGCCAGCATGACACACGCCTCGGTTCCGGCAGAAGAAAAAGAAAAAGCCGGGATTACTGATGACCTCATCCGGCTGTCAGTCGGATGCGAGGCGGTCGAAGACCTTATCGCCGACCTGGAGCAGGCGCTGGAAAAAATCTGAAGTTTCAGCCGTCTTCGCGGCTTTCACCAAGGATTTCTGCCAGTTCTCCTTCAGCCCGGATGTACACACCGCTACCCTCAGCCAGCACCTGGCCGTCGCTTCGGAGAATCCTTCCGGCGGTAAAATATGCTTTCCCTTTCTGGCGGGTTATCCAGCCTTCAGCCTGCAATTTCTGGCCGACAAAGGCTGGCTTCTTAAACTCCACCGTAAGTTTTGAGGTGACCACCGGAACTCCGGAAGCCAGGATGGCTTTGGCCATCACTTCATCCAGAAGCGAGGAGATTATCCCGCCATGAACGATATGGCGGTAGCCTTCATGGTGACTGGCTGGCGTAAATTCGGCCACGGCTTTCTGTGTCCGACGGTCAAAGTAAAAGTCCAGCTTTAATCCGCAGGCATTGTCCTCGCCGCAAACGAAACAACCCCGATAACTTATTACCTTTTCAATCATCAACCGGAAACTCCATATATCCTGTTCTCGCTGGCACCAGTTTCAGTTTTCTGCTTCCGCTTTCCTGTCCGAGAGTTACTTCCACCTGATATTCTCCAGCCGCCACCCTCTCTTTTTGCCCATCTGGCCTGAGATCCCAGGGGAAATCGTTAAGTCCCGGGAGTAACCTGAGAGGCATCTGCTTTATGACCTTTCCGGAAGAATTTTTTATCACCAGCTGACCTTCGCCTCCATCTCTGGTGTACACAAATATTCTCGCCTGAACTTCAGCCGGCGGAGCTTCTCCCCTTCTGACAAAGGGTAGCTGGACTTCGTCAATTTCCAGAAGATGGAGCGGGCTGTTCAGAACTTCAGGTGTCAGTTCCTGAATCTTCTTCAACGACATGACAAAAACACCCCGTCCGTGGGTACCGATGATCAGTTCTTTTTCTCTTGGATGGACTTTCATATCGTAAACAGGCTGGGTCGGAAGATTTGCCCTCAGCGAATGCCAGGTTTTGCCTCGGTCGAGGCTCACGTAAGCCGTTAAATCGGTGCCGAGATAGATGATATTTTCATTCAGGGTATCTTCCCTGATTACGTTGCAGCCTTCATCCGGCAGATTGCCTTTGATGGAAACCCAGGTTTTTCCGTAATCTTCGGAGGCAAACACATAGGTATTGAAATCATCTTCCCTGTAACCGATCATCGTCAGATATACCCGACCCGGCTGAAAACGACCGGGTTCTATCCGGGTAACCCATTTTTTGGGAAGTCCGGCAGTTATTTTTTCCCACGTGCAGCCGCCGTTTCTGGTCACCCAGACGTTGCCGTCATCAGTGCCGGCATAGATTACTTCCGGAGTAAACGGCGACTCGGCCAGAGCGGTGATGGTGGCAAAAGGCACGTTGCCGTCGGTGTGGCGGCGGTCGGTCAGGTCCGGCGAAATTTCTATCCAGCTGTCGCCCCGGTCTACAGATTTCAACACCTTATTGGCACCGAGCAGCAGTGTGAACGGATTGTGCCTGGAAATAACAAATGGTGTGAGCCAGTTAAAACGATACGGAGCCTGCACTGTCTTCAGCAGGGGCTTGATCGACTTATTCTCGGACGGGTTGTTCAGGTTCAGCCGGAAAATGCTGCCGAACTGATACTCAGCATAAACAATTCCTTTTTCATGCAGGCTGGGTTCCACAAAAGCCCCGTCTCCGCCGAGTATCATTTTCCAGTCTTTATCACGCCGGCCGAAAACAAAATCTCTCGGACCGACGTTTACTCCGTTATCCTGTAGACCGACATAGATGTTGTAAGGAGTCTCCAGGTCGAAGCTTACGGTATAACACTGAGCCAGCGGCAGATTGGCTATTCTCTGGAAAGTCCGGCCAGCATCGCAGGAAACATTCAACCCGCCATCATTTCCCAGCCAGACCACCCTGGGGTCGGTCGGGTTGATCCACAGGGCGTGATGGTCGGGATGAACGTCGTAATATCCATAACCGTAAGAGCCTCCCGACTCTGGAATTTCCTTGAAGGTTTTCCCGCCATCGGTGGTTTTCATCAACGGAACTCCAAGGAGATAAACAACATTCTCATTCTCCGGCGAAACGAAAAGTTTTCCAAAGTAATATCCGTAGGTGCTGACGATGTTAGCAGGCAACAACCCTTCATGGGTTTTCCTCCAGGTCTCTCCGCTATCGTCGCTGCGATAAAGCTCCGCTCCCCTGACCTGAACGTTGAACAGCGCGGCGTTGGCGCCTCCCTGAAGTATCTCCGCAAGTTCAGCCAGCGTAAGTTTCTTCTGCCGCACGGCTTCTTTAACCGAGCTGGCCGTAAACACCTGCGGCGCCCGGTTTTGCCGCAGCAGAGACTCGAGTTTTCCGTCTTCGATTTTCAGAAATTCCTGCAGGCTCATTTTCTTCAAAGACTCAACGGTGAACGCTCCCTTTGAAACTTCCCTGGGAGAGACTGGCGTTCTCGGTTCCTGATTATCCAGAAAGGCATAGACCACCTTCGGGTTCGAATGGCTGACGGCCAGTCCTATCCGGCCAACGTATTCATTCTGGGGAAATCCGTTGACTATTTTTCTCCAGGTCCGGCCGCCATCTTCTGTCTTATAGATGGCGCTTTCCTTTCCTGAACCGTAAAAATGCCAGGCCTTTCTTATTCTCTGCCAGGCAGCCGCATACAGAACATCCGGGTTTGTCGGGTCCATCACAAGGCTGATCACCCCGGTTCTCGGCGAGATAAAGAGAACTTTTTCCCACGTCCGACCGCCGTCGGTCGTCTTAAAAACTCCGCGCTCCTCGTTTTCGGTGTAGAGATGCCCGATGGCTGCCACGTAAACTATCTCCGGGTTCTCAGGATGGATGATAATGTCGGCTATATGGTGGGTATCCGCCAGGCCCATGTGCTGCCAGGTCTTCCCGCCATCGGTTGATTTGAACACGCCGGTGCCGGCGTAGGATGAACGGGAGGAATTTTCCTCGCCAGTCCCGGCCCAGATAAGATTTTTATCCTTTTCCCAGACAGCCACGCTCCCGAAACCTATCCAGGATTGATCATCGAACAGAGGAGTCCAGGTTGTTCCGCTGTTTTCCGTCAGCCACAGGCCGCCGCTGGCCGCCGCTACCAGCAGACGGTGCGGGTCAGAAGCATACCCTTTTATTTCACAGATTCTTCCGCCCATAAAATATGGACCGAGATTCTGCCATTTAAGATTTCTGAACCATGATTCGCTGGCCATTTTCCGGTGCTGTTTCCAGGAAGCCAGCCTTTTTTCTGGAGCAGTCTGCGCCAGAATTGAGCCGGCCAGGATGATTAAAGCCAGGGCCAGAAGGAAAAATCTGAAAACAGCAGTTTTAAGCCTTAAAATTTTCATGGCCACCTCCGCACATTTCATTCAGAAAAGTAATTTTATAAATTTATCAGGTTTCCAGACAACTTTTTTATTCGCACGAATTTTTTGAAGTCGTTGTCAGCTCTAAACGAGAGTGGTAAATTATCTGCTTAAAATTCACAAAAAGACGGAAAGATGAAAAAGAAAATATTGCTGTCAGCTTCACTCTTCCACGCTCTTACCGACGCCGCCACCATCGTTACTCCGACCGTCTTTCCGCTTCTTTACAGCCAGGCTTTTCTCATCAGAAAATATTCGCAGATCGGTCTTCTCTCCAACCTCGGACTGATCACCACAATCCTGGTGCAGTTCTGGGTGGTGGCTCTTTCTTTCAGGTATGAATACCGCCGGTTAATGTTAGTCAGCGGTCTCGGCATCTGTCTGGCTAATTTTCTGATTCCTTTTTCGCCCTCGTTCGGGATCCTGCTTCTTCTTTTCATACTGCTAAGGGCTTTTACTTCCGTTTACCATCCAGTGGTCATAGCCTGGATTTCCCGCTCCCGGGCCGGTGCTGGCCAGGAGCTGGACGACGCGATGGGTATTCAGAGTGGTTCTGGAAATCTCGGAGTGCTGGTGGCCTTCCTGTCCACTGGATATTTATCGCAACACTGGGGCTGGAAGGCTCCGCTGTATGTCTGGGCAGCGATGGGTTTGCTGATCACCGCAGCAGGTGTGGCTGCCATCAAAGGAATTTCCTCTCAACAGCCGGTCCGCCCTGACCTCAGCCCCGGAAACTGGTGGAAAGTGCTTAAAAAGGTCAGCCATCTCGTTCCCGGATTTTTCTTCGGCGGAATGGGCTGGTCGGTGACAGTTTATTACGCTCCATCTCTTCTCCACAATAACTTTCAGATCCCGATGGGAAAAACCGGAGTCTACCTGGCTCTGTGGATCGGGCTCGGGACGATCACCGGATATCTTTATGGATTCTGGAGCAGAAGATTTGGCAGAAAAAAGGTTTTTCTGACCAGCCTGGCCGGTGCCACTTTCTGCCTTTTAGTTCTCGGCTTCTCGGCCAGTCGATCTCTTTCGGTTGCAGCGCTTTTGCTTTTTGGTGGTTTTCTTTTGATGACCTATCCCTCTCTCCATACTTTTGTTGGTTCGACGGTCAGCCAGGCGGATCAGACCCAGGCTTTCAGCTGGATCTCCAACATTCAGTTAATCTCCGGAGCTGTCATCAGCCTGATTGCCGGTTTTCTTTCTGACTGGCTCGGGATCCGCTTTCCGTTCATTCTGGCCGGATTCATTTCATTCGTTATTTTTCTCTTCTATTTCCCGAAGGGAGAAAGTTATTTTGGCGCCAGGGAAAGCTCTCCCCTTCCGGGCGGTCAGGAACCGGCTGTTTGAGCTTTAACGCCAATCGCTTCCGCCAGGGAATATTAGCAGTTCATTGCCTGTATAAAAATTCTGCCTCTGTGGCCTTCGCCCTCAAAATTTCTCTCCAGCCCCTGTTAAAGCAGAAATCCAGTCCGGTCGGAAGAGCATCTAAAACTGACCCGGGAATTCGTGGCCAGCTTTTAAGTAAAACTTAATAAAAAACGAGTATATCTTCACCCTGTAGCAAAACGCGGCCGGTCGAAATTCCGGACTTCCAATCCCGGTCGTTGAAACTTCAGACAGGTTCAAAAAGTTAATTGAAATAAGAGGAATAATGGAGTAAATTAATTCAATATTTAAGAGAGGGTCAGCCATGAAAAAAAAACATCTTGTTAAAAAACCGGGCATTTTTTTGTTATCTTTATTTTTTATCTTTGCCCTCAGCCTGTCCGCACAAAACCAGTTGACAGAAGACGAAAAAAACACCATCGAGGTGGTCAAGAAAGCTCAGAATTCGGTCGTCTTCATCACCAACATTAAATTTGTTCGCGATTTTTTCAGCTGGACCGAAGAAGCTGTCCCACAGGGCAGCGGTTCCGGATTTATCTGGGATGATCAGGGACACATCATCACCAACTATCACGTCATCCTCGAAGGAGATCTTTTCAACGTAACTCTGCCAGATCAGGAAGAAAGGCAGGCCAGACTGGTCGGAATAGAACCCAAAAAAGATATCGCCGTTCTTAAAATTGAAGGCAGTCTCAAAGGATTCCAGCCTATAAAGATCGGAAGCTCCAGCCAGCTTCAGGTGGGGCAAAAGGTCATCGCCATAGGAAACCCTTTTGGCTTTGACCACACTGTCACCACCGGTATAGTGAGCGCGCTGGGAAGAAGCATGCCCGGAATCGGCGGTGTTACCATAAGGGATATGATTCAGACGGACGCCGCCATTAACCCCGGGAACTCAGGAGGGCCGCTCCTTAACTCAGCCGGCGAACTCATAGGGATGAACACCATGATCGCCTCGCCTTCTGGCGCCTACTCCGGAATAGGTTTTGCCATACCGGTAGACACGATAAAGAAAATAGTCCCGCAGATAATCAAATACGGAAAGGTTATTAGGCCAGGGCTCGGAGTAACGCTCTTAGCCGACCGCTACGCCCGGCGACTGGGAGTTCAGGGCGCCATCATCTATGAAGTCCCGAGAGATTCCGAAGCTTACCATAAAGGACTGCGCGGGCTTACCCGCGATCGCTTCGGCCGGCTGGTCATCCAGGACATAATCGTCGGAATAGACGGGAAAAAGGTTCGTTCGTACGATGATTTATACAACATCTTAGACGATTACAAAGTGGGCGACCGGGTGACTCTGACCGTGGAGAGAGACGGCAAAACCAGAAAGGTCGAACTCACCCTGGTGAGGGTGGATTAAGCTTCTGAAAAAAGCTCAAAGATCAATCTATCCGGCGCGCCCGCAGCTCAAAATCTTCCTGCCAGAGAACCAGACCGGTAACTTTCCCCTGTTCGTCAAGGTTAAACTTTATCCTGATGAAGGGATCGACCGAGAAGAAAATCGTCTGTGTCTCCACATAAAACTTCGTCACTGCCTGACCGGTTGGACGAATCAGAAGATAATAATCCTCATAATTTACATCTAAGTAATAATTTTCATTTACCTCATACCGACCGACGTATTTCTGATAAACTTCGGGCGGTAACCGGAACAGAGTTTTTTCTTCAGGACGATAATCGGGCCAGTCATAAATGGTCGAAAGCCCCCGCAAAATCTCTTCAATCAGCTGCCAGCCGTTCTCGCTGTTGGTCATCACCACCGCTCCCCGACCGACGGCAGGATATATCAGCACAGCTGCTCTGTATCCTTTCGTTTTCCCCTTAAGAAAAATCTTGTATTTCTCGTGTTCACCTTCAACTCTCACTCCATAACCGGCGCCCGGCACCTGAGCTGAAAGCATCCTCCTGGCCAGCGATGGATTGAGCAGCCCGGATGTTTTGCCGCGCGCGCAATCAATCAGCTCAATAAAAAGCCGAAGGTATTCTTCGGGTGTGGTCCACAAGCCGCGGGCAGCCTGCTCCGGGTAAAAATACCAGCTGCCGGGAACTTCGGTTCCTTCCCGGAGATGTCCACTGGCCAGGTCTTCAGCAGCCGGACGTCCGCAAAAAGTATTTTTCAATCCGAGCGGGTTGATGATTTTTTCCGCCACCAGTTCCGGCCAGGATTTACGGGTCTTCTCGCTTATATATTTCTCCATCAGAACAAAATTGAAATCGGAAAAACGGACAGGAATATCCGGATCAAACCCGAGGTAACTCTGATAATTCCTGGCCGGCGGTTCCCCCCTGAGAATTGAGCTCAGGTCAGGCAGGGGGGTTGAGGAAGGGTAACCTTCCGAAACCCAGGGATAGAAACCGGCGCTGTGACTCAAAAGGTTATGAAGTGTAAAATGAATCTTTATCTGAGGCCTGACTCCGACAATCCTCAGATAATAGCCGCCAAGTTCATCCTCAAGTTGTATCACCTCTTCTTCCACCAGACGCAGAGCGACCGCTGCTGAAACCGGCTGGCTGAGTTCTCCAGCCTGAAAAGCAGTGTTCACGGAAAGCGGTTTATAATTTATTACGTCCCTGTAGCCGTAAGTTTTCG
>JASEFX010000037.1 GCA_030018265.1 Candidatus Saccharicenans sp.
CCCTTAACCAGCAGCGCCTTCAGCACGCCTCCTTTTTCTATTATTCCTTTAAGAAGTTCCGAACCGGAAGCGCGCCCGAGTTCGGTCAGGTCGATGATGGCCGTTTCATCCCGGAGGTCGGGCTTGTCCGTCCCGTATCTGTCTGTGGCCTGTTCATAAGTAAGGCTGATGAAGGGCCTCCTGACCTCATACCCGCCGAGCGAGAAAAATTCCACCATCAGCTCTTCAATCAGCTCAAAAATTTCCTCGCGGTCGGTGAAGCTCAGCTCGATATCGATCTGGGTGAACTCAGGCTGGCGGTCGGCTCTGAGGTCTTCATCCCGGAAACACCTTACGATCTGAAAGTAACGGTCGAAACCGGAAATCATCAGAATCTGCTTAAAAAGTTGAGGTGATTGAGGAAGCGCATAGAATTTTCCGTGATGAATCCGGCTCGGCACTAAGTAATCCCGCGCTCCTTCCGGGGTGGATTTCGTCAGAAAAGGAGTTTCAATTTCTAAAAAGCCTTTCCGGTTGAGAAAGTTTCTCGTCAGCAGCGCAGCTTTATGTCTGAGGATGATATTCTTCTGCATCCCCGGACGTCGCAGGTCGAGATATCGGTATTTAAGCCTGAGTTCTTCCGAAGCCTGGGGAGGGTCGGAAATAAGAAACGGCGGAGTGGCGGCCAGATTGAGAACTTCCAGGTCCTGGATTTCTACTTCTATTTCACCGGTGGCCAGTTCCCGGTTGACGGCTTCCGGCGCCCTTTTTCTCACCAGGCCGCGGGCCTGAATTACATATTCTCCACGCAGCTTTTTAGCTTTTTCCAGGATTTCCGGACGGTCGCTGCTGGCTACCAGCTGAACCAGACCGGCGCGGTCTCGCAGGTCGACGAAAACCAGGCTGCCAATATCCCTGACCCGCTGGACCCAGCCGTTCAGCACCACCTGGCGGCCGGCGTCTTCCGCCCGCAGATTGCCGCCGTAATCAGTCCGCTTCCAGAGAGTGAATTCTTTTTGTTTTTCCATTTTTCTTTCCGTGTGGGGTTTAACCGGTCTCCAGGATTTTCTTCCCCTTGATGATCGAGGCAAGCTCGATCAGACTTCCTTCAAACTGTCTGGCTTTAGTCATGTCCTTAAGCTGGAATTTGCCTTTCCGCAGTTCGTCCTCGCCGACGATCAGCACCCATTCGGCGCCGAGTTTGTTTGCCCGGCTGAAGTGGTCTTTCATCTTTCTTTCTTTGAATTCAACCAGACACTCAATTCCTTCAGAGCGCAGGTTGCGGGCAAGCTTAAGGCTTTCTTTTTTGGCTTCCTCTCCGAGGTAAGCGAAGTAAACAAAGCTTCTTTCGGGCACCTTGATCCTGGCCACGCTCAGCAATCTTTCCACCCCCATCGCAAAACCAATGCCGCAGAGGTCCGGGCCGCCAAATTCCCTGACCATATCGTCGTAGCGGCCTCCGCCGCAGATGGCGTTCTGGGCTCCCGCCTCTTCGGTTACTATTTCAAAGGCGGTTTTGGTGTAATAGTCGAGACCGCGGACGAGAGTCGGTTCCACCCGGTAGCTAATTCCATAAAGGTCAAGATATTCCCGGAATTTCTTGAAGTGCTCGCGGCATTCCTCGCAGAGAAAATCTGTGATCCGGGGAAAACCGGCGGCCAGCGCCCGGCAGCTTTCCACCTTGCAGTCGAAAATGCGCAGGGGGTTGAGCTCGGATTTTCGCTGGCAATCCGGGCAGAGCTGCTCTTTTACCGCCAGAGCGGCTTCCCGGAGCTTCTGACCGTAAGCCGGCCGGCATTTCTTGCAACCGACCGAATTGACCAGAGTGAACACTCCGGTAACGCCCAGAGAGGAGAGCAAGCGGTGGGCCATCTCGAGGATTTCGGCGTCTATCGCCGGGTCTTTTTCTCCGAAAACTTCTATGTCAATCTGGTGGAACTGGCGGTATCTTCCTTTTTGAGGTCGGTCATAACGGAACATCGGACCTATGTAGTAAAAACGGAGCGGTTGAGGCTGAAGGTCAAGGCGATGTTCGATGATCGCTCTGACGACCGAAGGGGTGTATTCCGGACGAAGCGTGATGGAACGCCCGCCCTTATCGGTGAAGGTGTACATTTCCTTCGTCACGATATCCGAGGAGGCTCCGGTACCTCTTTCGAAAAGCTCCGTCGGCTCGATGACCGGAGCCCGGAGTTCGCGGTATCCGTAAAGTTCGAAGATTTCCCTGGCGGTGGCCTCAGCTATCTGCCAGAGGCGAACTTCAGAAGGCAAAATGTCCTTCGTACCCTTGATGGCGCTGATAACTTTCTTTCCCTGTTCGCCGCTCATTTTGATAATAGCCTCAGTGCCTGATAGTCTTCCTCAACGGCCGGGAGTCACTTTCTGACCTCAAAAATGCCCTGACGTCTGATCTTCCGGTAACGTTCCTCCAGAAGCTCTTCAATCGTCATCTGCTGGAGTTTTTTCAGCGTCTGGCTCAGATGCTTATCGACGTTTTTGAAGGTGGTTTCGTAATCCATGTGAGCTCCGCCGGGTGGCTCGGGTATGATTTTATCTATGATGCCGAGTTCATAAAGCTTCTGAGCACGGAGGCCGAGATTCCCGGCAGCCTGCTCCACGGCCATCGGGCCCTGGTCTTTCCAGAGGATCGCGGCGCATCCTTCCGG
Source organism: Candidatus Saccharicenans sp. (assembly GCA_030018265.1). GTDB lineage: Bacteria > Acidobacteriota > Aminicenantia > Aminicenantales > Saccharicenantaceae > Saccharicenans. The sequence goes on from JASEFX010000037.1 coordinate 2,646, forward strand.
GGAGATGACTGAATAAAAAGCGTATTCCAGCATGAGAAGAGCGTCGCCAAAGCCGATGCCCAGCCCGCCACCGCTTCCCCCTTCCCCGATGATCACGTTGATGATCGGGGTTTTAAGCCTGGCGATGACCTTCAAGTTGTAGGCGATCGCTTCGGCCTGCCCGCGCTCTTCAGCCCCGATTCCAGGGTAAGCGCCTGGGGTGTCGACGAAAGTAATCACGGGGAATCCAAATTTCTCGGCCATCTGCATGATTCTGAGTGCCTTGCGGTAGCCTTCCGGGTTCGGCTGGCCGAAGTTCCGTTCGAGTCTGGCCTTGGTCGTTCTGCCCTTCTGATGCCCGATCACCGCCGTCGTTTGCCCTTTGTAAAAGGCCAGGCCGGCGACGATGGCGGGGTCGTCAGCAAACCGACGGTCGCCGTGAAATTCCATAAAATCTTTGAAAAGCGCGTTGATGTAATCCAGGGTATAAGGTCTTTTGGGGTGTCGGGCAATCTGAACGATGTGAACCGCTGTGAGTTTCGGGGCTATTTTTGCCCATTCTTTTTCGATCTGCGCCCTGAGCGCAGCAATTTTCTCCCGGCGGTTGGAATCCTCACTGGCTTCGAGTGCGTCTATTTGCTCTTTGAGGGCGATGATCGGGCGCTCTAGCGAATAAAAATCGATTTTCTCTTTCATTTTATTTCTTCCGAGATAATTTTATCAAAAAATTAAATCCAGATTATATTAAAGATACCGGGGTGGATCTGTCAAGTAAGGTTTTTCCGCCCGGCCGGGGCTTTTTTTCGCGGGAATTCTAACCGGGTTCCATGGCTTTCCAGATTCCCTTAGCTCCATTTTTGCGGATCAGCGTTAATAATTCTCTCTTCCGGCAATAAAGATCAAGTATTTGAGCTCAGCACAAGCACTTCGTTTTTTAACAGGACGAAGCGAGACTCTGTTTGATTGCTTCACAGAGCTGCGCTCTGCGGTTATCTATCTCTAACGGATGGATCCTGAGCTTTACCAGCCGGCAGTCAAGGAAGACCACGACCGGCTCGGCTGCAACCCGGAACATCCGGTAAAGTCGGCCTTCCCGGTCGTGGACCACCGGAAGCGGCCAGTTTCTCTGTTCCACCATCTCGGTCAGATCTTCTTCCAAATCCCGGCTGACAGACACTATCTGAACCCCATCATGCTGGAATCCCTGCACATCCAGAAATACCCTGAGCGCCATTTCCAGGCAGGCCGGGCAGCCGGTGCTGATGAAGATTAAAACCGTGCGAGTTCCGGGCTGAAGAACCCAGGTCTGATCGTCCAGCAACCGGAGGGATACAGATTCCTGAAACTCGTCTCCTTCCTGAAGAAAGGTCTGGCCGTATCTGCCGGAAGTTGAATCCGTGGCTTTTTTAAGCTCAGCCACCATCTCCCGGTTCACGCGCTGGCAGTCCTGCCATTTCTGCCAGTTGTTTAGACCCCAGAATAGCGAAGCTATCAGGACGATGGAAAGCGGCACAGGAATTTTCCCGGATTTCATCTCGGTCCTCTCTCTGTCAGGATGAATTTTCTCAGGTCGTAATTTTCATCTATGAGGTAAAGCTCGTCCTCCGGGCTGAAAGCTATCAGCCTGGCGCGCAGGGGTAGAATGATCGTCCCAAGATATTTGCCCTGACTGCTGTACCTGTAAATCTCGCGGCCTTTTTCCAGAGTTCCATCTGGTTGTTTTCCGCTGGTGCCGGCCAGAAAGTAATAATTGTTGGCTGAATCGAAGGCTACGTCCAGGACCAGAAGGGCGAGTTTTTGCAGGTCCTCGTTGTGCTGAATCCTCAGGTCAAGACCGGGCGGGCTCAATTCTGCTCCTTTGTAGATGATTTCAAATCGCCTTGTTAATCTCCCCTGCGGGTCGAATACCTGAACTTCGTTGAGAGCAAACTGCCTTGCGGCCAGGAGCTGGCCGTTCCGGTCTGTTTTAAGGATGATCGAATTTGCCAGAAGATTCATCGAAATATCGTTCGTTGTTGCCGGCTTTAAAAATTCTCCTACCGGCTCCAGGTTTTGGTTGTAGATTTTTACCAGCCCTTCATTTTTGATAAGCAGCGAGCTTCCAGGAAAAGCCAGTAAGTACAGTCGGTCTCCGGACGCGGCCACTCCGGTCGGGGGAAAGTTCAGGTTCAGCGAGGCTTTCAGTCTGCCCTCGAAGTCCAGGATCTGGATCCGCCGGCTGGCCGTGTCGGCCACAATGATGCTCTGCCCGGTGATGTCCAGGCAGATACCTTCCGGCCGGTTGAACTCTCCCGGTCCCTTACCCTTCTTTCCAATAATTTTAATTAGATTGCCTTTCTTATCGAAAAGCCGAACGCAACCGTCTGCGCTATCGAGAACAAACAGGGTTTCTCCGGCGAACGTCATCCCAGCCGGCTGGCTGATGATCGCTTCGCTTTTTCCGGATGTGTGGAATGAGCTATCCTCTATCACAGGAATTATTCTTTCAAGTTTCACCGGGCCCGGCGAATGATTTTCCTTCAGGGTTGAGAGGTATCGATACAGGATGAATATCGTCAGCACCAGCAGTATCAGCAGTCCTGAAATCAGCAATAGAGAACGACTTCTCCGTATTGTTTTGAGAGGGGGTCTGAAACCAGACCCCCTCCCGGCCGTGTGCGGGTTAAGCGTTTTTCTGATCATTTTGTTATTATGTCTTTAATGCACTTGATGAGCGCGAGCTCACAGTCCAGAAAGTCGATTGTTGAACCCGGAAAAGAAGTTCTGACGTTATTTACGCACTGTTCGAATTTTTTGAAACAGTCAGTCTCTGTACCTGCTGGAAGGTAAGTAGTCACAGCGGCCAGGGAAATGGCCGGCACCAACCCGAACACCATAGCGAAGACGACCAGAAGAGTAACGGCTTTAATTTTTGTGTTGTTTCTCATGATAACCTCCTTTTTAATTTGTTCTGCCCTCGGGCATCGCTTTAGTTAAAAGCAAGCCGGATGCCAGAAGTTTCTGCTGAAGACAAATAGCCGGCGCTGAAGAAATCATCGCGGCTATGGTAAACGCTTCTTCACGTTCATGAACCGACAGGTAAACGGGAATTTACACGCCGGGGCAGCTGCCTTTTATTTCCGGTTGAACATTCACCGGAAGCGCTCTCCATCTACCCGGCGAAAATTGAATCACTCGCCACACGCCTCGATCGGGACGCAGGAGCCACGAGGCGAACTGACTTTAATGGGGAAAAAAACAATTCTTTTCTTCTCTTGCAGTCTTAATAGGTTAGCAAAGTCGGTTATTGCTTTATCCGAATGACTCCTGGTTTCCCTGAGCCTTAATTAGATTTCGATTTATGAAAATTATTTCAGGTGTTGTGAGAAAATTTCTGCCGGAGGACGTCTTTTAATCTGACAGATGAATACGGGAAGAAAGAAAGAAAATATATCTGGGACCGGAAGAAACAGTCGAAAGATTAACGCAGTCGAGAGAAGCACTTATGAATTTTTAGCAGTAAAAGGCGGGCGGCAGAGAGGGGTTGAAGTAAAAAGTGGAGGGCTCCGCGAAGGAGCCCTTTTCTTTCTGCAGCTGGAAGGCCGGCCCGGTTATTAAAGGAAGAGCGGCATGATGGCTGTTTTCCGGAAAGAGCATATCAACTGGATCCGGAACTCAGAGCAAAAAAGAGCCTCAGAGCGCTGTTTTTCCCTTTTTTGCGCAGGCAAAAAAATGTTTGAAAGTTTTTTTCTGTTCCCTGATAATAACAGCAATGTCGATAGCGGCGGAAATAATCCAGGAGATGGAGAGTTTTGACCTGATCCTGGGGGGAATTTGAAAACCTCATGCGAGTTTTCAGACAGCCTGAGTTTCCGTAGAAGGCTATCAGGAGTATTTTATTGAATATGAAAATTTCAGGACTCCATCGCCGGCCGGCGGCGATCAGCTGTCTTTACGCGCTTTTAAGTTAATCTCGGGGAGGAGAAATGCTTCTGGAAACCATCAGGATTACCTGGAAAAAAATTCTCAGGACCAACCGGATCAGCCTGGTTTTAGTCGGGTTTCTGTATCTGAGCTTTCTTTATATTATGTATGCTGAGGGATATCCCGAAGCCGGGATACAGAATTTGCTGTCCTTTTTCCCGATGATCGCTGTCCTGTTGAGCAGCGGACTCGTGCGCGATGAGTTTGAATCGAGACAGATTGACCCTTTTATCAGCCGGGTGAAAGCGCCGGCGATGTTCTGGGGCAAATTTTTAGGCTATTTCCTCATCGTCTTCGGGGCAATTTTGCTGGGGCTTCTTCTGTCTTTTCTTTTTCTGGCGATCAGGGGACAGTGGTGGTCTGCGCCTTATATTCTCAGGATATTTTTGCTGAAGCTGCCGGTTGCTCTTTATTTTAACGTGGTGGGCTTTTTCCTGGCGGCGCTGTTGAAGGGGGTTATGAATTTTGCCGCTCTGTTTTTAATTTATTTTGGCACGCTCATAACGGTGGCCCTTTTACTTCGAGCTGAATGGCTTTTAGAAGCGGCCAGCATCATAAAATTCCGCTGGGAAAACGTGGTGCTTCTTTTGCTGCTTCCGACAGAGATGAAACGAGTTCCCTGGCATTATGTGCTGATACTTACGGCGACCGCCGGGTGGCTGGTTTTATCCTTCTTCATCTTCCGCTCGGCCGTCTGGAAGAAAAATCTGATTTGCGCCAGCGCGTCCGGCAACCCCGAGCATCTGCGAGTTTCCAGTTTGCACAAGACCTATCGCGAGAGCCTGCTCGGTCGCCATAAAAAGGAAGCCCTTAAGGGGGTGAATTTTTCCATAAAGCCCGGAAAGCTCACCGGGTTTCTCGGCCCGAACGGCGCCGGCAAGACCACCACCCTGAGAATCATCCTTGATTTTCTTAAACCTGATGAAGGGCGGGTGGAGTACTTCTCTCAGAATCCTGAAAACCGCTCAGGCGGAAGGTTGAAAGCCGGTTACCTCCAGGAAACGGCCAGCCTTTATCCCTTTCTGACCGTTAGAGAAACCCTGTGTTATGTTGCCCGGAGCGAGGGCTGGTCCGGCGAAAAAGCGGATGAACTGGCGGTTGGACTGGCGCGGAAGCTCGGGCTGGAAGAGCATCTCGACCGGCGGATAAAATCCCTTTCAAAAGGAACTGTGCAGAAAGTGGCTTTTGGAGTGGCCACCATAGGTGAACCGGAAATTCTTATTTTTGATGAACCCTACACCGGTCTCGACCCGGTCATCATGTATGAAATAAGGAACTTCATCCTTGAACTCAAAAAGAAAGGAAGCACCATTTTTCTCTCCTCGCATCTGCTGCCCGAGGTGGAAAAAGTCTGCGACGAAGTGATTTTGATAAACCGGGGGAAAATCGTCTGGGCCGGGGAAATCGACCGGCTGAAGGCGGCCTGGTGCCTGTATCAGGCTTCAAAAAATAATCCCGGGGTCGCTGAACGGATGCGAGAGCATCTGGGAGAAGAGGTTCAGGGGAAGCCTTTCAGCTATTTTGCCGGAATTGAGCCCGGGCCGTTGCTCGAAGATCAAATTGTAGCCGCCGCCGTCAGAGAAATTCCGGTTCCGGATATTGAGAAGCTTTTTCTGGAAAGTGTGCTGAATTCCTGAAGAGCCGTGATTCCGCTTAATGTTTTTTCTTTTCAGCCTGAAACCTCTGGCGGACCACTTCGTAGAAAAAGACTGCGGCCGCCGCGCTGACGTTAAGGCTGTTCACCTGCCCGAGCATCGGCAGCGAAAGAAGTTCGTCGCATTTTTTCTTCACGTTCTGCCTGAGTCCGTAACCTTCGGAGCCCAGGACGATGGCCACCGGCCGGGTGAAATCAAATTCGCACCAGCGCTTTTTCGCATCCGCCTCGGCTCCGACCACCCATATCCCTTTCTCTTTCAACTGTTCAATCGCCCGCGAAATGTTGGTCACTCTGGCCACAGGGAGGTTTGAAATGGCTCCCGCGGCCGCTTCGGCCACAGCCGCGGTCAGCCCTGCCGAATGCCGTTCCTGAATGATCAGACCATCAGCTCCGGCGCCCTCGGCGCTTCTGATGATCGCTCCGAGGTTCTGAGGGTCGACCACTTCATCTAAAATTACCAGAAAGGTGTTTTTCCCCGGGACGAGTAAATCTTCCAGCTCGACGTATTCTTTTTCTGCCAGCAGGGCCACCGCGCCCTGATGGTCAGGGTGGAGCTTATCGAGTTTTTCTCGCGGGGCAAAAACCACCGGAATGTGGTTGTTTCTGGCCAGGCGGATGATTTCAGAAATTTTCTGATGGCCTTTTTCTTTATGGATAAAAATTTTGTTCAGACGGCGCGGGGAAGTCTTCAGAAATTCGATGATCGCGTTGAGCCGGCCGAGACGATCCCTGGGTTCCATAACTATGCTTCCAGAATGCGGGAAAATTCTCGTATCCTCTCCAGGCAGTTTTTAAGCTTCCGTGGCCAGTCAAACCGCGAGCCTTCTTCCACCAGTGGTATAAATTTATCCAGCTCAAGCCCGGAGGCCCGGGCGGTCAGCGCTACCCGGAGCGGGTGGAAAAGGTCTTTGCCCTTAACCCCGGTTTCTTTCTTTATCTCTCCGGTAATGGCGGCAAAGATTTCATAATTGAATTCATTTAGCCCGGCGGTTTTCTGGATAAAAGCCACGAGAACCTTCCGGGCTGAATCCGCCTGAACGATACTTCTGGCTTCTGCGTCGAGATTTTCAGGCTGGTAGTCGAAAAGAAGCGAGAATTTTCCAGGGAGCTGGGAAAATTTATCTACGCCTTCTATCAGGATTTCCACTGCTTTCTCCAGCCATTCCCTCTGTTCCGGGGTAACTTCCGTTCCGACATACCCTGCTTCCTGAAGATACGGAAGCGCCAGTTCGAGCTTCTTTTCGTATCGAAGGAGTTTTATGTGCTGTCGGTTGAGCCAGTAAAGTTTTTCATAGTCAAAAATCGCGGCCGAGCGGCTCACCCGCCGAAGGTCAAAAAGCCTTACCAGCTGTTCGAGCGTCAGTACCTCTTGTCCTTCCGGCGGCGACCAGCCGAGAAAGGCCAGATAGTTGCAGAGAGCTTCCGGAAGTATGCCTTCTCGCCTGAACTGGTCGACCGAGGTGGCTCCGTGTCTCTTGCTCAATCTCGTGTTGTCTTTACCCATCACCATCGAAAGGTGAGCGAAAACCGGAGGTTCCCAGCCGAGGGCCCGGTAAAGAATAATCTGGCGGGGGGTGTTGCTCACGTGGTCTTCACCCCTGATCACATGGGTAATTTTCATCAGAGCGTCGTCGATGACCACCGCGTAGTTGTAGGCCGGCATGCCGTTGGAGCGAACGATAATCGGGTCTCCGATCAATTTCAGGTCAAATTCGACCAGCCCGCGAACGATATCTTCGAACTGAATTGAACCTTCATCCGGTACCCGCAGGCGAATGGCGCCGGCTTCTCCTGCTGCCAGCCGGAGTCTGGCTTCCTTAAGAGAAATGTTCCGGCATCGTCCGCTGTAAACAGGCATCCTTCCTTCTGCCAGGGCCGCTTCCCGTTCTTTTTCCAGTTCTTCTGCGGTGCAGAAACAATAATAGGCTTTCCCTTCCTCCAGGAGTTGATTGGCGTATCTGTGATAGAGCTCGAGCCTTTCCGACTGACGGTAGGGGCCGAAGTTTCCGCCCGCATCGGGTCCCTCGTCCCAGTCAAGACCGAGCCAGCGCAGGTCCTGGATGAGGTTTCGCTCATATTCTTCGCGCGACCTCTCGATGTCCGTGTCCTCCACCCGGAGGACAAAAATCCCACCGTTCTGCCTGGCAAACAACCAGTTGAACAGGGCAGTTCTGGCGTTGCCGACGTGGATGTATCCGGTCGGGCTGGGAGCAAATCGCACTCTGATTCGTCCGTTTTTTTCCATTTTCATAGCCTTAGGATAATGCCGGCCAGGGCAAAAATCAAGGAATGGCCCCTGCGAGAAGTCAGCTTTTCAGCTTCAAAAAACAGGGTGGAAATTAAAATCCCTGAAGATCTTCAAGCTCAAGCCTGTTCTTCCTTTTGTAATCTTTCGGAATGGCATATTTCCCTGCCGGAGGTGTTTTGCTGGAAATTTCGAGCACTTCAGCCCGGGAATTTACTTCATACCCCATAAAGGAAGCCTTTGTTTCGTAGGCTATCCATAAACCCCTGATTTTGCTTATTTCTGAAAGAGCATTCTCCGCAAGTCTCATCTGTATCTTGAGGATTTCCGGCCAGACCTTCTCCAGGTAATTTTTTAAGTTGACCGGCAGGTCTTCGGAGGCCCAGATGGTCATTTCCATCGGATACATCATCACGGTCATCTCCAGCCGGTATCCCTGGCTCTTTATCCCGTTGATTACTTTTGTTTCACCGAGCGGCGTTGCTGATAACGATATCTGCTCTAAAGCCTGTGCCATCTGGCTCATTTCCGGGGGCAGGAGGTCAAAGATGTTAACCGGAGGCTTGATTTCTATGTAAGATTTTGTGCGAGGAAGTATCAGGTAGATTAAGCTTTTTTTCAGATCGTAGAGATAAGAAAAACCATCGTCTCCTTCCCGCAGATAAAAGTTATCGCTTATCCATTCTTCGGTGTAAGTTTCTCTGGCGGGAATACTCTGACCCATCACGTTGATCGGATCCACGCGGGTAAACGTTTTTATGTAGACATCGGCGGAAAGGCTGGCGGCAAGGAGCCTAAAAATCAGCAGCAGGAAAACAATTCTTTTCATTCTGTTCCTCCCTTTAATTTTCAAAAGGGAATTGAAAACTGAGGCAGTCCACTATGGACACGCTCTCTTCCTTCCCTCCGGCATTTTACTTTATTTTAAGGCTTGAATCCAGCTGCTTATGAAGTAAAATAACGCTCTGGCGTGCTTTAATGACAGAAAAGAGAATCGAATTTGCCCGGACGGTAATAAGAACTTTTTCTTTTCTAGCGCTGGTAACAGCCGTTTTTTTAGTCGTTCTTATTCTGCTTTCAAAGATAATTGCCGGACCGGACAGCCGGATGCAGGAGCTTGCCGGGACAGATTTCTTCATAAAATATGCTCTGTTCATAACGCTGTCAGCTCTGATTTTCGGTCTGCTCGGGCTTCTGATTGCTTCCGGAATCAGACGCGGGCAGCCGTGGAGCTGGCCGGCCGCTCTGGTCATTTCCGTCCTGCTTGTTTGTCTTTTCCCGCTCGGAACACCGTTCGGAATAAAAATTCTGGTCGACCTTTTAAGTCGTCAGGTCAGAGAGTGGTTTCGAAGCTCAGGCAGACCTGTGCCCCCGATTTCCGGCGGGCGGGCTGAAGCCTTTCGTCTGAATGCTGGTGACTTCCTGTCCACCGGAGAAGAAACCGGTAAGAAATAACATAAAACGTTTCGCGCCGGTTTTCAGGAAGAAGACCGAATAACTGGCAGACTGGAGCCAGGGAGAGTTCCAATGAAACGGGAAAAATTCTTCAGAAAAAACCTGTGGCCGCAGGCCGCTCTCTTAATTATCTCAGCGGCTTTTAATCTATCCGCCCAGGAAAGAATCCCCCGGGTGGTTCAGGAGCCGCCGCGGGTTTTTATCGACTGTCATCAGTGCGATATGAATTATATACGGTCGGAACTGAGTTTTGTCAGTTTTGTTCGAGATCGAGCTGAGGCCGATGTTCACGTGCTGATCACCACCCAGAGCACAGCCGACGGCGGAAGGGAGTACACTCTGAACTTTATCGGCCGTAATAATTTTTATGACATTCATCACACCCTGAAATATGTCTCTCCCCGAACAGCTTCAGCTGATACCGAAAGGAAAGGTCTGGTGCGCATGCTCAAGGTCGGGCTCGTGCCCTACTTAGCCAAAACAGACCTGGGAGATTACCTCCGGGTGGATTTTGAAAAACGTCTTCCTCCGGCGGAAGTTGAAGATCCCTGGAATTTCTGGGTTTTTAACCTGGGGCTTTCGGGCAGTATGTCGGGTGAACAGACGAAGAATTTCTTTTCGCTCCACAGCAATCTGAGCGCCAGCCGGGTGACCGAAAAGGTTAAGTTTCGCTCAGGCCTATCAGGTCGTTTCAATAGCAGCCGGTTTAAGGTGACCCAGGACGATGTCACCACCATCATAACTTCCCGCCAGAGCAGCTTCAGTCTGTCCAGCCTTCTGGTTTATTCCATCAGCGACCACTGGTCGGTCGGGACATGGTTTGGCGTTTCCTCTTCCACCTACAACAACATTAACCTTAACATCAACCCGGCACCAGCAATAGAGTACAACTATTTCCCTTATTCTGAATCCACCCGGCGACAGCTGCGGTTTCTCTACCGGGTGGGTTTTAACCTGAATTTTTACCGCGAGGAAACAATTTACGATAAGATGCGAGAAGCGCTTCTCGGGGAAACTCTTGCCGTAACCCTGGAGATTAAAGAGCCATGGGGCAACGTTTACGCTTCGCTGGAAGGATTCCACTATTTTCATGATTTCAGCAAGAATCATCTGGTGTTCAACTCCAGCCTGAATCTCCGGCTGTATCGAGGTTTTTCCGTAGGGATTTCCGGCAGGTTTGCGAAAATAAACGATCAGATATACCTGCCCAAGGGCGATTTGAGTCTCGAAGACATTCTTCTTCAGAGGAAAGCCCTGGCGACGGCTTACAGCTACGGAATTTCCCTTGGAGTGAACTATACCTTCGGTTCGATCTATGCCGGGGTGGTCAACCCGCGGTTCGGAAATTAGCCTGCGGGGAACAGCGCACATTTTCAGGTCTGACCTGGCGGAAGGGTCCTGTCACGGCGCGTCCCCTCCCGTGCTCGCTTCACCCATCTCCCCGTGGGGAACCCCTTCCGCTGCGCGCGGTTCGGAGACATGCCGTGCCACCCTTTCTCTAAAGCCCTACGTATCCGTCTTACCGTTATATCCAGCTAAAAAACGCAGGTGCGGCCGGCCGCCATAAAGCCCGTACGTACCTGCCGCTCCTCTGTCAGCCTCTATCCTGGGAGGGTCCACTCACCGCACGCTTGATAATCTTGATAATATAAAGCGGCGTCTGAAGTTATCAGGCTGTCAGTTATCTTTCTGTTTTCCCCGGGCGAGAAGCCGGTCATATATGGCGAGTCCGGCCATAGAGCAAACACCGAGGAAGGCGATCGTTGCCCAGATGATTATGTAATTAGGGGATTGTCCGGCCTGAAGCGGGCTGGCGATATGCTTCTGATAGAGCGCTCCTCCGATGGGGCCGCCGATAATGCTGCCGATAGCCACCGGCAGGTTGGCGTAACCGAGATAAAGACCTTCTTCTCCTCGTGGAGCGATCCGGCCGATGTATTCGTAAATCCGAGGGGAAGCCATCATTTCGCCGACGGCCATCGAGGCGATGCTCACCAGCAGGAAAATGCCGGCGACCGGTATGGCCAGCCCGGCCAGGGAAACCTGGTAGCTGATATCGGAGAAAAGAAGCACCGGCAGGATGTTGAGCAGCATGCCGGTCGTGGTCACCCCGACGCCCAGCAGGATCGATTTTACCGGCGTCCATCTTTTGACCAGCCTGGTGATCAGAAGCTGGAAGCAGACAATCATCAGCGGATTTGCTAAGGTGTAAAGTTCAACCGGAGCGTTCGGGTCGATGTGACGGAGAAATAGCGGCATCAGGTTGTAAAGCTGAACATAAAGGAACCAGAACAGAGCAATAACCACCAGGAAGAAGACAAATTTCAGGTTGCTCAGAACGATGAAAATTCCCAGGACTGCTTCTTTCAGGGATTTCTTTTTTACCTGCTGGCCGTCCTTCAGCCCGTCGCTCACATATTCCGGCTCCCTGTATATAAAGAGGACCACCAGCAGACCGAGAAAAATGAAAACACTGGAGGCATAGGTGAAAATGGCCGGAATGCCAGAGTTGGTGCGGATAAAATAGGAGACGCCGCGACCGGTAATAGAACCTATATTTATCACCATGTAAAAAATGCCAAAGGCTAAAGTGGCAAACCGGCCGGAAGTCTTCTGAACGGTGCCGGCAATGCAGGGTTTAACGATCGAACCGCCGAGACCGATCAGGACAATCGCCAGTACGACCGGGATGGTGTAATCAAGGCCTGTGGCCGAACGACCGGCTACCGCCGGCCAGAACTTCTGGACGTTTCCCATAATCAGGTAGCCGAAGAACAACATGAAGAATGAAACCGTCAGCGAACGTTTATAGCCATACTTGTCGGCCAGCGTTCCGGACAGAATCGGCATGAAGTAAATCAGTCCCCAGAGGAGTGAACCGTTTAGAAAGGTGGCAAAGGTCGGTGACATCCCCAGGACTTCCTTCAAATAGATGACCATGAAGGAAGCCATCGCGTAGTAAGCGGCCCTTTCAAAGAGTTCAATCGTATTAGCCGTCCAGAAAGTTTTCGGGAATTCAGGTTTCTCTTTTGTTTCCATCGTTCCTGCGCGCCTCTCCTGAAAATTTTCCCTATGTTATCAACAAAAAGCAGCCCCTGTCCATAATTTTTTCAAGAAGGTCTGCCTGTTCTCAGCCAGGATATGAAAAGCAAATGGATTTTTTAAAGATTTATATGGCCGTGATAAAAGACGATCTTTCTGATTCAGACTTTGCGCCTGCAAAGCCAGGCTGAAGCCGATCTTTTTATGCCGTCGCCACCGGCCCGGGCAATTGTCAAATCAGCTCGTCCGATCTATTGCTTTTCAGGCAGACCGGGGTTGAGCAGGATCCGCCAGGAGGTACCCGTGCTCAGGCCGGTGTAAGCCCACGGGCCGAGTTCACCGATGTCGCTGAGCCTGCCGTCAGCTTCAAAAACCAGA
>JASEFX010000038.1 GCA_030018265.1 Candidatus Saccharicenans sp.
CGCTCTACCAGCTGAGCTATTCCCGCCTGTAAAATTAAAAATGGGCAGGGAAGGATTCGAACCTCCGAAGCGTTTCCGCAGCGGGTTTACAGCCCGCCCCATTTGGCCACTTTGGTACCTGCCCATTTTATTATCTGCCTCAAAAAAACTCCGTATTTTTTCTGAGCCAGCGAAGGGATTCGAACCCCCGACCCGCTGATTACAAATCAGCTGCTCTACCGGCTGAGCTACGCTGGCAATTATGAGCAAATTTGCAAAATCTCCTTTTCAAACAGCAGTTTTTATTGAAAAATTTAATTTGAGATATAAATTTGCATCAGAATGGTAGCTTAATTTAATCTTTTTGTCAAGATAGAGGCAGGAATTATTTGTTTTTTTGACCGCCCGGTCCGAAGCTTCTCGCTCTTTCCAGCATCTGTCGGTTAAAATCAAGGGTGAAAATAATATACCTGGCTTTCTGGGCGGGTGTCAACCGGGATAGCAAAAATTCTTCGAACTTTTCTTCCCTTTTATGAATTTTCTGTCTCAGTTCGCGGATCCTGGCCACCCTGTTTTCAAGCTCTTCCTCAGCCAGTTTATCTGAATTCATAAGCTGCCTCAGACGCCTTATCTCCTCCAGCAACTGCCTCTGAAGTTCGGCCTTATCCTTTTCCGCTCTGTTCAGTTCAGGGAAGATGACAGCTGTCTGTTGCTCGCTCAGGTCCAGCGCTCTGGTCATCTGGAGAGCTCTCAGAGTAAAAAGGTTTTGCCTTAAATTTCGCTGCTCTCCCCTGGGCGGAGCATCCTGAGCGTAAACAGTAATAAAAATCAGAAAGAAGAAAATGGCCAGTGCCGCCGGATATATTATTTTTTTCCTCATATTTCCTCCGATGATTTAAGATTTTCTGTAAGATTATTATTATTGAATTCGAAGTCTAAAATTTTCTGTGGGTAAATTTCGATTGCCTCGCTATCTTCAATAGTTGCCCCGCCTATTTCTCTGTAAATACCTTCGATTATCTCTGAATTAAATTTTTCTTGAAGGGACTCGCTGTCATTCAACAGCTGGCTCATGAGTAAATATGAATCTTCATACGAAAGCAAAGCCGAAAACTGGGGCATCAGCTCATCCGCTGTTCTGTTTGCCGGGACAAAAAGATAAATAATGATCGCTATCAAAGCTACACTGACCGTAATCCAGACCGGCTTTAATGCGCTTATTGATAAATTTATTTTCCCTTCTTTATCATTCCTGCTTTCCGCCTTTATGCTGGCCAGCCGGGCTGTGAGTTTTTCTTCGATAAGCTCCGGACCCGGGAGCTCAACTTCCGGCAGGCTTCTCAATTCCCGCTCGACAGCCATAAGATCCTTCTGATATTCAAAGCAGACAGGGCATACTCTTAAATGTTCTTCCAGCTTTTTCCGGCTTCTGGGGTTAAGCCTGCCGTCAAGTCCGTCAGAAATCAATTTCTGAAAATCGGAACATTTCATCTCAAACCTCTTTCTTAACGGGAACAAAATGTTTAAGCTTTTCCCTTATCATTTTTCTGGCTTCGTGTATTTTCCAGGAAACCGTTCCCTCGGAGCATCCGAGAACCTTAGCTGCTTCAGCATGGCTCATTCCCTGAAATATCACCAGAAAAAAGGGCAATTTATAGACCATCGGGAGCTCCTCCAGAGTAGCCTGCAGACGGCTTCTGAATTCTTCTCGGATAGAAGATTCTTCGGGCGAAGGAACCGCAGCCACTCCTGGATCATCCTGTTTTATTTCGTCTAAATACTCTAATTTCTCCCGCCTTGTGCTCGATTTCTTAAGAAAATTAAGGGTTTGATTGACCGCTATCCTGTGAAGCCAGGTATAAAATCCCGATTTTTCTCTGAAATCCTTTAGCCCTGAAAAGGCTTTAAGAAAGGTCTCCTGAGTAAGGTCAGCTGCGTCCTCCCGGTTTCCTGTCAGTCGATAAATCAGGGAGAAGATCGGTCTCTGATAATCTTTGATCAGATTCATAAAAGCTTCAACCTCGCCCTTCCGGGCTCTGGCAATTAGCTCTGCCTCCTCCTTTCTGTTCAACATGCGTCCTTTCTAAGTATATCTGCTTCAGCTAAACCAGTTCAACTTCACTTTATTTATATCCTCCTGATATTTAGACAGATTATTAACAGCAATCTTGGTTGATCGAACGAATTTTTATTGTTGACCGGACCTTCCTTTTTATCAGGTTTGTCTTTCCAGAAAAAAGAGGCCCGGCCGGTCTAAAGCTTGTGACCGATGGCAAATGATTACTGAATTTCCGTAAATTCACCTCGCTCTGGATACTATCTATGTGCCTGAAAGAAGATATAAATTGACTTAAAATTGCCCAGTTGGTAATATTGATTGTCAGTTCTCATAAAAGGATATTTCCATGATTGAAAGATACACCCTGCCCGAAATGGGAGCCATATGGTCGGAAGAAAACAGATACCGGAAATGGCTTCAGGTGGAACTATCAGTTTGCGAGGCCTGGGCCAGGCTGGGACAGATTCCCCGCAATTCTCTTGATAACATAAAGAAAAAAGCTAACTTCTCGATCGACCGCATTCAGGAGATTGAAAAAGTTGTCAAACACGACGTGATCGCCTTCCTGACTTCAGTGGCCGAGTATGTTGGGGAGGATTCCCGCTTCATTCACATGGGCTTAACTTCCTACGACATCGTCGACACCGCGCTGTCGCTTTTAATGGTGGAATCGCTGAACCTGGTGGAAAAAAGATTGCTGGAATTGAGAAAAGTTCTGAGGAAGATGGCCCTGAAATACAAAAAAACACCCTGCATCGGCCGCACTCACGGTGTCCACGCCGAGCCGGTAACCTTTGGTTTCAAAATCCTCGTCTGGTATGAAGAAATAAACCGACATCTTAAACGTTTACGGGCAGCCCGGGAAACCATAAGCGTCGGGCGGATTGCCGGGGCCGTCGGCACCTACATTCATCTCGACCCTCGCGTCGAAAAATACGCGCTGAAATCCCTCAAACTCAAACCGGCGCCGGTCTCCACCCAGGTTCTCCAGCGGGATCGTCATGCGGAAGTTATTAGCTGCCTGGCTCTGATCGCCACCTCGCTGGAGAAATTCGCCCTGGAAATCAGGCACCTCCAGAGAACGGAAGTCCTTGAGGTGGAAGAACCTTTCACTCCCGGACAGAAAGGGTCCTCAGCGATGCCCCACAAGAGAAACCCGGTCCGCTGCGAAAGAATAGCCGGCCTGGCCCGAATCGTCAGAGGCAATCTTCAGGTGGCTCTGGAAAACATCCCGCTATGGCACGAAAGGGATATCTCCCATTCCTCCGCCGAGCGCGTGATTTTTCCCGACTCTTTCATCCTGACCGATTTTTTGTTGAAGGAAATGACCGATATCATTGCTAACTGGCATGTGTATCCAGACAGGATGCTCAAAAACATCGAACTCACCGGAGGCCTGATTTTTTCCCAGGCGGTCATGCTGGCCCTCACCAGAAAAGGGCTTACCAGGGAAGAAGCTTACCGGCTGGTTCAGAACTGCAGTATGAAAGCCTGGAAGGAAAACCTGAATTTCAAAGAGCTGGTCCTGTCAGACCCGGAAATCGGGAAACATCTTTCGGCCGGAGAAATCGAGGCCTGTTTTTCTCTTGAACCATACTTAAAGAAAATAGATTTTATTTTTGAAAGGGTTCTTAAATGAAAGTAAGGATTCTGGTAACTCTGAAAGAAAGCGTCCTCGACCCCCAGGGACAGACTGTTAGGAACGCGCTGCACACTCTCGGCTATCATCAGGTCAGAGATGTTCGTCAGGGAAAAGTTTTTGAAATCGAACTCGAAGGCTCGAGCCGCGAAGAAGCTGAGAAAATCGTTCCTGAAATAGCCGACCGGGTGCTGGCCAACCCGATCATCGAAAAATTCACCTGGGAAATACTCGAGGCCTGAAGGCCAGAAAAGGAAGGATGGAGAAATGAAATTCGGAGTGGTTGTTTTCCCGGGTTCAAATTGCGATTATGACACCTTTCATGCGCTGCAGAATGTCATGGGCCAGGAGACAGTTTTCTTATGGCACAAAGACCATGACCTGCAGCAGGTTGACTGCGTGGTGCTGCCTGGAGGATTCTCCTACGGGGATTATCTGCGGTCAGGGGCCATCGCCCGCTTCTCCCCTATCATGCAGGAAGTGAAGAAGTTTGCTGAAGATGGAGGCCTGGTGCTGGGAATCTGCAACGGTTTCCAGATTCTTCTGGAATCCGGGTTGCTGCCGGGCGCCATGCTGAGAAATAAAAACCTGAAATTTCTCTGCCAGTATGTGAACATCAGAATCGAAAACGACAGAACCGCTTTTACCGGCGCTGGCAGGAAAGGGCAGGTTCTCAGAATTCCCATAGCTCACTTTGATGGCAACTACTACGCCCCTCCCGAGCTCCTTGAAGAGCTCGAGAGAAATAATCAGATACTCTTCCGCTACTGTGACGAAAAAGGAAACCTGACAGGAGAAGCTAACGTTAACGGTTCCCTCCACCATATCGCCGGAATCGTTAACCGGAAAGGAAACGTCATGGGGATGATGCCCCATCCGGAGAGAGCATCGGAGAAGATCCTCGGAAGCGAAGACGGGAAAATAATATTCCAGTCAATCATAAATTATCTGGAAAAAAAGAAAGGGAAGAAATCGCCGGGCAGGACTGTCTCCCGGCCGATTTCTCCGCTTCCACCCTTAATCGGAACGTTTTAAGTTAAGGATGATAACATGATCGATGAAAAAACCCTTGCTGACCATAACCTTACACGAGAAGAATATGACCTGATTGTCAGGTTGATCGGTAGGGAGCCGAACCTCACTGAACTCGGCATTTTCTCGGTGATGTGGTCAGAGCACTGCGGCTACAAGAGCTCAAAAGTCCATCTGAAAAAGTTCCCGACTAAAGGGAAATATGTCATTCAGGGACCGGGAGAAAACGCGGGAGTAATGGATATAGGCGACGGACTCGCAGTGGTCTTTAAGATAGAATCCCACAACCATCCCTCATACATAGAACCATACCAGGGGGCGGCCACCGGCGTCGGTGGCATCCTGCGGGATATTTTCACCATGGGCGCCAGACCGATAGCCGTCCTCGACTCCCTCCGCTTCGGTCCGCTCGACAACCCCAAAAACCGGGCAATCATGGAGGGGGTGGTAAGCGGCATTTCAGGTTATGGCAATTCCTTCGGGGTCCCGACGGTCGGAGGAGAGGTCTATTTCAACGACTGTTATTCCCAGAATCCGCTGGTGAATGTTTGCTGCGTTGGCCTGGCTTACAGGGACAGGCTGTTTCTGGCCAGAGCGAGCGGCGCTGGCAACGCGGTAATCTACGCTGGCGCGAAAACCGGTCGGGACGGTATCCACGGCGCGACCATGGCGTCCGCCGAATTCGGTGAGGACATCGAGCACAAAAGACCAAACGTCCAGGTTGGCGACCCGTTCAAGGAAAAACTTCTCCTTGAGGCCTGCCTTGAAGCCATGGCAAAGAACCTGATCGTGGGCATCCAGGACATGGGAGCGGCCGGACTGACCTGCTCCACCACCGAGATGGCGGCGAAAGCCGGAACCGGCATGGAAATAAACCTTGACCTCGTGCCGCAACGCGAAGAAGGGATGACTCCCTACGAAATAATGCTATCAGAATCCCAGGAGAGAATGCTGATTGTGGCCGAGCCAGAGAAAGTCGAAGAGCTGAAGAAAATTTTCAACAAATGGGACCTGGACGCGGTGGTCATAGGCAGGGTTACGGATGACGGCCGGCTCAAAGTTTATTTCCACGGTGAGCTGGTGATAGACATTCCGGTGAAGGCGGTGGTTGACCTGTGTCCCGCCTACAGGAGACCCGCCCGGAAACCGGCCTTTGTGAATAAAATTTCCAGATTGCGCAAACCGGAGATGCCTTCCGATTTGAATCAAGTTTTTCTCCAGCTCCTGGCTTCGCCGAACATTGCGGACAAAGAGTGGGTTTTCCGTCAGTATGACCATATGGTTCAGGTGAACACGGCCGTCCTGCCGGGCGCCGACTCAGCGGTGCTCAGGTTGAAGGGACTTAAAAAGGCTCTGGCCATGACGCTTGACGGAAATGCCCTGTACACATTTCTTAACCCGAGAAGAGGAGGTCAGATAGCTGTAGCTGAAGCCTGCAGGAATCTGGCCTGCGCCGGAGCCGCTCCGATCGGTGTGACCAACTGTTTGAATTTCGGGAATCCGGAAAAGCCCGAGATCATGTGGCAGTTCAGAGAAGCTATCGAGGGTATCGCTGAAGCCTGCCGGCAGTTTGAAATTCCAGTAACCGGAGGTAACGTCAGTTTTTACAACGAAACAGGGGGCCGACCGATATACCCCACCCCTGTGCTCGGAATCATAGGTTTGATCGATGATATAAATAAGGTCCCTTCAGCCGGATTTAAGGCTGCCGGAGAAAGCATCATCCTTCTCGGGGAAAACAGAGAAGAATTCGGCGGTTCGGAATACCTCAGACTGATTTTTTCGGAGGAGAAGGGACAGCCTCCAGCGCTCAGCCTGGCAAAAGAAAAAAAGGTTCAGGAATGCTGTCGCCAGGCGATCAGGGCTGGATTGGTCAGAACAGCCCATGACGTGTCCGAAGGTGGCCTGGCCGTGGCTCTGGCCGAATGCGCTTTCAGGAGCTCGCGGCGCATCGGTTTCAGGGTAAAACTAAATGATGTCATCAGAACTGACGCACTCCTGTTCGGCGAGACTCAGTCAAGAATAATTCTGGCCGTCAGGAAGAAGGATGCCAGAAAGGTTCTGAACCTGGCCAGAAAAATGAAAGTTCCAGCTAAGGTTATCGGTGAGACCGGAGGGAAAAAGATGGAAATCTGGCATCGGGGGAAGAAAATCATCGACCTGAAAGTTGAGC
Organism: Candidatus Saccharicenans sp.; assembly: GCA_030018265.1. Lineage (GTDB taxonomy): Bacteria > Acidobacteriota > Aminicenantia > Aminicenantales > Saccharicenantaceae > Saccharicenans. The sequence goes on from JASEFX010000038.1 coordinate 6,883, forward strand.
TGGGCTATCAGGCCTGGAAAAACTCGATTCCGAATTATTTTAAGATTAAAAAATAAAAAACTGGACGGGGAGAAATGGAAGAGAAGGTTTTCAGGAGTCCGAAAAAAAGAGGGCGGGTTGCCGTTCTGCTTTCAGGCCGGGGGTCAAATTTTCGGGCAATTCATGACGCTATGAGCGAAGGCAGGATCAACGCTGAAATCGTCCTGGTTTTCAGCAATAAAGCGGACGCTCCCGGACTTCAGATGGCCAGAGAAAGGGGCCTCGATACGCTTCATCTTGACCCGAAAAGTTTTCCGGACAAAGAATCTTACGACGCGGCTATCGTCGAAGAGCTGAAAAAACTTAAGGTGGACCTGGTCTGTCTGGCCGGGTACATGAAAATCATCACCCCTCTTTTCTGTCAGGCCTACCGGAATCAGATCATGAACATTCACCCGGCTCTACTCCCCTCTTTCCCGGGTCTTCACGCCCAGAGACAGGCGGTGGAGTACGGAGTGAGATATTCCGGAGCCACCGTCCATTTTGTCTGGGAAGAAGTGGATGCCGGTCCGATCATCCTTCAGGCGGTGGTTCCAGTGTATCAGGATGACACGGAAGAAACCTTAGCCGAAAGAATTCTCGAACAGGAGCATAAAATCTATCCTGAAGCGGTGCGTCTTTATTTTGAAGGAAGGCTGGAAGTCAGGGGCCGGAAGGTTTACATCCTCGATTGATTCCCCTGCAGCTGTTATCACTTCCTCCGGCAAAAAATTGTTCCCGATCGCCGGTTCTCAGAAATATCGTCTTTTTCCCTTGAAAATAAATCAATCTTGGGTCATATTTATACTTCAAGAAAAAGCGAGGTTCAGACGATGTTCAAACCCGTTGAAGAACAACTGAAGCTTATCAAAAAAGGAGCCGTGGAAATAATTCAGGAAGAAGACCTTATCCGAAAATTGGAAAGGTCGCGAAAGGAGGGAAAGCCCCTCCGGGTTAAGGCCGGATTTGACCCCACCGCTCCTGACATTCACCTCGGACATACGGTCCTTTTGAGAAAGATGAAGCATTTCCAGGATCTTGGCCACGAAGTGATCTTTCTCATAGGAGATTTCACCGGGCTGATCGGCGACCCCACCGGACGCTCGGCCACCAGACCGGCGATGACCAGAGAGGAAATCAACCGCAACGCCGAAACCTACAAGCAGCAGGTTTTCAAGATCCTGGACCCACAGAAGACCATTGTCGATTTTAACTCCCGCTGGCTGGGAGCTCTCACCAGCTTCGACATTATCAAACTGGCTTCAAAATACACCGTCGCCCGCATCCTCGAGAGAGACGATTTTACCAAAAGGTTAAAAGCCGGTCTTCCCATCTCGGTTCACGAAATACTCTATCCCCTGATGCAGGCTTATGATTCAGTGGCTCTGCAGGCCGATGTTGAACTTGGAGGAACCGACCAGAAGTTTAACCTTCTGGTGGGTCGCGAAATCCAGAGAGAATATGGACAGGAACCCCAGGTCATACTGACCATGCCGCTTCTTGAAGGGCTTGACGGCGTGGAAAAAATGTCCAAATCCCTCGGAAATTATGTCGGGATTAACGAGCCACCCAACGAGATATTCGGCAAGATTATGTCGATCTCTGACGACCTGATGTATCGTTATTACGAGCTTCTTACGGATGTCCCGACTGAAGAAATTGAGAGCTGGAAAAAACTGGCGCGGGAAGGTCAGATCAACCCGCGCGACCTTAAAGCCCGCCTGGCCCGGATGATAGTGAGCGATTTCTGGGGCGAAGAAGAGGCGATAAAAGCCGAAGAAGAGTTCGACCGGGTATTCCGGCAGAGATACCTTCCGAGTGAAATGGAAGAAAAATTTATCGAGATTGAACCCGTAAGCGCTGCCCCCGAGCTGGTGGATATCATGTACAACCTGGGTCTTGTGCCTTCCCGCGGAGAGGCCAAACGCCTTATACGCCAGGGCGGGGTCTATCTGGATGGTCAAAGGATAGAAAATATTGAACATAAAATAGATACGGGAAAGCTGGAGCAAGTCCTGCGGATCGGAAAAAGAAAATTTTACCGGTTAAAGCTAATCCAGAAATAGTGATTTAAGAATCGTCGATTCATCATAAGATGGACGGAAGGTCAATCATTTCATAAAAATCATCTTCGCTATCTCTTCCAGGTACTGAGCATCAACCTCATCAAAAGCCGCCAGCTTATCCGAATCCACATCTATCACTCCGTAAACCTGGCCTTCGGAAGTGAACACCGGGACGACGATTTCTGATTGTGATCTTTCATCGCAGGCAATGTGGTCGGGAAATTGATGAACGTCGGGAACGATGATCGGCTTCTTCTCCCTCACCCCGGTCCAGCACACTCCCCTGTTATGCGCCAGCTTCAGGCAGGCCAGCGGACCCTGATACGGGCCGACAATCAGCTCGTCATCCTTCAGCAGATAAAAGCCGCACCAGAAGTAATAATTCAATTTATGATAAAGCAGCGCACATATTGTGGACATTCTGGCCACCGGGTCGTCGGTTTTTTGAAACAGATCCCGGAGCTGTTCAATGACTCTCTCGTAAACTTTCGCCTTTTCCATCGTCTCCTCCTGAAAATCTTTCAGAATTTTTCTTTCATATTCCAGCCAATTATTTCAAGATTTTATCTATGCTTGTCTCCGTGTCAAGAAACCTCTTTAATGCTCTAAAGTCTTAGTGAAATTTATCCAGAAGATGCCCGGCCACCCGAAGCTTCTTGAACCGGAGAGAATCAGCCTTCTGTATTCCATAGATGGGCATACCTGGCTCCGCTTCCTGTGTTGAAGAGAACAACACTCTCCTCTTCTTTAATCCATCCGGAGCTTTTCAATCGCAGAAAAGCGGCCAGGGTGGCTCCCCCTTCAGGCGCAGGCCAGATTCCTGTGTTCTTCCCGATAAGATAGGTGGCCTGAAGGATTTCTCCGTCGGAAACAGCCACCGCCGTCCCGTTGCTTTCCCGAAGCGCCCTTAAAATCAGAAAATCACCGATGGCCGCCGGCACCCTCAAGCCGTCAGCGATGGTCCTGGCGTCAGACCAGGGTTCGGCAAATTCCCGGCCTTCATGGAAGGCTTTAACCATGGGAGCGCAGCCATCAGATTGAACTGTAACCAATCGCGGGCGCTTCGAGTTGATCCAGCCAAGCTTTTCCAGCTCAGAAAAAGCTTTCCACATCCCGACCAGACCGGTGCCGCCGCCTGTCGGATAAATGATGACATCAGGAAGAGTCCAGCCAAGCTGTTCGGCTAGTTCATAACCCATGGTTTTTTTGCCTTCGAGCCGGTAAGGTTCCTTCAGGGTAGAAACGTCAAACCGTCCGTATTTTTCCAGGTCCTTCCGGGCGACTTTCCCGCAATCGGTAATAAGGCCGTCAATCAGGTGCACCTCAGCTCCGAGCACCCGGCATTCGTTGACAAACGGCCGGGGAACATCTGCCGGAAGGTAGACATGAGCTTCCAGCCCGGCCAGGGCGGCATAAGCGCTCAGAGCGCAGGCGGCATTCCCGGCTGAAGGAATGGAAAGAGCTTTAACCCCGAGTTCCAGCGCCCGGGAAACAGCCACGCTCAGCCCTCTGGCTTTAAATGACCCGGTTGGATTGAGACTTTCATCCTTGATAAAAAGCGGCGAATGGCTGACCTCTTCTTCCAGACGGAAAGCCCTGAGCAGTGGCGTGAATCCTTCCCCGAGTGAAAGTTTGCAACGATCGCTCCTGAGAGGAAGAAGCTCGCGGTAACGCCAGAGTGTTGGTTCTCTTTTTTCCAGGTCTGCAGTTTTCACCGCCAGAGAAGCTTTAACCAGGTCGTAACGCGCCAGAAGCGGTTTCCCGCATTCCAGGCAGAGATTCCATAACCGGTCAGGGTCATACTCCCGCCGGCACCAGCCGCATTCAAGATGCGTGAGAAAGCTCTTTTCTGCCATGCTTAAAAATATATCATTCTGGAATGCCTCTTCCAAACGGATTTTGCTCTTCGAGCGGCTGTATTTCCATAAGCAGGCAGCTAAATGCGGCAAATTGAGCATCGCGAAAAAAGTTAGACCGGAAACTGCTGGTTGATAACCAGGCAACGCATTCGAATGATGGATTATCGTCTGATCAACCCGGGACGGGCCAATCAGCCTGAAATGATGGGGTGATTTTTCAGCAATCCCGGGTAAAAAATTTGTCCTGAAGAGTTCGTTCTGTCCGCTTTTAACGACTCAGCAGGTCAGGTGGAAGGCGCCGGCTTTGTCCGGAAGGTCAAGGTCGTTGAATAACTCCACTGCTTCGGCTGTAGGTTTCCAGATTACTTCAATTCCTTTCTCTTCGAGAAATTTCTCAGTCTCAAAAGGAACTTCCATCGCGCCGTAAGCTCCTGTTCCGATAATCAGAACCTTCGGCTTTTTTTCGACCACCAGCTTCAGGTCTCCGGGATCGAGCGAATGTCCTTCCCGCCGCCACCAGTTCGGAAATATCTCGTTTCTTATGATTATAAGGTCGGAAGTATAAACATGGCCTCCTATGACCATACGGCCGAAAGAATAACTTTCGATATGCATAGTCTCTCCCCTCTCTGATAAATTTTAGGGCATTTCAGAAATTCAGTCGAATGACCGCGAATCATCTTCTTCTGGATTAATTAATCTTCGACAACCCTCACTGAAACAAACTTTAATATTAAAGCGGAAGCCTTTTTCCCCCTTTAATTTCTCCTGACGATATACCTTGAAAGCAACGAATTTTTTGTTGACCGTTAACGGGAAAATCCTGGATAATAATAAATGTTCCAAACCCGGCTATTAGCTTTATTTTGAGTTTTTCAAGGAAGGAGGAAGCATGACAGAAAAAAGAGCCGCTAAAATCTTTTTGATAGCTATCCTGGCTATCGCCCTGCTTTCGGCTGGCTGCTCGACGGCCGTGAAGAAACGCCTGGCGACCACCGAGGATGAACTCTCAAAAGCGCAGGCAAGGATTGCCACCCTGGAGTCAGAAAAGGGTCAGCTGGAACAGTCGCTGGCTGAAACCAGAAAGTCGCTGGATGAAGCCCGGGCAGAGATCAACAAGCTGAATGGCGAACTGAATTCCCTTAAAGGCAGGATCGCCGACCTGGAAAAAGAGAAGACAGACCTGATAGCTGCAAGCCAGAAGACTGAAGCCGATTCTTCAAAAAGAATAAGAGCCCTCAACAACCTGATTTCCAGGTTGAGGTCAGAGGTCAAGGCAAAGGAAGCAGAAATAGAATCAAAAAACAACGAAATTTCCTCCCTGAAAGCGACTGAAGAAGCCCTCAGGAAAGAAAACGAGGAGCACAGGGCAAAAATTGCTTCTCTGCAGAAAGACCTTGCCGACCTGGCGCAGAAAACGGATAACGAAATTGCCAGAAAGAAAAAGACTATTAACATTCTCTATGTTCTGCTGGCCGTGGCCGTGGTTCTGGCAATCATCGGATTTGCCAGGAAGAGAAAGGCCTGAAACTGAACAAAATTTAACTTTTAATCAGGAGTTCCTCTTTCGATTACTCAAAAAAGAGAGCTGGCGGTTTCATTTTGGGAAGGCGTCCGAAAAGCTTTTCATACAGTTGCGGATAGTTGTCTTTTCCCCCGAGAAGACAGGCAGTAACAGGAAAGACCTGCCTGGCCAGAGCTGACATCCTGGCGCTCAGCTGCCTGATTTCCCACTGAGCTGTGGCATCCTCTCTGAGCCTTGACAGATGATAGAGTTCTCTCAGGTTAGCTTTCACCAGCGCCCGCCGGCGATGAGCATTTGTCAGGATATAATCAGCTGCCGGACCCACTTTTTTTCTAAGCTGGCACCAGGTTTTTTCCGTCAACCTGATTACTTCCTTAAATTTTTTCTCTTCACCGACCTCCCTGACCGAAGGCGGCACGGTCACTCCGAGAGCCGGGTCGTAAGGTTGCACCAGCAGGGTCATCATCCGGTGTCGCTTCAGCTGGGCAAAGCAGGAAGCCGAAACAACCAGGTCGAAGGTTAAAAAGGCCAGCTCAAATTCCCTGGGAGGAGAATCATAAAACTCCATCTGCTCAAAAACTTTTTTTACCAGGGCAAGTTTCTTTTTTTTCGACCAGCGGCCGACCTGTTGGAGAGCATCTTTGAAAGAAACTCCGGCTGTCGAAAACAACAGAGCAGCAGCTATCAGGTCATCTCCCTCCGGGGAGTACTCAACGAGACGGATTTCTTGCCGATCCGGCCGGCCTGTCTGCCTTTTTCCCGTTAGAAGCTTCAGAGCTTCTGCCCGCACATTGTGGATCATTTCAGCTTCGTACGGCGAGGGCTCGGTAAAAAGAATGATCGAAGGAGCCACCTTTTTCGCCTGGTCATGGAGATGCCGGACAAGTTCCTGAATTTCAGCGTTCCTGCTGGCAGAAAACCGCCTGATCATCAGTTCGAGGTTGCGGGCGTTGACCGTCATCCCCAGCTGACCTCTGGTTGCGAGACTGACCACATAACGGGCGTCTTCCTTCGCCCAGCCGTCAAGTATCGGATGATTTCTGGGGTTGGCCGCCTGCTTTTCGAATTTCTTAAAAATATGTTCTCGCAACCGTTCATACAGATAACGATAGGTTTGGTTCTGAGCCTCTATCGTCTGTTCGAAGATATCCTGCAGACCGGCCTGTTTTATCTCTTCAGGAAGGACATAATCGCCGTCAAGCGTTATGTAACGCTGGGATTTTTCGGTGTAGGAACAAAGACGGAAATGTTCGACCTCTTCAATGGCCAGCCGGCTGAGTCCGATCAGGTCGAAGTTAAAAACGGCATGTTCGGCCACAGAATGGTGCCCCATCTTAAATATTATGTTCTGGTTCGAGCGTCGCGCTCGCTCGACCTCAGCCCTGGCCACAGCCCGCAGCTCGTTCACCGGACGCGGGTCGCGGCTTATACGGGCGTAAGCGGCGGAAAGAGTTTCCGGAGTTATATCCTGCCGCTCCGGAGAATTCTTTTTAAGTTCTTCTATGACTTCGGCATCAAAATTGTAACCGGCCAGTATTACTTTCATGCCATTAAGATAAAAGGTGACGTCAGAATTGTCAATGATAGTCGAGAGGCAAAATTACGAGCGGAAATTTCTGACTTAATTTGTTAGTTCAGCCTTTGTTAACTCAGTCTCCCTGGTATAAAATTTAACCGAGGGGTGAAAATGGAAAACAGAAACAAAGAAATCGCCTGGATGTTTTACCGGATTGCCGACGCTCTGGAAATTAAGGGGGAAACCGGATTCAAGGTGGTAGCATACCAGAAGGCAGCCCGGGTGCTCGAAGACCTGACCCGGGATGTGGCCGAGCTGGCGGCATCAGGAAAACTGGCCGAGATTCCAGGCATCGGCAAGGGTATGGCCGAGAAGATTGAGGAATACCTGAAAACCGGCCGCATTAAACGCTACGAAGAAGTCATGAAGGAAGTCCCCGAAGGTCTTCTTCAACTTCTCGAAATCCCCGGCCTGGGAGGCCGAACAATTCACCAGATGCATCGCGAGCTTGGAGTCAAAAACCTGGACGACCTCAAAAGGGTGATTGAAAACGGCAGTCTGGAAAATCTGCGCGGAATGGGGCGCAAGAAAGTGGAAAACATAAAAAAAGGTATAGAGCTCATCGAACATGCGCACGAGAGAATGTCGATATGCGACGCGCTGACCATCGCCGAGGAAGTAATCCAGTATCTTAAGGAAGCCTCCGGGATAAGCAACATCTCGGCTGCCGGCTCTCTGCGCCGGATGAAAGAAACGGTGGGAGACATCGATATTCTGGCCACCGGGAAGGATGGCCAGAAAATCATAAAATATTTCACCGCATTCCCGAAAACCGTTCAGGTTCTGGCCGAGGGGGATACCAAGGGGTCGATTCTCATCGAAACTGAAACCGGAAAAAGGCAGGTTGACCTGAGAATAGTGGACGAAGACTCATTCGGAGCCGCTCTGCAATATTTTACCGGTTCTAAAGCTCACAACATTAAACTCCGCGGGCTGGCCAGGGACAGGGGGCTGAAAATTTCGGAATATGGCGTGTTCAAAGGAGAAAGAAAAATTGCCGGAAGGACAGAAGAAGAAGTTTACCGGGTTTTCGGCCTGCCGGTCATCCCGCCGGAAATGCGAGAAGACCGCGGAGAAATAGAGCTGGCGCTAGAAGGAAAGCTTCCAGAAATAATCGAAATGAAAGACATCAGAGGAGATCTCCACGTGCACTCTAACTGGAGCGACGGGGTGCTGACGCTGGAGGAAATTGTCGAACATGCCAGAAAACTCGGTTATGATTACGTGGCCATCTGCGACCATTCCCGGTCGGCGAAATACGCCCATGGCCTGAGCCCCGAGCGCCTGGAAGAACAGATCCGGGAAATAGATAGAATCAACGCCAGCCTGAAAGGTTTCAGGCTGCTCAAAGGCACAGAAGTGGACATCCTGGC
>JASEFX010000039.1 GCA_030018265.1 Candidatus Saccharicenans sp.
GCCAGCTGTGCCTTCATGGCGAAGGAGGTCTGGGGCAGGTTCAAACTTTTTTTGTAATCCTTCTGTTCGGACATCTGAAATTCTCCACCCGACAAATCAATTTTTCCTATTATAGAACAGCTGTTTTTAATCTGCCACTGTTGAGGCCAATTTCGGGCGTTTTCAATCCTGCCGGAAATGGCAGCCGCGACTTTCCGGATTGGCCAGAGCCGCACGGGTAATCATCAGCGCCACCTGAATTCCGTGACGCAGTTCGACGATTTCCGGGTCCATCGGCGCTTCCCGGTAAAAGCGGTCGATGCGGTGCTTCAGGTATTCAAGGTCGGCCAGGGCTCGCTCCAGCCTTTTTCTGGTTCTGATGATGCCGGCATAATTCCACATGGTGCTCCTGATCGTCATCCAGTCCTGATGGATTAAAGCCGGGTCTATTTCCTCTTCCCTTTCGGAGTAATACCAGGGATGAATCTTTGCCGGGTCGTATGGAAATCCGGGCTGGAAATTTTCGCTGATATGTCTGACCGCCCTCAAGCCCCAGACCAGACCTTCGAGAAGCGAAGTTGAAGCCAGACGGTTGGCTCCGTGAAGCCCGGTACAGGCCACCTCGCCCACCGCGTACAACCCTTCGAGAGAGGTTTTTCCCCAGACATCCACCAGCACTCCGCCGCAGCAGAAATGAGCCGCCGGAACCACCGGAATCGGCTGCCGGGTGATATCGAGACCTCGCTGCCGGCAGGCTTCATAAATGTGAGGAAATCTTTTTCTGATATCCACCTTGACGTAATTCGCCAGGTCCAGCATGACATAGTTAGAATTGGTGTTGATCATTTCCTGATAGATGGCTCTGGTTACCTCGTCCCTCGGAGCCAGCTCGCCGAGCGGGCTGTATTTCTCCATGAAGGTCCGGCCGTCCCTGGTTTTCAGCCGGGCTCCTTCTCCTCTTACCGCTTCCGATATTAAGAAGCCGTCAGCATCACGGTTGTAAAAATAGGTCGGATGGAACTGAATGTATTCCATGTTAACAATCCGGGCGCCAGCTCTGAGCGCCATGGCATAGCCTGAGCCGGTTGAAGTTCTCGGGTTCGAGCTGTAGAGATAAACAGCGCTGCAACCGCCGGTGGCCAGAATGGTGTAAGGCGCGAGGAATTTCTTAACCCGCCGGGTTTTATTGTCAAGCACGTAAGCGCCAAGACAGCGGGGTGACCGGTAATAACTCAAAGGATCCCTGGAATGGTGGGGAACGGTCAGCAGGTCGACGGCGGTGTGGTCAAAATAAATGTGCACGTTCGGAAATTGCTTGAGTTTTTCCATAAAAGCCAGCGCTATTCTCTGGCCGGTGGCATCTTCCACATGTAAAATTCGCCGGCGCGAGTGACCGCCTTCGAGAGCGAAATCGAGCTTTTCCGGGGATGATCTGGCAAACGGAATTTTAAGTTCGTTGATCAGAATCCGGTCTACCGCTTCTTTGCCTTCTTTTACCAGTATTTCAACAGCTTCCGGATTGTTTATCCGGTCACCGGCTCGAAGAATATCCTCTTTCAGCAATTCCGGGTCGTCATCCTCGCCGTAGGAAACAATCCCTCCCTGAGCCCAGTAAGTATTGGAGCTTTCCGGACCGGAAGACTTAACGATAAGATTTATCTCCAGACCCTGGCGGGCGGCTTCGAGCGCGGCTGTGGCTCCGGCTATGCCCGCTCCGATGATCAGGATATCGGAGAAGTATTCCTCCCGGTCAGTTTTCCTTTTCATGTTCTTATTCATTCGAATTCAAGAGAAATATCAGCCGACTTAAATGAATGAGTCAGGGCTCCAACCGAAATGTAATCGACGCCGGTCAGGGCCACTTCTCTCACTCTCTGCAAATCCATCTTCCCCGAAGCTTCCAGGGGCACGCGCCCGGCCACCAGTTCGACCGCGGCTCTCATCTCCTCGAGACTCATGTTATCGAGCATGACCCAGTCAGCTCCGTTTTCAAGAGCTTCGCGCACTTCTTCCAGATTCGTCGCCTCCACCTCAACCTTGATGCCGGGAAGGTTACGGCTCCGGAGGAATTCTCTGGCTGAGCGCAGCGCTGGGACAATGCCGCCGGCAATACGGATGTGGTTATCCTTGATCAGCATCATTTCAGAAAGATTCATCCGGTGGTTCTGTCCGCCGCCTATCCTTACAGCATATTTTTCCAGGTAGCGCCAGCCGGGTGTCGTTTTCCGGGTGTCCAGGATTATCGCTTTCGTTCCGACCACCGCTCTGACATAAGCTCTGGTGGTAGTGGCTATGCCTGTCAGACGCTGCAGAAAATTCAGCGCGGTTCTCTCGGCTTTTAAGAGGGTTGAGGCTTTTCCCCTGACTTCAGCCAGAATTTGCCCTGAGAAAAATTCCTGTCCGTCTTCAAGATTTTTTATGAATTCCGTCTCTTCGTCCAGCCGGTAAAAAACCCTGGCCGCCAGGTCTATTCCCGCCAGAACTCCCTCCTGTTTCGCCAGAAAAACGGCTCTTCCCGGAAGATCATCCGGAACAATCGCTTCTGTGGTAATGTCTCCGGCCGGCAGGTCTTCTTCCAGAGCCAGGTCTATCAGATGATCTATTTTTTTCCAGTCCATGGGATTTGATTATATGGTTTAACCGTATGAGCGTCAACTTTTGCCGCCTGCCAGTTTTCGCCTGTTCTCCCCGCTCATAACCCGCTCGTTTCCTGAATTGGCTCTCAGCCCGGAGATTCAGGTCTTCTTGCCTGAGGTAGCTTTTTATGTCAAAATTCATCCTGTTTCCCCGCCAGAAAGGGCTTGAGGGAAAAAATGAGTTTCATGGCAGTATAAAGATGTCTGGAATAAAACCCCGTGAATTTCCGTTGTCCCTGTCTGAACTGAAAAAGACTCTTCAGCTGGCTCTGGCCAGAGGAGGAGATTTTGCCGACATTTTTCTTGAATACCGAACTTCACTTTCGATCCTGATGGAAGAAGGCATCGTTAAAGAATCAGCAGAGAGTCTGAGCTCTGGCCTGGGTCTCAGAGTGATCAGGAAGGACATAACAGGTTACGCCTACACGAACGATTTCTCTCCTGAAAAGTTGAAATCCGTAGCGCTGAGCGCTTCCGCCATCTGCGCTTCCTCTGGCGCCTCCCGAAAATTGCCCGGACGTTTTCGTCATCACCTGCCTCGAGGTGATATTACCCGCTTCAGAATGCAGGCGGCCAGCCGGCCGCTGGAAGAAAAACTTGAGCTCGTCCGCAGAGCTTACAGCGCTGCCATGAACTTCGACCCGTCGATAAAAAAGGTGCAGGTAGCTTACGGAGAATCCCGGCAGGATATCTGGGTGGTTAATTCAGAAGGGTTATCTGTCATGGATAGCCGTCCGGCCGTCAGGCTGGTTGTCATGGCCGTGGCTGAAAAAGACGGTCGGAGAGAATCAGGATTCTGCGGTGGCGGCGGCCGGGTGGGCCTGGAGTATTTCCGGCGGGAGATGACACCGGAATTCATCGGTGAAGAAGCCGCCCGTGAAGCCTGCCTCCTGCTGGAAGCGGTGGAAGCTCCCGCGGGAGAAATGACGGTGGTTCTTGGACCGGGGCACAGCGGTGTGTTAATCCATGAGGCGGTCGGGCATCTGCTGGAAGCGGACTTCGTTCGCAAGAAGACCTCCATTCTCTGGAACAAACTGGGTAAACTCGTGGGCTCGGAGCAACTCAGCGTATACGACGACCCGACGATTCCCGGCTTTCTGGGTTCGTACAATTTTGACGATGAGGGGCAGAAACCGGTAAAAACTGCGCTCATCGAAAAGGGCGTGGTCACCGGTTTTCTCCAGGACTGGCTTTCTTCCAGGCTGATGAAAAAGGAACCCACCGGACACGGACGGCGTCAGGATTATACCTGCTGGCCACTCCCCAGAATGTCCAACACTTACATCGACCGCGGAGAATATGATCCGGAAGAAATCATCCGAAGTGTGCGAAAAGGTCTGTACGTAAGCCGTCTTTCCGGAGGACAGGTGGAGGACTCAGGCGAGTTTACCTTTTCCGTCACTCTGGGATATCTGATCGAAAACGGCAGGCTTGGCCGTCCGGTGAAACAGGCAACTCTCATCGGCCACAACCTGGATATCCTGAAAAAAATTGAAATGGTCGGCTAGGACCTGGAATTCGGCTGGCAGACTGGAACCTGTTCGAAGGAAGGTCAGGATGTTCCGGTTGCAGATGGCTGTCCGACGATAAAGATATACGCTATGACCGTCGGGGGCGTACGATGAAAATCGAAGAAAACAACAACTTCAGACAGCTGGCTGAAAGGTTGATCGACTACGGCCGCGCTCAGGGAGCCGATGAGATAGAGATAACCTTTTACGACGGAAGAGAATTCGACGTTGAGGTCAGGTTCGGACGCATCGAAAATCTGGTCGAGGCCAGTTCCAGGTACTGCTTCATCAGGATATTTAAGGACAGAAGAGCCGCCTCGGCCAGCTCCTCCGACCTGAATCTCCCGGCGCTCCGGACGCTCATTCGAAAAACAATTAAGAGAGCCAGTTTGAGTCAGCCGGATGAATTCGCCGGCCTTCCGGCTTCTGCCCCCTTCAAAATTGCAGTTGATTCGCTCAAGCTGTACGATCCGGAAGTAACCAGGATGAGCTCACGGGAAAAGATAAAACTCGCGCTGGAAACTGAAAGAATTGCCCTTCAGGATAAACGGATCAGCAATTCCTTTGGAGCCAGCTTCGTAACCAACGAACTTAAAACCGTCCTGGTCAACTCCAGAGGCTTTAGCGGCGAATATCTTCAGACCTATTGCAATCTGAGCCTCGGGCTCCAGGCCGGCCAGGGTGACCGGCTGGTTGAAGATTACTGGTTCAGCTCAAAGCGTCACCTTCGAGAACTGGACAGTCCGGAAGAGGTGGCCCGGAAAGCAGTTGAAAGAACTGTCCGGCAACTGAACCCGAAGAAGATAAAAACCAGCAAAGTGCCGGTTATCTTTGAACCGACGATGACCTCCTGGCTTCTGGCTTTTCTTTTCACCTGCGTTTCTGGAACGGCCGTCTACCAGCAGACGACTTTTCTGGCCAGCAGACTCGGCGAAAAAATCGGTAATGACAACATCTCGGTCATCGATGACGGTCTGCTGCCCGGCAAGCTCGGCTCCCGCCCGTTTGATTCCGAAGGCGTGCCCACCCAGAGAACAGTGGTTCTGGAAAAAGGAATACTGAAAAATTTTCTCTGCAACACTTATGCCGCCAGAAAATTAAACCTGCCGCCCACCGGAAACGGAAATGGCCACGGGGTTGTGCCGAACAATTTTTACCTGGAAGCGGGTCAATTCACGCCCGAGCAAATAATAAAATCAACTCGCGAAGGATTTCTTCTGACCAGAGTAATCGGACACGGCCTGAACCCGGTTACCGGCGATATCTCTCGCGGTGCCTCCGGTCTGTGGATAAAAGACGGAGAAATCGCTTTTCCCGTCTCCGAAGTGACCATTGCCGGTAACCTGGGAAGGATTCTTCAGGAGGTCGACCTGGTTGGCAACGACCTGCAGTTTGAAAATTCCATCTGCGGCCCGACCATCAGGGTGGCGGAAATGACCGTGGCCGGAATCTGAACGGAAAGAATTTTCTTCAAATTCTGTTCCCGAAGCGGTTCAGGTGGATCACCTCGCTCGCTTTTCTTTTCGGAACATGAAGTGTCCCGTTTTCGTCCTTCCAGTATTTAACGGAACCCTGGAACTCTTCGACTACCGGACTTTCTGCTGGATAGCCGAGAGCGATGACCGAATCAACCTGATAGCCTTCAGGAATCCCGAGATTAAGTTTAACCCGTTCGCGGTCAACCGAGATCAACCAGCAGCTCCCAATCCCGAGAGATAGCGCACCCAGGATGATGTTTTCCGCGGCCGCTCCCACATCATATTCATATCCCTTTTCTCTTATAGCCCTGTTGACCAGAATGATTATGTAAGCCCGGGGCTCCTGACCGGGCTTCGGGTTGCCGGCGGGATGTATGTAGGCAGCCCAGCGCAGGAGCGGGAAAATTCTATTCCTTGCTTCAGGTTCGCTGACGACGATAAACTCAAGCGGCTGGAGGTTGGCCGCGGACGGAGCCAGACGTCCGAGGTCAGCCAGTTCAAGCAGGAGATTTTCAGGAATCTCTTCTGCCCTGAACTGACGGACCGTTCTTCTTTTCCTGATTAACTCGAGAAAGCTTTCCATTTTACCTTACCCCTTTGCTTGAAGACGCCAGAGTTGCTGTTTCCGGCGCTTTCAGCATAAAAAGTGCGTTTACGAAGATGAAGATCATTCCGGATATAAGGTACATCGGTTGCAATCCAGCCATTTCATAAACCCAGCCATAAAACATCGAACCCAGACCCATGCCAGCATCGAAAAGAGAATTGTAAAGACTTATAGCCAGTCCTTTGTTCTGATGACCGAGAAAATCTATCAGATAGGTGCTGAGCGCGGGAAAAATAAGTCCCTGGCCGAACCCCCCGATGAAACCGGCAAGCCAGAGAAGCGGCGCTGATTTCAGTTGGGAGATTAGAATAAGATTAAGAGCGATAATCAGAGCTGAAAGCAACACCACTTTTTTCCGGCCGTAGCGATCGGCCAGGCCTCCAAGCCTGAACCTGGTCAGGATGGCAGCCGCGGAAAAAATGATAAAAAACGGTCCAACCCGTCCGAGATTAAGGCTTTTCACCAGAAGCGGCATAAAATATATCACCGCTCCCCTGACCGAACCATGAATTAACGGCATGATGCCTACCACCAGAATAACCAGAGGCGAATAAGAAATCAAAATTTTCGACAGGGAGGAAGACCTTTCCTCTTCCCTTTCTTCCCGCGGCATTTCCCTGGTGATAATTATTAGAACAAAGGACAGCAAAAGAAAAATCAAGCTGCAGTTGAAGAGACCCCGAAAGCCATAATGCTTTATTATTTCTTCTCCGAGCGAAGGACCCACAGCGTTAGCGATCAACCCGGCCACGCCGACAATACCGATCGAGCGGGCCATGCTCTGCACCGGAGCCAGGTCGGTGCACATGGCAATGGTGGCTGTCATGCTTATTCCCCAGCCGATGCCGGTAACCGCTCTAAGGACCACCGGAAAGAACCCGGCGTCTCTGACCAGGTGAAATAGAGGCACGCTGCCCATCAATATTAGTATGCCGAGAAGGGATATTCTCTTTCCGCCCTGACGGTCGATCATCCGGCCAAAAATCGGTCTTATGGCGATAGCTGTCAGGCTGTGAATGCCCATGATCAGACCGACCTGTTGACCGTTCGGTTGAAACTGGCGCAAAAAAAGCGGGAGAAGAAAGAAAAGACTTATCGAAAGAAAAAGGAAGAAGTAAGCTGTCAGCCCGAGCAAAAAATCACGGCTCCACAGTCGCTCCTGATTGTTGTTTGCGCTTTCAGTAAAAACCATTTTTCGGCATACAACCGTTTTGCTTCTCTGAAAAAAAAAAGACAAAGTAGAAAATATATCAAATCAGGTTTTTTGTAAACAAGGGTGCTGGCTGTTTGGGGGTTAGGGGAAAATGTCTTAAGGGGGATGATTGAAGGAGGGTATCCAATCAGGCTCTGCCCAGCCAGCACAACAGAGCCGCTAAAATATTAGCACAATCCGGCAAAAAATCAACGTCCTGAAATTAAACTTCAGGGCGCAGCGCTTTTCTATTGACAGCTTAAAAATTTTGGTGTTAGATTAACAAAAATTTTTCTCAGGGGTTCACCATGAGCGGCATACTTTTTTTGTCCGGGATTTCTCTCAATAAAGAATCGATAAAAAAGCTCATACGCAATCTGCTTTTTGTCCTGGCCGGTTCAACCATCATGGGGCTGGGATATGCTCTCTTCCTTATCCCCTACCACCTGGTGCCCGGAGGAGTTTCCGGTGTTTCCATAATCCTTAATTATTTATTCAATTTGCCTGTTGGTTTGCTGATAATTGCCCTGAACATTCCCGTTTTCATGCTCAGCTACAGGTATCTCGGGAAAAAATATCTGGTTACCACTCTGCTTGGTATGCTGACCTCCTCCCTTTTAATCGACTTTTTTAACGAAATACTGAAGTTGCCGCGGGGAACCGACAACCCGGTTCTGGCTTCGATATACGGTGGACTGCTGCTCGGACTTGGTCTCGGCCTGGTTTTCAGGGGTGAGGCTTCCACCGGAGGGTCTGATGTTATAGGCCTGATATTGAACAGACTCACCGGGATGACCGTGGGCATCAGTATCATGCTGACGGACTTCGTCATAATTTCTGCCTCCGGGCTGGTGTTTAAAAATCTTGAGGCGCCTCTTTACGGCTATATCGTGCTTTTTATATCCTCAAAGGTAATCGACCTGGTGCTCGAAGGCTGGAGCTTTTCCAAAATGGTAATAATCACCTCGACTGCCAACGACCAGATTGAAGATTTTATCATCAACACACTCGACCGCAGCGGCAGCGCTCTCAAATCTCGTTCTCTTTATCTGAAAAGAGAGGGTGAAATCATCATCACCGTCATCCACCGCAAGCAGCTGGCTGAACTGAAGTCCTTCATCAAAAAAGTTGACCCGGGAGCTTTTGTTATCATCAACGACACCTACGAAGTTCTGGGAAAAGGTTTCAAGCCGATTCAATCCAGCTGAACAGAAACCACCGGAAGAAAACTCCAGGAAGGGAACAGCGAAAAATTCGTTTGATTTCGCTCCCCCGATGTGTTAGTTAAAAGAATATTAATTTCAAGGAAGGGATCTCAAATGATAAATTTTGAAATCACCTTTATGGACTTTCTCCTGGAACACCAGGAACGGCACGGGCGCACCTACCACTTTCTGATTCTGATGAATTCTATCCTGAACGCGGCAAAAAGAATTCAGCATTACTACCTGACGGGAGCTCTTAAAGGATATCTCGGCCTGAGCGGTCTGGTGAACATTCAGGGAGAAAAAGTCATGAAGCTCGACCAGATCGCCAACGAAGTGGTCAAACATTACCTGGCGAGATCCGGCCGCGTCATTTATGCCATCAGCGAGGAGGAAGAAGAAATAGTCCCGATGAATGCCGCCGGTCGCTATTTTGTTTATTATGATCCGATGGATGGCTCTTCCAACATCCCGCATAATCTTCCGGTGGGTTTTCTGTTTGGAATTGCCAAGAGAAATCTGGAAGGACCTGAAGACGGCCACCTGAGAGCGGGCAAAGAATTTATCGCGGCCGGTATGTTCGTCATCCCCACCGGCACCTTTACCATAGCTCTGAGGGAAGCTGGCTGCTGGAGGTTTCATATAGACGAGACGATGAATTTCGTCAAACCCACCAGGATGGAGCTTCCGGCGGACAGAAAAAACTGGGAACTTTCGTTCAATTCTGCCCATAGAGAATATTTTAATCCGGTTGTGCGGGAATGGCTCGACCGGAACGAAAAAAAATACCAGTTCCGTTACCTCGGAGCTCTGGCTGGAGATTTTCACCGCATCCTGAGCAACGGCGGGATGTTCCTTTACCCGGCCATCGTCAACCATCCGGACCCTCGAAAAAATTATCCTCAGGGAAAACTTCGTCTGATGTATGAAGCGGCGGTGGTCAGCTTTATGTGTCATGAAGCCGGAGGTCTCGCCGTGGATGAAGATGGCCGCTCGATCCTGGAGATAAAACCCGAACACCCGCATCAGAGAACGGCCCTCTATCTTGGGTCAGCCGAACTCGTCCAGGAAATTAGAGAAGTGCTGGAAAAAAAATAAATTTATAAAACTTCTTCAGCCTTCAGAACCCCAGCGCCTTAATCCGTTCGACGGTCTTTTGAAAAACTTCCAGCTGATTCTGGCCGAAAGCTTCTTCCAGGCCGGTAAGCAACCTGGCCAGTTCCCAGGCGCGGTCGGATTTCAGCGGTTGAAAAACCTGTCGTGGATCAGTCAGAACACGGGGATGAAGATCTCCTGCCGGAAGTCGATCAGGTCCGACCGAAAGCTCCTGAAACAGAACCTGATTGGCCATCGTAAGAAAATGATCTCTGAGGTTAATAAAATAAAGAAGGCAGTAAATTTCCTGAAGAAAAGCTCGCTCACCCGGCGTTGCTTTTTCCAGGGCGGAATTAAGCTCGGGTGGCTGTTCACAGGAATATATCTTTTTCATCGCTCCGAGAAAAGCTTCGACCATAGCAACCCGTTTCGGAAGGGCTTCTTTAAGATAAATCTCAGAAATTAGGTTTAAGTCAAAAGGAATTTTTTTTATTCTGTCCTGATTTAGAGGGAGCACCAGAACCGGCCTGGTGCTGTTCACCAGATAAACCTCCCGGCGGTCGAAATAGCCGTTTCGGTCGCTGTCAAAATACCGAATCTCCAGAACACGGGGCAGGCCAGCCAGATTGCCAGCCGGAAGCCAGCCTTCTTCCGCCCGGAAAAGATGAAGGCGAAAATCACCCTCGCTGTAATAAAACTCAACCGGTCCTTCAGAAGTGGCAATTTCCCGGCGGACATTCCATTTCTGGATGACCGGCACGGCTGAAGACAGCCGGTGTCTCTCCTGAATCCAGCCAATCCCCTGCCCCTCCAGCTCTTTCCATCTATGGTTCTTTTCCAGGTTTTCGTCGGGGTACTCCCGCCAGGAAAAACCTGTGCTTCCAGGCTCGGCTTCCTTGATCAAATCCTTAACTTCATCAAAGGGTACAGCGTAAGCTTCCTGCGGGGGTCTTCTTTTCGGAGAAAATATACGGAATTTATTCAGGTCGAAAGGAAGACGAAGTTCAAGAACCAGGCCGAGATCATAGTGAAAGGGCCGGGCCAGAGTGCTGAACCTATCCACATCATAACTGATTTCCAGGCTGGCTATCACCGGCTCAGTTTTATCCCGGCTCAGGTTCGCCCTCACCACCATATCGCTCAGGCCGTCGCCGTCAAAGTCAAAGCTGGCCAGGGAAGAGACTTCCGCTGGCCTCCAGCTGCGGTTTTCTCTGGCATAAACATTTTTGAAATACAACTTTCTTCCGGTAAGATTGAACGAAAAAACCTCAGCCATCAGCTCGACGGGATTCCTGAATTTAATCATTTCTCCCGTGCTATCGAAATCGTAACCGAACCAGGCTCTGGTCAGATATCCACGCTCAAAATACCTGACCTCCATAAAATCAGCCTGACCGTCTCTATCCTCATCGGCATAATCCACCATGAGGTCAACCCGGCCGTCCCGGTTCAGGTCGTACAAATAGCAATCATCATGGTAATCACCGCCAGCTTTCAGACTGCCGTCGGCATCGTCATCGATGATCATCACCAGGATTTCAACCTTTTCACCGCCATCCAGTTCATAACTTTCCACCCTGACCGCGATGCGCTCTCTGGCTTCCCCGCTTTCCTCAGGAATCAGAGATTCTCCGGGTTTAAGTTCCAGGCTCTTCTTCCACCATTTTCTTGTCCTGAGGCTCGGCAGGCGTCCTTCTGTGTTCAGGGCGGTCACTTTCATCCACCACGGGCCGCGAGATTCATCACCCGGTCTCACAGGTCGGGTTGAAGTTTTCTGCGACCTCAGCCCGGCGGCCATGATGAGAATCAAAAAACTGATTAAAAATAACTTAAAAAGATGTTTTCTGGATTGTTTGCTCATTTTCCTCTCTGGCTTCACTCGTAAATTACATTTCTCTCTAAATGCTATTTTATGCCTGTGAAGGTGTCAACCTTTCAATATGTATAATCAGATTTTTTTTGCCATGACCTTACATTTCCGGATTGCTGACTGTATGTCAGCTCGTGGCTTTCTGGTGATAACGATTTCTGGAAACAGGCTGGTAATTCTGGCTCCACCTTTTATTCTTCTCTCCTAAGCCGGTAAAATTCTGATATAATTTTTCCCGAGGTGTTAGCATGAGCGTCATAATTCCTGACTCGATAAAAAAAGAAATCAGCCCGGCCATTAAACCTGAATACGACCCTGATTTTCTCCCTTTCGGAAAATTCATTTCCTGGTATGAAAAAGCCGCCGGCAAAAGCGATGAAGCAATCAGCCTGGCTATCGAAAGGGAGAATCAATTTGTCTCCACCTGGAGGGCAAGTATTTTACCGCTTTCTGCGGAAAATCTTTCTCTGACCAGGCTTTACGTGGAAAAGCTGGCGAAATTTCTCCTCTGGCAGAAAGGCGGCTGGAAAATATACTTTCTCGGACCGGAAGTCCTTTACCAGCATCTCAAGGAGACCTTTTCGGAAACAGGAGAAAGGCAATTTGACGTCAACCTGATGAGCACCGTCTACGAAAAGCCTTTCCAGGTGGTTAAGGTATCGGCCGGAGAATTTCCGGAAGACCGCGACAACCCTCTGCGCCTCGGAGGTCATCTCGACGGCTGCCGTCTCGGTTTTGACCTGGGGGCGAGCGATTTTAAGGTGGCCGCGCTGAAGGATGGACAGGTGGTCTTCAGCGAGGAGATTCCCTGGAATCCGCAGGAACAACCCGACCCGGAATACCACCGCCGTCACATCCAGTCCGGGCTGAAACTGGCCGCTGCCCATCTTCCAAAGGTGGAAGCGGTCGGTGGAAGCGCCGCCGGAATTTACATTAACAATCAGGTGCGAATCGCTTCCCTCTTTCGCGCCGTTCCAGGGGAAATTTTCGAACAGCGAGTGAAAAATCTTTTTCTGGATTTGCAGAAAGAATGGCAGGTTCCGTTTGAAGTGATCAACGACGGCGAGGTCACGGCTCTGGCCGGTTATCTCAGCCTCAACCGGACTGCCATTCTCGGAATTGCCATGGGCTCGAGTGAAGCCGGAGGTTACCTGAATGCTGAAGGACATCTGCCGGGCTGGCTGGATGAGCTGGCCTTCGCCCCGGTCGACCTGAACCCGGAAGCGGCGGTGGATGAATGGTCCGGAGACCGCGGCGTTGGTGCCCTCTATTTTTCCCAGCAGGCAGTCAACAAGCTGGCCGTGGCCGCCGGTTTCGAATTCCCGTCAGAGATGCGCCTTCCGGAAAGGCTGAAAGAAATTCAGAGACTGGCCGAAAAGAACGAGCCGCGAGCCGTCAGAATTTTCAAAGACATAGGGATTTATCTCGGATATACCGCGCAGCTCTATTCGCACTTCTATGACTACCGGACGTTGATGATCCTCGGACGGGTTACCTCAGGTTGCGGAGGAGAGATCATCAAACAGGAAGCAGAAAAAGTGCTGGCGGCGGAATTTCCGGAACTCAGGGAGAAAATAGAAATATACCTGACCGACGAAAAGAGCCGGCGGGTAGGTCAGGCCGTAGCCGCCGCCACCCTGCCGGAAATCAAAAGAAAGGATTGACCGCGATGGAAGTAATCATTCAGCCCGACAGTCAGCAGGCCAGCTGGCTGGCAGCCAGGTTGATAAAAAAAATTATCCAGGAAAAACCGAACGCGGTGCTCGGCCTGGCCACCGGCAACACGCCGCTTCAGCTCTATAAATTTCTCATCAAAATGCACCGGGAGGAAGGACTCGATTTCAGTCAGGTCCGGACATTCAACCTTGACGAATACGTTGGCCTGTCTCCTGACCATCCAGCCTCATTTCATCACTATATGTGGACAAATCTTTTTCAGCATATAAACATCAAACCTGAAAACGTCCATATTCCGGATGGACTGGCCAGCGATATCCCGGGCTACTGCCAGAAATATGAGGAGGAAATCAAAGCTGCGGGCGGAATAGACATTCAGATTCTCGGACTGGGAACCAACGGGCACATCGGTTTCAACGAACCTTCTTCCTCACTGAGCTCCAGAACCAGGATCAAAACACTCACCGACCAGACGAGAAAAAACAACGCGGTTTTCTTTGGCGGGGAAGAGAACGTCCCCTATCACGCCATCACCATGGGCATCGGCACGATACTGGAAGCGCGAATCTGTCTGCTTATGGCTTTCGGACGGAAAAAGGCCAGAGCCATTGCGATGGCCGTGGAAGGTCCGGTAACGGCGATGGTTCCAGCTTCAGCCCTGCAACTTCATCCGAAAGCCATCATCCTTCTCGACCGGGAAGCAGCTTCCGAGCTGAAAAATGTAGATTACTATCACTGGGTTTACGAGCACAAGCCCGACTGGCAGAAATTCTGAATTGAGCTGATTTTCTGAACCGCATGGTATCCTTTCTCTTCATGCCTGTAAAGAAAAACTTGATGCGGTAAAATTCTCAACCGATTACCTTCTCTGATTTTTTTCTTTTTCCTTCATAGGGTCATAGGCAGACACATGGTATCCAGGCAGAGGGAAAAGTTTTTGATACAGGTC
>JASEFX010000003.1:0-37891 GCA_030018265.1 Candidatus Saccharicenans sp.
GGGCTGTCGGGAAAGACTTGCGGTACTCGGCCAGCAGCAGACCTTTAGGAATAAACTGTACCTCCAGGTCAAGAGCCTGGCCCGGTTGAATTATAGTCTCTCTGACACACTTAAGGTTCCTGTAAACTTCCTCCCCGCCGGGCAGCCGGAAGCGCAGATTTACCATATTGACCTTGACCGGAAAATCGGACAGGTTTCTGACGCCATGGAGATAAAGGACCGAGTTCTTTTCGTCGATCGAAAAGCCAAGCTCTTCCACTCCGGAATACCAGCGGCCGGTAAAATATTTCAGCCCGACTCTGATCGGGATTTCTCTTTCCACCGTCCCGGATTTAATCTTCATTCCGGCGGTCAAGCCTTCCTTTTCCATAAGCGGTTTTAATTCAGCCAGAGTATCAGGAGTCATCGCAATGTTGATCGGCAGTTCAGTCTCTAAGGAGCCGAAACTCGGGATGCGGATATTTTCGATTTCCCAATCTTCCCAGCCCTGCATATCGATTATGGCCGCTTCATCATATGGCAGCGATCGCAGAACTGCCTGCGACCCCTTAGCCGCCTTCAGAGCTTCTTCCATCAGCTTGACATCAGCCGGGTCAACATTGGCTTTAAGCGTCATGGTGGTTTTGACTTTCTGGTCATTGGTCCAGACGGCGCTGATGCGGTAGCCACCGGCAGCTTTATCTCTGACCAGGTTGATTTCTCTTGGAAGATAGTAGTAGGTATTGGGCTTTTCGTTATCTTTGAACACACGGTTAAGCAGGGTCAACGGTTCCTCGATATCCAGCGGACCGATGTCTTCAACCTTATGGCGCGGCGGCGCGACACCGGCCGGAGTCAGAGGGATAGCTTTAATCAAAGAGGGTTTTGCCAGTTGCAGATTAACTCCGGTTGAAGGTTTCGGCTGGGTAACAGTCCTGCTGACCTCGGCCGAGGGGCTTATCTTCTGGACGGTTAATGGAGCATGAATACCGGCAGAAACCCATACTGCCCAGTCCTGGACAGACCGCCCGGCCGCATTTACCGCCAGTCTGAAATCGACCGTTGAGCCAGCATAAGGAGACAGGTCAACCGAAATCTGTTCAAGCTTGCCGTCGTGTTTGGCGGCCAGCTCTGATAACAGAACCGCTCCGCCTCCCGCAGAATTAACTATGGACACAATGAATCTGACTCCATCGCTCCGGGTGGCACCCTTGAGGAAGCCAACCGTGGCCTTAAAGGTTGCCCCGGCCGGTATTTTTACCCCGGAATAAACGCCGATGATATTGCCGTTATCCTTCCATTCAGGATGAGTTTGAAGAACCAGCGAATAAATGTTTCCGTCTTCCAGGGCAACGCTGTTCAGATGCCGGGCGAAGCCTCGGTTATCGCTGTCAGAGCCGCTCCAGGGAAGTTCGCCAGCAGCGGTCAGCGAACGGTACCATTTAGCCTCCGGCGCATTTTTTACAAAATCATAGATAACAACATCCGCCCCGTTGGCAAGAACAGAAATCGTCAGAAAGCATAAAATTAAAATCGCTAAAAAGAAACGCAATGAGCACCTGCTTTTTGATCCCTGGTTCATTCTTTTCTCCTTTCCTTAAAAAATAAGAACCGGCTCTAAAAGAGACGGCGGGAAATTATGGAAGGGATATCTGTCAGAAAAAAAGAATTTGAATAGCGGGGAAAATCTTCATTTTATAGAAGTGAGCTTTCAAAGAAGCCTTCTTTTTACCCGACAAAATTATCCGCCCCACATAATTCCTTTTTGTCTTAATCATGCTAACACAATATGAAACAGATTGTCAACAAATTGTTTCTTTCAGACACAGATGTGGTAACAGGACAAATAGAGTTTATGGATGAGTCGGCTGACACTCAGCCTTTTCAGGAAAACTAAAAAAAAGCTCGCCCCAACACAGGATCCAGAAAACTGAATACGGAAACTTTTAAGTTGTCTCTATTTCAGCAGTAAAAAAATCTTTCTGAATCCGGTAATCGCCGCTTTTAGCCATGCCTTTTCAGCATCAGGGTTCCGGACATCTTTCTTCTACTTTCAAAGGAACGGCGTAAGGCCCTTCGCGTATAAAGGCCATCGAAGGGTTGACTCCCCTCTCCAAGTAACTATTAACGGCATAAAAAACCGCCATCTGAGTCATCTCTCTGGCTATTTCCGCTTCACTCCTGCCATGCGTTTCATCGAGAAACTCGAACCCGATGATTCCGGGTATCAGGTCAAAATCGTTCCGATCTATCTGAGGAGAACAGTAAATCAAGCCCTTTTCACCAACCTTTCTCCACACCTTTCCCCAGACTTCGGGTTCCCACTGATCCTTAGTAAATTTCCAGTCGGGCGACCGAAGCATTTTGAGATATCCGTCCGGTCCCTCTTTTTTGAGCAGCGCCAGGAGTTTTCTGTATTCAGGCGAACCGACAGGGTCGAGCGGATCCCGGTTGTTGGCGACGATGACTAAAATTCCGTTCGGTTTTACTGCCGGAAGCGCTCCCACTCCGGCTTTAGCTGTCTGATAATGGTTCACGCCGACATAGCCGCCGTGGGTCAACACTATATCGTATTCTTCCTCCAGAGGCACGGCTGCATACTCTCTGAGCGTTTCAAAGGCTTTCAGATGAGCTTCCACCATTTCGCCGGCAAAAACTTTAATCAGACGCATCTGCCGGTCAAGGTTGACGTTGACGATGAAATCAACCCCGACGGTTCTGGCCACTTCCAGAGCTTCCTCATGACAGGGATTTCCTTCAAGGCACAGGTTGGTAGCCCGCGGATTTTCCAGAAAATCCGGTCCGTGAAATTTCTCAATAGTCTGCAGGTCCACCAGTCCGGGACAGATAGCTTTCCGGCCGCCGGAGGCACCGGCAAAAAAATGGCTCTCGACGAGTCCGGTGGCTATTCTTAAATCAGCCCGGTAAAAATGAGCGTTAACATAAACCTTTGTTCCGCGGGAAGTGGTTCCAAGATACACCAGCCCGGAGTGATCCTGACAGTCGTGGTCAACAATCCGGTAACCATTAACAATCTCTTCGCCGTACATCTCTATTTTTTCCTGCCTGGTGCTCGGACGATGCATGCCTGTTCCAACTACCAGCTTTATGTTTTCCGCAGGAATTCCGGCTCGGTGCAAACGCTTCAACAACGGCCAGAGTATCCCTCCCTTTCCTCTGTAAGGAACCGGTCTGGTGATGTCCGAAACCGTAATCGCCACAGAAATTTCTTCCGGCCTTTTTCCTTTCCTGCGGATTAATTCTTCAAGAGTCGGACTGTTAACAGGCGCTGAAAGAGCCTCTTCGACCGCTTTTTCAGGGTCGGAAACGGCCGTCATCTCTTTCATCCCCAGAATATGGCAATCGCCGGGAACAAAAATATCGAGCTCTTCACGACCGAACTCCACCTGAATTTTTTTCCAGTGACTGAGGTCAATTTTTTGCAGCTTTTTTCTGTCTATGTTATTCACTTCCCCTATACCGCCTTATTGAATATTATGACTTCATTTTCAACCGGAAATACTGATGCCTGACCGGACGTTTTCTCCATCCGGAGGGATCAGCTGTTGCTGTATTTTTCAGGCCAGACCCAGCTCCTGGTCAATGCCCTGCATCGATTCCAGACAGATGGTTAAAAATTCATCCAGGCTGAGGCCGAGGTTGACGCATTTTTCTATTTCCTCCCTCCTGGCGCCGCGGGCAAAATGCTTTTCTTTATAGCGGCGTTTGAGGAAGGTTAAGTCCACCGCCTTGAGCTTTTTCTCCGGATGCATCAGGGTGGCGGCGATAATCAACCCGGTGGTAGGGTCAGCCGAGTAGATCGCCCAATCCATCGGGCTCCCGCAGGGAATCTGTCCGGCATGAGCCTGAATCGCCTGAATTACTTCCGCCGGCAGGTTGTACTTCTCGAGAATTTTAATCGTTTCCTTCGTGTGGAGCTCGGGGTTTTTTTCTGTCAGCTCATAGTCCAGGTCGTGGAGCAATCCGGCCAGACCCCAGATTTCTTCGTCGCCGCCCAGTCTCCGGGCCAGCCCCTTCATGCAGGCTTCCACAGCCAGGCAGTGCTTGATCAGGTTTTTGTTGTGAAGATGCTGCTTTAGCAGTTCGAATGCTTCTTCCCGGGTCATCTTTATCTCCTTTTTTCAGTTTATTTTCGTTCTTCTCCGGCAAATGAAGTGATATTATACCGCAATTCTGCCGTCCTGCTCACCTTTCCCTCATAAACTCTGACGATTACCGTATAATCGCCAGGGATCGCAGGCAACCAGGTCCAGGAATTGTCGGAGGAAGCTTTTTTCACCAGCCTTTCCTCAGCTTCTCCCTGACGGAGATAGAACTCAAAACGCGGCTTTTTCCACCCCGATGTTAGCACGGTAAACACAATTTTCCGGCCGACCGGCTGCGGCGATTCGCTCGAGCTCCTGATAATCAAACGCGGTTCTTTTTTCAGCACATAAAGCAGACTCAGATCCTGATGGAAGTCATACGCTCCAGCCAGTACATATTCGCCTGTGGCAGCCAGATCGCCCCTCAAATTAAAGCTTAAAACAGTTTCTGAGGATTTCTTCCCGGTTTTAAGGTCAAAACCGTGAAGAATTTTGCCAGAGGGGACGATTATTTCCTCCCCGATTATCACCGGACGTCCTGCGGTTCTGCCGGGGATGGTCTGCCACCAGACGATATCGCCCCCGGAAGCTTTCAGCTTATAAAGAACTCCGCCGCGCGTCAGCACAAAAAGATGCCGGTCTGAAAAAACAACATGCTCAATAGTCTGCCCGGCTGAAAACTTCCAGACGATCTTCTGTTTGACCGTATCAAAACGCCAGAGATTCCCTTCAGCTGAGGCCGGGTAAATATTATTCCTGTCAGAAAATATTCCCCGGAGCTTCTGACCCGGATTAAAGCCTGAAATTTTTCTCCCGTTCTCAACATCCAGATTAATAACCCCTCCCGAACGAAATGCCACAAAAAGACCTTTTCCGGACATCGCCGCCACCCCTGATATTTCATCCGCAAATTCATACTCCCAGGACGGCTTTCCGGTCGCGCTGTCGAAAGCTTTTATTTCTTTTCCGAAGTAGAGGATGATCCGGCCCTGAAATTCAATCGGGCGAACCGATGGACTCTGTTCGATGCGGGTTGATTTCTCGCTGATTTCTCCGCTCTCCCTGTCTACCAGAAGCACCCTGCCGGCGCCGGTCCACCAGAAACCCCTCTCTCCTGAAATCAGACTAAAATCCGCTACTTCGGGCAGCCGGCTCGAAGCCAGTTTCTGGCCGGAGCTGAGGTTAAACAGGTGGCAGCAAAGTCCATTTTCAGACTCAATCAGAACCAGCATCCTATCCTGACTGACAGCAAAGCCAGCCATTTTCCCCCGGAACCATTCAACCTTCTTCCTGAGCAGGGAAAAAGGTATCCTTTCTCCACCTGGTTTCTTTTGAATTAACTCCGCCCGGTCCTTCTTATCTTCCGGTTCTCGAGTGCTCAGTTCTCTCTTTTTACTCTCAAATTCATAATTTCGACTTTCAAATCCTTCCGTGTTCTCAGTTCTGTTGCTCAACAGCCGGTCAATTCTAACGAACCGGTAACCCCGCCTCCGCAGTTCGGAAATCAGCTCCCCGAGGCAAAAGTAAAATAAGTCTGTTCTCTCCTGCGCCACTCCCGGATGAATCAGAATGATGAAACCGTTAAGACCGTCCGGAGCGCCGCTCTCGTAAGCTAAAAGTTGAAGCAAAATTTCTTCCGAACTTCGGTAATTTTCCATCCCTGGTGTGGTGTAATCGGCGCCGGTTATAAGCCCGGGCGTGAAATTAACCACGACCATACCGGCCTCATCTGCCCAGTCGACAATCTGCCGGTTGAACCATTCATACGGCGGAAGAAAATACCTCGCCTTTTCCCGGCTGAGGCCGAATTTTTCCAGCTCGAGATAATTGCGTTCCAGGTCAGACAGAAACTCTTCCCTGGTGACGAGAGTTTTTTCCCTGTGCTGCCAGTCGCAATAGAGAAGATGCCGGTCGGAGTGGGGCCCGAGGTAATGTCCCTCCTCAATCATCCTTTCGACCAGAGGTCTAAATTCTGGCTGGCGAAGAAAATTTCCGGTGAGAAAAAATGAACCTTGTATCCCCTGCCGGCGGAGCTCATCGAGAATATATTCGAAGCCATCGGCATAAAAATCAGCAGAAAAAATGAGGGCAATCTCCCTTCGCTCGACCGGCCCCCGGACGATGGCTCCCTGATCCAGGAGGTATCCGCGCGCGCTCCGGCCTTCCACACTTATTTGCTGGCCGAGGGCGAAATTAACGTAAATCAAGAATATAACCGCGCAGAAACTCAGACATCTGTTTCTGCTCTTCGTTCTGTTTTCAGCCATAGGATCAGAATTAAATTCTAATTTAAGCCCGCCGGATGTTCAAACCGAATATTTACTAACAAGGGCAAGGCTGGTATTATTCTAGTGATGGTAAATTACATACTGCTTTACAAAATCAGGAAGCTGGTAAAACATATCCTGAAAGAAAAAATCGAAGACGGAGAGATAGCCACCACTCCCCGCTCCTGCCTCGGCTGCCTGGCCGACGAGATAAGCTGGGAGATTTATTATCTATTCAAGGAACGGGAAGAAAAAAAGAAAGGGTCTCCCTCTTCCGACTCCGAAGGATAACCAGATTTATCTATCTAAAGCCGCCCCCGCCAGACAATCAGTCTTAAAAAATAAAGCAGACGCGGGATCTTATGCTAATTAAGTCTTCTTTGACTCATCTTTTTCCTGCTGCTGGCGTCTTATCTTTTCTTTAAGAGCTTCCCACCATTCTATTCGTTTTTTTATTTCTTTTTCAAAACCGAGATTTCCCGGTTGATAGTACCTTCGCCCCTTCAACCTTTCCGGAAAAGTCTCCATGTCGGTGGTCGACAGCGGGTGGTCATGAGCATACTGATATCCTTCTCCGTATCCAATCTCCTTCATCAACGGAGTGACCGCGTTGCGAATATGCAGAGGCACGGGCTCAAAGGGACTTTCTTCCACATCTTTCATCGCCCGGTTGAAAGCCACATAGATGCGGTTGCTCTTTGGAGCTGAAGCTAAATAAACAACGGCTTCGGCTAAAGCCAGCTCCCCTTCAGGAGAGCCGAGAAAATCATAAGCTTCTTTCGCCCGGAGAGCCATAGCCAGAGCCTGGGGATCAGCCAGCCCGATATCTTCGGAGGCAAACCGCACAAGTCTGCGGGCAATATACAGCGGGTCTTCACCGGCATAGAGCATCCTGGCCAGCCAGTAAAGAGAAGCGTCCACGTCGGAATTTCGAAGACTCTTGTGCAGCGCGGATATCAGGTTGAAGTGCTCCTCGCCGGATTTATCGTAAAGAAGAATCCGCTTCTGGAGAGCCTCCTCCACCTCCCTGGTGGTTATCTCAGGACCCCGGGTCAGACTGGCGGCTATCTCCAGCGCATTCAACACCCTGCGGGCATCACCGTTCGACTGGTCGAGAAGGAGCTTCAGGGCTTCCTCGCTTATTTTTAACCGCAACTTGCCCAGGCCGTTTTCCTCATCCTCCAGGGCATCCTGGATGATTTTTCTCAATGCCTGTTCATCGAGCGGCTTCAGCACCAGCACCTTCGTGCGCGAAAGGAGCGGAGCAATTACTTCAAAGGAGGGGTTTTCGGTGGTCGAGCCGAAAAGGATTATGTCTCCCCTTTCCACATAGGGCAGAAAAGCAGATTGCTGGGCTTTGTTGAAGCGGTGGATTTCATCGATAAAAATGATTATCGGTTTGCCAAAAAGCTTTTTTTGCTGCTCGGCCTGAGCCATGACCTCCTTTATCTCTTTTATGCCGGAAAGGACAGCGCTGAAAAACACGCAGTTGAGGTCAAAATGGCGGGCCAGCATCATCCCCAAGGTGGTTTTGCCAGAACCGGGCGGACCCCAGAAGATGATAGAGACCAGCCGCCCCGATTCGATAAGTTCCGAAAGGATCTTTCCTTTTCCCAGGAGATGTTCCTGGCCGTAGAAACGGTCAAAACCCTTCGGGCGCATTCTCTCGGCCAGCGGTATGTGCTTTTCCTCCGCGCCCTGGTTTCTTTTCATCTTTCCCTCGGTAATCTTGATAATTAAAATCTTCTTCTAAATTATATTACCATTGCCGCGCATTTCATAGGTTGACGGCGGGACTGTTCCGGCCTGATCGTTGATCTTGATTTCAGCTCTGGGGCTTTTAATCAAGTTTTTACGCCTTGTGCCTGATATTAATTCACAGCCTGAAGGACTTCTCTGAAAAAAAACGTAAAGTTAGATTCCCCCTCAGACCCGGGCAGTTCAGCTCCATCCTTTTATTAAAACCCAAAATCAATTAAAATAGTTGAAGGAGCAAAGGATGATACTTAGAAGAAAGTCCTTTCGGATTATTTCCATCACTGTCATTGTGGTTCTGTCGTTCGCCGTCAGCCTTGTCAGGCCGGCTGCGGCTCAGGGACGACCTCGCGGTCATCTTTTCATCATCGGTGGCGGCGACCGTCCAGAATACATGATGAAGCGGTTCGTGGAAATAGCCAGCCGCTCGGGAAGCGGCCGGATAGTGGTACTGCCGATGGCCAGCGCCACTCCGGACGAAACCGGCAAGAAGCTGGTGGAAGAATTTAAGGAGCTCGGGGCGAAGGAAGTTGTCTATTACAATTTCAGCCGTCAGCAGGCGGAAAATTATTCCAACGCCCGGCTTCTGGCTGAAAGCGGAGGCATTTTCTTCTCAGGAGGTGTGCAGACAAGGATTACTGAAGCCATCCTCGACACCCCGATCCACAATATGATCAGAGAGCTCTACCAGAAAGGCGCGGTGATCGGCGGAACAAGCGCCGGCGCGGCGGTTATGAGTGAATTGATGATCACCGGCGATGAGGTCCGCAAACCCGAGGAAGGGCATGAGTTTGAAACTATCGAATCCGGAAATGTGGTGGTGGCCAGAGGACTTGGACTGATTAAATCCGCCATTATAGACCAGCATTTTGCCACCCGGAAAAGACACAACCGGCTGATCAGCGTCATCGCCACTCATCCCGAGCTGGTGGGCATCGGAATTGACGAGTCGACGGCCATCATCGTCTATCCGGATGAAACCTTTGAGGTTATCGGTTACAGGAATGTCATAGTTTACGACCCGGGAAGAGCCCAGGTAGAAGTCCGGGGCGATAAAGCCCTGTCGATCAGGGGAATGATCATGCATGTGCTTCTTGAAGGAGAACGCTTTGACCTTAAAAGGAGGAGGCCATTGTAAAGTCCGCCAGAAACACGGTCTGGCTTGAGGCCGATTGCTGGCTGATCAGCTTTTGATGCTAACGCTTTGAGGAAGATACATATGACCCGGGAACAGAAAGCCGACCAGATGAGGGAAGCCATCAGCAGAAAACTGGTCTTTTCTCAGGAAGAAGTCTGCCGCTTGCTGAAGATAACTCCAGAAACGCTCCGGGAGTGGGAAAAGGAATTCTCGCTCTTTTTCGCCGGGGAAACAGCTTCCGGTAAAAGAATATACCGGCAGAAAGACGTGCTTATTGTGCTGCGGATCAAGGAATTGCTCGAGGAAAAAAACCTCACCCGGGCCGGCATCAAAAGAAAAATTGAAGATGAGTTCGGTTTCAAAACCGACCGGGTTCCACCGGAAATACTCTATACGACACTGACCAGGGTAAAGGAAGAACTTCAGGAAATCCTCAGGGCTCTTGAAAAAAAGCCTGAAAAAAGCTAAATTTATTACCTGCTTTCGATCGGGACGTGGCGCAGCCTGGTAGCGCACATGCTTGGGGTGCATGGGGTCAGCGGTTCAAATCCGCTCGTCCCGATTTTTTTATTTGGCCTCTGAGTTTCCCGGTCGGCGGCTGTTAAATTCGCTGAAGGCTTCCTGTGGCTGGCATCCGGCCTTCAAGCTCTGTTAAAAAGCCATTAAGGCAGAAGTTAACAGGAGCGAAAGGTTTTTCACGATGAAAGCCAGAAAGAAAAACCAGAAAAAAATTTCAGCGCCTCTTTTTCTTCTGACGAACGACGACGGTTATTTCTCCCCCGGGATCACCGCTCTGGCCGAAGAATTGAGCAAAATGGGAGAGGTCTACCTGGTGGCCCCGGACCGGGAGAAAAGCTCCATCTCTCTGGCGCTGACGCTGCGGCGGCCGCTCCGGGCGGAAAAAATCAGTCCGAAGGTTTACGCTGTTGACGGCACCCCGGCTGACTGCGTCTACATAGCGCTGCAGCACATCTTACCCCGGAACCCCGACCTTCTGATTTCAGGAATAAACCGGGGCGCTAACGTGGGCTGCCAGGATGTTTCCTACTCTGGCACTGTCGCTGCCGCCCTGCAGGGAACCTTCATGGGAATTCGTTCGATGGCTGTCTCCGCGCTCGGACGCAAAACCGACAACGGCAGCGTCTACGACTTCAAGGAAGCCGCCAGGCTGACCAGGATAATAGCTGAAAACCTTCTGAACATCAGCCTTCCTCGCGGTGTCTACCTGAATATAAACATCCCTCCGTTTCCGGTGAAGGGCATAAAAATCACCCGTCTGGGGGAAAAAAGATATTCGCCCGAACTCGTCAGGAAAAGGGACCCGCGCGGAAAAACCTATTTCTGGATAGGAGTGGGCAGTCCGAAGGCAGTCGGACCGAAGGATTCAGACGTTCAGGTGGTGGACCGTGGATGGGTTTCGATCACTCCTCTGCAGATTGACCGGACAGCACACCCGTTTCTGAATCACAGGCTGCTGGAAACCCTAAAAAACTGCTGGAAGCCGCAAAAATCAGGGTTGATTTCCGGCGGGCAGGATTGATTTTTTCCTTCTGTTCCTTCTTTCTTTCAGATACCCGACTCCGGCAGGCACCAGCGAAATTAAAATTATGGCCACCACCACCAGAGAAAAGTTTCGCTTGACCAATGGAATATTGCCGAAAAAATAACCGCCGAAGAGAAAAGCGGCCACCCAGAGGACGCTTCCCAGAAAGCTGTAAATCAGGAACCTGAGATAACTCATCCGGCCGATTCCGGCCACAAAAGGAGCAAAGGTTCTGATAAAAGGCATGAACCGGGCGATGACAATCGTCAGGCTGCCATACTTCTCATAGAAACGATGCGTCTTTTCCAGATATTCTTTCTTGAAGAAACGGCTGTTTTCCCGGTTGAAAACTCCTTCTCCAACCTTTGAACCTATGAAATAATTTGTCACGTTTCCGAAGAATGCGGCCAGCGCCAGAACCAGAAAAAGTCGAAAAACGTTAAGATGGCCGATAGCTGCTATGGCTCCGACGGCAAAAAGAAGAGAATCTCCCGGGAAAAATGGTGTCACCACAAAACCGGTCTCGGAAAAAATGACGGCGAATAGAATTAGATATGTCCAGGTCCCGTACTGGTTGACTATGTCAACCACGTACCGGTCGAGATGAATGGCTATGTCAATAAGCTTCTTTATAAAACCGACCACAACCGCGCTCCGCTCGTTCGTTAAATTTTAATTCAGGTATAACTTATCTTTCACGTGTTAAAAAACTTTCCTGAATCAGACAGAGCTGAACTTCAGGCCCGGATGACTGCCCGGAAGCAGATAATGGCGCTTATTCGTAAACCAGAATTTCCACTCGCCTGTTGGCGGCTCTCCCCTGGTGTGTGGAATTATCAGCTATAGGTTTCGAACTTCCCAGGCTGACGGCAGCCATCCGGTGCAGAGGAATCCCGTAAGTTTTGTACAGATACATCATGACCGCTTCAGCTCTCTTCTGACCGAGGTAGATATTGACCTCTTCCGGACCGGTGTTGTCAGTATGCCCCTGAATTTCCAGATATACGCCCTTGTTTTCGTCTATCAGCCTCTTTACAAAACGATCAATGGCCGCTTTAGCTTCAGGCGTTAGCTCAGCGCTGTTGAAGGCAAATTTTACCTCATCGCTTCTGAGGGTGGCAGTCATCACCAGCTTTCCGCGGATCAGGGTTTTTACTTCCTCAATCTTTCCTTCAACCTTCTGGAACTGGCTGTCATGCTTTCCGATGAGCTCTCCGATCGTGGCCAGCCGCTCATCATGTTCTCTAATTCTTTTTTGCGCTTCTTCGATTTCAGTGGAGATACTCGATACCTTCTTGTCCAGAGCAGCTACCTCTGTATTGACATATTTCTTCGTGGCGCAACCTGCAGCCAGAAGGCTCAGCCCGAGACCCAGGAGCACCGCAAACAACACCACTTTGTTTTTCATCAATATCCTCCTTTTTTTAAGACTTTTTAATTATACGCTTATGTCTGTTGACTGTCATTAACAATTATTTTCCGGCCACTGTCTTACCGCTGAAATTGTCTTTACTTTAATACCCCTGTCTGGTCCTGATCCGGTAATCGCCCTTTCTGGTTACCACCGTAATCCGGCGATATCGATCATCTTCTCTGCAGGAGGTGTAGCCGATTATGTATTGATGGCTCTGCTCCCTTTTTATCTCATAAAGAACATTTAGAAGACCTTCCAGATCATCCAGAAAAAAAGCCCGTCCGCCGGTGGCACCAGCAAAAAGAGTCAGCATTTCAACTATGCCGGCGCTCGTCAATCCGCCTTTCTTTTTATATCTGGCCAGAATCTCTTCTGCCCTGGGTATCTTATAGCCGATGACATAAATGGGCACCTCCACTCGCCTTGCCACTTCCAGCGCCTGTTCAACCGTGGCCTGACTGTCATTTTCGATTCCGTCGGTGATCAGAACAAGAGCTCTTTTTTCGTACCGGGCTCTGACCGCATACTGAGGGGAAACAGCCATGGCGTCGATGAGAGCGGTTTTACCGTAAGCTTTTTCCTTTTCCAGCGCCTCCAGAAAATACTTCCTGTCAGTCGAATGTCCGGCCGCCACCTCCACCTCTCCGTCGGCAAAAACCAGCAGGGACAGCTCATCGACCGGATTTAGAATCTTCTCAGCCAGAATTCTGAGAACCTGCCGGCACTCCTCGAATTTGTTCTCGAGTGCCATGCTACCGCTGACATCAAGCAGCACGGTCAGACTCAGGGGAGCTTTCTGGTCGTGCTGGAAGTAAGTAATGGTTTTTCTCTCTCCGTTTTCGTAGACGACAAAATCATCGGCCTGGAGGTCGTTGACATAACGCCCCTTCCTGTCCTGAACAGTTACCGACAGAGTGATGGCATTGACGGTAACATTGTAAGCCGGCTTATGCTGGGGGGTTTTATTCTGGTTTTGCTGAGCCAGCGTCAGACAGATTGCCAGAAGGCAAAAGAAAGCGAAAAAGACGCCGGCTGTTTTAACCTTTTTCTTCCCCTTTAACATTTTAATCTTACCCTAAGCATAGCACCCCGGCCGGGCACTGGCAATCTAACCTCTCTTTTATTTAGTCGCTGCAAGGGACGAAATCCGTCCGGAGCTAAAAGAATGCAGCCTGAAAACAAACATAACCGAAGGCAGAGGAGGTGGCGAATTCAGGCTGATTGATTAAACATCAGACCTGACAAGGGTATCTGAAAAAGACCGGAAAGTATGAATTTTTCTAAAATCGCGATGGAACTCAAATAAGCTAAAAACTCAGGCCGATCTTTTCTTCAGGTTAACGGTCCTTTTTTACTTCAAGGCGAAGTCGAAGGAATCAACTATTTCCAGCTTTTATTTCAATGTTTCCGGATGATGGCGAACCTGCATCGCTTCAACCATGTAGATTACATCTTCAGCGATGTTAGTGGCGTGGTCGCAGATGCGTTCAAGGTGCCTGGCCACCAGCAGCAGAGCTACTGCCCTCGGCGCGGTGCTCGGGTCTTTGCTCATATAATCATTTATCAGTTCAGATTGAACCAGGTTGCGCAGCTCATCAGCTTCGTTGTCCCTTAAAATTACCGACCTGGCCAGTTCAGTGTCCTTGTTGACGAAAGAATTTATCGCGTCGCGGACCATTCCCTGGGCTAAGGTGGCCAGCTTTGGTATATCGATCAAGGGTTTAAGCAACGGCTTGTCGGCCATTTCCAGAACTCTCTGGGCAATATCAACCGCCAGGTCAGCGATTCTCTCCAGGTCGGTGGCAATTTTCATCGACATGACGATGAAACGCAGGTCGGTAGCAGCCGGCTGGTAGAGAGCGATCAGGCTCAGGCACTTTTCTTCTATCTCCAGGTCGATCTGATCTATCCTGTCGTCATCCTTGATTACCGCCTCCGCTTTTTCCCGGCTCAATTCCCGCAGAGCTTTTATGGAATTGGCGATGGTCGTCTCGACCTCGGCGCTCATTTCCAGAATTTTTTTGTTCAGCTCCAGCAGTTCATCGTCAAAATATCTTGTCATGATGCCTCCTTTTCCAGCTGCTCTGGTTAGTTAACCTTAACCAAAACGGCCGGTTATGTAATCCTCAGTCCTTTTATCCCGCGGACTGGTAAATATCTGATGGGTTTCCCCGAATTCCACCAGGTCTCCCAGCAGAAAATAGCCGGTGTAATCGGAGACCCGGGCTGCCTGCTGCATGTTATGGGTAACTATGACAATGGTGTAATCTTTTTTCAATTCATACATCAGGTCTTCGATCCGGGCGGTGGCCACCGGGTCGAGAGCCGAACAGGGCTCATCCATCAAAACCACTTCCGGCTCGACCGCCAGCAACCTGGCGATACAGAGCCGCTGCTGCTGCTCTCCGGTCAATTTTAAGGCATTCTCATAAAGCCTGTCCTTTAACTCGTCCCAGAGATTCACTGCCTGAAGGCTCCGGTAAAGTTTTTCCTCCAGATATTCCCGGTCGGTGATCCCGTGCACCCGGAGTCCGTAAGTGATGTTCTCGGCAACGCTCAGAGGAAAAGGATTGGGCCTCTGGAAAACCATGCCCACTCTCCTTCTTAACTCCAGAAGATCCGTCTCCGGGTCGTAGATATTTTTCCCCTCGAAAAGCACCTGACCTTCAGTCCGGCAGCCTTCAATCAGGTCATTCATCCTGTTCAGCGCTCGCAGAAATGTCGATTTGCCGCAACCGGAAGGACCGATCAGGGCCGTGATGCGGTTGGCCTGGATATCAAGGTTGATCGACCTGAGCGCCTGGAATTTCCCGTAATAGACATTCAGGTCTCTGACCTCGATAACATTCTTTGTTCCAGACATTTTTCTGTCTTCCAGTCTTATTTTATACCTGTTAACAGTTAATTCCAGATAAAGATTCCATTAATTTATGCCAAAGCGCTTTTTTCAATCCAGCCCTCTCTTACTTGAAGTTTATCACCCGAATTTTCCTTCAAGGTAAGCTTCCGTCCTTTTATCCATCGGTCTGGTAAAGATCACATGGGTCTCGTCTATCTCCACCAGTTCGCCCATCAGGAAAAAAGCCGTCCGGTCAGCCACTCTGGCCGCCTGCTTTGTGTTGTTGGTTACCAGAATGATTGTGTAATCCTTCTTCAGCTGCCGGAGCGACTCTTCTATTTTCATGGTGGAAATCGGATCAAGACCGGAGGTGGGTTCGTCCAGCAATATGTATTCAGGCTTCAGAGCCAGAACCCTGGCCAGACACAGCCTCTGCTGCTGACCGCCGGAAAGTTTCAGCGCGCTGGTGTGAAGCCGATCCTTAACCTCATTCCACAAACCAGCTTTCTCCAGAGAATCTTCTACTATCCGGTCGAGCTCCCGCCGCTCGTCGTTCCCGAGCAATCTCAGGCCAAAGACGACGTTTTCATAGATGGTCATCGGCAGCGGCACCGGAGTGGCGAAAACAATTCCCAGCTTTCTTCTGAGGGCAACCACATCAACATCCGGCCCGTAGATATCCTGCCCGTCAACTTCTATTTTTCCTTCCACCCTCGAGCCGGGAATCAGGTCATTCAGCCGGTTCAGGCAGGCGAGGAAAGTCGACTTGCCACTCTTGGCCGGTCCGATTATCCCGAGAATCTCATGGCGATAGACATCGAGATTGATGTTGTTAAGACTCCGGACCTGGCCGTAATAATGGCTGAAATTCCGGACGATTATTCCTCGCGTTTTCATTTTTTATTTTTTCCGTCGGATGTATTTCTCCATGAGATAATAGGTGGTAACGTTAATCAGCAGGATCGAGATCACCAGCACCGCGGCCGTTCCGTAAGCTTTCGGCATGGAAATGCCTTCCTTGGCCATTATGTAGAAATGCACGGACATCGTCCGGGCTGAGGAAAACACTGAGGTTGGCAGGCGCAGGGCTGAGCCCGCGGTAAAAATCACAGCCGCAGTTTCTCCGATGCTCCGGCCAACGCTCAGAATGATTCCGGTGACTATACCAGGAAGCGCTGAGGGGAGGACCACTCTGGTCACCATCTGCCAGCGAGTGCTTCCGAGGGAAAAGCTCACCAGCCGGTAGGCCTCCGGTACAGCCTTGATGGCTTCCTCGCTCGTCCGGATGATCGTCGGCAGCACCATAAAAGCCAGGGTCAGACCGCCGCTGAGCATCGACCAGCCAAATTTCAGTTTGTTCACAAACAGAATGAAACCGAAAAGGCCAAATATGATCGAAGGTATACCGGCGAGACATTCAGCGCCGAATCTGATCACCCTCGTTATCCAGCTCTCGGTGGTATATTCAGTGAGGAAAATGGCCGTCCCGACACCGAGCGGCGTGGCCACCAGAAGAGCTATCAACGTGAGAAAAATCGTGGCCACTATGGTCGAAAGAATTCCTCCCTCTCTGCCCATATCAACCGGATTTCTGGTGAGAAATTCCAGACTGAGCTGCGGCAGACCATTCTTCAGGATCACCACCAGAATGAACACCAGAACCAGAACGGCGATCGAGGTAAAGGAATACAGTATAACCTGAATGATTTTCTGCTCTGTTTTAGGTTTCAGTTTCAACCTCAAAGACACTTTCCACACCTCATTTTCTGCGCTGTCTGGCTGTCGTCACGTTGGCTAATGTGTTAAGAATCATTATTATAATGAAAAGAATCACACCGGTGGCAAAAAGAGCTTCCCGGTGCTCGCCGCCGGCATAGGCCATTTCCAGGGCGATGTTCGAGGTCAAGGTTCTGACCGGAGCTAAGATAGAATCCGGGATGTTGGCGGCATTTCCGGCCACCATGATCACTGCCATCGTCTCCCCTATCGCCCGGCCCATCCCAAGTATAATTCCAGCCACTATCCCCGAACGAGCGGCCGGAAGAACCACCAGCCGCACTGTCTGCCATTTCGTAGCTCCAAGAGCTATCGACCCTTCCCGGTAAGAATCAGGCACTGCCCTGATCGAATCAATGGCAATGCTGATCACTGTCGGCAGAATCATTATCCCCAGGATAATCGAAGCGGCCAGCACCGAAAGACCCGGACCGCCAAAATTCTCGCGGATGAAAGGCACCAGGAACATAAGCCCGATAAACCCGTAGACCACCGATGGAATTCCAGCCAGAAGCTCTATGACCGGTTTGAGGATGCGGGTCAATCGCCGGTGGGAAAACTCCGTGAGAAAAATGGCGCTGGCCAGCCCCAGAGGCACACCTATGATCAGGGCTCCGGCGGTTACCATCAGGGAGCCGACAATCATCGGTAACAGCCCGAAGCTTTGCTCGGTCGGGTACCAGTCCCGTCCGAGCAGGAAGCTTTTCAGGCCGTATTTGAACATGATCGGAGTTCCCTGCTCGAAAATGAAAACAGTGATTATCGCCAGAATAGAAATGGCAGAAAGGGCTATCATCAACAGCCCGATTCTGATCAGTCGGTCGTTTCGTTCAAGTGGAGTCATCCGCCGCTCCTGGTGATTGGCCTTACAGGTATTAACCCTTCCTTATGGATCAACTCCTGTATCTCTTCGGAGAGCACAAAATCTATGAATTCCTTAACCAGACCGCTCGGGGCTTCCTTTGTCAGAAACAGAAAGGGCCTGACCAGACGATATTCCCTGTTCAGAATGGCTTCCTCGGTGGGCTTTACCCCGTTGAGCGCGAGCGCCTTGACACTTTCGTTAACCAGACCGAGCGAGATGAACCCGATAGCGTTAGGGTCGCGGCTGACAATTTCCCTGACTGTACCGTTGGAATCCTGAACGATGGCCTTCCTTGAGATCCGGGATTTTCCCATAACCATCTCCTGGAAGGCGCCACGGGTTCCCGACCCTTCTTCTCTGACCACGACGGTTATGGCTTTTTTCTGTCCGGTGAATTTTTCCCAGGTAGTAATCTCTCCGATAAAAATGCTCTTCACTTCCTCAATGGTCAGGCTGTCGACCGGGTTGCCCGGATGGACGATTATAGCCAGCCCGTCACGAGCAACTTCGATCTCATAGAGTTCCTTCTCGTCATCTCTAAGCTCGCGAGAAGACATGCCGATATCGGCGGCGCCGGTCCGGACGGCCTGAATTCCGGCGCTGGAACCACCGCCCTGAACGTCAACCACCACCCCGTGCCTCTTCTCCATGAACACTTCAGCCCATTTGTCGGCAAAAGGCTGGATGCTGGTGGAACCGGCCACCACTATCGTATGGCCGCTTTTCCCCTGGCGGCAGGAAGGGAAAAGAAGAAGGGCAACCAGCAGGATAAATATAATTGAACCAGAAGAAAATTTAAAAAGCGGAAAGAACGGGAATTTTTCGCCCGACCCGGGCCGGTGCTCAGGTTTTTCCTCTGCCTGCCTCATTCTCAGCAAACCTTTCCTTCAACCGCCTTCCTGCCTGTATACCAGGCATAGATATACATTCAGTCATTTCAGGGGATTAACTTTTAGCTAATTATTATACTAATCTTTGCAAAAAATAAAAGGCTTGTTCACCATCAGAATCATGACGAAAGCTTGTCTATTTCTTTAAGCCGGAGCTCAAACGCTTCGCTTTTCTCCTCATATTCCATGTAGACCTGGGTGTATTCTTCGTAGAGGGAATCCAGGCTCTTGCGGCAGGCATCGAGCTCGCGCGAAAGCTTCACCACCTCCTGCCCCCGACCCTCAACCGAGGCAGCGATGATATCTCCGGTAAGCTGATTTATCCTCCGCTCCAGCTCTTCAATCTGGCTTTCAAGTTTCAGCACCCGCTCTTCGAGAGGTTTCAAAGTCCTGGATTTTTCGATGATAACTTCCGAACGCAACTTCCGTATTTCCCTGGGAGAAAGCTTGAACTTAAACGGATCGTCCGGGCGCTCGCTCCTGGTCATTTTCTTATCGGTTGAAATATTCCCGGAAACTGCCGTTTTCCCTTCGCTCCTGACCGTTCTGTCTTCCTTTCTGCCGTTTTCCTGCTCCCTCTTTTCCTCATCCCAGCCAACTTTCTGCAGGAAGCTCTGGTAATCTCCTTCGAAGACTGAAATACCGTCGTTCTGAAATACGATCAATCTCCCGGCCAGAGCATTCAAAAACATTTCGTTATGGGTGACCATAACCACCGCCCCCTCAAAATTGTTCAGAGCTGCCAGCAGCGCATCGCAGGCTTCGAGGTCGAGGTGGTTTGTTGGCTCGTCCAGGAGAAGAAGGTTCACCGGCGTGGCCAGAATTTTTCCCAGAAGAACCCGGCTTTTCTCGCCTCCGGAAAGTACCCTGATCGGCTTTAACGCCTCGTCTCCCTCAAAAAGCAGGCCGCCGGCAATCTGGCGCACCCGCCAGGGCTCGAGTTCCCTGTTGGCCAGAGCTATTTCCTCGAGCACCGTATTATCGTTGTTCATCTCTTCGGCATAGCTCTGTTCAAAATAACCTATGGAAACCGATTTTGGATAGCTTATTTCTCCGGTTTGCGGCTTAAGCCGTCCGGCCATGAGCTTCAGAAGGGTGGTTTTGCCGCGACCGTTTGGCCCGATGATCATCACCCGGTCGCGGGCGCCGATGTGGATGCTGAAATTCCTGATGAGCAGCCGACCCGGGGTATAAGAAAAGCTGACATTATCCAGGCTCAGAGCATATTTATGATGAAACTCTTTTTCCTGGAAAGAAAATTCCATGTTCTTGATTTTTTCGAGCTTCGGTCTTTTCTCCATCTTCTCCAGGTATTTCAAGCGCGACTGAACCAGATTGGCCAGACGGGCTTTCGCCCGGAACCGATTTATGAAAACCTCCATCTCGCGGCGTTTTCTCTCGTCGTTGATCCGGGTTTTCTCGTAGACTTCCTCTTCCATGGCCAGCTGGTTGTAATACTTCTCCGTGTCGCCTTCAATCTTTCTGACCTTCCGCCGGTGAAGACCCAGGATATGGGTGGCCACCCGGTCCATGAAGCTGCGGTCATGGGTGATGAACATCAGCTCGCCACGCCAGCCCAGCAGGAATTTTTCCAGCCAGCGAATCGAGGTTATGTCTAAGTAATTGTTAGGCTCATCCAGAAGAAGCAGGTCATAATCAGACAGGAGAAGGCGGGCCAGATTCAGACGGACCTGATAACCGCCAGAAAGCTCGAACGGATTCCTGGAAAAATCTTCGTCTGAAAAACCAAGTCCGGCCAGGACCTTTTCCACCCGCCAGAGCTGGTCTGGAAACGATCCAGGAAGCGCACGGCTGGCTTCTTCAATAACCGTCGGGGCCTCAAACCGCGGCTCCTGTTCGAGATAGCCGATGCGGTAATTTTTCGGAACAATAACCCTTCCTTCGTCCGGCTCTTCCAGTCCGGCGATGATGCGAAAAAGGGTGGTTTTTCCGTGGCCGTTTCTCCCGACCACGCCCACTCGCTCTCCCCGGTTTATCCTGAAACTGATTTTCTCAAAAAGGATCTGACGGGCAAAACTCTTTGAAAGTTCCTCGACCGCGATCATTATTTATTCTTTTCTCCAGGTACTGGCTTTGATAATTTTTAGACTTACAGGCGATACCTGCCTGAAAAAAATTTCTGCTCGTTTTCTGTCTGAAGAGGCAATCAGTCTTTTTTTAGTTAATATGATAGCACGAGTGAGGAATATTTTTTAGTGCTGACGGACACCGGAAAACCTGATTTCTTTAATCGCTATTTCCGATAGTTTTTTGAACGGCACAGATTCCTCCGGGCGGAAGCCTTCCAGAAAAACCTAAGGGAAATTAAAAGGTTGAGCGCATCTTCATTTTTATGGACACTTACCATGATGGCGGTAAACCATGAGCGCTTCTTCTGCTTTACCTTCCTGGATTTATCCGTTCTTAGAACTTAAAGCACTTCCCGGGGGTTAACCAGAATCGCCTATCGGACAATTAGCAAAAGATGGCTGCTATTGACATAATTAATAAAAAAGAATAATAAAATCCTGTCGGAGAAAAGAGATGAGCGCGATCGTGGCTGTCATTGACGATGACCGGGTCACCTCGGCCATGCTGGAAAAGCTTTTCCAGGAAAAAGGCTTTATGGTGGTGAAAGCCTTTGACGGCGATACCGGATGGCGCCTGGTGAAAGAAATCAAGCCAGGTCTGGTTATCTGCGACATGCTCCTCCCCAAAATTCACGGAGCCGACCTCTGTCAGAAAATTAAACAGGATCCAGATCTTAAGGACACTAAAGTGGTGCTGATAACCGCTGTTTACAAAGGAGCCACCAGCCGGCTTGATATCAAGGGCATCGGGGCTGACCATCTCTTTGAAAAGCCAATAAATACGCAGGAGCTCCTGTCCTGGGTGGAGAAGAACGTGCAGATTAAGAAAAAGAATAAAGTTCCGCCTGAGGCCGAAAAAGTTCCTCCGATTAACATTGAAGCGGTTGACATAGACGATTTTATGAATCAGCTCCGGTCGATGCTCACCGAAGACCTGGAAAAAAAGAAATAATCTTCCCTCCGGGTCGGGCAAAGAACAGCTTGAAAAAAACGAAATTTCCGTTCGCCAGGGCAAATTGTTTCTGACCTGAATACCGGCTTCATATTCCTGGAAAAAA
Organism: Candidatus Saccharicenans sp.; assembly: GCA_030018265.1. Classification (GTDB taxonomy): domain Bacteria; phylum Acidobacteriota; class Aminicenantia; order Aminicenantales; family Saccharicenantaceae; genus Saccharicenans. Next base: position 21,721 of record JASEFX010000003.1, read on the forward strand.
CCGCGGAAAAATATTCCTTTATTACATCCAGCTTCCGGATTAAGCAGGCTTTAAGACGGAAAAGCCTGAAGGTGCAGGCTACCGGAACCAACCTGCGCCCCGGGCCCTGAGCATCTAAATCGGCTTAAATTGCCGACCCGGACCTGACTCCGTTTCCAAGCCCGGCTGCAGAAATTTTTAGAATCAGTCAGGTGTCTTTACTTCTTCTCCTTTTCGGATTCTTCGCGGCAGAGTCCCATCTCCTTCATCAGATGATGGGCGCCTGAGAATTTTTCCGTTATGAACAGCACATAGCGAATTTCCACCGAAATCGAACGCTGCCACTCCGGTATGATGTAATAATCGCCGATAACGCTCTCGTAGGTCATGTCAAAGATTATGCCCACCTGCTCTCCCTTAGCATTCAGGGTTGGAGAACCAGAATTTCCGCCGGTGACGTTGGTAGTGTTGAGAAAACAGGCCGGGACATCCCCGAGCACCGGGTCTTCGAAGCGTCCGAAGTCTCTTTTCTTATAAAGTTCCTTCAGCTTATCAGGAACACGGAAGGGGAATTCTCCGGTTTCTTTTTCTATGACGCCCTTCAGCGTGGTTATCGGTTTGTAGATGACGGCGTCGCGCGGGCTATAGCCTTCAACCAGTCCATAGGTAAACCTGATCGTGCCGTTGGCGTCAGGAGCCAGCTTCCCCTCTTTCATTTCGAGAAGCGCAGCTTCATAGAGCTTCTTGATGTCAGCTCTTTCCTGAGCCCAGGCTTTGCTTTCCTCGCGCACCACCTTGAGTTCCTTTTCCAGCTCGGCAGCCAGATTGATGAACGGGTCGTTCAACTTCATCAGCTCGGCCGGTTTGAGCTCGAGCAGTTCCAGGCGCTTTTCCGGATTTCCGAGAATGGTGTTTTCGTAAAGATTATCGACGAACTCTTCGATGGCTTTTTCCGATTTCCGGGAAAACACAGGCCTGAGAGCCGACGGTATTTTTTCTGCAGGCAGGTTCATCAGCTTTTTGAGCTGATGCTTGAAAAATTCCCGGTCGGTGTCAAACACGTAGCTGCGTTCAGCCAGCTGAACCCTCTGTTTTACGTACGGAAGGTTTCTTTCCTGGTAAGCGGCTTCGCGGTCTTTATCCGGTTTCTGGCGCTCTTCGACCGTCCGGTAGATGGTGTAAGCCTGGGAAAGAACAGTGGACCCGAAATACGGACTGATGATGTTGCTCAGAATTTCATTGCGGGAAGCGTAGACGTCGTAACGTTTCATGAAGATGTCCATCAGGTCCAGAACCTGACCGTATTTTTTCTGGCGTTCGGGGGTGGCTTTAATCCAGGCCAGAAGTTCCTTTTCCTGCTCTCTTTTTCTGGCGATGAGGTCCACCTTCTTCATGCCCTCGACTTTCCCCTGCATATTCTTCAGCGAGTTGTAAAGTCCCTTGAGCATGCTGGCATAACGGATTTCTTTTTCTTTATCGCCTTTTGTGGCCGTTTCGATGAAGTTAATAATGTCCTGGAATTCGGTCATGCGTTTAACCATCGCGTTGAAGTCATATTCGATTTCCACCGCCATGTTGTTGCGGTAAGTGCGTCCTGGATAACCCATGACGAAGGTGAAATCGCCTTCCTTCACTCCTTCGGTCGAAATTTTCAGCCAGACTTTCGGCCTGTAGGGAACATTATCCGGGCTGTAATCAACGCCGATGCCGTCTTTTGAAACATAAGCCCGGAGGAAAGAAAAGTCACAGGTATGACGGGGCCACATCCAGTTGTCCACCTCGCCGCCGTAATTACCCAGATCCTGCGGAGGGGCGTAAACCAGACGCACGTCCTTTATTCTTTTGAAGCGGTAGAGATAATACTGATTGCCGCTGTACATGGAAACGACGCTGGCCCTGATATCGGGACCGGCCTTTTCTGCTTCCGCCACAATTTCCTTTATGGCGGAATCGATGGCTTCATACTTCTGCTTCGGGGTCATGCGCGGCTTAACCCTGGAAAGAACCCGCGCGGTTACTTCTTCATAGCCGAGAAGAATATCGGCAGTATAGCCCAGAGCAGGAATTTCTTCCTCTCGCTTGCGGGCAAGAAAGCCCTCGGTGATGTAGTCATGCTCCTTGTTTGAAGCTCTCTGGATCGCACCGAAGGCCACGTGGTGGTTGGTGAGAATAAGACCGTCGGGGCTGACAAACTCGCCGGTGCCGCCGCCCAGGTTGACCACGGCGCTCATCAGGCCGGTGCCGTCAGTTCTGTACAGGTCGTCGGGGTTCATCTTGAGTCCGAGCTGCTGCAGGTTGAGCATCTTCATCTGGTGGGGCATCCACATCCCCTCATCCGCCCGGAGCAGGAACGGAATGAGGAGCCACACTGAGAGCATCAATCCGCCAATTAACTTTGCCTTACACCTCATAATTACCTCCCTGAATTTATTATTCATCATCAAATTCTCATATTCATCTGCAAAATTATTAATTAAAAGTTATTAAGAATACAGATCCTGAATGATCGACAATAATCTAATCCTTAATGAAACCAATTTCAACCGCAAAGAAGTCTTTCACCATTTCAAAACTTAAGAACCGGTAATGACACTTTTTAGATCAGTTCACCATTTCGTTATTTTTGAGGGCGAAAATTCTATTTTTGCTATTTCTTACCTTTCTTTAATTGTTTTTCTGGAACGGAATCCATCGCTTCTCTTTACCTTTTTTTCCGATGGCGGTATCACATTCAGCCGCTTGATTTAGTTAGAAATCCGGTTTACAGGAAGTAGGCGAAATTTTTTATCTATTTTTTTCTCAACATTTCCATAATTAATTTTTTTAAGTGCAACAAACAGGTTGATTGTATCATTATATAAAATAAGCAATATCTCCTGCATTATTAAACTATATGCAGGGAAAAGGAGACTGAATGAGGGCAAAAATTTTTTCCTGCGCGCGTCATATTTTATGGTTAAAAAAACATTTGGCCTTACAATATATGGTATCGGGTTCGATATTTCTCATATCCTCCCTCATCCTAATGACAGCACAAGAGGTTTTTCCTGATTCTCTGGAACTTCAAAATGTGACAGATAACAATAAAATCAGGACCGTTGTCGTCTTCCCGGGGACGGAGGTCGGGAAGAAGGCGGAGGAGTTTTGGAAGGCTTTTGACAGGTCAGAAGACGCCGGACTGGAGGCTTTTTTCTCGCAGAACCTGCCAGCCGAAAAACTTCAGCAAGCACCGGCCAGCGAAAGGACGCAGAGATTGCTGGACCTCAGGCAGCGGCTGGGGAAAGAATTGAAGTTGATTGAGGTAATCCAGCAATCCCCGGAAGAAATCAGCCTTTTTATCGAACGAACTAAAAATCAACTCTTTAAGCTGACTCTGGTCTTCGAGAAAACGGGAGGAAAATTCTGGTTAAAAGCACTCAGCCTCGATGAAGCCGGGCCGGAAGACCTGGCACCTCCCCTGCCCCCGATGAGGCTGGCTGAAGCTCTTGTGGCCATCGAGCGACAGATAGAAAAAGCCGTTCAGGAAGATAGCTTCTCCGGCGTAGTGTTGATCGCGCGGCACTTCCAGCCGATTTTCTTTAGGTCATATGGTTTTGCCAGCAAAGAATTCCGTGTGCCGAACAGAACCGATACCCGATTCAACCTCGGCTCGATCAATAAAATTTTTACCAGAATAGCCATCGGACAGATGGCAGAACAGGGCTGGCTGAATCTTGACGATAAGCTGGAAAAGTTCCTGCCGGAATATCCGAACGCTGAAGCCAGAGAAAAAGTAACCGTGCGCCATCTGGTTAACATGACTTCAGGAATCGGCGATTTCTTCGGACCCGAATTTAACAAGACGCCAAAAAATTTCCTCCGGCACAACCGCGACTACCTGAAACTCTTCGCCCACAAACCCCTGGCTTTTGAACCGGGGACGAGAGAAATGTACTCCAACGGCGGCTATGTGTTGCTCGGGGAGATCATAAGCGCAGCCTCCGGGATGGATTATTACGATTTTATAAATCGTAACATTTTTGAGCCGGCCGGGATGAAAGATTCCGGCTGGTTTCAGGCGGATGCGGTGGTCGAAAACGTGGCCGAAGGCTATACCAGGGTAAATGAAGAGACCGAGCCTGGCTCTGTCATTTCAGGGCAAAGGCAAACTCCCGCCCGGCCAGAAGAGTCGGAAAAGCCAGTTCAGACCATTGTAAAATCATTAAGCGGCCAGGAAAAAGAAAGAATACGCACCGCTGAGCAAACAGAAAAAAATGTCGAGAAAATCTGGCGGCGGAATATCTACACCAGGCCTGCCCGGGGAAGTGCGGCCGGAGGTGTCTACGCCCCGGCGGAAGACCTCCTGCGTTTTGTTCGCGCCCTTTTTGAAAATCGCCTTTTGAGCGAAGCCTGGACCGACTGGGTTTTCACCGGTATCGAGCCAGCCACAGCCGCAGTGAAAACAGACAGAGAGAAAATAGAGTCGAAAAACAAAAATGACAGAAGCGCCGCAATTCTGGATAAAAACCCGGGAGCAGAAACCATGCCGGCGAAATCTGACCCGTCATCAGCCACCATCAAAGGCGGAGTTGTCAGAGTTTCCAATCAAAAAGAAGAAGTCCAGATTAAACCGGACCGCAGCCGCTGGAATTTAGCCATCGCCGGCGGAGCGCCCGGGATTAACGCGGTGCTGGAATTTGAGGCCGCCACCGGCTATACGATAATTGTGTTATCGAACTACGACCCGCCGGCGGCCATTCAAATTTCGCGGATGATCCGCCGCCACATTAAGGCAGTTAGCTCCTGAAAATCGTATTCTCTGATCTCTTCAATAAATTAATAAATTGAGCCGGTGGAGGAAGAGAGATTCCCGGAAACAGCCGAAATGCTGTATGCCAGTCCCCCGCTCCCCTGCCAGGTGAGAAGGTTGAAATACCCGCCGGCTGTAATTCTGTACACAGGAATGTCCGTGAAGGTCAGAGGAACTCCGGACTGACAGATTTCAGGCATCTTATCGGCGAGCAAAAAATAAACCGCGCTTCTACCGACAACTCTGGCCGGGCCGTCCGGTTCGACCAGCAGAGCGGTAGCTTCGTTGATTCCTATGCCACGGGCTTCGGTAGACCAGCCATCTTTGATAATCCTTGCCAGGAAAACCATCAGTCGGCCCATTCGATCTCTGGCGAGAAAATGACTGTCGGTAATAACTCGCTGTAACACCGGAATGTTCAGAAAATTCTTCTCCAGGGTCACGTAAGAATGGTAAGGATTGGCCAGAGCTTCGGAAGAATAAACAGTTCCCCGGTAGGCGGCAAAAATAAACTCTCCGAGAACAGCCAGACCGGCGCTGGTTCCACCTACAACCGCGCCACGACCTATGGCATAATTTATAGCTTCATTTAAGGGAGTGCCCTTCCAGAAATTCATATAATCAGATTGATCGCCGCCGGCGATGAAAATCGCTTCTGCCTTTCTGACTTTATCCACCACAAACTGATCCGAGGCAGCGCGACGGCTGTAAACCACCAGCGTCTCCACCGAATCTACCTGGCCCAGATTGTAGATATAAGGATTATAGCCATCCCCTCCGCTGGCTCTAAGAACCACAAAATCTCCGCCCCCGCTTCTCTGAATCATCCAGCGAAAAGCCTCATCCACATCGGAGCCTCCGCCCATCAGCAAGTATCCCGGATTGGTGGCGGTGGTTACATCTTCAGTGTTGCCGATATGATAATAAGAGTATCCTTTATCTTCAGGCGGAACCGGACCTGTAGGACCGGTCTTCCTGCAGGCTGATAAAATCAAGCCGAGAAAAATTATCATTAACAAAGGCAAAACAACTCTTCGCCGAGAATATAAAAACCGCGCGGCGGCGTAATCAGTTTGCTCGTTTGAAAGAGCGGCAGTTCTATAAATCATATCGTTTATCCCTCGCTCAGAACATCTATTTTTATTTTATGATTGTAAAATTACCAAAGGCAAGTAACTGGAATACCCGGCCAGGGTATCTTATCAGCCGAAAGATGGTTGATGATTTATTGCTCTCCGGCTTTAAGGTAAAATAATCTTATGAAAAAGAAACAAAGAGTTCTGGTGTTATTCTGCGGCGGAACGATCGTCATGGAAGAAAAGGAGGACGGTTCCTTAGCCGTCCCCGACAGCGAAGAATCCGCCATCAAGATTCTCCGGGAAGTCGAGCCGCGGCTTTCAGCCATCGCCGATTACGACATAGAATTCATCGCCAACATCGACAGCACCAACATAACACCGACCGACTGGGACCGGATTCTTCGCTGCATCAAGGGAAATTACCGGCGTTACGACGGCTTCGTTCTAACCCACGGCACCGACACGATGGCTTATACCGCAGCCGCGTTGAGCGTGTCCATAAAGAACCTGGGAAAACCGATCGTGCTCACCGGGAGTCAAATCCCTGCCATCAGAATCGAAAGCGACGCCCGCCGCAATCTGGTCAACGCATTCAGGGTGGCCATCATGCCTTACTCGGGCGTTTTTATCGTTTTTGACCGGAGGATCATCAGCGGCAGCCGGGCTACCAAAGCTTCCGAATCCAGCCTGGACGCTTTTCGCAGCGTGAACGGCGATGACGCCGGAGAGATTTCTGTCGACATCAGAATGAAAAGCCAGGTGAAAAAGAGAATCAGCGAACCTCACGACATAGAAATCTATCCCGGTTTCGAATCTGATATTTTTATCCATACCCTCTCCCCCGGTTGCGACCCGGGCGATTTAGAATTCTTGCTGGACAGGGAGAATATCAAGGGTTTTATCATCAGAGCATACGGCACGGGAAACATCCCATACGGATTTGAAAATTTCTTCAGGAAAGCCAGAGCCAGAAATCTCCCGGTGATCGTTACTTCCCAGTGCCTTTACGGCAAAACGCTGATGAACATGTATGAGGTCGGCCGGAGGGCTCTGACGATGGGAGTTATAGAAGGGGGCGCGCAGAGCCTGGAAATCCTCTGCGCGAAACTGATGTGGGCCCTCCGTCACGCACCCGACGAAATAGATAGAATCATTAAGGAAGAAATCGAGTAAAAAACAATTTTGTCAGGCCTTTCATAATTTCAGAACCTTGAACATTATACTCGTTAAATCAGCTTCGATTAACAGCTCACACAGCGCTATTAAAAATATTTCAGCGGCAACAGAGAAAAAAGAGTCGGATAGCTTATTTCTATTTCTGAATTGAAAAATCCGGGAGTAGCGAAACCCGTTTCCAGGTAGAATTCCAGACAGAAGAAACTCCTCTCTTATTTTTATTTTCTGTTAAATACTGCAGGCTGATAATTATGCCCGCATCAATATGGTCCCCACTTCATCAGGACCGGCGGGATAAGGGCCAGCAGGCTGAAAACCATCAATATCAGCATCAGCGGCACAAACCATTTAGCCCATCTTTCCCAGGGTATTTTAGCCACACCCAGCACGCCCATGGTTACCGCCGACGTGGGCAGAATGGGGTTTATCACTTCACACAGCTGAAAAGCCAGAACGGAAGTTTGCCTGGTGATGCCCACCAGGTCACTCAGCGGAGCGATAATCGGCATGGTCAGAGCAGCCTGAGCTGTTCCTGAATGAACGAAGAAATTGATCACCGCCTGCACTAAGAAGATGATCTGGGCGGTCAGAATGGCCGGCACGCTGGAAATCAGGCCAGCCGCTCCCTGAAGCATAGTGTCCAGGACGGCCGCTTCCTTCAGGATGATTAGAACCGCCCGACCGCCAGAAATTATCAGGGAGACGTTCATCATATCTCTGGCGCCGTCGACGAAATTTTTAGCCATTTCTGAGGGCTTCATCTTAGCCAGAAATCCGGAAATCAGGCCGATTCCCAGAAAAAGAGAAGCGATTTCTTCCATGTACCAGCCTTTTTTTAATATGCCGTAAATCAGCAATCCGACGCCAGCAAAAAGGCAGGCAATAACCAGCTTCTGGGAAGTGCCCCACTCAAGATCCGCGGCTGAATTTTCCTGATGGTGAATCCTTTCGCGGTCTATATCATAAACCGGGCTGAGTTCAGGATTTTTCCTGACCTTTTCCGCATAGACCATCACAAAAACGATGGCTATGATCGTAGCGATAATCCACAGGATGAGTCGGTATCCCAGCCCCGAATAAAGCGGCAAATCAGCAAACCCCTGAGCAATGCCGACAGTGAAGGGATTAAAAAATGCCGCGGCAAAGCCCACGGCTGAGCCGACGAAGGGAATGGCCACCCCGACGATAGAATCGTAACCCATGGAAATGGCAAAAGGAATAAAAATCAGAACAAAGGGGATTGATTCCTCAGCCATCCCGTAAACGCTTCCGGCCAGTGAGAAGATAATCATCAGCACCGGAATAACCAGTATCCTCAGCCGGGGATTGCGGCCGAAAAAAGCCGCCAGCCGGTGGATGCCGGCATCGATCGCCCCGGATCTGGTCAGAATACCGAAGGTTCCGCCGAAGATAAAAATCAGAAAAATTATCAGCGAGGCGTCCTGAAAGCCGCGAATCGGAGCGAGCAGCAGCCACTCCGGACCGAGCCACTTTTTTTCAATCTGGTGATAGGTTTCGGGAACGGTAACCAGCCTGGTTTTACCCTGAACGGTTTTTTCAGCCCGGTCAAACTCGCCCGAAGGAAGCACCAGCGCCAGGAGATAAACCATAATCACCAGCAGGTAAATCAAAACCAGCGTATGCGGCAGCTTGAATCCCTTTTTCTTCATGTCTTAACCTCCAGAAAAACACAGATCTGAGATACTGGTTTTTTTCCTGTTCCTTCCGAACAGGTGCTGGAAATAGAAATCTTCCGCAATTTTCAGAGACAGCCGGAAAGCACAATGATAATTTATTCATAGTTGAGGTCATGTTTATTCTTCATAGATCATCTTCACCGTCATTCCGCCGTCAACGATCAGCCTGGTCCCGGTAATAAAACCACTGAGGGAAGAGGCAAGAAAAAGCACAGCATTAGCCACATCCTCCGGTTTACCAACGCGTCCGGCCGGATGTTGTTTATGGTCAATTTCCCTGAGCACGGGAGCTTTCCGCTCTTTCCTTTTTTTATAAGCTGAAACCTCTACCCAGCCGGGGCTGATAGCATTCACCCGGATTTTTTTCGGAGCCAGAGAAATGGCCAGAGCATGCGTCAGCGCCAGCAGTCCTCCCTTTGAAGCTGAATAAGGCTCAGTATTAGCCTCCGACATGAAAGCCCTGGTGGAGGCGATGTTTACCACGGCGCTCCCCTCCCCCAGCGCGGGAAGCAGATTTTTCACCATCAGAAAGGCCGCTCTGAGATTAATATTTATTACTTCGTCCCACTCCTCCAGCGTAATTTCTTCGATGGTTTTCCAGCTTCCGACACCGGCATTGTTCACCAGGACGTCAATCTTTCCACAGGCGGAGAGAACCTTCTGGCAACTTTGCTTTACCTGATCCGGTCTGGCAAGATCGCAGGTTATAAATTCTACCCTGGGCCTGTAATCAGAAAGGAAATCTTCAAGCGCATCGTTTATAGCATCTTCATCCTTATCAAGAGCTATAACCTTTGCCCCGTTTCTGAGAAAAGCCAGGACGGCCACCAGACCGATTCCCTGGGCGCCGCCTGTGACCACGGCTGTTTTATTTATGAATTCAGGCATCGAGAAAAAATCCATCTTTTACCTCGTTTATCGGTGGAAGCTTTCGCCGATGAACCTGAGGGCATCCAGGATGCCGGTTCGCCAGTAGCTCCAGGTGTGCCCGCCGTCGCGCACCCTGAATTCGTGGGGAATCCTCCGGTCGCGCAGAGCCACATGCAGGGCGGCATTTCCCTTGTAGAGAAAATCGTCATCGCCGCAATCGATGTAAAACCGCACGCTTTTAATTTTCTCCTCCGGCAGGGTTTTGATCAGGTCCAGCGGGTTGTAGCTTCTGAAATGAGTGGTCAGACGATCCTTTCCCTTAAGCCCGGGTCCGAAAAGCGGACCGAAGATGCGTTCGTAAACTTTTTCGTCTGTGGAGATAACTTCATCATCGGTCCAGACGGCAGCGCTGAAAGGAGCCGCCGCCGCAAACATTTCCGGATGACGCAGCGCATAAATCAGCGTCCCCCAGCCTCCCATTGACAGACCGGCAATCGCTCGAAACTCCTTCTGCGGACGGGTGCGGTAGGTGGCGTCGATATAAGGTATGAACTCCTGAAAGAAAAAGTCTTCATAACGGACTTTGTTTTGATAATCGTTTATGTACCAGCTAACACCGCCGTCTGGCATGACGATGATCATCGGCGGGATGAGTCTCCCGGCGATCGCCCGGTCAGCCGTCAGGTTAACCTCTCCGAACTGCACCCAGGCAGTGTCGTTGTCGGTGTAGCCGTGGAGCAGATAAACCACCGGATAACGCCGGGTGGATGTTTCATAATCCGGAGGCAGATAAATGGTATAGCGAACTTCTTTCCCCAGAATTTTGCTCTGAACCGTCAACCCTTCAAGAACCCGTCCGGATTCTGAAGAGACAGCCGGCACAATAGCATAAATTAAACAGGCTAAAATTAAGAGCAGAAAAATCAAAACCGGCTTAAAGTTTTTGACTTTCATATTATGTCTCCTCATAAAAACGAATTTATTTTTTCTTCTTAAAACATGCTTTACCAGATTAGCTGCAGCTATTTCTCATGAAACTCATGACATTTCATATTTCATTATTTCAGCATCTGATATGAAATTCTGGTGCCAGGCTCTCATCAGCTCAAACACTTATATAACAACATGGCGTTCTCAGTCAAAAGGCTGGATTCTGTCGGGTTACACAGCAAATTTTCAGACAAGGAATCATGAAGCACCGCCGGTTAAACCCTCGCTCTCAGAAATTAACTTCGCCTCAAATGTTTCTTTTCATCTAAAATGAAGAAGCTGACACCAGAAACGGGTCATTAAATTTTGGGGAGAAAAATTAAACATGATCGAAAAAACTTACAAATTCACCCGGACGTCAAAAAATTATATAAAAAATCTTTGACGAAGAGAATGTGGTCATCACCCATATGGTTCTGAATAAGCAGGAAGCTCTTCCCGAACATTATTCCAATTCAAACGTTTATATGATCATAATTCTGGGCACAATTACTCTCCAACCTGGCGATTAACAGGCGCATAGCTAATGGGTCGGGACGATTGTCAACACCCCTTATAACGTCAGGATGAACGCCAGCAACCGGCAGAGGAGACTCTGGAATTCTTCGTGGTCAAAGCTCCAGGTCCCCGAAATTTCAAGCCCTGATGGTGAAAATTTCAAATATGAGTAAAGAATCGTATAAACGGCGGTGATGAAACCGCGGGCTGGACATATCCGGAAGATTAATCTATAATTTTTAGCCTTCGGGGAGTAGCGCAGCCTGGTTAGCGCACAGCGTTCGGGACGCTGGGGTCGTGGGTTCGAATCCCTCCTCCCCGATATTTTTTTGTTCCCTTCCGCTTACCCTTCTCTGATTAAAAATTTCTGTTGTTTTCTTTTTCAGGTCAGGTATATTAGAGTTGACCTTATAAGTATAAGGAGGGAAGGACATCATGATAAAAGAAATCTCCGGGGTAACGATTGAACTGGTTAAGGGGGATATAGCTAACCAGCCGGATATCACAGCGATAGTTAACGCCGCCAACGCTTACCTCCGTCCGGGCGGTGGAGTGGCTGGAGCCATTCACCGGGCAGCCGGGCCCGGTCTTGAGGAAGAATGTCGTAAATACGCCCCTATAGAACCGGGCCAGGCGGTAATAACCGCAGGCTACAATTTGCCGAATAAATACGTCATCCACACACTAGGACCCGTCTATGGCGTCGATAAACCAGAAGAAAAACTGCTGGCTGACTGTTACCGCAATTCGCTAAAACTGGCGGAAGAACATGATGTCGACTCGATAGCCTTTCCGGCCATTTCCACCGGCTACTTTCGCTATCCGCTGGAAAAAGCCACCGAAGTGGCTCTGCGCACGGTTCTGGAGATGGTTCCTGAACTTAAAAAGGTCAAAAAAATCAGGTTCGTTCTTTTCAGCGACTCTGACCTTCTGGTATATGAAGCCGAACTCAGCCGGCTGACTGGTCAGAGCAGCTGAGTAAGTAAAAAAGGCATATTTTCTCCACCCCGCGAGCTGATCTACAACTAACTTGTTGAAAATCTCCACCTTAAAGCGTATAATCAGGTTTAATTTTACGGCGGAAGCTGATACTGGAAATTTTGCCAGAAAGACATGTAACTGACAGGCTGAACACAACATCAGAAGTTGATATCAAGAATCGTCAGCAAAAAATAAAAAAACCCGTTTTCAGGCAGAAAAATGATTTTATAACATCAATATAAATAAAAACGACACCTGATAAAGCTTCCATGGACCAGGAAATAAACGAAACCTCCACTCAGCTGCTGCCGCGTCTTGTCGCCCTCAGCAGGAAGTTTTCCTGGAGGCAGACTTTTTACGCGCTGAAATACCCGAACTATCGACTCTGGTTCTGGGGGCAGTTGATTTCAGTTTTCGGCTCCTGGATGCAGATGACAGCTCAGGCTTTTCTCATCTATGAGCTGACCCGTTCTCCAGCTTACCTTGGCTATGCCGGATTTGCCGCCGGCCTGCCCAGCTGGCTCTTCATGCTCTACGGCGGAGTGGTGGCTGACCGTTTTCCCCGGAGGCGCATCCTTATAATTACCCAGAGTTTGATGATGCTTCTGGCTTTTGTCCTGGCGGTGCTGGTTTTTCTGAAACTAATACAGCCATGGCATATCATCGTTCTGGCTTTCTGCACCGGGATCGTCAACGCCTTCGACGCGCCGGCTCGTCAGGCCTTTGTCCTGGAAATGATCGAACCGGACGCACTTACTAACGCCATCGCCCTGAACTCGGCTTTCTTCAACACCGCTCAGGCGCTCGGCCCGGCCGCAGGCGGGCTGATTTATGCCGCCCTCGGACCGGCCTGGTGCTTTACCTTAAACGGATTGAGCTTCATAGCTGTCATCGTCGCCCTGGGCCTGATGAAACTCAGGGCTTTTATTCCCCGGTCGTCGAATAATTCAATTCTGCAGGATTTGAAAGAGGGAGTAGTTTACGTTCTCAAGCACAGCACCATCCGGCTTCTTGTTCTGACCGTCGCCGTCACCACCCTATTCGGTCGGGCTTTCATCACGCTGCTCCCGGCCTGGGCCGTTCAAATTCTTGATGGAGATGCCCGGACCAACGGCTTTCTGCTGACAGCTTCCGGTCTTGGTTCGCTGATTGGCGCTCTTTTTATAGCCTCATTCAGCCATCATCTAACACGAGGCAAACTGCTGATGGCCGGGATGTTTTTCTATCCTCTTTCGATCATTCTTTTTGCCGTGTCAAGATTCCTCCCGCTTTCTCTTCTGTTTCTGATTATTTCCGGATTTGGCGTCATCATAATCTACAACCTCTGCAACGCTCTGGTCCAGATCCAAACTCCGGAAAACATGCGCGGACGGGTGATGAGCATTTACAGTTTTGTGTTTTTCGGCCTTATGCCCTTCGCTTCCCTGTGGATCGGTCAGGCTGCCCATCTGCTCGGAGAAAAGCTCCCGGTTCTTGCTTCAGCCATAATCTTTCTTATCTATTCGATCGTGATTTTCTTTTCGGCCGGTCATCTGAAGAAACTGAAATAGCTCCAGGCAAAGTTCTGCCACTTCCAGTTAACACAGCCGGACCTGAAGCCTGTCTCCGACACTCGACAATTAATAAGGCAAAAATTTTGACCTGCTGGAAAAAAGCCTGCTTTCTTTGTTTTCCTTCTGGAATGGAAAGATAAACAATAGGCCGGAACCAGGTTTCCTGCTGTATGCGGTTTTAACCTAAAATTCCTTCAATTCCACGAGCTCGTAATCCTGTCTGCCCAGCCCGATTTTCTCTCCATACTCAAGCTGCGTCGACCAGTCAATATTGTATCCTTCCCGGAAAGCATCGCGGCCGGCTGTCTTCAGCACCAGGTCGACCGAAGCTCTATCGACAGCCACCGGATCCAGAGAGCCGACGATACCCACATCCTCGACGATGGCCGGTTGATTTTTCGCCATGCAATCGCAGTCCTTCGTTACCTTGATTATAAAGTTCAAAAAGCAGATTCTCTCTCCGAAATGGTTTTTCACGGCCAGGGCGTATTCAGCCATTTTTTCCTGAAGCCGCCGCGAATCCTCGTCCCATTTCATCTTCACCGCCCCGTATTTGCAGACGACTAAACATTCGCCGCAACCGATGCATTTCTCATCGTCTATCATCACATAATTTTCCGCCTGAACGATGGCCCCGGCCGGGCAGTATTTCAAGCAAGCGCCGCAGTTCCGGCATTGTTTTGCGTTGACTCTCGGATGAACCACCGAATGCTGGTCGAGCTTCCCCGCTCTGGAAGCACAGCCCATTCCCAGGTTCTTAATGGCTGCCCCGACTCCGGTCTGAACATGCCCGGTCACGTGAGTCAAACAGACCATGACATCAGAATGAAGGAAGGCGCTGGCGATGCGCGAAGCTTTAACCCTCTGGCCGTCAACCCTTACCTCATCCTTCTCCCTCCCGACCAGTCCGTCAGCGATTATGATTGGAATCTTCACCACGTCAGGGGTGAACCCGTGTTCCCAGGCGAGCCGGATATGCTCTACAGAATTTGACCTGTTCCCCACATACAGGGTGTTGCTGTCCGAAAGAAATGCTCTCTGGCTTTTTTTCAAAATTTCCTCAATGATTCCGGTGATCCAGCGCGGCTTGATGTGACCGGTGTTGTTTTTCTCACCAAAATGAATCTTCAGGGCAACAAAATCTTCAGGCTGAATCTTATCATTCAGGCCGAGCGCCCGGTAAACGGCCCTGGCCTTCCGGGAGATTAACCCGGCCTCTTCCTTCCGTGTGGCTCTTATTAAATAAACTTTGCTCCTCATGTGCGAACCTCATCAATAATTAACTCAAAAGATAGACGAAAAATGTCAGCCTGACAACTGTCTGTCGGAAAAATATCAGACCGGCTCACCTGACGAGCAGCGAACGCACGGTCTCGACGCCATCTCCAAGGGTGAAAGCGTAGCCGATGCTCAGAAGCGTCTTTTCGATGGCGTCAAAGGCAAAAATAATCTGGTCCCTGGTGAGGTTTCCCATATGACCCAGGCGGAAAACCTTCCCGGCGGTCGGACCGAGGCCGCCGGCCACCACCACCCCGTTTTCATACAGTTTCTGTCTGAATGTCTGATCATCCACTTCTTCCGGATAGCGAATGACCGAGAGGGTGGCTGCCAGACAGGTTTCATCGGTGTAGGTGATAAAACCGAGAGAATTCAGCCCGTGGCGTATGACCGAGGCAAAGCGTTCGTGCCTCTCGAACCTTTTCTCCAGCCCCTCTTCCAGAACAATCCTGGTAGCTTCGTAAAACGCTCTGATTTCGTTGACACAGGGTGTGGAAAAATATTTATTCGGATTTTCCATCACCGGCAACCAGCGCATGATGTCGGCGTAATAGGCTTTTATCCGGTGCAGCTTGCGCCTCTTTTCCATCGCCCTCGGTGAAAAAACATCAATCGCCAGCCCCGGCGGTGCTCCCAGGCATTTCTGGGCAGCCGTCAGAATAACGTCTATTCCCCAGTCGTCCATCCTTTCTTCAATGCCTCCGGTGGCACAGACGCCATCGACCACAAAAAGTGTTTCGGGAGACATATCGTGCAGGACTCTGGCATACTCTTTCACCGGAGCGCAGGCTCCGGTGGCGGTATCCACATGGGTGCAGACGACGATATCGTAATGATGTCTCTTGAGCTCTGCCCTGAGCTCGTCCGGTGTCACCACCTTTCCCCACTGACTCTGCAAAAGCTGAAACTTCAGCTCAAAAGCCTCGCAGATTTCCGCCATGCGATTTCCAAAAAAACCCTGAGAAACCACCAGCACCCGGTCAGAATCCGCGGTAATGTTGAGAAGGGCGATCTCCATCGCCAGAGTGCCGGCACCGGCCACGATAAAAGGCTGGCCTCCGGTGGTAAACACTATCTTCTTCATATTTTCCACCGCTCCGGCCAGTTCTTTTTCCATCTCCGGGCTGATATGAGAGACGGTCGGTCTGGCCAGGGCCTCAAGAATCCTGTCAACCACCGGGCTGGGGCCTGGAATCAAAAGAAGCTTCTGCTGGCACATGATAATTCCCCTTTACCTTCTTTTTTCTTGATAATATAACATTTTTCAATTTTAGTTAAAAT
>JASEFX010000003.1:37901-146560 GCA_030018265.1 Candidatus Saccharicenans sp.
TTAATTAAAATAATGGAGAGTATAGCCGTCTCTAACTTTACACTCGTTTTAATCCCGCCATCTTACAGATTTCCCTTCAGAAGAGTAAAGGCTTTCCGCTGAGATTAAATTGAGCCGGCTGTTTGAAGTCTACCAGGCGTTCGGTGAGATCCAGGAAGAGCTCGACTTTCCTCGTCAGTTCGAAATTCCTTTTTCACGCGCGAGCCGGATGTGTTATCATAACTCAAAAAAAACATAAGGAGCCGGAGATGAACGTCAGGAAAAAAATAAGACTGAAAATTGAATTATTTATGCTGGCCGCAACCTTCTTGCTGCTTTCCTTTGCCGGAATCAGCTGCCAGAAGCCTGAGGCGAGCAAAGCCGAGCTGGTGATAATCGGCAAAATATTTACCGGCGTCGATTCCCGGCCTTTTGTTGAAGCTCTGGCCGCCGCGGACGGGAAAATCTTAGCCTGCGGCACCGCCAGAGAAATAAAAAAGTACACCGGACCGGAAACCAGGGTGATCGAACTCAAAGAGGGAGTAGCCATTCCGGGTCTGATTGACGCTCACACCCATTTTGCCTCGGGCGGCCGTTCGCTCATCGAACTCAGTTTCCGCGGAGTCGACTCGGTGGAGAAAGTGCAGCAGATGATAGCTGAAAAAATCAAGGAGCTTCCGCCGGGAACTCCTGTGTTTGGCCGTGAATACGACCATACTCTCTTCCCGGACCAGAAATGGCCAACAAAAGAAGACCTGGATAAGGTGTCCCCGGAAAACCCGGTGGTCATAAGGCGGGTAGACGGACACTCTGTCTGGGTTAATTCGCTGGCACTTAAAATTTCTGGAATTGACCGCCGCACTGAGGACCCCTTCGGAGGAGAAATAGTGCGCGACCCGCGGACCGGTGAACCCACCGGTATACTCAAGGAATCGGCCATGGGCCTTTTAAAGGTCAGACCGGTTATCAAATCCACCATCGAAGAGGATATCCTCCGGGCGCTCGACCATGCCCGCAAGCTTGGACTTACCGGAGTACATGCCGATGCTGGCCTCGAACAGCTTGAGGTCTACAAAAAGCTCCGCTCCGAAGGCAGGCTAACCCTCCGGGTTTATGCCTGGTTGCCGATAGAAGGAATAGATCAATACATCAGCCTGGGGCTGCGTCAGGGACAGGGTGACGAATATCTGAAAATAGGTTTCCTCAAAGCCTTCATCGACGGCACCCTGGGCTCGGGAACCGCCCTGATGTTCGAACCGTTTTCCGACGACCCGACAAAGTCAGGACTGCCACAGTATCCGGAAGAAGTTTTCTACGAACTTCTGGAAAAAGCCTATGCCCACGACTTTCAGGTCGGGGTGCACGCGATCGGCGATAAGGGCGTTAACTGGGTGCTTAACGCAGTAGAAAGAGCCCAGAAAAAATACGGAAAGAAGGACCTGCGATTCAGAATCGAGCATGCCCAGATCATAAAACCGGAAGACTTTCCACGCTTCCGCGAACTCGGGGTGATCGCCTCGATGCAGCCGACTCACTGCACCACCGACATGCGTTTCTGCGAAATTCGAGTCGGTCGTGAGCGCTCAAAGTACGCTTACGCCTGGAGAACTCTTCTGGATAACGGAGCGATTTTAGCCTTCGGCTCCGACTGGCCGGTGGAGCCACTGGACCCGCGGCGCGGCCTCTATTCTGCTGTCACCAGGAAAAACATAGAGTTTGACTATCCGGAAGGAGGCTGGTTCCCCGAGCAGAAGCTGACGCTGGCGGAAGCCATCAAATACTTCACCCGGGGCTCCGCCTACGCTTCTTTTGAAGAGGATCTGAAGGGGACCCTGGAGCCAGGTAAACTGGCTGACCTCACCGTTTTCGCCCGGGATATTTTCAACGTCGAACCGAAGGAAATTCTGACCGCTCCGATTGCCTATACGATAGTCGGTGGGAAGGTGGTTTACGAACAGAATTCCAGATAAAAACCTGAAACCGGGCAGAATGGCTTAAATAATAAACTGAAAAAAGCTGATTTCAGCATTCCGCCTCCAGCCTTTTCTGCAGGCTGTCGAATGAATCGACCATTTCCGCCCCGTCAAGTCCGTCCGGGGTCATGGCGCTTTTCAGAATGAACACTTTTGAGATTCCCGCTTCCCTGGCCGCCATCATGTCATAATTAGTATCGCCGATGACAGCCGTTTCCTCAGCTTTCACCCCGAAATTTTCCATCACCCGGAGAAAGGGCGCCCCGGCCGGCTTGTGCAGGCCGCTTTCTCTCGTAAGCACCAGGTCAAACTTCAGCTGGAATTTATCGAGAAGATGTCCGGTGTTTTCCAGTGTATTGTTGGTAACCAGCGCTCTTTTTATCCTCCTGTCTGCCAGCCATTGTAAAAATTCCCTGGCCCCTTCCTTAAGGACGGAATTTTCCGTCTGCTCCTTTTCATATTTTTGAAGAAGAGCGTACTTCTCCGACCTTAAAGGCTCGGGCAGACCATCAAGGTAACCGAGAATCGAACCTCCGGTTACTCCGAGCTCTCTCCTGATAGCCGCCCAGTCGTAAGAATTCTCGACGATCGTTCCGTCAAGGTCAAGAATAACCAGCTTCAGACTCATCTCAGGGATTATATTATCCGCGGCAGGTCAGGAATTCAATCCGCAGCATCGGCTCTGATGGCGGCAGCAGCCTGTTGAAATTCGCGAGGCGTGATGGTTATCTTCAAGTCTCATGAAGACGGGCAACGTGTGTAATGAACAGGAAGAAAAAAACAGAAATAAAAACAAAATTCTGCTGAAAAAAATCACTCTGAAATTGACACCCGGCAGGAAATTTTGTAGATATATGGTATCAAAGTGAAAATGAAGGGAGGTACAGCATGGGCAAATATCTGGCTATTGTTCTCGGCGTGATCTCCATGGTGGCCGGTCTTTATCTGGTAATCTTCGTCTGGTGGAGAGAATTTTATGAACTTGTTTTCGGTTTTATCCCACCGATCCTGTTTTTCGGCGGACTGATTGCCGTCATCGCTGGAATTTCCAGCATCAAGGATTCAATCAGACAGAAAAAGCTCGAAGCTGAAGCTGCCGCCCTTCAGGAAGAACAGAAAACCGAAGAAAAAAAGAGCGAGCAATAAGAGAGGCAGTAAGCCGCTCCCTTCTGGAATTATCCAGAGATATTTAATAAAATCACTACGTGAGTTTAACCGTAAGTATTGTACTTTCTTTTATTCTGACCTTTATAAATCAGTTTAACCATTCGCTGGAGACTGCTTTTCTCCAGAACGACCCGGAGCAGGTGGCACAGCTTTTCCCGGCGAGCAGTCCGGTGCTCATCACTCTCCCCGAGCCCTTTCAGATTTCGGATTTTTTTTCACGCGAACAGGCGAAGCTGATCATGAAACGTCTGTTCCGTCAGACATCCACCTTAGAGTTCTTCATAGACCAGGAAAGTCAGCCGGTCATAGATTCACGGGGAGCAATCATTCAGGCCAGATGGTCAATGGTCGACCGCACCGACAGACGGAAATATCTTTTCCGCTTTTATATGTATGTTACTCCTGAAGAAAAAAACTTTCAGGGCAAGCCATTGAGGCTAAAAATCCGGGAATTGAGGGCAGAAAAACGATAGATGAAAATCCTCAAGGGTGTTATCGAGAATCTGCCGGCTGAAAACCGCCGACGCTGGCTCCCGCTGACTGCCTGCGGGCTTTTTTTGTTAAGCCTGCTTCTATTGCTCGCCTTTACTCTGATGATAAAAAGCCGTTCGGTACGGTCAGAAGCAGAAACGATTGTCAGCCTGAAAAAAAGCTCACTAAAGATAAAAACTGAGTTTTCTCATCTCCTCTCGCTTCTCGAAAAAAGAAAGGCCTATTTTCAAAACCACCTGCCCGGAGAAACGCCAGAAGAAATTTTTCTGGTATTTCAGAAGTCCGGCCTGGAAAAGGCCAATGAAGGGGTGGCCTGGCTGGCAGAGGACCTCACTCCTCTGCTCTGGCTCGGAAACACCGCAAACCTTAAAGGGCTTGCTGCCGCCTGGCCGGAGCAGAAAGAAAAGCTTCTTTCCGGCTCGTTTGTCGTTCAGGACCGCGCTTCTTTCTACCTGGTAAGTCTAAGCTCTTTCCCGGAAAATCATTACCTGGCCATTTTCGAGCTGCTGGCCTTTCAGCCTCAGTTTCAGTCAACTTATCTGCGTGAATTTATAAGGCTTAAATCCATTTACAGAAGCAACGCTGACATAAATTTCTGGGACTACCAGCAGGATACCGAAGCGCTGGAAAAATTTTTCTCCAGGACGCAGACAGACGAATACCTCAGCCAGCAAACAGAAGAAGTGGAGATAAGAACGCTTTATTTTCCGCTTCGCAATGAACAGCGAAAGATAGTGGCCACTGTCACCTTGAATTCTCTAAAACTGCAGAAACAGATGATAACCCTGCCATTCCTGCTCAGGCTGTCTGGATTGATGTTGCTGATAATTTCACTGCTTCTGGCTGTTTACTGGCTTTATTCTTCCGGGCATCTTCTCATAAAAAACAGATTCTGCCGTTATGCTTTATTTGCCTCCGGGCTGGTAATCATCAGATTACTATTTTCGCTGCTTACAGTCAGCCTTCCGTTTTCCCGGCTACGAGTCTTCAGCCCGCAGGATCTCGGGCTGGACTGGCCGGCGGGGCTGGCCTCTTCTCCCGTATCGTTCTCTGTCAGCTGCCTTCTGTTTTTCGCCCTCTCCATTATCACTGTTAAAATTTTTATTCCCGGGACGATTTCCAATCAGCAGCCTGACGGTCTTCCACAGACTGGGAGCAATTCATCAATCTTAAGAACGGCTCTTCTGGCCTCGGGCTCGGTGTTAGCATTTTTTCTGGCCGCTTTGCTCACAGGAAAAATCGTTTCAAGTTCAAGCCTGAACCTTTTAAGTTTTCCACTGAACCTGTCAGCAATTCTTATCTACCTGAGTCTTTTCCTTCTGCTGGCAGCTCTGCTCTCTCCACCCCTTTTGCTTATGAGGAAGGAGCTTCCGGCGATTCGCCGGAACGCGCTCGCCGCTTATTTTCTCCCGGCCGCCGCTCTGCTGGTTCTCCTGAAAGTACTTTTCAGGGGAGGTTCGCAAGAAATTCTCATCACGGTGGTCTTCTGGTTGCTTCTCAGCGGTTTGTTTTTTGCGCGCTGGAAAACTCTGCTCCCGGCACTTCTCTCGCTCCTGCTGGTCTCCGGCTTTGCTTATTTTCTTCTTCGGGAATTTACCGCGACCAGGAGCTCCAGCCTTACAGAAAATGTCATGGCCTACCTGGTTTCTTCTCAAAAGAGCTGGGCTCGAATGGCTCTGCAGCAGTCCTTCGCTGAACTGAACAGAAGGTCTCGTGACCTTTACAATTATTTCAGACGCCCGGCTGACGGAGAATTCGCCCGCTCCCTCTGGAATCTGACACCGCTCGCCCGCTTTAACTGGAATTCTTGCCTTTACCTTCAGAATCAGGAATTAAAACTTCTTTCCTCCTTCGCCCTTAACCTGCCGGTATTTGCCGAGCAAACAAACGACCTGCCGACCTCCACCGAGCCGGTCATCGAAGACCAGTATCTGGACATACTCGGACAGGAAAAACACTTTCTGGTTGGCTACCAGGACTTCAGCAACGCTGAAGGGCATGGCGGTCGCCTGGTTATCTGGGTGAGCCTTGATCCGGAGCTTCTTCCGTTCTTCTATTCAGCCAATCCTTATTTCGAACTTCTCAGGTTGAACATACTTCCATCGCTGCAGCATTTTCCGGTCAGCCTGGCCATTTTTGACCGGGATGGCCGCTCGCTCTTTCAACAGGAAAAACCCGGTTTGACCCTTCCCACCTCTCTGAGAAAGAAAGCTATCGAGAACTACCGGGGTTTCTGGTCCGAAATGAGAGAAGGGAAAAACCGCTACCGGGCTTTTCTGATATCCCCAGAAAAAGAAAAAATCTGCGTCTTTTATCTGAAAGAAAAATCGTGGCCCCGGGAATTCACTGACTTTCTGAAAATTTTCTTCCTTTTCTTCATCTTTACCGGCATCGGCTTTCTTCCGCATGTTCTCAGAAAGAAACGCTGGTCGCTGTTCAACCAGTCGTTTTCTTTTCGAGTTTATCTGGCTTTCCTGGCCGCCGGACTTATTCCGCTTTTCTTTTTCATCTTCTTCAGCCAGACGATCATGTCCCGAATATTCGCCGAAAGGTTTGTTCAGGAAGCTACCAGCCGGGCTTATTTTGCCCGGAGCATCCTCCACGATTTCATCAGCCTGCAGGACCAGGCCGGGTCGGCCCCGGCGCCGGTGCCGGAAGACCTGGTGTTCTGGATAAGCAGCACCCTGAACAATGATGTCAACCTTTACAGAAATGGACTGCTTCTCTCCTCCAGCCGCCGCGAATACTTCGAAACCGGGATCCTCTCAGAAATGCTCGACGGAGAAATCTATTTCAGGCTGCGGCATCAGCAGCAACCGCTGGTCGTAAGCCGTAAATCCTTCGGAAATTATTTTTACCGAACAATAACCATCCCTTATCGGTACCTGGATGATGTTTATTTCCTGAACCTGCCGTTTCCCTTCGAAAAGCAGGAAATTTCAGCCACCAGAAGAGAACTTCTGGAATTTTTCCTGTTCGTTTCGATCTTTATCATTCTGCTGATCGCCTTCCTGGTCGGAACCATCAGGAGCATGGTGGTCACGCCGATCAACCGACTGATAAAAGCCACCCGGGCGGTTGGCCTGGGCAACCTCGACGTCAGGGTAGAATACCGGGCGCGCGATGAGCTGCAGAGTCTGATAGACGGCTTCAACGCGATGGTGGAAAATCTCAAAGCTCATGAAAAAGATCTGGCTGAACTCAGCCAGCGAGTGGCCTGGACGGAAATGGCCAGAAAGGTGGCTCATGAGATAAAAAATCCGCTCACCCCGATTCAACTCTCAGCCGAGCACATCCTCAAAGTTCACTCCGACCGTCATCCTGATTTTGACCGCATCCTGCAGGAATCAATCTCTTACATCATCTCCGAAGTGGAAAACCTCCGGCGGATTGCCAGCGAATTCATGACCATCGCCCGGGAAAGTGGCCTGGTTCGAGAAAAGTTCGACCTCAAAAAGCTTCTTCAGGACATCATCGGTCCGTTGAAAGAAGCCGCTTCCGGAAAAATTGAGTTCAGATTAAAAACAGAGGGGAAAGATTTTCAGCTGTTCGGAGACCGTGGCAAACTGAAAATTGCCATCAGAAATATAGTCATCAACGCCATTGAAGCCATCAGGGATTCGGGAAGAATTGATATCATCCTGCGAGCAAAAAATGGAGAACAGGAACTTCAGGTCGTCGATACCGGTTGCGGAATACCCGAAGAAGTACTCAACCGTATATTCGAACCCTATTTTTCGACAAAAGAAAAAGGCACCGGACTCGGACTGGCTATCTGCCGGAGAATCGTCGAGGAACATCAGGGCAGCATCCGGATCCAGAGCCATCCAGGCCGCGGCACGGCCGTGACCATCGTTCTGCCGCGCGGATTTTCAGACTGAACGTCCGGGCTGGTTAAGAAATGAAGTTTATGCTAATAATAGCCACTGGCTGTAAAATGAAAGAAACAACAACTGACGAGAGGCACAAATGAAAATACTGGTCACTTATTACAGCTTAACTGGAAATACCAGAAAAGTGGCTGAGGCCATACACGAAGCCCTGCCCGAGCCGAAAGAGCTCAAACCGCTGTCAGAAGTGGCAGCAGTAACTGACTATGCTCTGGTGTTTGTGGGATTTCCGGTCCAAAGCCATAGCGTTCCGGCAAAAGTTGAATCATTCCTGAAATCTCTGCCGGCCGGTTTGAAGACCGCTCTTTTCATGACCCACGGTTCAATCTCCGGCAGCCGCCTTTCAAGAGAAGCGATGGAGCAGGCGCTGGTGCTGGCCGGACATACCAGGATACTCGGAACTTTTTCCTGCCGGGGCAAGGTTTCGCCCCAGGCGATGGAAATACTCGGTCGTTCTCCGGAACACGAACTCTGGGCAGAGATGGCCGTAACCGCGAGAAATCATCCTGACGAAAATGACCTGGAGGACGCCAGGGCTTTCGCTCGCTGGATTCTAAGTCTGGCCAGACAGTGATCTTTTCCTCAGTAGTGTCTTATCCTCTTAAAACCAGAAACTTCAACCACTTCCAGCGTTTCCCCCGATTCTTTCTCCAGTTGATCAAGAAGCAAATTGAGCCCGAGGGTATCGCTGGCAATATGACCTGCTACGATGACATTGAGGTTGGCTTTTTTTGCTTTTTCCAGAGCTTCTTCGCTGTAATGCATACCGACCAGGGTGGAGATGCCGGCAGCGGCCTGCTTTTCGTAAATGTCCTTTGAGCCCTCGGTACCACCGGTCATGTCCACATAAATTTTTCCGGCGCGGCTGGTTTCCGCCCCTGAAAGGATTTTCGGGGGAACAGCATTCTGGCTGGAATATCTGTATTCGGGAATTTCCTTCAGGATTTCCAGGACGTCTTTCAACCGCTCGGGCTTTTTCTCCTGGAAAAGGTCGGAAAGATATCTGGAAACGCAGTTGTCAGCCGGCGTGTGAACACAGGCGAGAGGAATGTTCAGCAGTCTGGCCATGTCCACAGCCCGATTGTGGTTAACCGGGAGCAGCCTTCTTTCCACCTCGCCGATTCTTTTTTCCATCAATTGCTCGGCCACACTCGGAGTCACTCCAAAAGCGGTCAGCAGGTCGATCTGCAGTTCCATCACCTGAAACAGCCTGGCCAGAGCCCGCCCCGACGGATGATGAGCGAGCACCAGGTCTATCCGGCGGTCTGAATCGCGATTTAACAGATATGCCAGCAGAACTTCCGAACCGTCGATGTCTATCCCGGCAAGTATCCGCCTGATTTCCGTTTCCGGATCTCCGACCAGCACCCGGGTGTCAGAAAAAGGATTGAACAGACGATCCCGGTCAAAGATTTCCTTCTCCGCAGGGGACAGTTTTTCATAAGATTCTCTTTCTTCACGTAACAGCCTTTCGATTTCCTCTCCCGGTCTCGGGTCGTTCTTGATCCCGGTTTCAACCGCCAGCCGGTAAAAATCCTTTAATTTCATCTTACGTCTCCCCGGAAGAAATTTATCCTTCAGTCCCTGGAAGTGTGAAACCTCCAGGCCCTTGAAGCCAAGTGTAACCCTTTAAGACAGATTTTTTCAACCTTCCTGGTTTCAACCTCCGTCTGAAGCTTTCGCTTCCGGCTGAGATGGAAAAGAGCAAACTGCAAACGACCGACCTCGGTGGCCAGGTAGCAGATTTCAGCGTCAGCTCTGGAGATTCCTGCGAGGCCGCTTTTCTTGCTAATAAGACGCTGCAGTCCGGCCCGGGTCCAGCCGCTGAAGCAGGCAGACAGAAGTATGAAGTAAGTTATCAGGCGTTTTCTGAACTCCGCAAATTCAACCACGAAAACAGGTCCCCGACCTGAATCCAGCTCAACTGGCCTGATCATCAACGGCCTGAAGGGAAAAATTTCCATTTCTTTTCCGTTATCTTGCAGATGTTCATCCTTTCCCTGAAAAAGGAAGTAAGCGAGACTTCTGATCTCACCCGAGGCTGAGAATTCTACACCAAGGGGAACAAGGAATTTATCGGCCGGACCGCAGCTGAATACAGGAAACAGCACTCTGTCGACCGGATTTTGTGCCAGCCTTCTGAGCATCCTCAGACTCAAACTGAGCGGCGGCGCCAGAAAAAGATGGTTGAATCTCAAATCGAGACCTGGATCATCCGAGCGCACCGGCGATAATTTAACAGGTGATGCTCCACTCCGCTCTTCCTTCAGCGCCGGGTTTATCAGACCCGTTTCTACAGTCAGTCGCAGCGCAGCCGTCGGCCGGCAGGCAGCCAGTTCTTCCACCAGCCAGATCAGCTTGAAAAGTTTGCTCGCGGCAGAATCAGACACAAATTCTCCGAGCAACTCGCTGACTGTTTGAACCGCGGGCGAATCGGGAGTTTGCCACCTCAAGGAAAAAGCTTCAGAGTTCTTCCGGTTTGAGCTTTCAGTCATCGTCCAGCGTATTTTTTTTCTCAGAGAGCAGAGTTTTTCCGGCAGCAGGCATTCGATCATTTTCATTGAGAATATAAACGTTTCAGGGCTCACAGGCAAGCCCGCCAGCTAACCTGAGGTGTTTGACAGAAGCTTCATTATTGAGTAAATTTTATGCCTATGCTCAGACTGATTTTTCTTGCTCTGCTTCTTTATCTTATTTACCTGATCGTCAGGTTTTTTCAGTCGATCGGCCAGCCCTCAAGAAAAGATCAGCCTCCGGCTGATTCGCTTCCGCGAAAGCGGATGGTAAAGGACGAAATCTGCAACACTTACATCCCGGAAGAGGAAGCGCTGAAAGAGACCTGGAAGGGCCAGGTTTATTATTTTTGTTCAGAAGAATGCCGCCAGAAATTCCTGACCGGGAAAAAAATGCCGGCTGAGAAAGTTTAATAGGCGGTAAACTTAATCGAAAAATCGGAAAATTCCCCGCGATAATCTTCCCAGAGGCAATCAACCCGGTCAACTCTGGCCAGCCGAGGGCCCTTTTTCAATTCTTCCAGAAAAAGCTCAAGCTTATCCTTCTCTCCTTCAGCCATCACTTCCACCCGGCCATCATAAAGATTGCGCACCCAGCCGGTGATACCGAGAGTGCTGGCCACATGCTGGGCAAAAAACCTGAAGGCTACCCCCTGAACCCTGCCTGAAATGAAAGCATGAAACCTGGCTTTCATGTGTTAAATTTTACCACATTGAATCAGCCTGAAAAATGGTTCCGGCTGAACCCGTGTGGCTGTAATTATCATATGTTTTATTTTAAAATATCTTCATGAAAAAATTTCTTCTGACGGTAGCCGGATTTGACCCGACGTCCGGGGCAGGAACCACGCTGGACCTCAGGGTTTTCCGTCGGTTCGGCTACTACGGTCTGGCCGTTCTGACCTCGGTCACCGTCCAGAATTCCCGCCGGGTTTATGAATATCTTGACCTGCCTGCGGAGTTTATCCTCAAACAGTACAGAAAATTAACGGCTGATCTCCGCCCGGACGGACTCAAGCTGGGCATGCTCGGAAGCCAGAAAGCTTTTCCCGCCATAGAGGAAATTCTGTCTGCAAGCCGTGAGATCCCGGTGGTGGTGGACCCGGTATTCCGTTCTTCCTCAGGCTGCTGGCTCCTGGAAAAAGAAAGCCTGAAAGACTTCCTGAAGTTAATTAAAGGGAAAATAAACCTGTTAACGCCAAATCTGGCCGAAGCCTCTCTAATCACTGGCAAGAGAATAGATCGACCGGAAAAGATGGTCGAAGCGGCCAGGAAAATTGCGGAAATGATTGACGGAGCCTGTCTGATTAAAGGCGGCCATCTGAGAGATCAGGTCGTGGATGTTCTTTACGACGGTCAGAAGATATATGAGATTAAAAAGAAAAAAATTCCGCTCGAGGTCCATGGCACCGGTTGCTTTTTCTCCTCCGCCATACTCTGCTTTCTGGCCCGCGGAGAGAAGCTGCCCTCTGCCTGCCGGGAGGCATCATCCGCCATCAAACAAGCTATGAAATCCACAATAAGAGGAAAAGGCCGGTCGCTTTTTGCCATTTAATTTACGATTTTCATTTTACTTATTGCCGGATATTAACAATCCAGGTTTTGTTCCTGTCTTAAACAAAAAAACAAATGATCCGGCTGCCTTACTTCTAAAATTTCCAAATGCGCAGAAAAAATTTATTCATCGCAATTTATTCAGCGGGCCGCAGCAACCCGAAAGCTTTCCAGGTGGTCAGAAGCTTATTCTTGTAGAGAAGAAAATCATATAAAAGCGACCGACTCTTCTTAAAAAGCCGGACCTCTGGCCACGTTTATTCTGAAGTTCAAGGTTCTTAATTATCGGATTTTGCCGGGATGAGCTTTTCTTCCTTTTTTAAGAATTGACCGATGGCCGCTTCGGAAAAAGCCCGGGGATGATAGAGGCTGTTAAGATAGAGAGAAATCTGATCCCGGTAATGCCGGCTGAGAAAATGGCCGCTCTGTCCTGAGGTGATGACTGAAAGCGACCTGTCAAAATCAGAGAAATCAATAATCAGGCGGCAGGAAGCGCCTCCGGCCGTCTCAAACCCGGCAGTGGAGAAACTCGCTCTGACAGTCGTGCCGTCACCGATCATCGGATAGCTGCCGGCATTAAAAAATCCGAGAAACCATTTTTGCCCGAGAAGATGGCGGTAAGAAAGACGATGGAGAACAGCCCAATCCCATTTTTCCCGGTTGGCTCCAAACTTTTTCTTCAGAAACTGCTGCGCCCGGAGCAGGGCCATCTCTATCAACTCGTCTCTGGTTTCTATTTTTATGGTTCCCTTTATGTCAAACCAGCGAGAATCCGGGTTATCCAGAATTCTTTCGAGACCGGCCTCCTTGACCCGGAAATAGTCTGCAATCTGACGGTAATAAGAGTGGAAATCATCCTCAAAGGTCAGACGTTGAAGCTCATCCCAGAAAACTTCGAAGATAGCTGGAGCCAGTCCCTCTCTTACCTGCCCGTCCCACTGAATCAGAATTTTTCTGGCCTCTTCCGCCGCCGGGTCACCCAGCTGAATTCCGCTGAGAACTTTCTTCACCCTTTCTGCCCGCCGCGAATGGACATCGTTCTGTATGCTGATCATGCTTTCAACCGAATGTTTATCTCTGGCCCTGATGAGTTCTTCAATCCTTTCCTTCCTGTCAGAAGATATCCAGTCAAAACCAAGATAATGAGGATAATTTTCCGGATAGAGGTTACTGTTGGCGGTAACGATGAAGCCGGAAGGCGGGTTAAACAGATTTGGCTTCTCCTCTTCCGAAAGATAACCGGTCCAGGTGGCATCGTCCCTCCAGCCAGGATAGGGATAAACCGCCGTTTCCTTTTTCCTGACCGGGATTTTCCCTGAAAGATAATATCCGATATTGCCCTCGACGTCAGCGTAAACAAAATTCTGGGAAGGGTTTTCAAAAAGCCTGATGCCACGCGAGAATTCTTCCCGGTTACGAGCTTTATTTATAAGATACAGACCAACCACCGTCCGGTCTCCATCGTAAATGGTCCAGCGCAGGCTTATCGGCATCTCACAGTTCAGATAGAAGGGATTTATCATCGGGCCTTCTTCCACCCAGCGAATGTTTATCGTGTAGGGATCTTTCTGGCCGCGGATCTTGATGACCTCCCGCCGGAACTTAAAAGGTTTCCATTCTCCGTTCCGGAAGTATGATTCCTCGCTCCAGTTGACCTGCTCCACATAGATATCCTGAACATCCACGTAAGAATTGGTAACACCCCAGGCAATATGTTGATTATGGCCGATGACCACCAGGGGTACTCCCGGTATGGTAACTCCCGAAACTTTATATTCCGGACATTCCAGGTAGATTTCCATCCAGATTGGCGGTAGTGAAATCAGAAGATGTGGATCGTTTGCCAGCAGAGGTTTTCCGCTTTCAGTAAGTTCGCCCGATATAACCCAGTTATTGGAACCCATAACGGCCGGCGACTCGACCTGACTGAGACTCAAGATATCGAGCCTGACTTCAGGATCCGGCGGAAAATCAATACCGGGCTCAAGAAGTTCAAGACCGTTGCGACCGCTCAGTTTTATGATGTTCATCCTGGCTATTTCCGAACTCAGGTCGGCAGCCAGGCTCATAGCCAGCACATATTTTATCGAGAGGGTATCTTCAACTTTCCAGGGTTCAGGCCGGAATCTCAGGACGATAAATTCAGGCGGCCAGTTCCACCGCCGGCTTTCCATCCAGGCATTCACCCCGCGGGCAAAGGCGGCCAGGAGCATTTTCACTTCTTCCGGAAGTTTCTGATAATCTCTTTCAATGGCCACCGGAAAACCGAGCGTGCGGCTGCGCAGGTCATAGCTCAAGCCGGGCTTTCCCAGGATTTCCGCCAGCCTTCCGTTAGCCAGCCGGCGCAGCAATTCCATCTGCCAGAGTCTTTCCCTCGCCTGGATGTAACCGGCCGCCAGGAACAGATCGTGCTCATTTTCAGCTTTAATATGTGGAATACCCCATTTATCCCACCTGACAGTTACCTGAGCTTTTAATCCCGGGATCGAGAGGGTATCCCCCGGAACCGGAATTGAAGAACGAAAAATAATGTAAACAAACAAAAAAGCTCCCGGTAAAATGAAAATCAATCCCGGGATAAAGTATTTCAAAAAATGAAATTTTCTCATCATCAATTCTCCTATTCCGAAGCTAAATTTTGTTTTTCGCCTGCAGAACCTCTTAAGATCCGGTCAGCTTTTTTCAGCACCTGAGGAGGGAAATTAACTCCCTGGCGTGCGGCTGCATCTTCGTTGATCAAAAATATTACCCGGTCAATGTATTGAAATGGTATTCGGGCCGGGCTTTCCCCGCTAAATATTCTTGCCACCAGCTCACCTGCCTTCTGACCTATTTCATAGAAGCCGAACCCCATTGAGGCGCAGGCTCCGAGCTCGGCTCCAGAGGAGAAAGCCGCAAAAAGCGGCAGACGGTTTTCATCGGCCAGGCTGGCCACCAGCCTGAAATTAGCGTTGATGGTGTTATCAGAAACTGGAAACAGCACCTGAACTTTTTCCCGCACGAGCGACTGAATGGCCTGGACGATATCACCGGCCCCGTTTATCGGTTCGCTCACCATTTCCAGCCCGAGTTCTTCAGCCGCTTCTCTCATCAGCTGCCAGTAATATTCGGAGTTGATTTCCGAAGGAGTCCAGATGGTTCCAATCCTCTTTTTCCCGGGCAACACCTGGCTGATGATTTCCAGCACCTGCCTGACGGGAGCAGTCGAGCAAACTCCGGTTACTCTCGGGTCGTGGTCAACCGCTGTCCTCCCGGCTCTGACAATATAAGGATTGGCCACAGAACTGAAAACTACAGGCTTTTCATCCGAAGCTATCATCGCGGCCTGCAGAGCAGGAGTCGTCACCGGAACCAGCAAGTCGCAATCAAGAGCCAGTTCTCTGACAATTTCCGGCAGCGCAGCGACCCGGCCTCCGGCTCGCCTGACGACAATTTTTATGTTTTTGCCGCTCAGCCTGCGATATTCCTCAAGCCTGTCCACGAGGCCACGCAGCGCTTCCTCAGAAGTTGGAGAATCGTAAGCTATGATCACACCGACAGTAAAGCTCTGATCGGCACCCTCAGGTTTTTCCGCTTTTTCTCTTTCTCTGCATCCTGTAAGAACCGCGCCGGCCATCATTAAAATCATAATAAACGATTTAATAAGACGCTGGCTTTTGCTGATTTTTCTCATTCGCATATGATTATTTTCCGATTTTATTTGGCAAAAATAAGCTTTTCCCAGAAGCTGTCTTCTATGTTTCCGCCGGTGACCACGCCCACCACCTTTTTGCCCGAAAAAAGCTCCGGATACGACCTGAGGGCAGCCAGAGCCAGAGCGCCGGCTCCTTCAACCTGATAGCGGTGATGCTGGAGACAGAAAACTATCGACTGGATGATACTTTTTTCCGTCACCGTCAGCATTCTATCAACGTATTTCTGAATGAAGCTGAAAGTTATAGAATCTTCTTCCAGCCCTCCGGAGACGGCATCGGCGATGGTTGGCTTTTCCCCGAAACTGTTATCCACCCGCCCCGCCTCAAGGGAATGTTTTATGTAGGCGGTATTCTCAGGTTCAACTCCGGTTATGATGATGCGAGGATTTTTCTCCTTAAGATAACAGGCAATTCCGGAAATCAGGCCGCCTCCGCCAACCGGCACCACCACTTCTTCCACCTGTGGCCAGTCTTCCCATATCTCCAGCCCGCAGGTTCCCTGACCGGCAATAACCAGTTCATCGTTGTAAGGAGAGACGAACACACGGCCTTTCAGCCTGG
This sequence comes from Candidatus Saccharicenans sp., assembly GCA_030018265.1. Lineage (GTDB taxonomy): Bacteria > Acidobacteriota > Aminicenantia > Aminicenantales > Saccharicenantaceae > Saccharicenans. Next base: position 53,726 of record JASEFX010000003.1, read on the forward strand.
CCTCCTGACGGGCAAGCCTTTCAGCCAGTTCACAGGGACCGTCAATCATTCTAAGTGACACGCCGTACTGCTCAAGATATTTCCGTTTCACCTCAGAAATGGTTCGGGGTACAAACAGCTCCAGGTCCAGCCTTTCCTGTTCGCAGACACTGGCGGTGGCCAGTCCATGATTTCCGGTGGAAGCGGCCACCACCCCTCGCTGACGGCAGCGAGCGATGTTAGCCAGGATTTTGTTGGCGGCTCCTCTTATCTTGAAAGAGCCGGTCGGCTGGGTGTTTTCCCATTTGAAACAAACCTGACCGTGAAGCGATTCAGAAAGCTCGAGGGAGTCGGACATAGGAGTCCAGAGGGCATAGTGCCTTATCCTCCGATGAGCTTCTTCGATCAGCTTTTTCATTCTTTTAATGGTTGCACTCATTTTCCCTTTCTTTCACGCGGGCACCTTTTCCCTTATAGCACAGGATAAAAAGTTGACTCAAGTTTTATCTTATAATATTTTTTGTTCTTCTGCCCGGAAGTATAAAAATAAGCGGCGAGCATAAAATGGAAAGGAAAAAAACCAGCAGTGAAAAGAAAGATCTTAAGGAACAGAACAACAGAAAGAACTCTTCCGCTTCATTCCAGGGGTTGATTCAGGTCTATACCGGAGACGGTAAAGGAAAAACCACCGCGGCGCTCGGTCTGGCGCTGAGAGCAGCCGGTCACGGCTTCAGGACTTACTTCGGACAGTTTCTCAAAGGGCAGCCAGGCGGGGAAATTCTGGCGGTCAGGAAACTTTCCGACCTGGTCACCGTAGAACAATTCGGTCGTAAAAAGTTCTTGAAAATAACCGAAGACTTTGAGGAAGAAGACTATAAACTGGCCGAAGAAGGCCTGAAAAAATGCCTGGAAGCGATGCTTTCCGGGAAATATCAGATTATTGTGCTGGATGAAGTGAACGTGGCCGTAAATCTCGGTCTGCTTAAGGAGAAACAGGTTCTGGAGTTTCTTGACCGCAAGCCGGCAGACGTCGAGGTGGTTCTCACCGGCCGCTATGCGCCTGAGTCTTTCCTGCAAAGGGCAGACCTGGTGACCGAAATGGTCTGCCGCAAGCATTATTACGAAAATGGAGTCAGGGCCAGAAAGGGGATAGAGAAATAGTTCTTTATGAACAACCGGCGCCAACCTGTCTTAAATTCCTGAAGTCACTCCATTGATCAGTAAAGGCGTTCACCTTCAACCAGGGTTTATAACATTCTAAAACTAATTGTGCCCGAGGAGTTTCTGAATCGAAGCTTTGATATTTCTCATATTTCGGCTACGATATATTCATCGGTTTTGCTCGAGGAAAACGGTATGATTCGTTTGAGCCGGGAGAGATTTCAGGAACTGGTGGAGCGAGCCCTGAAGAATATTCCCCGGCGGTTCGTCCGACAGATAAAGAATGTTGCCGTTCTGGTTGAAGACTATCCCCCGCCGGGACAGAATCTGCTGGGACTTTACCACGGTGTTCCCCTGAAGCATCGGGGGTCTTATTACGGAAATGTGCCGCCCGACGTCATTGTGCTCTACAAGGTGCCGATTGAGAGCCTCTGTGAGAATGAAGCTCAGGTCCAGGAAAGAATTGAAGAAGTTCTTCTCCACGAAATCGGACATTATTTCGGCATGGACGAAAGGACTCTGCGGGAAATAGAAATCGAAGTGATAAGGAATAAAGAACGATCTCGCAAAAACTCATGAATTTTATTTCAGGAGAATCAGAATGAAAACGGCTATCAAAGGAATTTTTGCCGCTCTGACCACTCCTTTTGAAGGGGGGAAAATCGCCCTTGAAAAGTTCAGGGAAAACATCCAGAAATTCAACCGGACCGGGCTGGCTGGCTACGTAGTCATGGGCTCAACCGGCGAAGCTCCGTTCGTCGACGACGAGGAGTCGGAACTGCTGGTCAGGGAAGCCAGGAGGGCAGCTTCGAACGATAAAATCATCATCGCCGGATGCGGACGCGACTCGGCAGAATGGACAGTCAAACTCGCCAACAAACTGGCTGAAGCCGGGGCCGAAGCGGCGCTCATCAAGCCTCCTTATTATTATAAAAGCCGGATGAGTTATGAAGCTCTCAAGGCTTATTACACCGAGGTGGCCAACAGGGTTAAAATCCCGGTGATACTTTACAACATTCCGCAGAATACTCAGATCTGGCTGCCGCTCGAGCTGGTAGTCGAACTTTCCAGCCACCCGAACATTATCGGCCTTAAGGAAAGCGGCGGCAGCTTAGCCTATCTCGGCGAGGTCGTCAGCCGGGTTTCGCCTGAGTTTGTATATCTTACCGGCTCGGGCAGCATTCTGTACCCGGCGCTGGAAATGGGAGCCCGCGGCGCCATTCTGGCTCTGGCCAACGTCGTGCCCGAGCTGTGCGTCAGACTGTACGAGCTTTACCAGGCCGGAAACCGGGAAGAAGCCCGGAGGCTTCAGTACCGGCTGATACCGCTCAATCGAGCGCTTACCGAAACCTATGGCCTTCCGGCTATTAAATTCGCGCTCGACCTGCGGGGTTATTACGGAGGTCCCTGCCGCACACCGCTTCTTCCTCCGGACGAAAAAGCCCGGGAAACCATCAAAAAACTTCTGGAAGAACTGGCCTGATTGTAGAATTCATCTGCACGCATTACAGAGAAAACTGAGCGGGTTTTTTGGCAAATAACCTCGTCCGGCCGATATCCTTCAGACCGCAAACGAACCGGGTCAATCTCTCAATTCCAAAACCAAACCCGGCCGAGGGATATAGACCGCTTTCCGCCAGCTTCAGATAGATGGCATAGGCTTCAGGGTTTATTCCCTTTTTCCTTATTCGTTCCTGAATTCTCTCGACCTGGTATTCTCGTTCTCCGCCAGAAAGGGCTTCACCGTAACCTTCAGGATAAATCAGGTCCATGTCAACCAGCACTCCCGGCCTGTTATTATATTCCCGGTCATAAAACTCCCTTACTTCCAGCGGGAAATCCAGCAGCCAGACGGGCTCTTGCCTGGCGGCTGAAAGTTTTAATTCAAAATCCTGACCAAATTCTCTGACTGCTTCCTCGTAAGTAATCCTTTCGAAAGGAGGCTTGAATTCTGGCAGTTTTCTCCCGAGCAGGGTGAGTTCCTCATCAGCTCCCCTTCTTATCCCTTCAATTACGTATGAAAAGAGCCTCTCGCCCAGCCCGAGGACATCCTCGCGGCTAGCTTCTCTTACTTCCAGGTCCAACTGAACAAACTCGATCAGGTGACGCCCGCTGTTCTGTCTTTCAGCCGGTTCAATTCTCACATTCGGCGAGAAGCAAAAAATTCTGGGAAAAGCTTTGAGCGCCGTCTGTTTGTGAAAAATCATGCTCTTGGTAATCTGGTATTTGTACCCATAACATTCCACTTCTCCCCTCACCCGGAAATCGGTCAGCGGGTCGGTGATCGGCGAGATGATAACGGGCAGCAGCTCAACAAATTTTTCCCTTAACAAAAATTCCCTGATCAGGCTGATCAATTTCGTCTGAACCTGAATGGCCAGACGAAGCTCGGTTGAACTCATTTCTTCAAGCAGACGGGTAATATCTATCATTTTTTAACCTCCGGTGATTTCTAAATTTCAAAAAATTTTAAAAAGCTTATGCGGAAATATGATGCTGGCTGGAAATCAGACACGTCCCCTTAAAAGGGGACGTTATTGAAGGAATTATTATTGAAATATTGAAGGCCGGTTAAAAGGGGCAGTATTGAAGAGATGACAGCCAATTTTTGCTCGAGGGATTTTTTCTGTCTCTCTTCAGTTCTCATTTCGCCCAAAATATAATCCCCAAAATATAATCTGTCAAGAGCAGTGCCATCTTAATTTGAAAAATTATCTAATTATAATAATAGGTGAGATGTCTTATATGTAATCATACTCACCATCACTTTACTTTTATCGTTCAAAACCGTTTATCTGATTCGGACGACATACAGCAGATAAAAATTATGAAACCGGGCAATTACAGCTAATGAAGTGCCCTTCTTAATATTTCCCATAAACTATGAGCTCTTTCTCACCTGATTCTTTTTCTTTAACTAAATAGAGCTGTTGATTGAAAACCTTTGCCAGGATGACGGAATTTGAGAAGAAAGAGCCCGGACTGACAGTGTTAACCCGTTCGCCATCAGCACTGATAATTTCATAAAGATACTCGCCTTCCCTGTCTCCCGGCTGGAAAGTCATCACAAAAAGGTATCCGTTTTCATCAGTGAAGAATGAATAAAACGGCAGAACAACTTTGGGATATATGAGCGTTACCCCAAACCTGCTCAGGTCGCCTATATCTCTATCAATTTCTTTCTTATAACTTTTCAGGTCAGTGCTTTTCTTTAAGCTCCTGTTGATTCTTTTGATCAGTTCGCCTGTTATATTATAAACCAGAAATTCATAGCCCCTTTCCGGGTAAGCAGAATATATTCTGTCCCCCGAAACCTGGCAGATAATGCTATGGGGAGTTGCTTCCACCTTTTTTTCTATTAAAGGATTCATATAGACAATGCTATCAAGCTCTTTGACCTTCCGGAATTCTGAATCATAAAAATTCAGGACAAAGCCCCATTCCTTCACTAAAACTCCATAAATCGTTTCCACTCCCAGATAATTTCCACCAGGAAGCGGTTGCACGAAAAACATCAGCGGCGGACTTTTAATCTCATTTAAAAAGATACCTTCTTTGTTATAAATAGCTATTTTTCCCCCTGACAGGATCCAGAACAAAAACATGGCCATCGGCTGTCAGAAATATTTCAGCAGGTCTTTCCAGTTCTCCCGGTCCCTGTCGGGAAAAGCTTTTCTGCAGCTGGCCTGTTTTATCGACTGCGAAGACCCTATCGCCTTTATTACCTGAATTCAGAAGGTAAACATCTCCTTCAGATCCTACGACAAACCGGGCTATATCAAACAAACCTCTTTCTATTAATTCACGCTTGCCGGTATCAAGACGCCACTTCTCCTCAAGCTTGAAGTACGAATAGATTTTCTTAATTTCATCCTTGCCGGAATTAAGGTCAGTGCTGGCACTTAAAGAAAGACTGCTGGAGATTAATAAGGCCAGAATTAAAAATTTCCCCGATAAAATAAATGATTGCCTGAAAATCCCTCCTGATTTCATCCATACCCTCCATCATATCTTTATTAAATAAAAGCTCTTCAACTTAAAGTTTTTCTATCTATAGGTTAAGCGTTCAGTTCAATGTTAAAGATGCCTCCAGATGTCTTCTCAGAATTATCAGGAGATGTTTTCAAGAGCAATAAATTCTGGAAATCACAGTTCTGGAATCAGTGATGATGGACAGCCCTTAGAGCAAAAATCTTCAGGAGTCGGAGCCATAAAGCATCCGCCGGCAGGCATGAAAACCGGGCTAAGCTCTATCCTGCATAATTGGCCAGGTCTCATCAGAAAATAAGATAATAACCGGCAATTGTGGTAAACTGAGCGTATCAGTTTTTTTAATTTTGTTTGGCAACTTATTCGCACCACAGATAGCGGAATATGAATAAAAATATGAAAGATTTTTCATCTTTATTGCAAAAACATCAATCCGTCATCCAGAAAAAACTGGACCAACATCTGGCCGGCCTGATTGGTTCGGCTGGCATCCGAGAGGCGATCGCTTCCGTCGAAATCGGCGACGGTCTTTTCCGCTGGCTGGGAGCCGCTGGTTCTCTACCTGCTATTTATAAGGAGCAGATAACAAACATCCCGTTCTTTATTGCCAGCGTTACAAAATTGTTTGTCGCCGCCTCAATCCTTAAACTTCAGGAAATGGAACTTCCTGGAATCGACCAGCCAGCCTCCCTTTATCTTCCTAATGGTTTTCTGGACGGCCTTCTCAGAACCCGGGACGGGCGGGATCTGAGCTCAGAAATAACAATCGCTCAACTCCTGAGCCACACCTCCGGTCTTCCTGATTATCTGGAAATGAAAGACGACAGGGGCAAAAGTCTGGTTGACAGAATCATTGAGGAAGAAGATCAATCCTTTACGATTAAAGAATTTCTGGAAATAGCGCGAAAATACGAAAAACCGATTCATCCGGTCCGGCGCGTTCCCCCTGCTTCATTCAGAGCCCGCTATTCTGACACAAATTTTCAGATTCTGATAGCAGTTCTTGAAAACCTCCGCCATCAGCCTGTCAATCAGGTATTTACAGACCTGATTTTTAATCCCGTCGGAATTAAATCAACCTTCCTCCCGGACCCCGAAACCGGTCCTGTTCATCTTTTTGAAGCTTTCCCGGTCAGAGCCGGAGATAAAATTCTCAATCGGCCTATGGCTCTCAGATCATTCGGAGATTTATACAGCACGATCTCTGAGCTTAATATCTTCATGCGCTCTCTCATAAACGGCCAACTGTTTAATAATCCGGAGACGGCCAGGCTGATGACTTCTGGCTGGAAGAGATTTGGCTTCAGGTTCGGCTCATTCTCTCCAGGCTGGCCGATTGAATACGGGCTTGGAATCATGCGTTTCAAGCCGCCCGCTTTTCTTGGACCTTTCAGAAGACTTCCTGCAGTTATCGGTCACACCGGAGCTGTAGGTTCATGGTTGTTCTACTGCCCCGGACTTGATCTTTATATGGCGGGAACTGTAAATCAGCTTAAGGCAGCCGCTATCCCCTTCCGGTTTGTGATGAAAGTTCTTAATTTTTTTTACAGTCTTAAATAACAGCAGCCGTGCACCCGGCGTCGACTGCGCTTCCCCTGCGGGTTTCGCCTCCCGCAAGCTCCGGCCAGGCTGACTGCCACACAAGAACCTGACTCCTACCGTTGCTACCTTCCGGTCCTGGCGGGGTTCGAAGCCGGCTCCTTGCACAGGGCCCGAACCTTCATCGCCCCGGGAAACGCCCCTGGCCAGAAGACTCACGGCCTCGGCCGGGAATTCAGCCCCACTGGAGCGGGTTGTGGGTACAGGGCACCGCTAGCTCCCCGCTTAGCACGGCTGCCGTTTTGATTATATCATATTCAGGCCTTTGTCGAGTTTATGCTTCCTCACTGATATGAATTCTTATCGCCGGAGAATTATTTCTTCTTTACTTCCTGCACCGAAGCAATTATCTTCGGGGAAATTCCGTATTCCTGTAGAAATACCCGGCCGTTAACCAGATCAAACTGAATCTGAGCATCTTCGTAAAATCTGCCCTCCCCCTTACCCTTCTCATTCAGTGTCAGTTCAATCACCATGAAGTAAAACCGACCGACGCCCAGCTGGGTTCCCTGAGACCAGGGTTCCTTCCTGAAAACCAGGATTACCTTCTTCCTGCCATCAGCCTCCTCTCTCATCTGGGCCATGTGAATCGTTAAATTATAACCGCGCGCATAAAGAAAGCGGACAACGCCTTTTTTAGTGGAGTTGAATAGATTCAGAAATGCCTCATCGCCTGATCTGGACAGTGTTTCGGCCATCTGCAGAAGCTCTTCAGGAGTGGTCCATGAATCCACCTCTATTAAGATATCGACAGCAGGAGGTTCCACCGGCGCTCTCTGGGTAAGAAGCCGTCCCCGGAACTGCTCCTTAGCCAGACCCGGCCCGGCCATTATTAAAAGAACAATAATAGCTGAACCAGTCTTTACAACCCCATCTTCCCGGAATCTTTTAATCATCATAAATCACCTCTCCCCGATTCTCACCGGTCATCATCAGATTATATCATTAACCAGAAAATGTTTATCAAACATTCCATCTCGAGTCTGACACCTTATATCTGAATATAAAAAATATGAACCATCGTTCATATATCATATTGCTCTGAAGGCCGTGTCAATCTCTACTCTTCACTTGAATCGGCGCTGGACCTGAAGATAAAGGGCCAGAGCAGAATTATCACTTTTGACCAATTAATTAAAATCGCTGAAAAGAGTCTTTCCCTCCCGCCATCTGCGCCAATAATCTATAATTGACCCGCAATTTTTCTGATTGAAATCCAGTCAGAGCCGCTTATCCTTCAACCCTTTCCTTTCTCCAACCAGCTCTTCTCAGCTTTTTTACTTTCCTTCCGGATAGAACAGGGCATTCAGCAGGAACTTGTAAGTGCCATGGCTCTGGGCCCGGTGCTGCGCTCTGATGCCGATGAGCGCTATTCGACCTTTTTTGTATTTGACATCAACCACCGCGGCTTTTCTGGCCAGATAATCGCCGCCCAGCAGCCAGCCGCTCATCAGGATGTTGTCTTCCGGATAATAGGCCACCACCTTTCTATCCCAGTCGACCGGCGGCATCCAGGTGTCAAAGGCCAGACTCTGGGAGAAAACGGCCGCTGCTTCCTCACCCAGACCGTAGCCGAGCGGAGAATTGTTGTCGACTTTTATCCGGAGAATAGAAGTCGGACAGAAAAATTTTGTGCGATCAAGACCGCTCAGAGCATTTCGAGCCGGTGCTCCGAGTTCCCTGATGGCCAGTTCGCTCGCCTGGTTCAGGGTGATCAGCATCCCGCCTTCTTCCACGAAAGCCTTTACCGCCTCCACTCCTTCTTTTTCAACTCCGCCTTCATATTCGGGTGGCACAGGCGTCATACGGAACATCCTGGCAAATTCAGATGTCTGTCCGGGCCGTCCGCTTTTGATAATGTCGACATTTTCGCTGGCAAAAATCAAAACATCAAAGCTGGACTTCAGGTTGACCTTTTTGTCTTTTGTCCCCTGGAAATCTTTATTGTGAAGAACTGTATATTCAATGCCCAGGTCGTCCAGAAGATATCTCGTCCAGCCCTCATCCATATTCCCTCGCCATGACTGATAGATGGCAATCCTGGGGAATTTAACCGCAGCCTTATCCACTCCGGCGAGATCAGCCACTCCCTTCAGCGGAACCGGCCACCTGGACAGCAGCGCTTCCAGAGCTTTTTTCGCTTCGGGTGAATTCTTCACCAGAAAAGTCCCGACCGGATATGTTCCGTCGGGTGTCTTGAATTCAGACCCGGTTCTCCAGACTTCAGCTTTGTTTTTCAGGAGACCGAAAACCACCGCATAGGAAGCATTCAGTCTGGGATCAAGAACCAGATAAGCCGCGTCGGGCATCGATGATTTCGGGTAGTCAACTTTTTCCACCTTAACCAGAGGCACGTCAAATTCTTTATCTATCTGGTCGCATCGGACACCCATCTGCAGCGGTAGAGTCCAGGCAGCATTGTCGTACGGAGGCACCGGCGGACCGCCCGGATACTGTCTGATGTCCGGATACTTCTGCTTCTCGAGAAGTGCCCAGGCGTAGGCTTTGTAAGGCTGCGCCAGCAAAACCACAAAAGAACCGGCCGGGTAATACTTGCCGTCAGCTATAAAATCCTTTGTCGCCTGATGAACTTCCACTCCACCAAACTGGAGAATTTCAATCATCTTCAGCGTGGTGAGGTAGTCAGCCTGATCTTTCGGAATGACAAAAGCGTAAGGCTGATCCTTTTCCCGAACTTCAATGCTCTTTCTGGACATCAAATATGAATTGAAAAGAAAATCTTCCCTGTGCAGCCAGGCTGTTTTCAGCAGGCTCTTCGACAGTACCAGCTCATAATCAACTATGTCCCGCAACCGCCACCAGCCGCCGGGCCAGGGATCGATGAAATCCATTCTTTTCTCGTAATACTCCTTGGGCACTTCTGTCGGCTCGATATATATGGGGGAAGCAATCCTCACCGAGGCGGCCTCGCTCAGCAGGCCGACCACATTGTGCAGCCAGGAAGTGTCGTCGCAGGCTCCAATCCACCAGCCGGTGTAACTGCGGCCATGAACCACTCCCTTATAACCATGCTTCTGCAGGTCGTAGGCCATATTGACGCCACACAGGTTCACACTTCGCCAGAGCAACGGCTGAACATTGGGCAGGGGCGGATCCATAAACGGCGGGACAAAAAGCCTGGCTCCGTTGGAACCCATCTGATGTTCGTCGATATGGATCTGCGGGAACCAGTCGTGATAGAGAACCCTGGTCACCGCTCTGGTTTCAGCCAGGTTAAACATAAAGAAATCCCGGTTGTTGTCGTGACCGGCGTAAGGATGGTAGAGCCAGGGCATGTTGCTCCCTTCATATTTTGTGCCCGCATATTTGCGATACCAGTCAACCACCATCTGATGGCCGTCCGGGTTAATCGTCGGAACAAGAAGAAGGATAACTTCCTTGAGAGCCCGGTTAACATCAAAAAATCCTTTACCGGTGATCAGGTCGTAAGCCAGTTCCATCGACATCTGGGAAGCAGCAATCTCAGTGGAGTGCAGGCTGCAGGTAATAAGCAGAATGGTTTTTCCTTCCCGCGCTAACTGTCTCGCCTGTTCCTCACTCAGACCGCGCGCATCTTTCAACCGGCGGGCAATTTCCCGGTAGCGGTCAAGATTTTTCATGTTCTCTTCGTCGGTGATGATGGCCATAATCATGTCTTTTCCCAGAGTGGTTTTGCCGATGCTGACCACCCTGATCTTTGGAGATTCTTTCGCCAGAAGCTCAAAATAGGCTTTAATCTGATTGTAATCCGCCAGCTTGCGGTCTTCTCCCACCCGGTGTCCGAGAAATTTTTCCGGCGGGGTCTGGGCCAGAACCGCAAGTGACAGGGAAAAAAGAATGAAGATAACGTTTATCAATCTGGCCGATTTTTTCATCCGGCACCTCCCTCTCATCTTCTGTTTTTTTATCTTTATTATCACTAAAAAAATTTCAGTCAAAATATCCTTCCAGGGCATGAGAAAAAACTTCATTCTCAGATTAATCACCGACAAATATTTTATTTTACTGAGTCGGTCTTAAGAAAACAAGGTAATTTTGAGAGGAACCAAACATCTAAATTCTAAAATCCACTCCTGCACCAGCCCAGCGGCCAGGCATGGCTACTCCCCGGATTTCTTCATACTCTGTATCCAGAATGTTTTTCATCTCAAAATAAATCTCGAACATTCCAATTTTTCTGGAGATCCTGACGTCCAGAAGGAAGAATCCTTTTTCTTCAGGTCTTTTCTTATAAATGCCGGAGAAAGTAAGCGAAGTTTGTTTGAAGGGAATAACGTCAAGAATCAGACTGGTCAGGTTTTGAGGTATTTTATGTCCATACTTGAGAACCAAACCATGGTCATCCGCCATTTTGTGGTAGAAGGCGTTTGAGAAAATCACATTATATCTTTCATTCCGCAGCAGGTATCTAAACTCAACCCCTTGAATTTTTCTTCTCAGCAAATTGTCTGCCATCCATTTCCCCTGCGGACTTTTTATCCAATCAATTATGTTCCGCTCCGCTCGAACAAAAGCCGTGATATGAAAAGAAGACTTATCCTTCAGGACCAGGTCAGATCCGATTTCAGAGGCAAGACATCTTTCGGGCTTGAGTCCCGGGTTACCCTGATTAACGGGATCCTGATAATAGAGTTCAGTATAAGAAGGCGCACGGAAAGAAAATCCAGTGCTGGCTCTAAGTTTGAACTGAGGCGAGAGGAGATAGGCAAAAGATAACTGCGGGGAAAAACTTGAACCGTACAGCCGGTGATAATCCCACCTGATTCCAGTACTCACCTGCCACCTCTGACCGAAAGAGAATCTTCTTTCGGCAAAAAGCGAACTCCTGAAAGCGGTGTGGCGACCGGCTCTAAGGCTATCAAAATACTCGCCAGTAAATTCGCCTCCAACCACCAGTTTATTGAGGCTCATGCTGAACTCAGTTCCATAGACTCTATTGGTCGTTTCATTCATGTAATACTCAGGTTGCCTCCGATCAAGGATGAATCGGTCAAAATGATGCCTAAAATATAAAACCTGCCGGAATCGAGCTGAACTGATAGTGGTTTCATAACTGGCCGCCAGAATAGCCGTTTCTGTTATCTCCCTGGATGGAAAACCCATTCCGGGAGTATAAAAATCATAGGCACCAAATTCCTTTCTTCCCCCGGCCAGCATGAGATTTAGCTTCTTTTGCTCTTTCCTCCAGGAAATTTTGTGAAAGGCAGAAAAGATGTCAAAATCTCGATCTTCCATAAAACCTCTGGATTTATTTTTTTCCACCGCCAGCAAACTGGAAAATGCATTACTTCCAAACTCAAACTGTCCGCGAACAACAGAGGTTCCGAAATCGTAGAGGGCTGTTCGCAGGCTACCCCCCGGCTTTTCTGGAGTCGCCGTCACAAAATTCACAGCTCCTCCAAAAGCGTCTGAACCAAGAAGAGCTGAGCCCTGTCCATGGAGAATTTCTATCCTCTCAACCGCTCCCACGGGCAGGGGTAGATTTAAGTTGTGGTGAGCAGTCTGAAGGTCGTTGACTCTGATACCGTCTACCAGCACCAGCACCTGCTGGAATGAAGAGCCTCTAAGCGACAGATCCGTCTGCACACCAAAATAGCCTCTTTCCTGTGAATCAAGAAAATATCTGAGAACGTCAGGTACTGACGGTGCAGGCATTTTCTTTATTTCTGGTTGTTCGATGATACTCACCTCTCTGTCAATACCGAAAATTTTCTGGGGCAATCTTGAAGCCACCACAACAACTTTTTCCTCTCCAATTCTAACCGGATTATTCTGGCCGTTTTCCTGCGGGAGAGTTTGAAAGGCAAGACTTAATATCAGCCAGATTAATGTGCTCATTCCTTCTTTCTCCTTTTGACCTGTTTACCGAGAAAAAATATCAGGCCTCCCCCTTTGAGCACTTTCTATCGCCTGCAGGCAAGCCGGATAGGAGGCGCAATTTATCCATCTTCATTCCGCTAGATTTTTTCTACCTGATAAATTCTGTCAGTCGCGGGACCCACGAATCAGGATCATCCGCAGAAGCTGGATGGCGGCTATGGCAGTTGAAGCCACGTAGGTCATCGCGGCCGCGCTGAGAACTACCCTGGCTCCATGGAGCTCAGCCGCATTCAGAAAACCGCGCTCTTTCAAAATGGCCAGTGCCTTCCTGGATGCGTCGAATTCCACCGGCAGGGTGATTACCGTAAATAGAACGGCCGCGCTGAAAAGAAGAATGCCGATGTCCATCAATATGGTTGTCCCGCCCCCGAATATTAACCCTATGAAGAAGAGGGGAAAGGCCAGGTTCGAGCCAAAGCTGGCTATCGGATAAAAAGCGTTCCGCATGACCAGGAAAGGATATCTCTGAGCGTGCTGGATGGCATGGCCGGCTTCATGCGCCGCCACCCCCAGCGCCGCAATTGAAGTGCTGTTAAAAACGCTGTCAGAAAGGCGGAGAACTTTTTTTCTAGGGTCGTAATGATCCGTCAGATGTCCGGGAACCCTATCAATGTGAACCACAGCAGCCGGACTGTAGCGGAGAATCTCCGCCACGGCTTCCGCCGCCGTCAGCCCGGAAGAAGAGGAAACCCGGCTGAATCTGTGAAAGGTGGATTTAACCTTGCTCTGGGCATAGATGGCAAAAAGCAGCGCCGGAATCAGCAACCAGAAGGTATAATCAAAATAGAACATCTTTCTTCCTCCTGACAGATTAATTTTAGCCTAAAATGAACTTTTGTAAATGAAGCGCGCCGGATTCCCGGAAGCGGGAATCAGATTTTCTGTCTGGCTTTCTCCAGCACCTGAATCGCCCGGTCGATGTTGGAAACATCCATCACCACAGCCACCTTATCCCCCGTCTGGCTCAGAGTGCCGTAGCAGTATTCGATGTTGATTCCTTCATCGCCTATCAAAGTGGCCACTTCTCCCAGGGTTCCGGGCCTGTTTTCCAGATGAATCAGAAGAACATCCCGCATGTCTGTGGTGTAATTCAGCTTGCTCAGGACTTTGACCGCCTTTGAAAGATTTTTTGTGTAAATCTTGGCTGAATCCTGAAAAACGCCTATGGCCTCGATGTTGATATCATTTTCCGCCAGCTTTGAAAGAAGTTCGCCCAGGACCGACGGTTTGTTCTCCAGAAGAACATAAATTTCGGTTATTCTTTCAAATTCCATCATTACCTCCAGGTTACCTTTTCCCCCTGAAATAATCCGCTTTTTATTTAGCTCAAATCCGGAGATTTTGCAACTGAAATTTTAGCCGGTCGGATCTTCTGGAGTTCAAAAGATTTTACCGGGGTTCAGGATGCCGAGGGGGTCGAGCGCCTGCTTTATCTTCTTCATCACCTCAATCTGAGCCGCCTCCAGCGACAGCGGCAGGTATTTCTTTTTGAATAGCCCTATCCCGTGCTCGCCCGAAATCACCCCGCCACGGCTGGCCGCATCCTGGAAAAGTTCCATCCTGGCCGCTTCCAGCCTCTGACTTACCTCATCCAGCGAGATCGGCACCATCTGTCCGTTTTCATACTTAGCTTTCATAAGGTGTGAATGAACGTTGCCGTCGCCGGCGTGCCCGAAAACCGGAATCCACAGGTCGTATTTTCTCGCCACCTCCTGAATTTTCCTCACATGGCCCGGAATCTCCGAACGGGGAACACAGATATCAAGAATGTCCACCGTCTCCTTCTTTATGGCTTCGTATATCTCGGAACGGATCTTAAGGACCTCGCTCTGTTTCGCCGGGGTATCCGCCACAAACACATCTATCGCTCCATTTTCCAGAACAACATCAGCGATCTGGTCGGTCAACCGGCTGAGGTCATCCTCAGAAGGAGAATCAACTATCACCATAAGATGAACCTCCCCCTGATGGGTTGGCCAGGTCAGGTTAAGATGCTTTTCACTCAGGCTGATGACATCCAGTCCGACAAACTCGACGGCCATCGGCACAATGCCCTTTTCAAAGAACAGCGGAACATTGTCGATGGCCTGCTCGATGCTGCCGAAAGGAATGACCATAGTCCTCAGAAAAGTTGGCCGGCTCATCACCTGGACGATCGCCCGGGTGATAACGCCCAGGGTGCCCTCGGACCCGATAAACAGATTCACAAGGTTATAGCCGGTAGAATTTTTTATCAGCTTGCCTCCGGGATGGATAACCTGACCGTCGGCCAGGACGACTTCAAGTCCCCTGATATAGTTTCTGATGCTGCCGTATTTTACCGCCCGGCTGCCGCCGGCGTTGGTGGCAATCATGCCGCCGAACATGGCACCCTCATCGCCAGGATGGGGAGGGAAATAAAAGCCTTCCTTCTCCACCGCCTGGATGAACTCACCGAGTGTGATCCCGGCTTCGACCACAGCCATCTGATTCTTCCGGTCAAGTTCGATAAACCTGTTCATACGCTGCATGGTGAGGACTATTCCACCATGAACCGGCACACAGCCGCCAGCAAGTCCCGTCCCCCCGCCGCGCGGGGTCACTGGTATCCGGTTTTCCGAAGCCAGCTTCAGGATGGCAGAAACCTCTTCCACACTGCCGGGTCTAACCACCGCTTCCGGAGCACATCCTTCGAGCTGACATACATATTCGTCACGGGCATAACCGCAGACTTCCTCCCGGCAGGTAAGAACGTTGTTTTCTCCGCTGATGGCCACAAGCCTGTTGATTATTTCCCCGTCAATTTTCCCGTACATAGGTCACCTTTCAGAAATCATAAAATTAAAGAAGCGATTTAATCGCTTCGACTATGGCTGAAGCGTCGATTCGATATCTGGAGAGAAGCTCTTCGGGTTTACCGGAGCGAGGAAGCTCGCGGATGCAGAGGTGTTTCCAGTGCTTTTTCTCCGGCAGGACCAGGGCCACAGCCGTTCCCAGACCGCCCTGCTCAAAGTGATCCTCAACCACCACCACCCGTCCGCCAGTTTCTGAAACGGATTTCACGATCGTCTGAGCATCGAGCGGCTTTACAGAGTAAGCGTCTATAATCCTGATATGAATTCCTTCTTCCTTCAGCTGCTCGTAAGCTTTCAGCGCTTCGTGAACCGTAATCCCGGCTGCCACCACCGTGGCGGCATCCTTTTCGCTCTTCCTGAGCACCTTCGAACCTCCGACCGGAAATTCTTCATCCGGAGAATAAAGAATTGGCGTGGCCGGTCTTGTGGTTCTGATGTAGACAAGCCCTTCATACCCGGCAGCCTCTTTCACGCACTTTTCGGCACTGACCGCGTCAGAAGGATAGAGAACTAAACAGCCGGGAATCGGCAGGAACATAGCCAGATCTTCCAGACCCATCTGCGAAGGTCCATCCTCGCCGATGCTAACGCCGACGTGAGAACCGCAGAATTTGACGCTGGAGAAAGAATAAGCGGCCATTCTGATCTGGTCGTGGGCTCGGGTGAGAAAAGCGGCGAACGTGGCCACAAAAGGAAGAAAGCCTTTAGCCGCCAGCCCCATGGCCATTCCCACCATATTCTGTTCAGCGATGTAAGATTGAAAGGACCTTTCTGGAAAAGCGGCAAAAAACCTCTCGGCATAGGTTGAATTTTTAACGTCTCCGTCAATCACCACCACCCGGTTGTTAACCCTCCCGAGTTTTTCCAGGGCAATTCCATAAGCCAGACGGGTGGCCGTTTTTTCCCGGTACTCGGGAAGACCGAATTCAACTGAATCATTCCAGCGAGGCCCTTCCACGCGCGCCGGGCTTTTTACGTACTTTCGGGAATCAACTTCGGGCATCGGGCCGAGCTCGGCCAGCGCCTTTTCCAGCTCTTCCGGCTTCAGCGGTTTCCCGTGCCAGCCGTTTTTATTCTCAACGAAAGAAACTCCTTTACCTTTCACCGTCCTGGCCAGGATGACCTTGGGGTTCGAGCCTTTTCTGGCTGCAGCCAGAGCCTCCAGGATTTTTTCTATTCTGTGTCCATCTATCTCATAGACGTCCCAGCCGAAAGCCTTAAATTTTCGGGCATAGGCTTTGAGGTCATGCTGGTGCATCGTCGGGTCCGACTGTCCGAGCCGGTTGACGTCCACTATGGCCACCAGGTTGCCAAGTTTCAATTCTCTTCCAGCGTTGGCTGCCTCCCAGACTGCGCCTTCGGCGCACTCACCGTCTCCCATCAAAACAAAAGTTCTGGCTTTAACTCCGGCCAGTTTTTGAGCCAGGGCCAGCCCGACTCCCACCGAGAGCCCCTGACCTAGCGAGCCGGTGGCCGCTTTAACCCAGGGCAGGCGGGGTGTCGGATGCCCTTCCAGGTCGCTGGAAATCTTCCTCAGGTCCAGCAAGGAATCCAGGGGGATGATGCCAGCCTCAGCGTAAGCCGCATACAGAACAGGCGCGGCATGCCCCTTCGACAGCACAAACTCGTCGTTAGCCCAGGCAAATGGATCTTTGATGTCATATCGCATCTCATGGAAAAAGAGACAGGCCATAATCTCGGCGCACGACAGACAGGTAGTCGGATGACCGGAGCCGGCGGCCGTGGTCATCTTCAACGAATGAATTCTCAACCGGCGGGCGATTTTTTCAAGAATTGATACTGAAGCCATCATTTCACTCCCTTGAAAAATTAGCTTTTATTATATTTATTAAAGCCGTCACTCACAAGAAAATTTGCCTGAAAGTATAAGGTTGAGTCCATACGCTTTCACCCGGAATAAATGCCCCTAAGAATGTGGAAAAAATTTCATCCAGAGAATAGCCGGGATTACACACGCACAATAAAAAAATCAGTTGCTTACCGATGATCTTAAAAATAAAAGCGCCTGTTCAAAAGCCAGAATTTGAATTTCACCAGGAGATGTTAAAAAAGAGTAACCGTCGGCTTTCTCCCCGGGCTCTATAATTTGCCGCGCGCAGAGTTTTCTCTCAGCACATAAGCTTTATTATTCGCCCATCCTGGCCAGAAGCCCCCTGGCCCTGACTTCCCTGAACATTTTGAAAAAGAAAACCAGCGAGAGTCCGAGATACAGCACATTCAGGCTGAAAGCGGCCATCAGTTTGTCCAGAGGGAAATTTTTCCCGAAAATGATTGCCCTCATTCCCTCAAAAACATAAGAGGCCGGTATCATCTGCGCCAGCTTCTGGAGAAATTTCGGCAGGACGGAAACCGGGTAGAAAACGGCTGAAATCGGCTGGAAAAGAAAAGCCACTCCCCAGGCCAGCACTTCAGCCTGCTGTCCGAACCTCAGAATCAAGCTCGTGGTCAGAATGCCCAGGGCCCAGCCGAGGACCACCAGGTTGAGCACAAAAGGAATAAGATAAATTCCTATTATGAACAGGTTAAACGAATAAAGAAGCCAGGCCAGAAGAGCGCTGATCAAAAAAACCACCACCACCTTGAACACAGCCACCAGCATTAAAGACAGCAGGTACTCGCCTATGGTCAGCGGGCTGACAAACAAGTTGAGGAAATTGCGCGCCCAGACTTCCTCCAGAAAGGAGACGGAGATTCCCTGCTGGGAGCGAAAAAGTATATCCCAGAGAATCAGCGCTCCCAGAAAAATGGCCAGAAAGTTCGGTGTGGATTTTCCGCTGTCTGAAAGACGCGCCAGATAAAGACTGACAAAACCCCAGACCAGAAGGTCAAGGAGCGGCCAGTAAAAGATTTCCACCAGCCTGGTGATGCTGTGACGGTAAAGATAAACATGCCGGAGAAACATGGCTGAGATGCGATGCCATTTCATGCGCGCACCTCCCTGGCCACCTTCAGAAAAACATCCTCAAGGTCCTCTCCCCTGAACCTGGAGATCAATTCTTCCGGGGTGCCGCGGGCAATTATCTCCCCGTGATGCAGAAAAAGCAGCCGGTCGGAGATCTCTTCCATTTCCTGCATATTATGGGATGTGTAAAGTATGGCCATCTTCCTCTTCTTTTTCACTTCGATCAAATACTTTCTGGTCCGGTCAGCGATGTCCGGGTCAAGGCTGGCTGTCGGTTCGTCAAGGAGAAGTATTTCCGGGTCGTTGATAAAAGCCTTGGCCAGATTAAGCCTGGTCATCTGACCGGAAGAGAGGGCTCTCACCGGACGATCAACCACCTCTTCCAGTTCAAACTGACCCAGCAGAGCATCAATTTTCTGTCTGGCATTCTTTACGCCGTACAGCCTGGCAAAAACCATCAGGGCCTCCCTCACCTTCAGGGAATAGGGCATGGCCACATAGGTGGAAGAAAAATTCATTAGATTGAGAATCTTTTCCCGTTCCCTGGCTTTAGAGGGATCAAGACCGAAAATTCTAATTTCGCCCGAACTCGGAGAGGTCAACCCGAGAAGCATGTGAATGATTGTGGTTTTTCCCGCTCCGTTTGGCCCGAGCAAACCGAGAATTTCTCCAGGATAAAGCTCAAACGAAACATTCTTTACTGCCTGAAAAGAATTAAAAGATTTTGAAAGATTTATCACCTGCAGCAAAGCAGCATCCTTCCCTCTCATGATCCACCTCCTGGAGTTCCGGTCGGGAGAAAATATTATTGAATTAAATATACCAAACCGATCGGTATTTGTCTATTTGGCGGGACCAGCCGCTCCCCGCATTTAAGAACTGAAGCTTAAAGTGATATTTCCGGGATGGCAGAATCGAATCAGAAGCGAGTCCCGGGAAGAAATATCTCTTCATATATACTCAGCGCATAACGATCTGTCATACCGGCTATAAAATCAGCCACCCGGCGCTCGAGCGGGTCTCCCTTTGGATACTCTTTTACCCAGCCTTCCGAGTTTTTCAGAAAATAATCATACAGTTCTTTGATAATTTTTTTCGTTTTAACCAGATCAGCCCGGGCTTCCTGGTTAAGATAAACCCGCTCATAGAGGAATTCTCTGAGGTCAATCAATGCCTGGTATATTCTCGGGCTCATGGCAATTCTCTCCAGCCTGTTTTTCAGGCTGGTCTCGACCACATCCATCACCAGGCGGTCGATGCGAGTGGCATGCATTTTGCCCAGAATATCCACGATTTTAGACGGTATGCTGTCCTCTTTTATTAACCCCGCCCTGATGGCATCATCCAGGTCATGGTTGACGTAAGCGATCACATCGGAAATCCTCACCACCTGCCCCTCCAGGGTCGAAGGCATATTTTCCGGGTCATCATCCAGAATTTCTCCGCGTCCTTTTGAGTGTTTGTGTATGCCTTCGCGGACCTCATAGGTCAGGTTCAGTCCCTTGCCTTCATACTCCAGCTTGTCCACCACCCGCAGACTCTGCTCGTAGTGACAGAATCCTCCGGGCAGGAGCTCGTTCAGAGTTTCCTCGCCGGAATGACCGAAGGGAGTATGGCCGAGGTCATGACCGAGAGCGATGGCTTCGGTTAGGTCTTCATTCAGTCGGAGCGCTCTGGCAATCGTCCTGGCAATCTGGGATACTTCCAGCGTATGGGTAAGACGGGTTCGGTAATGGTCTCCAAAAGGAGAAAGGAACACCTGTGTTTTATGCTTCAACCGGCGGAAGGATTTGCTGTGAATGATGCGATCCCGGTCGCGCTGGAAAGCGGTGCGAATCGGGTGAGGCTGTTCCGGACGCTGCCGGCCGCGGCTGTTAACGCTCAGACAGGCGCGGGGAGAAAGAACCCGCCTTTCGATTTCTTCAATCTGCTCCCTGATGTTCATTCGCTGCCCCCTGCTAAACTCACAGGCATCCTTCTAACTGAAAATATTTTATGACGTCTGCCTGAATTTATCCAGATTCATTTCATATAAAATGATTTATTCTACATCCTGCGGGCAGGATGTTCCTCACAGCAGGCGAAATCCTATAATTCTTTTATTTTCGGAAATGAGAGCCAGCTATTCCGGTCTCAAACCTTCGTATTGTTTTGTGCCTTTCTTTTCCTGGAGGATTTCCCATTTATAAATTTGATCCTTCATCTCGCGGGCATCCGGAGCTTCCGGGTAGAGCAAAAGATATATTTTTAGATTTTCTATCGCCCTTCCGTACTGTTTCAGAGAAGCATAACAGAAAGCCATCGTCCTGTATATCTGCGGAATGAACGGAGCCATCTCGAGAGCTTTCTGATATTCCTGAATCTCCTCGCTAAAATTTCCCTCCCCTCATCGCTTCCCCGCGGAGGAAAAATTTCCGGGTCTCTTCCGTCATTTCCATCAGAGAATTATCTTTTCCAAGAAGAACTGAAACCTTCCTGAGTATTTCTTCATACTCAGTTCTGTCCGATATGAAATAGAGGACGGCATATTCCTCAAGCGCTTCTTTTACCTGTCCTTTAGCCTCGAACAGATCAACCTGATGTTTTTTTCTCCTCCCGGTAAGACGCCAGGCTTTTCCGGGCGAGATTTTTGAAATAACCGAAAAAGACATCTTCTATTTCCAGATGCTCCCGCGGTATGTTCAGATAAGACTCCGCGGCTGAAGCCAGGTCTCCTTCGCCGGCCCAGGCAAGAGATACAACCAGTCTGGCCTGAGATGATTTGGTTTCTCGAAGGAGGTCGCGAGCTTTTCCGTATTTCCCTTCTTTCACCAGAATCACAGCCTTAGAAATTTTCGACCAGGAATCTTGCGGATTGATGCTCACTGCCATCCGGGCGTTCCGCCCGCCTTCATCCTGCTCGTCCCTGATGCTGTAAACAAGACTTTTCAACCCGAGCAGACGGGCGGCTTCAGGCTCTATAATCTTCCCGCGTCTAACGGTTTTTTCCAGCAGTTTTTTTCAATCCGCTTCTCACCACGGTTAGCCTGACGGCCGACCCCTCAGGTCCCCTCAGTTCCTTGATGAGGTTGTCAATCGACCAAACTATTACGGTCTCACCGTTAACTTTTATGATTGTAACCCCCTTCATCAGACCTTCCCGGGCCGCAGGAGAATTGTCGAAGACCTCCGCTATTAACGGCGATTTATTCCTTCCGGCGGATTTTATCCGGATTCCAGGGCCAAAATAAATCAGCCAGTCAAGACCGCCGTCGATTTCATTCAGAGCTTCTTCCGTTCTGTTTTCCCGGAGCAGATTGACAGCCTTAAAAAAGATCTCCGTAAGCTCTCATAAGATTTACCCGATATTTCTGGCGCGGAGAAAGACGGGAATAAACTTCTTCATTCCAGGAATATTTCTTCATATTCCAGCGAAGATTCTCTTACTCATACAGAGAATTAACAGAATAATATGGCTCAAGCACTTTCCCTTCTGTGCTCAGCCTGAGAATAAATCCATCAGAAAAATATGCCAGATAAAGTCCATCCATCGGACCATATTTGTTCAGGTTGATTTCTTTAGCAGAAAAGAAGCTAAAACCACTTAAATCACCCGGATAGAGTTCCCACCGGGCAGCTTCACTGGAAACCGCGGCTTTTACCTGTTCCTGAGCATACATGTCTTCAGTGATGGCTGGATAAAGACCTGAAATCAACAGGCCACACGCCAGGAAAACAAATCACTTAAGCCCCGCCGCTCTTTCAGGCATCACTCACCTCCATGCCTTTTTGTTTTTTGCCCCATTTCCTGCTTCGGTTTATTCATAGATTCTAATTTTATTTCACGATTAATTTCCAGCGGACCTGCTTTTTTTATTTTCTCATGAGATATTTATTCTACCCGCTCTTTTCACCATACTCAATTTTAACCGGAAAATACAGACCGGGGATCAGAACTCTTCTTCAGGCTATAAACAGTCAGTATGGCTGGCTGGCGGAACTGACAGCGCGACATTTCCGTCAGCATAAAATAAAATTTTCAGGCTAAAATCACCTTTTACAGCAAGAGTTTTCCTGATAACCCGGCTCGCATGGAAGAAATCAGTCTGAAAGAATGTCAGGCAGAATCTTCGGTTGAGCAGAGTTATCAGTTTGAGTATAATTCAACCTTAATCATACGGAAAACCCTGATGAGCGAGATCAATCTGGAACAGATTAAAGAAAACGTCAGGAATATCCTTAGAGAGCTTCCTCCCGGTGTTGAGCTGGTGGCTGCCGCCAAGCAGCAAACACCAGAAAAAATCCTGGCAGCCATAGAAGGCGGCATCAAAATTGTGGGCGAGAACTATGTGCAGGAAGCGGCAGCCGCTTTTCAGGTTATAGGTCGGAAGGTTCAGTGGTCGTTCATCGGACACCTGCAAAAAAACAAAGTCAAAAAAGCGGTTGAGATTTTTGACATCATAGAAACGGTCGACTCGGTGGAGCTGGCAGAAGAAATAAACAAAAGGTGTGCTGCTGTTTCCAGAATCATGCCAGTTTTGATCGAGGTTAATTCCGGGAGGGAGCCACAGAAATTTGGGGTCTTCCCGGAAAAAGTAGAAGAACTTGCCCGGGCCATCGTCGCACTCCCTCATCTAAAATTAAGAGGGCTGATGACCATGGGACCTCTTGAAGGAGACCCGGAAGAAGCCAGGCCCTATTTTCGCCTGACGCGCGAGCTGTTTAAAGAATTAAAAAAGCTCAACCTTCCCGGAGCCGAAATCAACATCCTCTCGATGGGGATGAGCAGCTCTTACCGGGTAGCCGTTGAAGAAGGAGCAACCAGGGTGCGTATCGGGACCCTGATTTTCGGTTCCCGTATCTGATAGAAATCAAACCAAAGGAAGGCCAAAGTGAAGAACAGATGGTTTGTCGTGCTCGGAGCACTTATTATTCAGGTCAGTCTGGGAGCTGTTTACATCTGGAGCGTTTTCCAGACGCCGCTCCTCACCCATTTTCCCGGCTGGAAAGAAACGCAGGTCACGCTTCCGGCGCAGATAATCTTAGCCTGCTTTGCCTTAGCGGTTATTATCGGGGGAAGAATACAGGACAGAATCGGTCCGCGGCCGGTGGCCATCGCCGGCGGACTGATGCTCGGGACAGGACTCATTCTGGCTAAATTTACCGGTTCTTTTGCGCCCGGAACGGCTCTGGTGTGGTTGATCCTCACCTATTCGGTAACAGGCGGGCTGGGGATAGGCGCTGCCTACGTCTGTCCTATTGCCACCTGCGTGAAATGGTTTCCTGATAAAAGAGGTCTGATCACCGGCCTGGCCGTGGCCGGGTTTGGCGCCGGGGCTTTCTTTTTTGCTCCTCTGGCCCGGGGATTGATCAGCGGCGGCTCTTATGAATTATTCGGGAAAAAACTATTCTCGCTGCCGGAAGTCGGACTGTTTAACACCTTCCTGGTGCTGGGAATAATTTTCCTTTTTACCATAACCCTGGGAGCTCTGTTCCTGAAAAATCCGCAGCCTGGTTACCGGCCGGCTGGCTGGAATCCTCCGGTGGAGACGGCCGCCGCTTCCAGCCTGAAAGCAGATTTTTCCACGGCGGAAATGTTCCGCACCAGGCAGTTCTGGCTGCTCTGGGGGATCTATCTTACCGGATGTGCCGCCGGGTTGATGATTATCATGAAGGCTTCGCCCATCTGGCAGTCGTTTGCGCTGTCCAATCTTTCTTCCAGCATTGACTCCGCCGCTTTCAACAGAATCGCTTCAGCCGGGGCTCTGGCGGTTTCGATTCTGGCCATCTTTAACTCGCTCGGGCGAATTTTCTGGGGGAAAGTTTCCGACGTTTTCGGACGGAAGAATACATTGATAGCGATGTTTCTTCTCTGCGGACTTACCCTGCTGAATTTCAGCCTCCTGAAATCATATCCGTTATTCCTCACCGGCATTTCCCTGGTAGGTCTCTGTTTCGGCGGTTTTCTGGCGGTATTTCCGGCCGTGACCGCCGATTATTTTGGCACCCGCCACTATGGAGCCAACTACGGCTGGATGTTCAGCGCTTACGGGGCGGGAGGACTTCTCGGCCCTTACCTGGCGGCCGCGCTGATGAAAACTTCCGCTATCGTCAAGATCACAGAAGTTCGCGCGTCCGGGGAGCAGGCGGTCAAAACGCTGGTGGCTGGCGATTACAGCCGGGCATTTCTGGTCGCCGGAGCTCTCTGTTTAGCGGCCACCGCCGCTCTGCTGCTTCTCAGGAAACCGCAGGTTAAAAAAGAAAGCTGAAATTCTTCTTCTGACAGCCCGGCTCAGAAAAGTTCTTTTTCGTTATCGGTGTTTTCTCCGTTCTCAACCACTTCCGCCTCTACCTGAATCGCTCCCTCGCCGAGCATCTCCGGGCTGACCTGTTTCTTGATACCTTCAATCTGTCGCAGGGGTTTTTCCAGCTGATTTCTGCGGGTGGACATCAGATGTTCGTATTCCTGCTGGGCATCGTTTATCTTTTTGCCCAGTTTTTCCATCGATTCGACAAACTTGCGCCACTGCTTGTAGAATGATTCCAGAAGTCTCAGGATCTGCCCGGCGGTGTTCTGCAGGTTAAAATTCTCCATGGCCTGACGGATGATGGCCAGCACGGCGTAAAGGGTGATCGGTGAACAGAGGATTACTTTCTTTTTTAAGGCTTCATCCAGCAGCTCGCGGTCATTTTCGTTTATAAAAGCATAAACCTGTTCGTTCGGAATAAACACCAGAACATAATCTAAGGTGCTGTCTTCCGGGTTTATGAAATCGCGGCTGGAGACTTCCCTGATGCGGCTACGGACATCTTTCAGAAAAAGCTGGCGATAATTTTCCTTCTCTTTTTCGCTCTGCGCTTCGAGATAATTCAGGTAATTATCGAGCGGGAATTTTACATCCATGTTTATCTTGCGGTTCTGAGGCAGGAAAAAGGTGTAGTCCGGACGTTCGCGGCCGCTTTCCACCGCCTGCTGTTTGACATAATTGATGCCTTCTTCAAAACCAATCAGCCGGAGAATGTCTTCCGCCATCCTCTCCCCCCATTGACCGCGGACTCTGGTGCTGCTGAGCGCCTGGCGAAGCTGGTTGGTCGCTTCCTGAAGCCGGCTGGTCTGTTCCAGCGCCAGATTCAGCTGTTTTTCCAGCTGTCCGAACTTGGCTGCCCGGTCCTTTTCGAATTCAGAGATAAGGTTCTGCACCCGCAGCAGGTCTGCCTTCATGCTCTCTAAGGTCTGATCGATCAATTTCTTCTTGCCTTCAAGCTCCTTCTCGCCGGCGCTGGTCTGCTCGCTCAAAACCTGCCTGGCCAGTTTCAGGAATTCTTCCGTGCTTTTGCTCAAAGCCTCCATCGAGAGCGAACCAAAGGCTTCTTTAACCCTTTCCAGCATCCTTTCCATCTCTTCCATCTTCTGTTGCTGGGTCTGCGTGATCAGCTCCCGAGCCAGTTCCCTCGCCCGATGTTTCTGCACGTAATTCACCAGAATCACCACCAGCGCACCAAAAATCGCGCCCAGAGCAAAAATGGCTATAAATTCCATAAAAAATCTCCTCTGTTTTAAGCTGTCATGGGCTTCCTGAAAACCTGTCCCGATGCCCTGCTTTATTCTTAAAGCCCGGAATCATCAAAATTTTCCCCCTCGCCGCTTCCCTCTTCATTTCCTTCCTTGCTTTTCTCAGCTTCTTCCACCGCCCGGTCGATTTCCTCTTCAAAGTCCGATCCGAGCTCTTCACCCATCTCCCGACCAAACTTCTTCATCCAGCGAGCCAGGCTCTTCGGGTCGTTTTCATCAAGGTCCCCGAGCTTTGTCGGGTCAGCCAGGCTTCCCAGGCGGCTTTCTTCCGACTTTAAGATGCCAACCCGGGAAACCAGCCGGGTGAGATTCGAACTTCCGCAGTGCTGACAGCGCGGCTCAAACGGTGAACTTATCGAAAGAACCAGAAAGGAAGACTTCCGGCCGCAATCCTGACAGCGAAATTCATAGATCGGCATTCTCGTTTGCCTCCCTTTCTTCCTGCAGGATAAATTTACTCTACAATCATGAGGCTGACAACAGGCCTCCAGATCATTTTTCGATGGCTGCCTTCTGCTGGTTTATCCTGAAGAAAAACCCGGGGTCAAATTTCGGACGCCGGTCGAAGGTATACAGACCGTTCACTTCCTGTTCTATGTCGTACAGCTGAGTGTAGCAGAATCCGGCAATTCCCGGATGGAAAAGAAGGGCTTCCGTCAGGTCCTTATAACGCTGCAGGAATTCTTCAGCCGAGCGCGGCCTTTCCCCGTAGCCCCAGGCTTTTTCGTCCGTCTGACCGGGATTCCACCAGATGCCGCCGTATTCGCTGACGAAATAAGGCTGCCCGCGATAAGGCAGGCTCCGGGCCGGGTCGCCGTTGACAAAAACTCGCCCGGGACTGGCTAACAGGCCGGCGTAATCCTCCCTGAACTTCTCCACGTTCTGCTCGTAATTGTGTGAATCAAAAACGTCAGGAAGAACCGGATGGTAGCCGCCGGAGGAGTCAATCACCAGCCGGGTTGGGTCCAGTGTCCTGGTCAGATGGAAAATGTTTTCAATCACTCCCGGGAAATTATTTCCCCACTGCTCATTGAACGGACACCAGCCGACTATCGATGGATGGTTAAAATCGCGCTCAAGAGCCTCCTTCCATTCTCGCTGGAAGATGATTAACGCTTCCGGACGGCTGAGGTCAAGCCCCCAGTCGGCAAACTCTCCCCAGACGACATAGCCCAGCCGGTCAGCCCAGTAGAGAAACCTTCTTTCAAACACCCGCTGATGCAACCGGGCACCGTCAAATCCGCAGGCCAGGCTTATTTCAATATCCCGTCGGAGAGCTTCGTCCGAAGGAGCGGTGTAGATACCGTCCGGGTAAAATCCCTGGTCGAGAACCAGCCGCATGAACCACGGCCGGTTGTTAAAATAGATTTTATTGCCCCGCGCCTCAATTTTTCTCAACCCGAAGTATCCCTGAACGCGGTCAGAGGCCTGACTGCCGGGAAGCGGCCGGTATTCTGCGATAAAATCATAAAGATATGGTTTTCTTATTTCCCAGAGCTTCGGGTTTTTCAATTTCACCGTGAAACTGACCAGACGGGCAGCTTTCCGCGACTCCCTGAAAACAACCTTTCCACCATCGGACACCGAAAGCACCACCTCTCCGCTCTCCGGACTTTCATTCAGAAGAATCTGAATAACCGCCTGGCCATTATCCACGTCGGGAAAAACCCGGTAATTCTGGATGAACACCGCCGGCACCGGTTCAAGCCAGACTGTCTGCCAGATTCCGGTGGTCCGCCGGTAAAGGCAGCTGTAGGAATGATACCTTTTGCTCTGCTTTCCTGAAGGCTGGAGGTTGCTCCGCAGGTAATCGCGGCAGCGAACGACCAGCAAATTCTCGGGTTCGGTGCAGAATTCTGTGATGTCAACGGTAAACGGAGTGTAGCCTCCAGAATGTTCTCCTGCTTTCTTCCCGTTTAGCCAGACAGTGGTCTGATAATCGGCCGCTTCAAAATTGAGCAAAATTTTCTGCCCCCGCCAATCATAAGGAATGCGAAGCACTTTTCTGTACCAGACAGCAGCCATAAAATCGACAAACCCGACTCCGGAAAGAGGGCTTTCCGGAGCAAACGGCACGATAATCTTGCGGTCAAAACCCTGTCCCTGAGGCAGTCCTCTTTCCTCGCCCGAATCCGAAAGGTCCAGAGCAAAATCCCATTCTCCGTTGAGGTTCAGCCAGCGGCTGCGGACGAATTCCGGTCGCGGATATTCAGGCCTGGGAATGGTTGAGCCTGAGTTATCAGAAGAAAATTCCTTCAGCTCCTGGTTGGAAATGATGCCCGGCAAACCGCGCGAATCTTTATCTGAAACCTTAAATTCCGCTGCCCTCACGGACCAGCCTGAAATCAAAGAGAACATTATCAAGAAAACAACCGGAACATATTTATGCCTCCAGGAATAAACCCCTTTGCTTATTTTCTGAAATCTCAGGTGCATGATGTTTTCCCTCCTTCTGAGTTAGAAGAAATTTTACAATATTAACCAGAAGAAAACATGGTGTTTATTTTCTGACCGCCACCAGGGTAACCTGGAAGCGAGTACTGGACCTTTCCACCTGGAATCCCTTGCCTTTCAGGAATTCCTCCACCTGGTCGAGCCCCGCCGGTCCGACTTCATGCTTTCCGCCTTCCAGCCGATGCACTTTATCCATCATCTCCAGACCTTCCTGGCTGAAATCACTGATGACCAGCTTCCCGCCCGGCGCCAGCACCCTGATTAATTCGGAAATAACTTTCCATGGATTTTCCAGATGGTGGACCATATTCACTGAAAAAATGAGATCAAAAGAGCTGTCTGGAAAACTCAACCGTTCACCGTCTTCTTTTCTCAGCTCCACCAGGTGTGCCAATCCCCTGGAAGCGAGGTTTTCCCTGGCTATCTCCAGCTGTTCTTCAGATATATCGAAACTTACCAGACGGTGGCCACGGGAAGCCAGAGCGGCGGCAAAATGTCCCTTCCCGGTGCCAGCTTCCAGGATGCGTCCGGAAAGCTCACCGGCCACCTGGATAACAGCCTCTCTTTCCTTCTCAATGTTATAACCGAAAGTGGCATAAATTTGTCTTCTTCTTTCAATCTGGCTGAGCGCCTGATTCCCCTGTGCCTCCTCATTTCTGTTTCTGGCGGAAGAATTGTCTTCCGATACGCCCTCTTTCCTTTCATCTTTATTCATGACTGCCTCGCTCCGTGGATTTCATATCTAAATCTAAAATATCCGGTGCCATCAATCCTGTCAATTACATTTGACTATCAAAAACAATATTGCGATACGTGGATGCTAACTAAAAAACCAGCCAGGCCTGAACCTGAATTCAGAATCCAGGATTCAGGAATGAAATGACCGGGAAGCAGGAAAAAGGTTACAAATTTTATTAGCAGTCAGGAAAAATAAAGGTAAAATAATAAACCTTAAGGATGAAGTTACGCTTGAAATAAAACCAGAACAAAAAAACAAAATTACAATAGGTGGTGGATGTCGATGAAAATTAAAACTCAAGCCATTATCATCGCCGGTATCATTCTGCTTTTACCGTCTTTTATTATGGCCGGAACAACCATCAGGGGGCAGGTCATCAGCTCAACCGGTCTCCCCGTAAATCAGGCCGTAATCATTCTGACCGGAACCGAGCTGACCGCCATAACTGACGATCAGGGACATTTTAACCTGGAAATTCCATCAGAACAGAGGCGCTTCAGGATAAAGGTGAAACATCCAGACTATTTCGAGCAGGAGTTTCAGGTCAGCCTGTCTTCATTCGGACAGCCTATCCTCCTGGTGCTCACTCCTTTCGTTCCGCAGAAAGAGGAAGTGGTGGTGACAGCCACCCGTTTTCCCGAACCGGCTGTTTCGGTTCCGGCAGCTGCAGCGGTTATCAGCCCGGTAACCATAGAGGAAAAACTTCCTTCCCATATCACCGAGATCGTTCAGGAACATACCGGAGTCAGCACCATTGGTTCAGGAGGTTTTTCCATCGTTCCTTCCATCCGCGGTCTGGCCCGGAGGAGAATCCTGCTTCTGGTGGATGGAGCGCGTCTTTCCAGCGACCGCAGGACAGGCCCGAATGCTTCTTTTATCAATCCGGAAGACCTGGCTCGAATAGAAATTCTGCGCAGTCCCTCGTCGGTATTCTACGGTTCGGATGCGATCGGGGGCATAATAAATTTCCTCACCTATACCCCGCCGGCCGAAGACCATATCAGAGTCAAAGGCAATCTGAAGTACGGGTCGGTAAATAACGAACGGGAAGTCAATCTCTCCGTGTCAGGTGCCGGTCGCGGCCTTGGTTATTATTTCTCTCTGAGAAACGACGAAGCCGATAATTACAGGGCGCCCTCGGACGAGGTTCCGCTTTCTTATTTCACCCAGTCGAGCCTTTTTGGCAAGCTGGTAAAATTTTCTGATAAAAGAGACATCAGCCTGAGCTTTTTGATGGGCCGGGGAACGGACATCGGAAAACCGGCAAATAACAGCGACAGCCGTCCGACCTGGTATCCGCGGGAAAACCAGAATCTCCTGCAGTTTGACTGGAAGGAAAAATCCCTCGGAAGCAAAGCACTGCTTCATTTTCATTTTTATCTGAATCCTTATTTCCTTGAGACTCGCGCTGACCGGATACAGAATTCAGTAAAACGACAGGAAAGTTACGCCAGAACAGAAAGCACTGATTTCGGTCTTCAGCTTTCATTCGAATATAAACTGGCTACTGAACTCCGTCTGAACGCCGGCGCTGACCATTATGCCCGGGCCAGGGCTAAAGCTTACAATCGCTATCTGAATTTTAACAGCTCGGGAATCCTGACCGAAACCATTGAAGAATATCCATACGAAGACGGGCGAAGAAAGGATTCAGGCCTTTTCCTGACGCTTGATTACTCCGGCTTTCCCCGTGTGGACCTGGTAGGCGGATTCAGGCTGGACTCCTTGAGGTCCAGCGCTCTGACCGGAGGCCAAACGATTTCTACCCGCGATGAAGCTCTGACCGGTTTCCTGGCTGCTTCCTACCGGATATTTTCAGGCGGTTCTCTCTTTGTCAGTTTTTCCCGCGCTTACCGTACACCCGACATCAACGAGAAATATTACACAGGCATTACCGGCCGCGGTTTGATCATCGCCAACCCTGAACTCAAAAACGAATCCAGCTTGAATTTCGACGGCGGTCTCAAGTTTACCGGTCGGCGTCTGTTTCTGGGCTTTTACGGATTTTCTTACAGCCTCAACAACCTGATCGAAAGATATCTTATAGACCCGGCCAACCAGATTTACACCTACGACAATGTCGACCGGGGGCGGATCAACGGTGTTGAACTCGAATGGGAATTCTATCCGCTGGCCAGGTTCTCCATCTTCGGAAATGGTTTCCTTTACGAAGGTAAAAGCAGACTGAATGATACTCCATTGAACGACATCCCGCCGCACAGGCTGATACTCGGGATTAGAATCTGGCATAACCGCTGGAACCTGGAAGTAAACAGTTTTCTCCAGGCAGAAAAGAAAAATCCCGGTCCCTCGGAAATAGCCATCCCCGGATATGGTCTGCTCAACCTGAAAGCCAGCTATAGCCTTAATCGCTGGTTCAAGCTTAACCTCAGGGGCAACAATCTGCTCGACAGAGAATATTTAGCTCGCCCTGACCCTGACGCCCGGGTTGAACCCGGAAGAAATTTTCTGATCGGTCTGGCTTTTGCCTATTGAACCGGCATGGAATGAAAAAAATAAAAGGAGGAGCTGATGAAATTTAAGACATTATTTTTGAGCAAAGCTCCGGATGCCCGGCCTGAAATGCATAAAGCCGCGGTCGAAACCGAGAAAATGAAATTGTGGGTCCAGGTGGTCAGAAACACAGAAGAAGCAGTGGAGATTGTCCGCAAGCTGCTCGCAGAGGAAGGGCTTCATTCTGTTCTTCTCTGCCCCGGCTTTTCCCACCAGGAAGTGGCCAGAATCCAGGAAGCGGCCGGACCTTCAATTTCGGTCAGCGTCGCCCGGGGAGATGGACCTGGCAACCGGGTCATCGGAGAAGTTTTTCAGAAGATAGGCTGGCATTGATTTCTGCAGCCCGGGCATCTTTCTGAAAAACAGAAAAAGCCAGGTTATTTCTCGCTGCTTAAGAGACCGCAGGATTAAAGCGTAATTCTTACTCCCCCGTGAACCACTCCTTTGTAACCGCCGCCGACCTCGCCAAAAAGAGCTATTCTATTCCCCAGTCTGAATCCAAGCAGGGTTACCTGAACCACCGGGTAAGCGCTGGAAGATTTTTCGGTGTCAGAATATCGATACTCTCCTTTCCTGACGGTAACGCCTGCGCCCAATCCGGAATAAAGGCAGAAATTTTCCCTGTTTATGTAGCGAAAATCTATTTCCAGGGCGCCTGTGTAATAATTTTCGGTGTAAGTGCCGACCGGGTTTCCTGACATGGCCAGATTGCCTGAAGCCCGGTCTGCGGCAAACGTCAAACCGAGCCCTAACCTTGAACCCCCCGAATACTTATAGCTGAAGACAAAAGCTCCGGGGTATTTATTGTCAACTTTCGCCGCCTCTCCCAGCGTGAGGCTGATCAGGATAACGTTGGTAAAAATATCGACAATCTGGCTGGTGGTCACCGTTCCGTATCCGGCAGAAAATTCGTGTCTCTTCTGCTGGCTGTAAGCTGGACCGGCCAGGGAGAATATCATCATGACAACTATTCCGACGGCAGTCAGTTTCCAGAGAAATTTAAGCTTTTGGGAAAACATTTGCCCTCCTTTATTTTTATTAAATATATCAAAAGACGAATACAGTTTTCAAACGATATATTAAAGAGCAATTTTGTTGCGCAGCTGAATTAAAGAAAACCGCTTTATCACGTTCTATTTTTTCAGCGCTAACTTAACTCGTTGACATCGAATCGATAAATTCGTAAAGTAAAAACGGGCAAAGGGAATGGAAAACAAACCGGAAGAGGGCATTCAACGGAAAAAGAGAATCCTTCTGGTTGAAGATGAGGCTATCATCGCTCTGATGGAATCAGAACTTCTCCAGAGCGGCGGTTACGAAGTCATCACCGCCCTGACCGGTGAACAGGCTCTCCAAATCTTTCAAGCAGACCCGTCTATCGACCTGGTTTTAATGGATATCGACCTGGGTCCGGGTATTGACGGTGGAGAAACCGCCAGGCGGATGCTGGCGCAAAGAGACGTTCCTGTGGTCTTCATTTCCAGCCACACCGAACCGGAAATCTTAGCCAGAACTGAAGCTATCACCTCTTACGGATACATAGTGAAAGGATCCAGCGAAACAGCCATTTTCGCCTCGCTCAACATGGCCTTCCGCCTGCATGCGGCCCATCAGGAGCTCCTTAGGAAGAAAGCTGAACTTGAAGAACTGGCTGAAAATCTCAGCCAGGCTGTAAACAGGCTGATGGAAACCCAGAAACAACTGCTGGAAAACCAGCAGAAACTCCAGAAAACCACCGAGCATCTGGAGGCAATCCTGAATTCCCTGCCCGACCTGCTGTTTGAATTTGACGAAAACATGACCATCTTAGAGGTGAGGGCGCCAAGACCGGAGCTTTTATACAGACCGCGGGAAGAAATCGTGGGCCGCAGGATCACCGACGTTCTACCGGAAGATGTTTCCGGTTTGCTGAAATATACCCTGGAGGAAGCAACAGAAAAAGGCCTGGCAGAAATAGATTACAGCCTGACCATTTCCGGCAAAACGCGTTATTTTGAAGCCAACATCAGCCGGATGGGAGAAAGACAGCCAGTAAAGAACAGGTTTGTGGCTCTGATAAGAGAGATTACCGACAGAATTGAAGCCCAGCTCGAACAGCAGAAAACGGAAATCCGCTTCTGCCGCCTTTTCCAGACAATGCAGGAAGGCGTGGCCATACACCGTTTGCTCAGGGACGCGCTAGGACAACCCGTTGATTATCAGGTGGTCGAAGTGAATAAAGCCTATGCCAGGCACACCGGCATCCCGGTAGAAAAAGCCGTCGGGCAGAAGGCCTCTGAACTTTATGGCTCGGGTCACCCTCCGTTCTTTCAGCATTACCTGGAATCTTTGGAAACAGGACAGCCTGTTTCCTTTGAATCGTACTTTGAACCTCTCCAGCGGTATTTCAAAATCACCGCCTTCCCGATGGGCGAGGACCTTTTTGCCACCGTGTTTGAAGATATAACAGACAGGAAAAAAGCCGAAATGGAACTTCGCGAAAGAGAGGAAAGATACCGGCTGATCTTTGAAAACGCTCCTCTCGGAATTCTCCAGTTTGACCGGAACAGCGTAATAACGGAATGTAACGAGGCATTTGTCAGAATAATAGGTTCCAGCCGGGAAGCGCTGATCGGTTTTAACATACTTGAAAGAACAAAAGACGAAAAAGTTAAGGAGGCGGTAAGGGAAGCCCTGGCCGGTCGGGTCGGTTATTACGAAGGCATATATCATTCAGTAACCTCAAACAAATCCACGCCGGCCAGAGGATTTTTTGCTGGAATTTTTGACCCGAACGGAAACTTTATAAGCGGGATCGGCACTTTTGAAGATTTCACTGAAAGATACCGGATGGAAAGTGCGCTGAGAAACTCCGAAGCGATGCTCCAGGCCTTTATCGAAAGCCCCGCTTATTCTCTAATTTTCCTGGACGCCGTAGGCTCGATACTGAAATTCAACAGAATTGCCAGCGAGAGGATGAAAAGTATTCTGGGGCTGGAATTGAAAACAGGTGAAAAACTGATAAACTTGCTGCCTGAAGAATTCAAAAACACCTTCAGCCGCAACCTGGAAAAGGTCAGGGCCGGAGAAAAAGTCACCGTGGAAAGAAGAATTCAGTCGATATCCGGGGAGATTTACTGGTATTCTTTCCATATGGCGCCCGTTTATGCCAGCTCGGGCGAACTCGCGGGAATCTTTTTCTCGGCCGAGGAGGTAACCGAAAGAAAAAGGGTTGAAGAATCCCTGCGACAGAGTGAGGAAAGGTTCAGGACTATTTTCGAGCATTCGGGCGTGGCCATGCTGGTTATAGACCCGGGAACCGGAAATATCATCGATGCCAACTATCAGGCTGAATCTTTCTACGGTTACAGCCGTGAGCAATTGAAAAAGATGAACATCCGGCAGATCAACACCCTCGCTCCAGACCGTATCCAGGAACTCATGGCCGGAGCTAAGGAGAAAAAAATAAATTACTTTGTTTTTCAGCATCGTCTGGCCTCGGGCGAACTGAGGGAGGTCGAGGTCCATTCCTATCCGATCATGTTTGGTGAGAAAAAGTACCTCCTTTCGGTAATAATTGACCTCACCCGGCGCTTGAAACTTGAACAGCAGCTGAAAAAGGCGGTTGAGGAAAAGCAGGCGATCCTGCGAGAACTGCAGCACAGAATCAAAAATTCTTTTGCTCTGATCAACTCCATCATCAACCTGGAACTCCAGCGTCCTGGAAAAAAAGAAGGTCGGGCGAGGCTGGAAAGCCTGAAGCATAGAATTTTTTCCATCTCGCGGGTATATGACCTGCTGAGCGCCGGCGAAAGGTATCAGGAAATCAGTCTAGACCGGCTGCTGAAAGAAATCAGCCAGGCAATTCTCAGGGCTTATTCAACCAGGCAGGCGGTAAATTTAACCCTCGAGCTTGAGCCGGTTACCATCGAAGTGAAAACAGCTCTGCCGCTGGGTTTGATCGCCACGGAAATAATTACCAATTCCCTGAAATATGCCTTCTCCGGCCGCACTGAAGGGGAAATAAGGCTGAAGCTGAAAAAAGCCGATCAGCAACTTCAGCTGGAAATTGCCGACAACGGCATCGGCCTGCCCGGTGACTTTTTCACCATGTCCTCTGCGGGACTTGGACAGGAAATCATAAAAGCGCTGGCCGACCAGATTGAAGCCCGGCTCGAAGTTGAATCCAGACCCGGTGAAGGCACTTTATTCCGTCTGACGCTTCCGCTGATTTCTGAAAAAGATAGCAGCAACCTGACGCATTAAAAACCGGCCGGTGTGATTTTCTCCAGGCTGATTTTAGAGAAGCTCAGCGCAGAAGAGTTTATTTTTGCCCTTCCAGCCGGTCCTGAAACATTTTATCATCCGCGGTTTGAAAGTTTGAAGTCAATCATTCACATCCGGCGGAAATCACCAATTTTCTCAGAAAGCTGACTGCCTGGTCGCAGCGACGGAAGACCGGCAGGCCGTTTTCTTCTAAGTACTGGCAGAGAGGGTCGTAAAGTTTCCCGGCATCAATGTTGACCACAAAAGGCTTATCCGTGCGGCGGAATAACTTTATCAACCGGTCAGCCAGACTCCCTTCATCGAAAATATTTTCTTTATGGTTTTCGCCCGGCGGCAGCGTTTGCAGGGCGGCCGTCATCGGGACACACGAGACCACGGCGCTATCAATATTCTCATCGTCCAGGATCGCTTCGACACACCCGCAGAAGGCGGCGTCATCGGCCATCGGCGTGACATCAAGCGGGTTGTGCACATCCTGCAGCCGGTCAATTCCCAGCGGCTGCAGAGCCTTCAAAATTCTGGCTACGGTTTTTTCAGAAAACTCAGCCAGCTTCA
The DNA here is from genome assembly GCA_030018265.1 of Candidatus Saccharicenans sp. GTDB lineage: Bacteria > Acidobacteriota > Aminicenantia > Aminicenantales > Saccharicenantaceae > Saccharicenans. Next base: position 90,172 of record JASEFX010000003.1, read on the forward strand.
GCTGGCCTTCCGGACCGCGAATGTTATCGGCCATGATGACCGATTCAAAGCCGGCGTTGGAAATCAAACCAACCCGGCAGCCGCTGAATTTCTTGCCCTCAAGCGTGATCATTCCTTTGATGAAATTTTCAAATTCCTCAATCGTCTCGGCCACCATCACTCCTGCCTGAGCGAACAGCGCCCTGGACACAGCGTAATCGCCGGCAACCGAGGCGGTATGGCTGGCCGTGGCTTTTCTGCCTTCCGGACTTCTTCCGGATTTATAAACCAGAACCTTCTTCCCGGCTTTTACCGCCAGCCTGGCTGCTTCCACAAACCTCCAGCCGTCACCCGGTTTAAGTCCTTCGGCGTAGACCGCAATCAACCTGACTTCCGGACGGTCCTTCAGGTAGTTCAAATAATCTCCCAGCGTCAGGTCAAGTTGATTTCCGGCGGAAATGGCGTAAATCGGCTCGAAACGATTCTGGTTGCTCATCCTGGAGAGCATAAAGGCTCCGCTCTGACTGACGATGGCCAGTCCAGCCTGAATTCCTGCAGGACGCCTGAACTTATATTCAGGAATGAAGGTACTATCGTATTTACCTGGAATGGAAATAATGCCCAGACAGTTGCCGCCGTTGACCACCGGAGCGGGCTTACCTTTTTTACGTCTTTCCAGAAGCAGATTTCTGATTTCGCTCTCAATATTCTCAGTTCCGGCCTTCTCTCCGAGTCCGCCGGCTATTATGATCACCGACCTGGCCTTCTCCTTTTCCACCAGATCCTTCATTACCGGATAAACCATCTCGGCTCCAAGGGTAAGGATGAAAAGGTCAACGGTCTCAGGGAGGCTGGCCACATCGGGAAAGCAGCGGCAGCCCTCGATGCACTCGAGGCCGGGTTTGACCACATAAATCTTCTCTCGCGGAAAACCGTTCTGAATGATATTGTTCAGGATGATGTGGCCGACATTCATCTTCTCGGAAACTCCGATAATGCCGATCGACTGTGGTTCAAGAAGATGCCTGATCTGATCGACGGGCCTTCTGAAAAGGTCCATCTTCCGTCGGGAAAAGCGGCAGAGCCCGTCAAGAGGTATCAGCCTGCCCTTCCTTATGACCAGAGGATTCACCTCAAGCTCTTCCAGAGTAAAGTCAGTCCGCCTGTTGAAGGGAGAAAAATCAGAAGCCAGCCGCTGGAAAACCTGAACGGCTTCAAGAATCGTCTCTTTTTTAAGCGGAGCCGGACATCCGCGGAAATCCCTGGCCACTTTTCCGTATACAGCCAGCGGTTCGAGCACCGAAATGATTTTTTCCCGGGACAGGCCTTCTGCCGGCAGAATGGCCAGACCGCGGTTTTCTTTAAGATGTTCGTTAAGATATTCCACGTCCAGACCGCCACCTCCGAAGGTGACCACCGGCCCGAAATCCTGAGAAACCCGGAGACCCAGAAGAAGTTCCGCACCAAAGCCGAGCTGGACGAAATCGACCAGTTCCACCACCAGAAATCCCCTGATCGAATCAGCCACTTGTTCCGCAGTGATTTTTTCTCGAGCGTAAAGACGGCTGTATTTTTCGGGAATTTCCCGGTACATTCTCCGGGCAGCAGCCTGAACTACCTTCACGCTGGCTTTGACCACAGCCACCCCGCCAACGTCTGATTTATGCAGAATCAAGGGCGAAACAACCTTCACCACCACCTTTTCGGTCCCGAGAGCCTTCAACTTAGAAGCGGAAAGAGCGCTTCCCTTTCTCAGGAAAAAATGCTTCGGGACGGGAAAGCCCCCGGCCCTGAGCAGGTGATAAACTTCCGGTTCAAGCAGAAAATTACGACCTTCCTTCTCAGCTTTTTCCAGGATAGAATTAATCACGCTGGCTGAAATTTTCATGGCTCCTCCCGGGAGATAATAAACCTGACTGCCTGTTCTTAAAGTCCGCGAGCTCTGGCCGCTTCCCGGCCGAGGTCAAAAGCTTTCAGGTTAACCTGAACTATCTGCGGACCTCTTCTTTCAAAAAGAACCTGAATGTATTTCTTTAAAGATTCCTCTTTCACCGGAAGAAAGAGCGAAGCCGCGCCGAGCATGACCATATTCTGGGCCCGGACACTGCCGGCCTCGCGGGCGATCTTTTCAGAGTCTATGAGCACATGGACCGGAACCTTTCTAATTTCCCGGTAAATTTCTTCGAGCACCGGATAATCAGAAATGTTCTGGTAAGGAGTGCTGCTGGAAATTACCGCCCCGTCCGGTTTGAGGTATTCAAAATAGCGGAGGGTCTCCAGCGGCTCGACGCTCAAAATCATGTCTGCCTGACCGAGAGGAATCAGGTCGCTATAAATCTGTCCGACGGAAAGTCGCAGATGAGATTGGACCGCTCCACCTCTCTGGGACATGCCGTGAACTTCCGCCTGTTTGAAATTAAGACCTTCTTCCAGAGCCGCGTTGTCGATGACAAAAGCAATCGACAGGATTCCCTGCCCGCCAACACCGGCCAGAATGATGTCGTATTTCATCGTTAACTCCTTTTCTTTTCGCCAACAATCTGGATGCATTCCCTTCTGGCGATGATGACCGATACTCCGTGATAATGGAGTTCTTCTTTTATTACCTTAACATTTTCCTGATGATTTTTCGGGAGCGGCACAATCACTCTGATATGTTCCGGAGCCACACCCAGCCCGGCAATCAGCCGGTCGAGAGGTTCACCGGTGCCGAAGCTCGGCTGCGTTCCGGTCATGGCCACCGTTCCGTTATCTAAGATTATGACCGTCATATCAGTATTGGAATGCACAGCATCCAGCAACGGAGTGATGCCTGAATGAGCGAAGGTGGAGTCGCCGATCACCGCCACCGAAGGATAGATTCCAGCTTCCGCCCCACCCTTGGCCATCGATACGCTGGCCCCCATGCAGACGCAGGTGTGGATGGCATTGTATGGGGGAAGCGCCCCCAGGGTATAACAGCCAATGTCGGAAAAAACCACCGGCCTGGCAAATCCTTTCAGCGCTTCATTCAAGGCCTTGTAGGTATCAGCGTGGGGACATCCTGTGCAGAGCTGCGGTGGTCGGGGCGGGAGCTTCAGATCGCCCGACGGCAGTCTGGGATTTTCAGCCAGACCGAGAGCCCTGGCCACCAGATCCGGGGTGAGTTCCCCGCTCTGAGGCAGCGCGCCGTCCAGCTTCCCGCGAATTCTTTTCCCGGGTATTCCTGCTATTCCCCTTATAAATCTTTCGACAAAAGGATAGCCCTCTTCAATCACCAGGATTTCTTCCACTCTGTCAATGAGTTCCAGAAGTTTCTTTAACGGAAAAGGATAGGTGGAGATTTTCAGGAAGGAGGGCTCGGAAGGAAGAAGGGCTGCCACCTCTTTGAAATAATTATAGGCAATTCCCGTTACCACCACCCCTAACTTCCCGCCGTCAGTGTTCAAGCACAGACGGTTGTAGGGGGTATTCTCCGAATAATCTAGCAAATCCTTCTGTCTTTCGAGCAGCAGGTTGAACCGGCGTCGGGCATTGGTCGGCAGAAGCGTCCAGTCCTGCCATGTTCCGTAAGGAAAATCCCGGTTTTTTTCCCGCGCGGGCGCCGGTTCGACCGGAGCCCGGCTGTGGGCCAGCCGGGTGACCAGCCTGATCAAAACCGGAATATGAAATTTTTCCGACAGATCAAAAGCTTCCCTGGTCATATCGTAGGCTTCCTGGTGACTGGCCGGCTCTAAACAGAGTATGCGGGCAAAATCAGCGTAATAACGGCTGTCCTGCTCATTCTGAGAAGAATGCATGCCAGGGTCATCAGCCGAAACTACCACCAGCCCGCCGTTTGCCCCGGTGACGGCAGCGTTGATGAAGGGGTCAGCCGCGACGTTGAGTCCGACATGCTTGAAGGAAACAAGAGCTCGCTGGCCGGCAAAAGAAACGCCGAGAGCTTCCTCGCAGGCTACTTTCTCATTCACGCACCATCTGGCAATATATTTCTGGTTGCCGTCAGACCTGGATATCAGATATTCCATGATTTCAGAAGCCGGTGTCCCTGGATAGGAATAGGCAGCGGTCAGACCGGCGTCAATCGCCGCCTGGGCTACCGCCTCGTCTCCGAGAAGAACAATTTTTGGCATTTCTTCATTCCTTAAATAAAATTTTGAAGCTGACAGATTTAGTAAATAGCATACAATTTATATCTTAAAGCTGTCAAGGAAATAAGAGTTGCCCATTTTCCACTATTCCTATAGAATTATGGTAAATTATTTATGTCCGGTATATAAACGGGGAAATCATAACCCGGGAAGGAGGCTTAAATGTTCAGAATTTCAACCAAGGGACGTTACGGCACCCGGCTGATGCTAAATCTGGCCATGCACTTCAGCGAGAAATCGCCGGCCAGGTCGTTGAAGGAGATCGCCGAAGAAGAGGACATCTCCTTACGGTATCTGGAACAAATTATAATCCCTCTTCGCGACCACCGCCTGGTAATAAGCCAGCGGGGGGCTGGAGGAGGTTACACTCTGACGAGGCCGCCAGCAGCCATAAAACTCAGCGAGGTGCTTCAGGCTGTCGAGGGCAACTGCTGTCTGGTGGAATGCGTTGAGGATGAACGCCTCTGCAAGCGGGCCTCCTACTGCGCGGCTCATGAAATCTGGAAAGAGGGTACACGGGTGATGAAAAACTACTTCGATTCGATAAGCCTTCAGGACATGGTGAAAATAGCTGAAAAAAAGAGCCGCCGGAAATCAAAGTCGCTGAAGAGCTGAAAGAGACCGGCAGAAAATGCTCACAGGAGTGTGGTATTTCTTAACTTCCATCAGGCTGGCCATCGTTCTTCTGATCTTAATTATTCTTCTGTCGATAGCCGGAAGTCTGATTCCCCAGGAACAGGAACCGGAATTTTATCAGAAATATCTGCCGAAAATTTCCGGGTTGATTCTTTTTCTCGAATTCCATCACCTTTATCGCTCTCCCCTGTTCCTCAGCCTGGTCTTTCTGTTTCTTCTGAATCTGTTATTCTGCAGCCTGAAACAGCTTCCGGCAAAATTTCGCCGGCTTAAAACCACAACAGGAGATCACCCTCCGGGCAGAATGTACAAGCTGTCGACGGAGGATAGCTTGAAAATAGATAAATGGCTGAACCGGGAAATCCTGTCGCTTGAATCTGTTTTGAGAAAAAAGGGATTCCGGACAAAAACCATCGAGGAAAGCGGGCAGAAATTCTTTCTGGCAAGAAAGGGTATCCCCGGACTCTTCGGGCCGGAGCTGGTCCACCTGGGGTTGATCATCATCATCATGGCCGGATTAATTTCCGCCCTTTTCAGCCAGCGAATCACCCTGGCCTTTCTCGAGGGACAGACCGAAGAGATCCCGGGCAAAAACTTCGCTCTGCGCCTTGACCGCTTCACCACAGAATATTACCCCGATGGACAGGTAAAAAGCTGGATCAGTGAGGTCTCGGTAATAGAAAACGGTCAGGTGAAATTGCAGAAGACGATCAGAGTAAATCATCCGCTTAAATTCGGCGGATTGAGTTTTTTTCAAATGGGTTACGGGCAGGATTGGGATCGGGCTTCGGTCGAGCTTCAGGTAAAACTGTCTGAGGAGAAAAACATAAAAATTGATATCAGAACAGGAGAAAGCCTGACTTTTGAGGAAGGCTACAGAATCAGAATTTTATCTTTCGTTCCAGATTTTCAATTAGAGGCCAGCGGTCGAGTGGAAACCCGTTCGACTGAACCCCTAAACCCCGCTGCCCTGGTGGAAATCACTCATCACAGCGAGCAGGTTTTTCTCGGCTGGGTGTTTGCCCGGCAGCCGGAGCGAAAAGACCTCCATAAACGAACCAGAGCGGAGGTTGAAGTTCGTCTGGTTAATTTTTCCGCTCCAACTTTTTCCGTGCTGGAAGCTTCTTCCGACCCGGGCACCGGTCCTGTCCGGGCAGGATGCATTCTTATGCTGCTTGGCCTTCTGACCTCATTTTACCTCCCATTCCGCGAGATCCGCATAAAGCAACAAGCCGGAAGCCTTCCGGAGCTTTATTTTTATTCGAGAAAACAGGCCGAAAGTTTTCAGGAAGAACTGGCTGTTCTTCTCGGCCTGAATAAAAAAACTTCAAAGGGTTGAAAACATGAGCGAATATACTCTGCTTCTGGCCGCCTTTTTGATTTATTTTCTGGTTATGGCCATGGGTTTTTTAAACCTGTTCAAGGGAAAGCAGGAAATCTCCAGGATCTCCTGGTACTTAGCTGTTTTCGGTTTTGCCCTGCATTCACTTTCTCTCCTGGTAAGGACAGTAAGTAGCCGCCAGGCTCCGTTCACCAGCATGTACGAATCGGTTAACTTCCTCGGCTGGAGCTGCGTGCTGGCCACGATCATTTTTATCCGAAAATACCGGCTGCAAAAAACTGCCCCCTATCTCTGGCTGTTGGTGGTGGCGCTGATGGCTCTGGCTTCCTCGCCTGCCCTCCCTAAAGAAGTGACCCCGCTGGTTCCGGCGCTTCAAAGCTACTGGCTCTGGCTCCACGTCTCGGTGACTCTTCTGGGAGAAGCTTTCCTGGCGGTGGCTTTTGTCGCCAGCATTCTCTACCTGCTTTCAGCCGAAAAAGAGACAGCGGAAGAAAACTCCTCCGGAAGGAAAGAAAGACTTGACTTTATCGCCTACCGGGCGGTGACTGTCGGCTTTCCGCTGTTCACGCTTGGAGCCCTTGTTTTCGGAATGATCTGGGCAAGTAAAGCCTGGGGCCGCTACTGGGGCTGGGACCCCAAGGAAGTCTGGTCTCTGATCACCTGGCTTTTTTATGCCCTTTATCTTCACACCAGGCTGGTGCACGGCTGGAGGGGAAAGAAGTCAGCCCTCATCGCCATCCTCGGCTTCCTGGCTGCTCTTTTTACTTTTTTCGGGGTCAATTATCTCCTCCGTGGACTCCACAGCTATGTGTGAAAAAGTTCCGGGAAAGCCATGCTGAAATAATATTGCCTGAGAAAGCCTAAGGAGCTATCCCTGTTGTTGCATTCTCTCCCGTTTCCGGCTCCGTGCAGGGTTAGCCGGACCGGCTGGATTATTTTGAAAGGCCCGGCTTTATAAAAGCGGTCGCGGATAACAGTATCTGCTATCGAGCTTCATCTCCTTCAGCCAGCTTTTCCCCTGAACTGAATGACCGCAAGAGACAGCTTCTGCTCTCGCCGGGACCTCAATCTCGTCCAGGCCTGGCATTCACAGAGCCATCCGCTCGGCCGCTTCTATGGTATTCATCAGGAGCATGGTAACCGTCATCGGACCGACGCCGCCCGGAACCGGGGTTATCGCCGCAGCTTTTTCCTTGATGGCTTCAAAATCACAATCGCCAACCAGTTTGAAACCTTTTGGTGAGTTGGGGTCGGGCACACGGTTGACACCGACATCGATTACCACACAGCCCTCGGGAACCATATCGGCGGTGATGGCCTTCGGCGCACCCATGGCCGCCACCAGAATTTCTGCCTGAAGGGTGAATTTTTTCAGGTCAGGAGTCCCCGTATGACATATGGTTACGGTGGCGTTGGCGCCGGGTTTTTTCTGCATCAGCAGAGCGGCCAGTGGTTTGCCGACTATGTTGCTCCGACCGCAGATTACCACGTGTTTGCCTTCAGGACTGTATCCGCTGCGCACCAGCATCTGCTGGACTCCGTAAGGCGTGCAGGGCAGCGGGCATGGTTCTCCCCGGAGAAGCTTCCCGAGGTTAATCGGATGGAAACCGTCGACATCCTTCTCCGGAGATATATAATTGATAACTTTTTCAGTGTTTACCCATTTCGGCAGAGGCAGCTGCACCAGAACTCCGTGGAATCTCGGGTCCCGGTTCAGACGGTCCACGGTTTTCAGAATTTCCTCTTCGGAAGATTCGGCCGGAAGATGTACTGTCTCTTCAAAAATTCCCACCTCCTCAGCCCCTTTTGCTTTAGCCGTGACGTAGGAAACAGAAGCCGGGTCCTCGCCCACCAGTATAACACCCAGCCCCGGAGTAATGCCCTTTTTCTTGAGAGCAGCCACCCTTTCCTTCAACTCTTCTCTTATCGAAGCTGCAACTTCTTTACCTGAGATTATTTTCGCTGCCATTTTTTACCTCCCTTTTTTTAATGCGTTAGTAAATTAGCCGAAGAGACTCTCTGAGTCAATAAATATTTCATGAACATTTTCCGGCTCTTCGGTCAGCAGACGCGTTTTAACATTTTCTGGATTGAGGTTGAACCGGCAGGCACCATGCTTCCATCAATTTCCCGAGAGTCTCCGCTCAAGAAGCGGATTTTCTTCAGGATCAACCACTACGATGAAATCTCTATCCTGCTTGGCCCTGAGAAGAGCCCGGTCAGCCAGAGCGTAACAGCGGAAGAGATCGCGTACTTCCGGACCGAACAGCACACAGCCGACGGAAAATGTTACCTGCGATTCAATTCCGCGGTTTATCGATTGAAACTCGGCCTTCAGCTTGGAGAAAATGTTCCAGAGGTCGTTCTCGTTTCTGACGCCCGGGAAAAAGAACCCCAGTTCGTCCCCACCAAGCCGTCCGATCAGGTCGGAAGACCTCATTTTCCGCCTTATAGCCTGTCCCAGGCTCATCAGTATCTCATCCCCCAGAGGATGGCCCAGGGTGTCGTTAATCTCCTTGAACCGGTCTAAATCAAGTATGCAGAAAGACAAGCGACTTCCGGCAGCTTCTTCTCGGGCAAGGTGGCGCTTGACCTCATCCATGAAGAAACCGCGATTCAGAAGCCCGGTCAGGCTGTCGACCTCAGCCAGCTGACGCAGAGAAATGGTGTGGAGAAAATTATCGCGATGAAGCTTCTCCAGATAATAAGACACGGCCATGCCTATGAGGTTGGCTGAAACCAGAAAAAAATTGTTGTTTACAAAAACATAACCAGGTAGCGGGTTCACCACCAGGCTGACTGTTTCAAACCCCAGGATAATGATAAAACCGTTGACTGAAGCCCGGATAAACCTGAGACCCAGGAAGGTGTAATTGTAGATGATCACCAGCATCAGCCCCTGGGAATAAAGATAGGAAGCCGGGGCCGGAATTATGGCCAGCATGGCCAGAATTCCACCGCCTCCCACCAGGATGACAGCTGAGGTGATTTCCTGGTAATAGCGGATGATAATTTTTTTATTGAAGGAGAGAATAAAGCAGGCCACCATCACCGGGTTCACCAGGGCGAATCTGATAAACCAGATTTTTGGCCAGATAGCTCCCACACTCACTGAATCCAGAATGGCAAAAATAGAGTATAAAAAAATCCCCAGCAACAGCGCCCAGCGAAATCTGATTATTACCCTCTGGTGGTAACTCTCCAGGAATTTTGCTTCCAGCTCAGGGGATCTGAAGGTCAGGGTTACCGGGTTGGAAGTGGCTTCAGACATTTCCAGAACTCATACCGTCGTTAAATTCGTCAGAATTATATTATCCGCAATCAAACAAATCAACGAAAATTTGATGGTCAGGGGCCTGTGACCCCGGAAAAAATCACCTTTGAATATTGGAAAAGACTGGTTATTTTCCCTTTTCTCCATCAGGTTTGCCTGATAGAATTAAATATGCTAAAATTTTTCCGGCATTCGAGAAAAGGAGAAAACCATGTCCGGACATTCTAAATGGCATTCCATCAAACATAAAAAGGCGGCGGTAGACGCGAAGAGAGGCAAGATATTTACCAAGTTGATCAGGGAAATAACCGTCGCGGCCAAGATGGGTGGAGGCGACCCGGAGAAAAATCCCCGTCTGCGCAAAGCCATAGCCGATGCCAAGGCCGTCAATATGCCTTCCGACAACATCAAAAGAGCGATTATGAAAGGCACCGGCCAGCTTGAGGGCGAAGCTTTTGAAGAAGTGGTTTATGAGGGATACGGACCAGGCGGAGTGGCCATTTACATCACCGCTCTGACTGACAACAAAAACCGTACGGTGGCTGAGCTCAGACACATCTTCTCCAAGTACGGAGGCCGGATCGGCGAGTCTGGCTGTGTCGCCTGGATGTTCAAGCGCCAGGGTTATATAGACGTTGACAAATCAAAAGTTGACGAGGAGAAACTGCTGGAAATAGCTCTGTCCGCCGGTGCTGACGACGTCCGGGACGACGGCAGCAATTTTGAAATAATCACCACGCCGGAAAATTACGAAGCCGTGCTGGAGGCTCTGAAGCAGAATAACATCGAAATCTCCGCTTCCAACGTCGGTTATCTGCCGCAGAACTACGTGAAACTTGAGGGCAAACAGGCCGAACAGTGCTTGAAGTTGATTGAAGAGCTCGAAGACCACGATGACGTTCAATCAGTATCCGCCAATTTCGACATAGACGAAGAAGAGATAGCCAGGTACTCCGCTGCCAGCTAACTGTATGGCCCGTTAGATGAGGGTTCTCGGCATAGACCCCAGCCTGCAATCGACGGGATTCGGCATAGTTGAAAACCGGGGGGATATCCTGCAGGCGGTGGTTTATGGCATAATCAGGACCGACCGCCGCTCGGAGTTTCATCACCGATTGAACGAAATCCGAACGGAGCTGGAGAAGGTCATAGATCAATTTTCACCGGAAGAAGTGGCCATCGAAAACCCCTTCTATGCGCGCAACGTCAGGACGGCCATTTCCCTCGGCCAGGTAAGAGGCGCCGTGCTGGTGGCCGTGGCTTCAAGCCAGCGGCCGCTTTTTGAATACTCAGCGCTGGAAATCAAAAAGGCGGTTACCGGCTACGGCCAGGCAGAAAAGGATCAGGTTCAGCGCATGGTAAAAATTCTTCTGAACCTTGAGGATGACCGCCTGCCGCTGGACGCATCCGACGCGCTGGCCGCGGCTATCTGTCATCTTAACAACAGACTGCTGACCATCCAACTGGACGGCGAGAGGGAACGAAACAGAAAATGATCGCTTACCTTAAAGGAAAAATTCTGAAGAAAAAGCCCGGTGAGGTGGTGGTGGAGACCGGTGGCGTCGGCTATTCCCTGCTGATTCCTCTTTCCACCTACTTCAAACTTGGAGAGGAAGGAAATCCGGTGGAACTTCTGGTTTACACCCACCTGACGGACGATTCGCTCCAGCTTTTCGGATTCCTCACGGGGGAAGAAAAGAGCCTTTTTCTCAAGCTGATTTCCATCTCGGGAATCGGACCAAAAATGGCCATAAACATACTCTCCGGAATAGAACCACGGGAACTGGAAGAAGCTGTGCGGGAAACCAACGTCACCCGTCTGTCGATGATTCCAGGCATCGGCAAGAAAACCGCACTGCGGGTGATCATGGAACTGGCCGATAAAATGGAGAAAAAAGAAAAAGTTCTCTCCCGCCGGGAATCGAAAGAAAGAGAGGACCTGATTTCTGCCCTGGTGAACCTTGGCTTCCGGCGCAAAGAATCCGAACAGGTGGTGGACCTGACCATCGGCAGCCTCGGCCCCCAGGCCGGTTTCGATACTTTGCTGAGAGAATGTCTGAAAAAGATGTCCAGAATCTAAGGAGAAAAATTCAGCTGAGGAAAAAAATGCCCGCGATTCTGACTCCGGTTAAAACTCGAGAGGACATTCTTTTTGAAGACAGCCTGCGGCCGCAGAAATTTGACGATTTCATCGGCCAGGAGAACGTCAAAAACAACCTGAAAATCTTCATCGAAGCCGCCCGCAGAAGGAACGAACATCTCGACCACGTGCTGCTTTACGGTCCGCCCGGACTCGGCAAGACCAGCCTGGCTTACCTGATTTCGAGAGAGCTTGGCGTCGGCATAAAGCCCACCTCCGGACCGGTAATCGAAAGGGCGGGGGACCTCTCGGCTATTCTAACCAGCCTCCAGGACAGGGAAATCCTTTTCATCGACGAGATACACCGTTTGCATCCCTCGCTGGAAGAACTTCTTTATTCGGCTATGGAAGATTTCAGCCTCGATGTCATTATCGGTCAGGGACCGGGAGCCCGCAGCCACAAACTGAGGATAAAGAGATTTACTCTGGTGGGAGCCACCACCCGGGCCGGCAAAATATCAGCTCCGCTGCGCAGCCGCTTCGGCATCGTTCACCGGCTGGACTACTATCAGGAAGAAGACCTGAAAAAGATCATTCTGCGTTCTGCCCGAATTCTCGGCGTGAAGATAGATAGCAGCGGCGCCGAAGAAATTGCCAGAAGGGCCCGCGGAACCCCGCGTATCGCCAACCGTCTGCTGCGTCGCGTAAGAGATTATGCCGAAGTTAAGGGCGACGGCCGGATAGACGAAAAAATCGCCCGCCAGGCGCTCGACCGGATGGAAGTGGATGTCCTCGGACTGGACGAAATCGACCGGAAAATTCTTACGACGATAATGGAAAATTTCGGAGGCGGACCGGTCGGCATCAACACCATAGCTGCGGCTATCGATGAAGATAAAGATACCATAGAATCCATCTACGAGCCCTATCTCATGCGACTCGGTTTTCTCGAAAGAACCCTGCGCGGCCGAAGGGTAACGCCAAAGGCTTACGAACATCTCGGTTTCAAACCTCCAGCCGGCCAGAAAAAACTTTTCTGAAAAATTCCCGATGAGCGAAAAAATACATTTGAAAGATTACGATTATGAACTGCCGCCGGAACTGATCGCTCAGGAACCGCTGCCCGCCCGCGATGAATCGCGGATGATGGTGGTCTACCGGCCAGAGCAAAGATTTGAGCACCGCCGTTTTCGGGAAATAGTCAATTTTTTCCAGAAGGGAGACCTGGTGGTGCTGAATGACTCGAGGGTAATACCGGCGAGAGCCTGGGCCCGCCGGGAAAAAGACAGTGAGAGATCCATAGAATTCCTTTTCATCAAAGAACAGGAGCCAGGCCTCTGGGAGGTCCTCTGCCGCCCGGCAAAAAAAGTCAGAGAGGGAGACCGCCTGATGTTCGAAAGTTCGCTCGGAGCCAGAGTGGTCGGGCGAGGCTCAGGAGGACTTCGTCTTATTCAATTCAACACCACTGAGGTTCTGTCCGCATTGAAAAAGATAGGCGTTCCTCCCCTTCCCCCCTACATCAAACGCCGGAGGGGAGATCCAAGGTTAAAAAGCATAGACAGAGAAAGATACCAGACGGTCTATGCCCGGAAAGATGGTTCGATAGCGGCCCCGACGGCCGGTCTGCATTTCACAGAAAGCATCCTGCAGGATTTGAAGGAAAAAGGGGTGCAAATACACTATGTCACCCTGAATGTCGGGCTGGCCACTTTTCAGCCGGTCAGGGTGGAAAAAATAACTGAACATAAAATGCTCGAAGAATCTTTCTTTATCAGCCAGGAAACGGCCGAAGCCATAAACCAGGCGAAGAAGGAAGGCCGGCCGGTAACCGCAGTAGGTACGACGGTTGTCAGAACCCTGGAGAGCGCCTGGAATGAGGAAACCGGGCTTGAACCGGGCGAAAGAAAAACCAGACTTTTTATCTACCCGGGTTTCAGGTTCAGGGTGGTCGATAGAATGCTGACTAATTTCCATCTGCCCCGTTCTACCCTGCTGATGCTGGTCAGCGCCTTTGCCGGCTATGAGCTGACCGTGGCTGCCTACCGGGAAGCCGTAAACGAACGCTACCGGTTTTTTTCTTACGGCGATTGCATGCTGATAATTTAGAAAATCTTTAGCCTTCGATGATGTCCAGCGGTGGCGTGGTCTTCCAGGCGCCACGGGTAAAATCAGGAAACTTTACCGGTTCGGAATTCCTGGCCACAGATTTTTCGCTCAGAGCGGAAACGGCGCTCCAGGCCGCCGCATCGTAAACATTCATATCCATCGGAGATCCGGTTCTCAAACATTGAATCAGCCGGTAATCTTCTATGTAATCCATTCCACCATGACCGCGTCCCTCGCCTTTTTGACTCAGCTTCTTCCAGAGAGGATGCTCGAATTCAGCCGCGTAATTCTCGATGTCTTCCCAGCGGTGAGAAGGACTGCGGCCTTCCACATAAATCCGGTTCGGCCATTTCTGGAGAATTCCCTTCGTCCCCTGGATCAGATGAATGCGCGAATACGGGCGGGGCAGGTTGGTGTCGTGAATGAGAATTATGGTTTTCCCGAGTTTCGTTTTGATAAGAGATGTGTTGACATCCCCAAGAGCGAATCTTTCTCTGGCCTGAGGTGAATCCGGTCCGAACTTTTCCAGCGCATATAGCTGGAGTCCGCGCGAGGGAGAGCTCATCGACACCAGATAATCGAAAGCATCTCCCCGGTTGACATTCATGCACTGGGCCACCGGACCAAGACCGTGCGTCGGGTAGAGGTTGCCGTTTCTCGTCCAGGAATGCTGCCGCCTCCAGAGTCCTTCCCCTTCGCTGCTGAATTTCACCTCACGCAGGTCGTGGAGGTAACCGGCTTCAGCATGCAGGATCTCGCCCAGAAGACCTTTCCTCACCATGTTCAGGCTCATCAATTCAATCCGATCGTAGCAGCAGTTTTCCATCATCACGCAATGCTTCTTATATCTCTCGGCCGTCTCTACCAGCTCCCAGCATTCTTCAAGAGTTACCGCCGCCGGCACTTCCGTGGCGGCGTGTTTGCCGTTTTTCATGGCCGCCACACACACGGGCACATGCCATTCCCAGGGTGTGGCCGTAAACACCAGGTCCAGCTCCTCCTCCTCACACATGCGCTTAAAATCCCACGGTCCGCGGGAATAACCCTTCGGACGGGGAAAACCGGTGTCTTCCACCAGTTTCTGAGCTCTCAGGACCTTCTCTTCCACGATGTCACAGACAGCTTTTATCTCCACACCTTCAATGTTGAGAAAATTCATCAGGTGAACTGTGCCCATTCCTCCGATGCCCACCATCCCCACCCGGACCACCTCGATCGGTTTGCAGGCAAAAAGAGGTCCATAATCCGAAGGAATTTCTGGTCGGGCTTCCAGACGACCGGCACGGGCACCGAGAAAAACTCCAGCCGCGCCGGTCAGCGTGATTTTGAGAAAATCTCGCCGGGTATTATTCACCCTGCTTTCTCTTTTTTCATCCATCTCCGCTTACCTCCTCATCAGGTTTAATATTTACGGTTGAAGATGTTCAAGATTAAAGCTTAAAGCCCAGTCCGCCCAGAAAACTGAAACCGGCCAGGTTAACATTCTCACCACCAGAAAGTAATGAACGAAATCCTGTCGGAATTAACTCCCAGTTAGCTCCGGCTCTCAGGAACAACCTGCCGGTCAACCTGAAATCGGCGTTTATTTCTCCCCGAAAATGCAACCTTTTTCCACGGGAAGAAAGATCAACGTCCAGCCAGCTTTCTTCGTAAACAGAATATGCCACGCCAGCCCCGGCCGCCAGCTGAAGACGTCCGGCAAGCACTCTATATTTCAGAAGAAAAGGAAAGGACCAGCGGGAAAAACTGACAGGAAATGAGGCCGGGTCTCCTTCAATCGTCAGAGCTTCTCCCTGACCTTTAGCCAGCACAATACCGGTAGCCAGGCCAAAATGATTTCCGGCATAAAATTCAGCCGCCAGACCGAACAGGTTTAACCCTCCGTACACCTCCCGGAACTCAGTCTGACGAAAATTAAAAAGGCCGGATGAAGCCAGCAACCTGAATTCTCTGGCTTCGGTTACCGCTCCCGCGCTCAAATATAAAAGTATAAAAACCAGCGCGGTCTGTCTGAAAAGCAAAAGTCCTGAGTTTTTCTTCATGTTTTTCAGTTTCTGGATAGGTTAAAGAACCCGGATAAAAAACCGGAAAGGGCGGCAGAAGACCTTGTCCCGGCATTTACCGGAATCACCCGGCTGAAATTACTTTCACGTCCGAGACTGTCTACGGCCGTAACCGCATAATAAAAAACCGCCTCGCTGCCCAGAAGCACATCGATAAATCGTGTGGCGGCCACCGGAGACTGATTAATTTTTTCAAAACCCAGGTAGGCACTGGAACTCCGGTAAACGTTATACCCGGCAGCTCCTGGAACTTCTCTCCAGAAAAGTTCGACAGCCTTCAGATGATTAAAAATTGAGGCGTAGGTGCCGGTCCTGAAATTAAACTCCGCCGGAGTGCCCGGCCAGCCGGGTTTTATGAGCTGAGCCAGGACCGCCAGACCGGAAAGAGAACTCCTGACCGCCTGCCGGTAAAATTCGAAATCAAGAGTGTCAACGGTATCAGTGGTTTTATGGTAGTAAGGGTTTGGCACGCTGGCGTCCTCAATAAGACACACTGCCGGAATTCCCCTGTCCCAGAAGGAGGCGTGGTCCGAGTAAACAAACGAAGGGTCTATAATTTTTTTCGGTGGAAGCGGTCCATAAACCGAGGTCAGCGCGGAGATTTTTTCCACCAGCCAGCCGGAACTCCTGTCGCCTATTATGTCCAGATCTTCAGGCAGCAGGTCCGCGTAGGCAATCATATCCAGGTTAATGACCGCGATTATATTTTCTGCCGGATTGAGTTTCTCCTGGACGTAACGCAGACTGCCCACCAGTCCCTGTTCTTCGGCCGAAAACAGAATGAACCTCACAGTGAAATCGAGCGGCCGACTTATCAGAAGTCTGGCCGCTTCCATCACCGCAGCCGTGCCTGAACCGTTGTCGTCAGCCCCGGGAGCCAGAGTCCAGCGCTGGTTGGAAGTGGAATCATAATGAGCGCAGATTATAACCACCTGTTCGGGATAAGTCTGGCCGCGGATTTCAGAAATGACATTACGACACAGATAACCGCTGTAAGTAAAATCGTGAAAATTGACGGGAAGCCCCAGGCTTAGAAAATAATTATAAAGATACTGCGCTGCCTGAAGGCAATTATCCGTCAGAGCATAACGAGTGTTAAAATTCTGCAGGTCTGTGACCTTATTTCTCAAGCTCTCGGCTGAAACTTCTGAAACCAGCTGTTCGTAAGCATCTTCTTTAAAAAACAGCCAGGTGTATTCCTGCGGCAGGCAGGCGTGAGCAGCCAGCGTTCTCCCCCGCTGCGGAAGAAGCCGCCTTTTTACAGAAACCGGAATTTCCTCCAGCTCTGAAACTTCTCTGAGAATCAGGAGATAATCATCCCCTTCAAGGAATACCGGTTGAAAACTTCGCTGAAGAAAATCCAGATCCTCGGGTCCGATCGCTCTGACCAGAGCATAAAATCGGTCATACCGATAAAAAGCGATTGTTCTGAAAACAAAACCTTTATTTCTGAGCTTTATGATTTCATCGCGACCGAGGCGCAGCAGATAACTCTGCTCCAGTTCCTGCAGACACTCAATACTTTCCTGCTGCAGAAAATATTCGAGCCAGGGCTGTTGCTTTGGCACCTGCACCAGCCTCAGTGTCCAGGGTAGCCGGGGAGAAAACGTGCTTAACGAAAAAAATAATAGAGAAGCAAGAAAAATCAGCTGCCCCCTTTTTTCTTTCATACTGAAAATTCTCATTTTCCTAATTTATAAAATTCAAAAAGACAATTCAACCTGAGATTGAAAATCGATTGAGATCTTGACATCCAGGACATTTTGCTTAAAATTATAACGATTTTCGGTTGTAAGATGAGAGAGAATATTAATTTCGTTAAAAGCCTCCTCCTTACCGTCTCCTCCTCTTCCGCTAATTCCTCCTGGATCTGGTGGGCGGCTTAGTCCGCCCTGAGTCTGCGTCTATTTACCATACCCAATTAAACAACTTGATTAAGACTTTTGACTCTTCAAATCAAAAAGCCAGGAGGAAAAAATGAAAAGATACGATTCGAGAAAAACAAGCTATTTGCCGGAAAACTTTTACAACATCAAGGCTGACCTGCCGGAGCTTCCTCCCCCGCCGCTTAACCCGGCCACCGGTCAGCCGCTGCGGCCGGAAGAGCTTGAACCTGTGTTTCCACGCGCTTTTATCCAGCAGGAAATAAGCGCCGAACGCTTCATCCCGATTCCTCCGAAAGTTCTGGAAATCTTTTCCATCTACCGCCCGACTCCTCTGATTTACGCTTCAGCTCTGAGAAAATACCTGGACACGCCGGCCAGAATTTTTTACAAATATGAGGGCGTCGGCCCCGCCGGCAGCCATAAGACCAACACCGCTCTTGTCCAGGCTTACCTGGCCTCACAAGAAGGCACAACAACTCTAACCACCGAGACCGGAGCCGGCCAGTGGGGGTCAGCTCTTGCTTTCTCCTGCCGACAGTTTGGAATCAACGCCCGGGTATTCATGGTCAGGTCCAGCTACCGGCAGAAACCCGGTCGACGCATAATGATAGAATTGTTCGGAGCTCAGGTTCTGGAAAGCCCCAGCCCGACCACCGCCTCAGGTCTCCGCTTTTACGAGAAAGACCCGAACCATCCGGGAAGCCTGGGAATAGCCATCTCCGAAGCTGTGGAAGCGGCCGTAAGCCAGCCTGAAACTAAATATTCTCTCGGTTCGGTTCTTGACGCCGTCCTCATGCACCAGACAGTCATAGGACTTGAAGCCATGAAACAGTGCGAGGAGTTTGGCATCGAGCCAGACCTGGTGGTCGGTTGTGTCGGCGGCGGCTCGAATTTTGCCGGCCTCAGTTTTCCGTTTCTCGGGAAAAGGCTGAGAGAGAAGAAATCAGGACCCCGCTTCCTGGCGGCTGAACCGGAAGCCTGTCCTTCCATCACACGAGGTGAGTTGAAGTACGACCACGGCGATACTGCCGGATTTACACCGCTTCTTTTCATGCACACGCTCGGAAAGGATTTTGTCCCGCCCGCCATTCACGCCGGCGGACTCAGGTATCACGGAATGGCTCCTCTGGTCAGTCATCTGGTGAAGCTCGGACTGGTGGAAGCGAAAGCTTACTCGCAGAAGCAGATCTTTGCCGCGGCTGAGCTCTTTCTTCGCACTGAAGGCATTCTCCCGGCTCCGGAATCAGCCCACGCCATTGCCGCCGTGATAGATGAAGCACTGGAAGCCAGGAAGTCCGGGCGGGAAATAAACATTCTTTTCAACCTTTCCGGACACGGCTTTCTCGATATTAACGCCTACGACCGGACGGTGTCAGGAAACGGACATGGTTGAGAATGATCGAAAAATCTGCTGAAATCGCCTTCGGTCCTGCAAAAAAAGCGGGGAGCAGAGTCTTCCCTGCTCCCCGCAAAATTCCTTTTTTGCTTAATTGGTGGAGACCAGATGATTTCTCAGCTCGGTTCTCACCTGTTCTATCGTCTTCTTTATCTCATTCATATAATCCTGGGCACACAGTTGAATGGCTTTTTTGATTCCATAGCGGGCGATTTCCAGCGCCTGGTCGGGCGAGACCTCCACCCCGACAAACTTTCTCAGATATTCCACCCCGAGTTCAGCCATTTCCTCCGAAAGAGCCTGAAAGGCCTCAGGTTCAGGCCGGGTTAGAACCGCTCCGTACTGAATCATCGCCCGGCGGAACCGCCATTCATTCTCACGGATAATTCTATTATACTCGGAGTTGCCAGAAGCTCTGATTAACAACTCGGGAAAACTCCGGCCTCTGGTCACTGCCGCCACGATAATCTTCTCGCCGATCTTCGGGTCCAGACGCTTTATTATAAGGTCCCCGGCACATTCCACCAGTTGATGGCACATTTCCATCCTCAGAGCAAAATGCTCTGGATGTTCATTAAGCAGCCCCAGGTTCCTGAAATAATTATCCATGGTCGGGTCAGAGTTAAGAGAATAAGCCTTGATAATTACATATCCAGGTTCCAGGTTGCCCGGAAAATCAGGTGGAGGTGTAATAGTCAGCGCCCGGCGGTGAGCTGTCGAATCAGCTCCCCGGACATCATTGTGAGCCACAAAACCAAGTGCCAGAGCCTTCTGGTTATCAACCCACCTGGCCTTTTCCCGGACGGTCATAAAACCTTCCTGGCCCGGGAGCCCGCGGGTAAAAGCCCTGAGAGTCTGATCGCGCCAGCCAGGTCAAAGTTGTAGTTAAAAAGGTCCGGCGCCATCAAGCCGTACATCTCCTGAAAATTCGGATAGATATTCCACCATCCGATGGATCTGGCCATAAAGGCGTGAGTAGCTGATCCCCAGCAAAAACCTGATGTAACCAGAATCAGGTTAAAAACCGCCATTATTACCAGATAACTAAAACTTCGCTTGACCATCTTATACCTCCTTTTAATTTTTAACCCCGCTTCTGTTTTTCACGAGAGGCTCTCATTAATATTTTACAAAAGTCATTTTTCTTCCTTTGAAAATTTTTTACAAAAAAATCTGCTTAACCGTTTCCCGAAATCCAGAGAGGCTAAATCAGGAGCTGCAACTTCGCTCTTAAAAAATAGATTCTATAAAAATCATACGTCGGCGCAGGGAAAAACTATAAATATTCTTCCGCACCAGCAGAAATACGCTTCTGCCCTGACTTCAGACTTCCTCCATCCGGACGGTAAAATGCCGGAGGTACGGCGATTCTCTGACTATTCGCAGGCCCCTGACCTTATCACGGTTTTTATACAATTCGATTATGGCTTCAGCCACGTATTCGAGGTGGGCAGAAGTGT
The DNA here is from genome assembly GCA_030018265.1 of Candidatus Saccharicenans sp. Classification (GTDB taxonomy): domain Bacteria; phylum Acidobacteriota; class Aminicenantia; order Aminicenantales; family Saccharicenantaceae; genus Saccharicenans. The sequence continues at coordinate 110,524 of JASEFX010000003.1, forward strand.
AAACTCTCCGCGGTATGGATAAACGCACCAGCTCCAGGCGCGGGAAGATCTCCTTCCCGGTCTTTCTGTCCTTCCTGGCAAACATCACTCCGCCAATTTCCACCGCTCTGATTCCGGCTTCGCGATAAAGGGCCACAGTCAGAGCCCAGCCTGGATACTGGTGTCTCGGAATATGAGGAAGAAATCGGTCCGCCAGCAGGTAAACGGCATGACCTCCGAACGGTTTGAAGACCGGCACTCCAGCCTCGTCCAGAAGCTGTCCGAGATAGGCCACCTGATTTATCCTGTATTCCAGATAGTCCTCTTCCAGAACTTCTTCCAGTCCACGGGCTATAGCCTCCAGGTCGCGCCCGGCCAGCCCGCCATAAGTCGGGAAGCCCTCGCTGAGTATCAGCAGGTTTTTAAGTTTCTCTGCCAGCTGGTCGTCATCCAGGGTGACAAACCCTCCGATGTTGACCAGAGCGTCTTTTTTCGCGCTCATCGTCGCTCCCTGTCCGTAGGAAAAAACTTCCTGGGCGATTTCCAGGATTGACTTGTTCTCATAGCCCTTCTCCCGGCGCTTGATGAAATAGGCGTTTTCAGCGAAGCGGCACGCATCAAAAAACAGAGGAATCCGGTATTTTTTGCAGACCTGGCTGACCTCCTTTATATTTTTAACCGAAACCGGCTGTCCTCCCCCGCTGTTGTTGGTTATGGTCATCATCACCAGAGGAATTTTTTCCGGTCCTTTTTTCTCTATGAATTTCTTCAACCGGGCGACATCCATGTTCCCTTTGAAAGGATGAATCGAGTCCGGGTCGTAAGCTTCTTCTATCACCAGGTCAACAGCCTGAGCTCCGCGAACTTCAACGTTCGCCCGGGTGGTGTCGAAATGAATGTTGTTCGGAACGTAATCCCCTTTTTTCACCAGTGCTTCAAAAAGAATCCTCTCGGCCGCCCGTCCCTGATGGGTGGGGATGACGTGTTTGAAGCAGAAAATGTTTTTGACGGCCGATTCGAAATTAAAAAAGTTCCTGGCGCCGGCGTAGGACTCGTCTCCGACCATCAGCCCGGCCCACTGATTATCGCTCATGGCTGAGGTGCCCGAGTCAGTGAGCAGGTCGATAAAAACCTTTTCAGCCGGAATGTTAAACACGTTGTAACCGGCCTGTTTCAGAATATTTTCTCTCTCGCGCCGGTCAGGTAGCTTTACCCTTTCCACCGTCTTAATCCGAAAAGGCTCCACCGGCGGTTTTGCTTTGCTCATATTATTACCTCACTTAAAAGATGATTAAATAATATAAAAATCTGCCAGATTTTTCACTTAAAATTTACTCATCCGGCGGAAATCGTTGTACCTCCGGATGACCTCGAGTTCGCTGGCCCGGAGCAAACTGTCGACGCCAAAATCCTCTATCACCAGCGAAGCCACCACGTTGCCGTACACCGCCGCCCTCCGGAGCTCTCGCTGATGGAAACGGCCGATGCTGTCTAAATATCCAAGGAAAGCACCGGCAAAAGCATCTCCGGCTCCGGTCGGGTCGACCACCTGTTCGCAGGGATTGGCCACCACTCCGAAGACAAAGTTTTTTCCGAAGAGCATCGCTCCGTGCTCGCCTTTTTTGACCACCACCACCCGGGGACCTTTTTCCAGAAGATTTTTGCCGGCCCGGATGAGGTTCAGCTCTCTGGCAATCAAGCGACATTCTTCATCGTTGACAAAAAGAATGTCGACTTTCTGCAGGGCCTGAATCAGCGCCAGAGGCTTATTTTCTATCCAGTAACGGATCGTGTCCATGGCCACAATCTTCGGGCGGGATAACTGACGGAGAATAAAATCATGATTTTCCGGGTCAAGGTTCGAGAGAAAGACAATTTCAGCCCGACGGTAACTTTCGGGAAGCACCGGCTTAAAATCCTGGAGCACGTTAAGCTCAGTCTTTAAGGTCGTCCTGACATTCGGATCGTGGGCGTACCGCCCGTGCCAGTGCAGGGTCTTTCCCCTTTTCACCCTGACCCCGGCCAGATCAATTCTTCTTTCCCGCAGTTTATCAAGGAATTTTCGCGGAAAATCCCGCCCGACCACGGAGACCAGCATCGGCCGGGTAAAAAAGCTGGCGGCAAGGGCGGCATAGGTGCCGGATCCACCTATAATTTTTTCCCGCCTGTCCCACGGCGTCTCTATGGTATCAAAAGCCAACGAACCTACGATTACCAGACTCAAGGCTTCTCCAGAACTCAGGAAATATATCTGGAAATAAGCGGCGCCAGCTTTTTAACTGTCTCCGGGTTCATCGTTTCCCTGGAAGTCACTATGGCGTTCTTCAGAGCCTCGCGGCAGAGGCAGCTTTCTCCTTCGATACGGTCTATGGTTGATACCGCTTTTTTGATTATTTCCCTGGCGTGTTCGATGTTATATTTTAAGTTTTCCAGCACCAGCTCGACGCTGACAGATTCTTCCTCGCTCTTCCAGACGTCGTAATCAGTCACCAGGTTCATCGTGACGTAACAGATTTCAGCTTCGCGGGCCAGCCGGGCTTCCGTGGCCGCGGTCATTCCGATGACATCCGCCTGGAGAAGACGGTAAACTCGGGACTCGGCCCTGGTGGAAAAAGCCGGTCCTTCGATGCAGACATAAGTCCCGCCAGGATGGACCCGGAGCTGCAGGTCGCGGGCTACCAGATACAGGTGGCGTGAAAGAACCGGGCAGACCGGATCGGCAAAACTGATGTGGCCGACCACTCCCTCTCCGAAAAAAGTATTCGGCCGGTGCGTCCGGTCGATAAACTGGTCCGCCAGCACTATGTCCCGGGGCCTGATTTCTTCTTTCAGCGAACCGACCGAATTAACTGAAATCAACTTCTCTACACCGAGCAGTTTGAACCCGAAAATGTTTGCCCGGTAGTTGACCTCAGAAGGCAGCAAACGATGTCCCTGGCCATGGCGGCTGAGAAAGGCCACCGTCACTCCCTCCAGTTCCCCGATAACATAGCTGTCGGAAGGCCGGCCAAAGGGTGTGTCCAGTTCAACTGTTTGCAATACTTTCAGACTGTCTATTTTATAAAGACCTGTCCCGCCAAGAATACCAACTTTTACCTTCGGCAGATTGCTTGTATCCATTTTTCACCTCTTGAAGCTATTGATATATAACTAAATGACGCTGAGAGTCAAGATTAAACCCGGAATTTTAAGCTGTCTTTTTGATTTTTCAGACAAAAACAGCTATTCTTTTATCAAACCTTTCTGGCAGGTGGAGATGAAATTCATCTATTTTGATTGTTCAGCCGGCGCCAGCGGGGATATGATTCTGGCTTCGCTGCTGTCTCTCGGTGTGTCTCTGGAAGAATTCAAAAAGGCAATAGCCAGTCTGAAGCTGAAGGTTGAAATTCAAGCCCGCAAAGCCACTTCGAACGGAGTATCCGGACTGCGGATTGAGGTGATCACCCGGGAGAAAGAAAGCAGCAGAAATTTTTCGGAAGTAAAAAGAATAATAGAAAACTCCGACCTGCCAGTTTCAGTAAAGAAAAATGCCACCAGGGTCTTCAGAAGGCTTTTCCAGGCGGAAAGTCTGGTTCACGGTCGGAGCTTCAGAACCACCCACCTGCATGAAGCGGCCGCTGACGATGCTCTGGTGGATATCGTTGGAACTTGCTGGCTTCTTGAGCGCCTCCAGGTGAGCCAGGTCTATTTTTCCCCGGTAAACGTGGGGCGAGGTTCTGTCGAAACCAGCCACGGTCTTCTGCCTGTTCCGCCGCCGGCGGTGGCCGAATTGATGAAAGGGTTTCCGGTTTACAGCAACCGGGAAGAAGTTGAGCTGCTCACGCCCACCGGAGCAGCCATTCTGACCACCCTCGGCCGGAGCCTGAGTCAATGGCCGGAATTCATTTACGAAAAAATCGGTTATGGACTCGGACACCGGCAGTTGAAGTTTCAGCCAAACGTCCTCCGGGCTTTTTACGGACCGATCGAAAGTTTTAAGCCAGAAAAAAGAATCATGGTGGTGGAAGCCAACCTCGATGATGCTTCTCCACAGCTGCTTGGAAATTTTCTCAACCTGGCTCTGAAGCTTGGAGCTTTAGAAGCGTTTCTGACACCGGTGGTGATGAAAAAGAACCGTCTCGGGAGCAAATTGACCCTGATAGCTGAGCTTGATAAAATAGACAGGCTGATTGAAGCTATTTTTCAGGAAACCACCACCATCGGATTAAGATACTATCCGGTCGAACGCAGAGTCCTCCGGAGAGAAACCAGAGAAATTGACTGGCGAGGACAGAAGGTAAGGATCAAAGTCAGCTATCTCGGGGAGGAGGTCGTAAATTTTCAACCAGAATTTGACGATTGTCTCCGGGCCGCCGAGAAACTGAATCTACCGGTCAAGATGGTTATCAATGAGGTTATGAAAAAAATAAAATTGAGAGGAAAAAATGGCCAGGAAAAGAAATAAAGTCGCCCGGCCGAAAAAAATGGATCCGTTGAAAATAGAAAGAGCCGTTCGTCTGTTTCTTGAAGGTATCGGCGAGGACCCCGACCGTCCAGGTTTGAAAGGAACACCAGGAAGAGTGGCCAGAATGATTGAAGACATCCTGGGCGGAACTCTCATCGACCCGCTCGAAGACCTCGAAGTCATCCAGGATGAAAGACACGATGAGATGGTTCTTATCAGGAATATTCCTCTTTACTCTTTCTGTGAACACCATCTTCTTCCTTTTGCCGGAGTGGCCCATGTAGCCTATATACCAAAGGACGGAAGAATCATCGGGTTGAGCAAGATAGCCAGACTGGTGGACACCCTGGCGCGAAGGCTGCAGGTCCAGGAAAGGCTGACCAAACAGGTGGCTGACATTCTCAACGCCGCACTCAATCCGCTCGGGGTGATGGTGGTGATAGAAGCTGAGCATCTCTGCATGTCGATGCGCGGGGTCAAAAAACCGAAAGCGATAACCGTAACTTCAGCTGTCCGGGGCTCGTTCCGCACGAATCCGGCCACCCGGACTGAAGCCATGATGCTAATCAAGGGAGGGATGCCAGGTGGAAGGGAAATTTAAAAACACATTCTACGTGACCACTCCAATCTATTATGTGAATGACGTGCCCCACATCGGGCACGCTTATACCACGATCATCGCCGACGCTCTCGCCCGCTACCAGCGTCTTTGCGGGAAAAAAGTTTATTTCCTTACGGGGACAGATGAGCACGGCCAGAAAATTGAAAAGGCTGCGGCCGAGAAAGGAATGTCTCCGAAGGAGCTGGCCGATCGGGTGGTGGTCAGGTTTAAGGAGTTATGGCAGAAGTTAAACATTTCCTATGACTATTTCATCAGAACGACCGAAGAGTTTCATGAACGGGGAGTGCAGAAAATCTTCCAGAAGCTTCTGGAGAAGGGAGATATCTATAAAGGGAAATATCAGGGATGGTACTGCGTCTCGGAAGAAAATTTCCTCTCCGAAGATGTGCCTCTTGAACCTGATGGCAGCAAGATATGCCCTGACTGCGGACGCCAGGCCACCCTTCTGGAGGAAGAAAGCTACTTTTTCCGGCTGTCCGCTTACCAGCAACCGCTGCTCGATTTTTACGCCGCCAACCCGCAGTTTGTCCGCCCGCAGAGCCGGATGAACGAGGTAGTCAGTTTTGTCCGGCAGGGTCTGAAAGATCTGAGCATCACCAGAACGACCGTGCGCTGGGGAATCCCGGTGCCGGGCGACCCGAAACATACCATTTACGTCTGGTTCGACGCGCTTCATAATTACGTTACCGGAGCCGGTTATGACTGGAATCCCGAGCTGTTTGAAACCTTCTGGCCGGCTGACGTTCACCTGATTGGCAAGGATATTCTCAGGTTCCATGCGATCTTCTGGCCTGCCTTCCTGATGGCTGCCGGCTTTCCCCTGCCGCGCACAGTATTTGGACACGGCTGGTGGTTGAAGGACGAAACGAAGATGTCCAAGTCTAAAGGCAATGTTTTAGACCCGCACCTGATTCTGGAAAAAGTCGGGGCCGACGCCCTGCGCTACTTCCTGCTGCGGGAAGTTCCTGTAGGGCTGGATGGAAGTTTCTCCCACGAGGGTTTTGTCCACAGGGTAAATTCTGACCTGGCCAATGACCTTGGTAACCTCGTTCAGAGAACACTGACCATGGTTTTCAATTATTTTGATGGAGAAATACCAGTTCCAGGTGAGGAGCAGGACTCTGACCGTAAACTGGCCGAACATTTCGAAGAAACCGCGGCCCGCGTTTATGCGCTGTACGACGATTACGCTTTGAGCCGGGCTCTGGAGGAGATCTGGGTTTTCCTCAATGCGGTAAATAAATATCTGGCTGACCAGGAACCCTGGAAACTGGCGAAAAAAGCGGAAGAGAAAAATCGCCTGGCCAGAATTCTTTTCCAGGCGCTGTGTGCGGTGAGAGGAGTGGGCTACCTGATCTATCCGGTCATGCCGGAAACCGCCGAAAAGATTTGGAACTTTCTGGGAGAAAGCAAAAAACCGGGTGAGGTGCTCAAGAGTTGGTTTAATTTTTACCATCTGACTTCAGGGAACAGGATCAGGAAACCTGAAGCGCTATTCCCGAGAATTGACCTGATGGAGTTTATCGGGGAGGTGGAAAAACCCGGAAAAGCGATAGAAAGCCGGAAAAAACCGGAGGAAAAGATGGAATACATAACTTACGACGAATTCAAAAAAATGGACCTCAGGGTGGCCAGAGTCCTGACCGCTGAGAGAATCCCGGGAACCAGCAAACTGCTGAAACTGCAGATCGACCTGGGCAACGAAACCAGGCAGATAGTGGCCGGGGTGGCTGAAACTTATTCGCCTGAAGACCTGGTCGGGAAGGAATTCATCGTCATTGCCAACCTGAAACCGGCGGTCATCCGGGGTGTGGAATCCCAGGGGATGCTGCTGGCGGCAGAAATTGACGGCAAGGCGATAATTCCCTTCTTCGACCGGGAAGTGCCGCCGGGAACAAAAGTGAAATAAAAACTCGATACAAAAAAAGGCAGGCCTGACCTCAAATCACTTTTCATAAAGAAAAGCCCGGATTTCAGAAGCTGGAATTTTGCCCTCTCTCAGACATACGGGCTCTTCAGAGGTAAGGTCAACGATGGTGGAGGGCTTTTCCCCTGGCGTTTTCCCCCCATCGATAAAGAGATCAACACTTTCCCGGAAGAGTTCATATGCTTCAGCAAAATTGTCCACAGGCGGCTGCCCGCTGAAGTTAGCACTGGTGGAAATCAGCAGACTTCCGCTCTTTTTTACAAGCTCCCGCAGCCAGTCAACAGGCGGCACCCTGACTGCCAGCGTTCTCTGAGGACCCAGAAGAGCCGCAGGAATAATTCCTTCTTTTGCCCGGATGACCAGGGTGAGAGGACCTGGCCAGAAGCGCCCGGCAAGCCTGTAAAAAATCTCCCCGGGCTGTCCGGCAAATTGCAGAACCATCTCCAGGTCAGAAGCAACATAAGGCAGGAGCTTGCCCGGTTCTCTCCCCTTCAATTCGAACACTTTATTACCTACAGCCTCCAGAACGGCCAGGCCACCGAGACCGTAGAATGTTTCTGTCGGATAAACTATGATGGCACCCTGGCGCAGTCTGAGCGTGAGATATTCAACCTCCTCCGGCGCCAGACGATTTTCCCGCAAACGAAATATTTCTGAACCCAACTTTACCTCCCGAGGTAATTTGAGAATACCCGAAAAGACACTGCCTTTCAAGCAAAAATGTACAGATGTCTCCAAAAATGAACAGGTACAGAAGCTATTTCCTGGATTTTTTTGATATCAGAACTGGCACATTGTTTGCTATAATGAAGGGGTGAGGAGGTAAAAATGAAAAAAGCGGTCATTACAGCGGCTTTGATTCTTCTGATTCTTCCTGTCGTGGCTTCAGCAAATATCTTTAATATTCGCTATGGGTATTTTGTTCCCCGGATGAGCGGCGGTCAGGACAGCCTGTGGACGATCGAATTTGACAACATGAGCTTCAAGAAATCAGCTTACCAGGGTGGAATGTTAGGGTTATCCTACGAATATTTCGTTAACCGTTATCTCAGTCTCGAATTCGGAATTGATTTTTATAGCCGTCAGCGAGGCGGCTGGTACAGAGATTACAGCCAGTACAAAGTCGACAGCATGTATTTTGCCTTTCCGGACCCGTTCGGTCAGCCCATCATTCACAGCTTTCATGTTTCCGAGACACCGCTTTCACTGGCGGTAAAAATAACTCCACTCGGCCGAAGGGTAAGGTTTGTTCCTTACTTTGGCGGGGGAGTCGGTCTGTATTTCTGGACGGTAAGAATTCAGGGTGAAATCATAGATTTCTCAGACCCCTGGATTTATCAGGATCCCTATGGAGACATCACCGTTTACCCGGTCTATTATTCCCTGCTTGAAGAAAGCAACAGAATTTCGCTCGGCGGAGTGGCCTTCGCCGGAGTCATGATTCCTGTGGGCGCCCGGACAACTCTTGACCTGGGAATCCGCTACCATATGCTGAAAGCCAGCTTCCGGGAATCATTTGAAGGGTTTGAAAAATTCGACCTCAGCGGCTATTCCCTGAGCGCCGGGCTCAACTTCTGGTTCTGACCCATCTCAGCTCTTCCAGATAAAGGCCGGGTTGTCTGCGGATGACCCGGCCTTCTCCTTTTTAGGCCTGTTTGATTTCAGGCAGATGGTCTCAGCTTCTCTTCAGAGGCATGTTTAATATCGGCTTATTTTTTCCAGGTAGGAACGGGCTTCTTCCAGACGCCCTCTCTTTATGAAACCATCGGCGAGAATTCGACACTTCCTTTTTATTTCCGCGATGATCAACTCTTTATCTTCTTCCTTCTCAGCCAGAGCCAGCGCTTTTTCCAGAGCCTGCACCCGCCACCTGTCCATACCCCAGTATTTCTTTGAAAGCTGATCCTGATGCCCTCCCCGCTTTACGATAAGAGGAGACAGCAGGCAATGGTAGGGAAAACGAAGAGCAATGCGCAGACCGAGATCGTAATCTTCACAAACAGGAAGGCTTTCGTCAAAATCGCCTATTTCCTCAAACAGCTCCCGCCGGAACATCGCTGAGGAAAGGCTGAGCAAGCAGAGAGGTAGAACCTTATCCAGGACCCATCCGGAAAATTTCTGATGTCGTTTTCCCTGATTCACCCTGCGTCCATTTCTGATCCAGATTTCCTCTGTCAGACAGAAACGAGCATCCGGGAAAGCCTTCAGGTAACTGATCTGAATCTGGGTTTTATTCGGAAGCCAGAGGTCATCAGAATCAAGGTAGGCGATAAAATCTCCTGCAGCCATCTTCAGGCCATAGTTCCTGGCCGCGCTGACCCCACCATGCTGAAGGCGGAAATATTTTATCCTGGGATTTTTTTCCACATACAGACCGACCAGTTCAGACGTCTCATCGGTGGAACCATCATCGACAATAATCAATTCCCAGTCGCCGGGATTTTTTTGAAAATAACTCTGAGCCAGAACCGAATCTATAGCTTCAGCCAGGAAAGAAGCTCTGTTATAGGTGACAACGATGGCTGAGACCATGGGTCAGCGCCGGAATTCCTTATCCACCGGATGGCTTAATTCAAGATTGAAAACCAGCCATCCCCAGGCTGAATCCGCTTCCACTTTCAATTTCAGAGAAAATGCCGGCCGGTCCTTTTCCATCTCGTCTCTCAGCTCCCGTCCCTGCTCGAAGAAGTCCAGCATCAGCGGAAGAGTGAAAGCCTTGCTTTCGCCCGCAGCCAGCGCCTTATCTCCAGGCAGAAAACCCTGATAAACAAGTCTTCCGGCCAGCGACAATTCACAGAAAATTTTCTGAATCAGAAGGTCGTAAGGATTCGGGTTGTTGAGAGAAAACCGAAAATCAAAATCAGCACCGCCGATGGTCAGGCCTCTTACCAGAAGTGGCAAAAATTTTATTTCCGGCAGTCGAAAAATCGGAAATTCTGATTTAAGAGCAAAGCTCAGCCTTTCGCTTTTTTTCCTTTCATCCTGAAAAACCATTTCTCCGGCCAGGCGGCAGCTGGCCTGCCTCGAATTTGCCGTTATAAAGGGCTCCAGATAGTTGTAATTGATTCGAACCGGAAAACTGATGACGGTTTTCTGGCCGGCAGGAAGTTCGATCTGTATGTCAAGAGAAACCGAATGCCTGAAATACTCCTTATCGTTAATTAAAACCGTATAATCGTAAGAAACCAGGCCGTAATGTCTGGATGAATTGTTGGTCAGTTCCACCAGGAAAGATAAGGTTAATCCAGATTTTTCGATTCCGCTGATCCTGGTTTCTTTCAAGCTGAATTCAATGTTTTTTCTGGCTGCGGCCGTTTCAGCTGAAGAGAGACAGAAAAAGAAAACCGCCGCCGCTATCAGGAGTGCGACAATAAAATTTCTAACATGTACGGACATTTTTGAACAGCCAGCAACTGAAAACAAATTTTCCCGGCCGGGGGCCGGTAGATAAAAATACCCTAAAAGCTTCAGTTTTACAAGACGCCCGAAAATTTCTCTGGATATTCGTTAGTTTTGGTAATAAACTAAAATGAAAAAAATGAGTCAGGGAGGTATGAAATGAACCGGCTTCGAACAACGACCGTCTGCCTTATCATTCTGACCTTCATCTCCTCTGTATTATTAATTGCCCGGGAGAACAATAAGACATTAACTCCCTGGACTGTGGACGATGTGATCAACCAGGAAAGAGCTTCCAATTTTCAGATATCTCCGGACGGAACTCGAGCGGTCTGGGTTAAAAACGTCCCGGACAGAGAGAAAGATGGCCGGATTTCCCATCTTTTTCTTAGCTATCTTGACCGGGAAGCGCCGCCCATTCAGCTGACCCGCGGAAATTCCTCCGAAAGCAGGCCCAGATGGTCTCCTGACGGCCAGAAGATCGCTTTTCTCAGCAACCGACAGGAAGCCTCCGGCGGAGCCTCAAAAGAGGAAGAAGGGAAGGGACAGCAGCTCTGGTTGCTGGACCTTCGCGGCGGGGAACCGTGGAAGCTCACTTCCCTGGAATTCGGAGTGATCGCTTACGACTGGCTCGACCATGACCGCTTCCTGATTCTCGCCCGGGAGCCAAAAACTCTGCGCGAAATTATGGATAAAGAGAAGAAAGACGATTCGATCGTTTTTGAAGATCAGGAACATATGATTCCGCAGCGGTTGTTTATATACTGCCTCAAGGAAAAAACCTGGCACCGGGTAACTGAGAATCGCGATCAGATAACCTCCTTCTATCTCTCCCCTGACCGAAGGATGGTGGTAACCAGAAACAATCAGAGCGTCAGCTACGAAGTGGACAAAAAAATCAAGCCCAGATATTTCCTGATAAACCTTCAGGATAAATCAACACGTGAGATTTTCCCGGATCCGTTTTTCAAACCAAGAGACATTTTCTGGGACCGGAACAACCAGGGATTTTATTTTACCGTTCTGAGAACTGTAGACCCGGTTAATGAAACTTCAGGAGCAGAATTTCTTTATTATTACGACCTTAAAAGCGGCCAGCACCGGGAAATTGACCTCGACTGGGACCGCGGGTTGATGGGCAGAGACCTGGTGGTGCGAGAGGATGGATTTCTGGCTTTTCTGGCGAACGGAGCGATTCCCAAATGGAGGAGGTATTATCGCCAGGGTGACACTTTCATCCATAAAGAACTCTCAGGCAACCACTATCCTCACATTTTCGAACTGATAGTTCAGGAGAACGGCAACCGGGCGGTTTACTTCCACACTACCGCCTCCAGACCGGGTCAGTGGTTTTCCGCTCTGCTGGAAGATGCAAAAATCGCCGGAGAAATCCAGCTGACCGACTTGAATTCTCACCTTAAAAACAAGAAACTCGCCCGTACGGAAATCATTCGCTGGAAAGGAGCCCTCGACGAAGAAGTTGAAGGTTTGCTCTATTATCCCCACGACTATCAGCCAGGCAAAAAATATCCTCTCTTCCTGAACATTCATGGCGGGCCGATGAGTCTGGACATGGATGCGTTTGAGGAATCCTATGCCTATTATCCAAACATTCTTGCCCAGAAAGGCTGCTTCGTCCTGATGCCCAATTACCACGGCTCGACCGGTTATGGACAGAAATTTGCCGAATCAATCCGTGGTCATTATTACGAATACGAAATTGAGGACATGCTGAAGGGCATCGATTATCTGGTGTCCAGGGGGATGGTAGATCCGGACCGGCTGGGAACGATGGGCTGGTCAAACGGCGGCATTCTCAGCATCGGTCTGGCTGTCTGGACCGACCGCTTCAAGGTGGCTGGAATCGGCGCGGCTGACGTTAACTGGATCAGCGATTACGGCACATGCGCTTTCGGAGTCAGTTTTGATAATTACTATTTCCTCGGGCCGCCCTGGGAAAGGACCGAGTATTACATCAAAAACTCCCCGCTGTTCCATTTCAAGGACATGAAGGTGCCGACGATCATTTTCCACGGGACTGAGGACACCAACGTGCCGTTCGGCCAGGGAATGGAACACTATCGGGCTCTCAAGGAAATTGGAAAAGCCCCGGTGCGCTTCATCATATTCCCGGGTGAACCTCATGGTCTGAGAAAACTCAGCCATCAAAGAAGGAAAATGGAAGAAGAGCTGGCCTGGTTTGACCGCTATTTCTTCAAAACCTTTCAGCCAGAAAACGAGGCGCTGAAATCGGGTTCTCCTCTCGACCTGGCCCTCAAAGCTCAGAAATTCAGCCGGAGCGGGCTGGCCTACGGGCGGATGGTTAAAGGAAAGCTGATACCGGAAACAGTTCGCTGGCAGGACCTGGAAGTCGGCAGATTTGAAGTGACCCGTGCCCAGTGGAAGGCTTTCGACCCTGGCTATCAATTTGAACCCGGCACCGAAAATTATCCCGTTTCCGGAATATCCTTTGAACAGGCGAAAAAATACGTCGAATGGCTGAGCCGGCTAACAGGAGAAAAATACCGTCTGCCAGCTGAAGATGAATTTCGTCGGCTCCAGTCAACTGCCAGCGGACAGGACAACACTCTGGATTACTGGGCAGGATATCCGATTAATTTTGACGACGCGCAGCTTTTGAAAGAAGTAATAGCCCGGCTGAAGGGACAGTCTCCGCTGCTGCTGCCCGTTGACAGGTTCTCCCCGTCCACAGAAAGCCTTATTTTTGGAATCGGCGGAAACGTGGCCGAATGGACGGTGGACAGCCAGGGACACGGAAAAGTTATGGGACTGAGCGCGCGGCATAGGGCAAAAGCCGATGAAGCCTACCAGGCCCCCCCGGCCGAATACATCGGGCTGCGCGTCTACAAAGAGGTCAAAAAATAGGTAAAATACCTCTGATGGAAAAGATGAGGCCAGACTTCCGACATCGAGAACTTTTCGTCCGGTTGTTCGGACCGGATGTTTATGCGGTCGGAGGTTTTGTCCGAGACAGACTCCGGGGAGTGGATACCGGGGAAGTTGACCTCCTGATCCAGGGACACCCGCTCGAAGAAATAGTTGAAAAGCTTAAACCGCTGGGGAAAGTCGACCTGGTCGGCAAAAGCTTTGGAGTAATCAAATTCACTGTCGACCAGCATACCTACGACATCTCGCTGCCCCGGACTGACGAACCCGCTCCGTCCGAAGGCAGCCAGCAGCGCGGGCATAAGGATTTCATCATCAAGGCCGACCCCTATCTTCCCCTGGAAAAAGATCTGGAAAGACGCGATTTCCGCTGTAACAGCATAGCCATCAGGTTGTCCGACGGCACGCTGATCGATCCCTTTAACGGAGCAGAAGATATAAGAAAAAAAATAATCAGGCTGACCAACCCGCAGGCTTTTCCTGACGATCCCCTGCGGGTTTTGCGCGCCGCCCGGTTTGCTTCGGTGCTGGAGTTTTCAGTGGACCCGGAAATCTATCTGGTGGCCAAAGAAATAGACCTGAAGGGCCTCAGCGTGGAGAGAGTAAACGAAGAGCTTTTCAAAATTCTCCTGCAATCCAGACGTCCCTCCCGTGGTTTGAAGGAGATGCTCAAGCTGACGGTGTTAAAAAAGCTTTTTCCTGAACTTTATCGTCTGACTTTTTCCATCCAGGATGCCATTTTCCACCCGGAAAAGGATGAGTTCGGGCATCATACCGTCTGGGCCCACACCCTGCTCACAGTTGACCAGGCTAAAGCCATAGCTGAATTTACAGCACTCGAACCTACCCGGAAGCTGGCTCTTCTCCTGGCTTCCCTGCTCCACGATGCCGGAAAACCCGGCACCGCCGACTGGGAGTTCAAAAAAAACAGGCTGGTCATCACCAACAACGGCCATGATCTGCTCAGCGAAAAGATAGCCAGAAAGTTTTTCGTCAGACAGAAAATCTTTTCCTGGAACGGATACAATCTGCGAGCGGTAGTGCCTCTGTTGATCAGGCATCACCATCGTGCCTCCGAGATCTGGGCTAACCGGGAGCAGGTGACCAAAAAAGCCTTCAACCGACTGGCGGCCGACATCAAAGGCGAGATTGACCTTTTGATCTATCTCGACGCCGCCGACCGTGCCGGACGAAAAAACAGAATCGTAACCGCACTTGATCGCCAGGCCAGATGGTTATTCAGAAAATTTGAAGAGCTGAAGGTCAACCGGGAAACCATCAAGCCGCTGATCATGGGCAGGGATCTGATCAAACTCGGCATGGAACCCGGACCGGAAATGGGGAAAATTCTAAAAAAGCTCTACCGCTGGCAGCTAGACAATCGGTTCGAAACCAGGGCCGAAGGGCTGAAGCTCGCCCGAAAACTCCTGGAGGAAAGAAAGAAATGAGCATTCTGGTTACTGGCGGAGCCGGCTATATAGGCTCGCACACGGTGAAAGAGCTTTTGAAAAAAAATTATGAAGTAATCGTTCTCGACAATCTCAGCAGCGGCCATCGCGAGCTTGTTCCCGGAGGACATTTCATTCAGGCGGACCTGTGCTCAGCCGCCGAGTTAAAAAAAGTATTCAGCGATCACCGTATCGAGGCGGTCATGCACTTCGCCGCGCTCATTCAGGTGGGAGAATCCTGCGCCGATCCACAAAAATATTACCGTCACAATCTCCTTTCCACACTGAACCTTCTGGAAGCCATGCTGGAAGCCGGAGTTAAATATTTCATCTTTTCCTCCAGCGCAGCAGTTTACGGAGAACCAAAGGAAATTCCGATAAGAGAGGACCACCCGCTAAATCCTGCCAGCCCCTATGGAGTAACCAAAGAGATGGTCGAGAGGATTCTCCCCGATTACGACCGAGCTTACGGGCTAAAGTACGTTTCTCTCAGATATTTCAACGCCGCAGGCGCCGACCCGGACGGGCAGATGGGAGAATGGCATCAGCCGGAAACCCACCTGATTCCGAATATCCTGCTTCACCTTCTTGGCCGCAACCCCGATTTTCAGGTTTTTGGAAACGATTTTCCGACCCCGGACGGTACGGCCATCAGGGATTACATCCACGTAACCGACCTGGCGATCGCTCATATCCTGGCGCTGGAAAGATTGCGTCTGGAAAATAGCAGTCAGGCCATTAACCTTGGTTCCTCGCGCGGCCATTCGGTGCTCGAAGTGATCAGGACCGCCGAAAAGGTTACCGGGAAGAAAGTTAACCTTAAATTCGGCCCCAGACGTCCGGGAGACGTACCGGTGCTTCTGGCCTCAAGCGAAAAGGCCGAAACCTGGCTCGGATGGAAGAGAAACTTTTCTGAACTCGAATTTATCATCGAAAGTGCCTGGAGATGGCATCAACGCCACTGAAGCCGTTGTCTGATGCCTGAAGGCAATTGATTAATCCAGGCTATGATGGTATAAACATTAAGCTGGAGTTAGGTTAAATGAAATACAGAAATCATTTTTTTCTGATAATTGTTGCCGTTATCCTTATTTTGAATTTTTCCTGTTCATCTTCAACCCGGAAAACCAACCTGCCAGGGAGTCAACCGTCCCCGGCTCTAAGAGGAGATGTTCCGACCTTATCTTCCGGTTCGGACCAGACCGGAGCTCAACCTGAAGTAATGAAACAGCAGGCCGAAGCCAGGGAAGAAGCAACAGAAAAAACCGACCAGGAAGCGCAGGAAAATTCTATTCCGACGGACGAAATTTATTCACTCATCCAGGAAGCCCAGAAAGCTCTGGAAAAGGAAGAGCTGGATGAAGCTTTGAAACTCCTGGATAAGGCCTATTCGGTTCTCTTGCGAATCGAAGCCGAACCTGACTCCGCGCTTTATCAGGAAAAAAACGACCTGAGGATTCTGCTGGCTCAAAACATTCAGAAGGTATACGCCTTTCGCCTGCCACCGCCGCTGACCAACCATAAAACTATCCCCCTGGTCGAAAACGACTGGGTTCTTAAAGAAATTAAATCGTTCCAGACGGTCGAACGAAAGTTTTTTGAAGACGCCTATCGCCGGTCCGGTCTCTACCGGCCGATGATTGTTGAAGAACTGAAGAAAGCAGGTTTGCCGGAAGAGCTGTCCTGGCTACCTCTGATAGAGAGCGGCTTTAAGCCGCGCGCCTTATCGACCGCTCGAGCGCTCGGGCTCTGGCAGTTCATCGCCTCTACCGGCTACCGCTACGGTCTGAAAAGAGACAGGTTTACAGATGAAAGAATGGATCCGCTTAAATCTACCAGAGCAGCCATCCGCTACCTGCAGGAACTGCACGACTTTTTTGGCGACTGGACAACGGCGATCGCCGCATACAATTGCGGAGAAATCAGGGTACAGAATGTTATCCGGGCGCAGAGGATAAACTATCTGGATAACTTCTGGGACCTGTTTACCAACCTTCCTTACGAGACCGCCAGATATGTCCCAAGATTCATAGCCACGCTGTTGATCATTGAAAATCCGGAAAAATACGGCTTCAGCCTGCCACAGCTCGAACCAGCTTTCGATTTCGAAACAGTCAGGGTGCAGAAACCGGTAAAACTGGCGACCCTGGCCAGCCGCCTGGGAATTTCTCAGGAAATTTTAGTTCAGCTCAACCCCGAACTGCGGCACGATTCCACACCGAACTACGAATACGAACTCCGTGTACCCGCCGGTTACGGGGAGCAAACTCTTGCTTTCTTAAACGAACTGCCCAGCTGGTTACCGCAGGAAGCAGTATTCGGCTGGCACGTGGTGAAAAAAGGAGAAACGCTGGGTTCGATTGCTAAGCGCTACCGGACAACCGTTCAGGCGATCGTCCGTCTGAACAACCTTAAGAACCCCCGGCTGATCTATCCAGGTCAGAAATTGAAAATACCCGGAAGAGTCCAGGGATTGATTCAGGCTGACGATGATGGAGGGTCCACCACTGCCCCATCTTTCCCTGATAACAGGAATACCACTTATGTGGTCAGAGCCGGAGACACTCTTTACCAGATTTCCAGAACATTTGGAGTCAGTGTGGACAAAATAAAAAAGGATAACAATCTTGATTCCGACAATCTGATTCCAGGGCAAAAACTGATTATCAAAAGCGGGCATTAATTTTAATTATTATAAAATTTCTGGAGGGGAAGAAAATGAAGCCAGAGAAGAGGGTTCTTTTCCATTTATCGTTCACAGTCATTTCGATTCTGATGCTGTCGGGACTTCTGGCCGCAGCCGGGGTTGACAGCAAAATCAACCAGCTGGAAAACCAGCTGATGACCAGAATTTCCAGCCTGAAGGATTCCTTCGACGGCCTTCTGGGTCTGGCGGTAAAAGATCTGACCACCGGCAGAACCTTTTTCCTCAACGAAAATGAAGTTTTTCCTCAGGCCAGCTCAATAAAAATAGCCATTCTGCTTGAGGTTCTGAAGCAGGCTGAAGAGAATCGCCTGCGACTGGACGAATTTATCGAGTTGAAAGACGAGCATAAAGTTGGAGGAGGGCCGATTCTGGTTTACCTTGGCTATCCCTCGCTGAAAATTTCCATCCGGGATCTCTGCGTTCTGATGATTGTTCTATCTGATAATACCGCCACCAATCTTCTCATCGAGCGGGTCGGCCAGGAATCAGTTAACAGAAGATTAGCCTCGCTCGGACTAAACCGGACAAGACTTCAACGCCGGATGATGGACCTGAAAGCCGCTGAAGAAGGTCGCGAAAACATTTCCACGCCAAAGGAAATGATGATGCTTCTGGAAAAAGTCTGGCAGGAGAAAGTTCTTACGCCTGAAAACCGCCAGCTTTTCTTTGACCTTCTGTCATTGCCAAAGGACAGTCCTCTGCAGAAGGCCGTTCCTGAAGGAGTAAAAGTGGCCGACAAACCGGGAGAGCTCGAAGCCGTTCGCTGCGATTCCGGACTGGTCATCCTGAAGAAAAAGCCCTACATCATATGCGTGATGACCACCTACCTGGGTCCGGATGAGGACGGAAATGACATCATCAGAAAAATAGGCAAGCTGGTCTACCGGCACTTCGACCGCCTGGAAAGGTCAAGCGAATACGGGCGAATTATTTCTGAAAAGTGATTCCTTTGTATTTTACCATTCAGGAATAACCGGTTCCACTCCGAGTCCCGGTTTTTCAGAAAGTTTCCAGCGATCGCCATCAAGCGTCAGACCGCGGAATGGATCGTTGGTGACAAGTATGTTACCGTCGAGGTCAGCATAGTCGAAAAGCGGAGTCAGAGTGGCCGCGGCGGAAATGGCCAGGGAGCTTTCGATCATGCAACCTATCATCAATTTCAGACCGTGAGCCCGGGCCACAGAAACCATACGGAGAGCCTCCTGCAGGCCGCCGCATTTCATTAATTTTATGTTGATTCCGTGAAAGGCAGAAGCCAGCGCCGGAATATCTTTTACCTTATGCACACTTTCATCGGCAAAAATAGGCACAGACACTCTTTCTTTAAGCCAGCGGTGGTCCTCAAGATTATCGGCCGGCATCGGTTGTTCCACAAACTCCACTCCCCTTTCGGCCAGCCAGTTAATCATCTCCAGCGCCTGCTGGCGATCCTTCCAGCCCTCATTGGCGTCGACAATCAAGGGACGATCGGTAACCGCTCTGATCGCTTCTATGTGTTTCTTGTCATCCGGAACTCCGACCTTGATTTTGAGCCTCCTGAATGCCGGCGCGGCCAGAGCCGTTTTTTGCATTACCTCTGCTTCGTCTATGCCAATCGAATAAGTGGTCGGCAGGGTCTTTTCCGGATTCAGACCGAAAAACCGATATAGTGGAATCCCGAGATTCTTTCCTATCCAGTCCAGGATAGCCATATCCAGCGCGGCCTTGGCCGCATTCTGCCCGGGAGAGAGAGCTTCGAGTTCCTGCCAGCGATCCTGATATTCCCAGAAGTCTTTCTCCAGAACCGGCAACGCCCGCCGGATGAACTCTTCATTGCTCTCGGCGCTTTCAGAATATCTGGGGATGGGCGCGGCCTCTCCGTAACCGGTAATTCCATCTTTTTCCAGGCGTACCAGGACGTTCCTTCTTGTCGTCCAGGTGCCGCGGGAAAGGGTCCAGGCCTGACGCAGCTTCAGCTCATAGATGGTGGTGGTAATCCTGAGAGAACCTCTTTTCGCCACCGATTCCTTCCTGACAGTTTGCCGGCAATCAGCCAGAAAAGATGAGGCCACCAGCAATCCTCCGATTTTCAAAAAGTCTTTTCTTTTCATCCAGCCCTCCTGAGGCTTCTAATATAATAAATAAAAATTCGTTTGACAATTTAATTTCCGGTAACTTCTATATTTTTTTGCCAGAAGATATAGTATAAAATCAACCTGAAGGAGGAAATGGAGATGAAAAGCAAAGCTATGGCTGTTGCCATCATGGCTATTCTTACCTTAACCTCAATCAGCTGTTCATCTGTCTCGGTGGGAAATCCAGCTGCCGGTGTGATCATTAATCCGGTGGAAAACATGTACTCAGGACCGGACGATGAACTTGACGTGGTCAGCCAGACCCTTCTCGGAACCAGCGTCAAAATTTTACAGAGCAAACGGGATTCCAGAAAACAGGTCTGGTATGAAATAGAAACGCCTGACACCTATCACGGCTGGGTGCGTGGAAACGCCCTGAGGCTTTACCGGAGCGATGAAAAACCATACGCGGCAGAAGGGCAGGTTCTGGAAATCACCAGTCTGATCGCTTACCTTTATGAAACTCCTGACGTCACCAAAAAGAAGCCGCTTCTGTTCGCTCCGATCAGCTCTGTTCTGGCGCTGGAGAAATTTGAAGGCCGGTGGGGAGAAGTGCTGCTTCCCGACGGTCGCAAGGCTTTCATTCAGATGGGAGACGGTCAGGTCAGAGAGGCCCCCTTCAAAAGACAGAGACTTTCGCCCGAGGAAATGGTGGACCTGGCCAGAAGGTTTCTCGGCCTTCCATATTTCTGGGGAGGAACGAGCCCTCTGGGCCTTGACTGTTCCGGATTTGTGCAGCTGATCTACCGGCTGAGCGGAGTGGAGATTTTAAGGGACGCTGACATCCAGTTCACCAGCTCCGGCTTGCTGGAGGTTCCACACGGTCAGGAAAGAACTGGCGACCTGGTTTTCTTCGGCCGCAACAGGATCACCCATGTCGGAATGATGATAAACGAAAAAGAATTCATCCATGCCACCACTTACCAGAAGCCGGTAGTTCAGATTTCAGATCTGTATGATGAATACTGGCAGAATCTCTATAAGGGATGCCGGCGACCAGGAGACTGAGTTCTTAAAAATGGAAATTATTAAATCAAAAGTACCGGGATCACCAAGAATAAATTTTGCTGTTCAATGAGCTGGCCTTAGCTTTACCACGACAGGCAAAAGCAGCCTGTATGTTATTTTTATCAGTTATTTTTATCAAGCTGTCTTTTTCGCCCTGGTTTTTTCCTTGTCTGATTTCTTAATCTTTTTCTTGTACTCAGCTCCCAGAAGCTCAAGCATGGCCATCTGAGCGCCATCACCTGAACGCAGGCCGAGTTTGACGATTCTGGTATATCCACCCGGCCGCTCTTTGAAGCGCGGTCCAAGTTCCGAAAAAAGTTTCTGAACCACCGCTTCTTTCATCAGAAAAGCCAGAGCCTGACGACGGGCATGTAAGGTATTTCTTTTGGCCAGAGTGATCATCTTTTCAGCCAGCGGTCTGGCGGCTTTGGCTTTGGCCAGAGTGGTCTTGATTCTTTCCTTTTCCAGAAGAGAGGTTACCAGATTTCTGAGCAAAGCCCGACGATGGGCTGTGTCTCTCCTGAGTTGATAGCGTTTCACCCGGTGTCTCATGCTTCCAGCTCCTTATCGCTTTTGCTCTGCTTGATTAATGTCTGAACCTGCTCCAGCAATCTGGGATGCAATTCCAGATTCAATCCCAATCCCAGACTGGCCAGTTTCTCCTTTATTTCATTAAGAGATTTGCGGCCAAAATTCTTTGTTTGAAGCAGCTGGTCCTCAGTTCTCTGAACCAGTTCATACACATAAGTGATTCCAGCAGCCCTGAGGCAATTGCTGGCTCTGACTGATAGCTCCAGATGGTCGATGGTGCTGGCCAGAACTTCTGCCTTGTCCAGATGGGGTATCTCTTTTCCAGGCGCGACCACCTCCTTTTCCACCGGCTCGTCAACGATATTCAGGAAGATGGTCATATGGTCTCGCATGAGTTTTGCCGCCCGGGAAAGAGCTTCAGTAGGTCTGATGGCTCCGTTGGTCCAGATTTCCAGAGTCAGGCTTTCATAGTCGACTCTTTTTCCCACTCTGGCCGGTTCCACCGTATAATTAACCTTAAGAACCGGGGAATGGGATGAATCAAGCGGGATAAAGTCTACGCTCAGCTCGCTGTCAAAATTCTGATCGGCCGTCACGTAACCGCGGTTATTCTTAACCACCATTTCCATTTCCAGTTTGCCGTCCTCATCCAGGGTGGCAATATGAATGTCAGGCTTCAGTATTTCCACGTCAGAATCATGGACGATATCACCCGATTTCACTTCAGCCGGACCGGAAATTTTCAGCGTCATTCTTCTGGGCTCGTTGACTTTAAGCTTCAGCGGAATCGATTTAAGGTTGAGGATTATGTGAGTGACATCCTCAACCACTCCCGGAATGGTGGAAAATTCATGCAGGACACCCGCTATCCTGACCGCGGTGATGGCTGCCCCGGGGATCGAGGACAACAGAATTCTTCTGAGCGAATTCCCGACGGTGATGCCGTAACCCCGTTCAAACGGCTGCGCTTGAAAACGGCCGTAAGTATCGCTCAGTGTTTCATAATCGCACTCTAAGAATCTTGGTCTCTGGAAACCAAGTTCAGTCATGGTTCCTCCTTCACGGGAAGGACAGGTCTAAGGCACCTTCCCCGTTATTTCGAATAAAGCTCAACCACCAGATGCTCTTCAACCGGAATGGTGATATCCTGTCTGGTGGGCAGGGCTACCACTTTCCCCTGGCAGTTATCCCAGTCCGCCTGCAGCCAGCCGGGAAGAGTTTTACTGCGGTTAGCTTCCACAACTGCCTTAAAATTCTCGTTCTTAACGGATCCGGGTTTTAAAGCCACCACGTCTCCCACCTCGACCACGTAAGAAGGTATGGTCACTTTCTGATCATTTACCAGGATATGCCCGTGGGTAATTATCTGCCTGGCATGCGCTCTGGAAAGGGCCAGCCCCATAAGATAGACAACATTATCCAGCCTTCTTTCGAGCAACGTCAGCAGATTCTCACCGGTTATTCCTTTCATCTTTTCCGCCCGCTCAAAGAATAAACGGAACTGTCTCTCTGAAATACCATAAAATCTTTTCAGCTTCTGTTTCTCTCTGAGCTGCAGCGCATAACCGAGCACTCTCTTTCTCATCCGTCCATGTGGACCGGGAGCGTACGGACGTCTCTCCAGCGGGCATTTATCGGTCAGGCACTTATTGCCTTTCAAAAAAAGCTTGGTTCTTTCCGTGCGACAAAGTCGGCAATCAGGTCCAGAATATTTCGCCATGATATCTCTCCTTTATACTCTCCTTCTTCTTGGCTGTCGGCAGCCATTGTGGGGAATCGGAGTCACATCCCGGATAGACTTGATTTCAAGTCCGGCAGCCTGAAGTGCCCGGATGGCTGACTCACGTCCGGCACCTGGCCCTTTAACTCTGACATCCACATAGCGAACACCGTGTTCTCTGGCTTTGCTGGCCACTTCCCTGGCCGCCAGCTGAGCGGCAAAAGGAGTGCCTTTTCTGGCTCCTTTGAACCCGGAGGTGCCGGAACTGGCCCAGCAGATGGTGTTGCCCTGCTGGTCGGTTATGGTAATTATGGTGTTGTTAAAAGTTGATTGGATACTAGCCACTCCGTAGGTAACTTCCCTTTTAACTTTTTTCTTTTTTGTCCTGGCTTTTGCCATGAAATCTCTCCCTCAAATCAGGCTTTCTTCTCTTTAAGTTTCTTTATTCGCTGTCCGCGCGGTCCCTTTCGGGTGCGGGCATTGGTTCTGGTTCTCTGACCTCTGACCGGAAGGTTGCGTTTATGGCGCAATCCGCGGTAGCAACCGATGTCGATCAACCGCTTGATATTCTGAGCCACTTCCTTCCTGAGTTCGCCCTCAACTTTTTCCCTCTTCTCGATAATCTGGCGAATTTTGTTAATCTCCTCTTCAGTCAGATCCTTAACTTTCTTGTTCCTGTCAACCCGGGCTTCCTCCAGGATTTTGATGGCTTTGGACCTTCCGATTCCGTAAATATAGGTCAAGCCGATTTCAACCCTTTTTTCCGATGGAAGTGTGACACCTGCTATTCTTGCCATGGTCTCCTCTTTTATCCTTGTCTTTGTTTATGTTTGGGGTTTGAGCAGATAACTCTAACCACCCCTTTTCTTCTTACGATTTTACAATTGCGGCAAATCCTCTTAACCGATGCTCTAACCTTCATCTTGCACCTCACTTAAACCTGTAAGTGATACGCCCTTTGGTTAAATCATAAGGCGATATTTCCACCAGCACCCTGTCTCCGGGCATGATCCGGATGAAATTCTTTCTCATACGGCCGGAGATATGGGCCAGAATAACATGTTTATTGGCCAGCTCTACTTTGAACATGGCGTTGGGCAGACTTTCCAGCACAACTCCTTCAATTTCAAACACGTCAGTCTTAGGCATTGGCTCTGCTCCCGACGTTCAGCCAGCTGGCATTTCCACTGTCCAGGGTGAGAATTTCCACACCCCGGTCCGTCAATGCCACCGTATGTTCATAGTGAGCTGAAAGGCTTCTATCCCTGGTAACCGCCGTCCAGCCGTCCTCCAGGATTTCAATCTCCCAGTTTCCGGCGGCAATCATCGGCTCGATAGCCAGGGTTAAGCCTTTCTTTAATTTTGGCCCATGTCCCGGCAGTCCGAAATTTGGCACCTGTGGTTCCTCATGCAGACTCCGTCCGATGCCGTGTCCGACAAAAGCTCTGATGACCGAAAATCCCGCTGCTTCCACTTCTTTCTGAATGGCCGCAGAAACGTCAGACAATCTGTTTCCAGCTTTCAACTCGCTCAACCCGCTGAAGAAAGCTTTCTCCGCCACTTCTATCAGCCGGAGAGCCTGTTCAGATACCTTTCCAACGGGCACCGTCAGAGCAGCGTCACCATAAAACCCTTCATAGACGACGCCAAAATCAAGACTGACTATGTCTCCTTCCTTCAACCGTCGGCTGGAAGGAATGCCGTGAACAATCTCTTCGTTTATCGAAACGCATAGAGAAGCCGGATAACCGCGGTAGCCCTTGAAAGCTGGAATGGCACCCAGCTCGCGCGCCCGGCTCTCCGCATAGAGGTCAAGTTCTCTGGTTTCCAGACCGGGTCTTATCATCTGCTTCAATTCTGACAGAATTCTGGCCACAATCTGAGAACTCTTTCTCATCATTTCTATCTCAGCTTCAGATTTATAAACGATCATTTCCGCTTCGATTTGCCCTGATTTTAATTCAGCCTGCTATCGATTACTGATTTTACTTCCCGGAAGACTTCCTCCGGGGTTTTCTCTCCATCGATTCTGAAAAGGACCCCTTTCTTTGAGTAATACTCGATAAGGGGTCCGATTGTTTCCCGATAAATCCTGAAGCGCTGGCTGACGACTTCAGGACGGTCGTCATTTCTAACAGTCAGTCTGGCACCGCAGGCCTGGCACTGACTGAGTTTATTATTATTTATATTATACACAGTTCCGCACTGAAGGCAAACCAGCCTGCCGGCCAGCCTCTGTTTTAAAGCCTCTTCAGAAACCTGGATTTCTATGGCTATCTCAGGCCGGCTGCCGTCTACTTTTTCCAGCAAAATAGCCTGATTCAGAGTTCTGGGAAAACCGTCGAGGACATAGCCCCGCTTACAGTCAGGCTGAGCGATTCTGCTCCGGACTATCTCCAGCACAATGTCGTCAGCCACCAGTTCTCCAGCTTCCATGATTTTTTTAACTATCTTTCCCAGTGCCGTATCCTTTTCCACCTCGAGACGCAGGAGATCGCCGGTAGAAATCCTCGGGAAACCATAGTGGCGTTCTATCATCTCGCCCTGCGTTCCCTTGCCGCTGCCGGCCGGTCCCAGGAGGATTATCCTCATCCCCTTCTCCCTCTAATACGACCGCTTCTCAGGAAGCCGTCGTAATGACGCATGACCAGCTGGGCTTCAATCTGCTGGAGAGTATCCATGGCCACACCAACCACAATCAGAATTGAAGTTCCGCCAAAGTAAAAATCTACATTCAAACCCTGAGTAAACCATTTCGGCAGGTTGGCTTCAAGGAAAGGACCGATCCAGGGCAGCGCGCCCACTTTGAAACCGGTCATGAGAAATTCAGGCAAAATGGCAATGGCTGCCAGATAAACCGCTCCAACCAGTGTTATCCGGCTTAAAACTTCATCTATGTAATCAGCCGTGTTTTTACCGGGCCTGATTCCGGGGATAAAACCGCCGTATTTCTGAAGGTTTTCGGCCACGTCGTTCGGATTGAAAATAATCGAGACGTAAAAGTAAGTGAAAAAGATAATTGAAGCAATGTATATCAGATTGTAAAGCGGCATGCCCATGCCGAACTGTCTGGCTATCATCTGAAGAATCGGAGCGTTGGAAAAATTGGCTAAGGTAGCCGGAATGGTGATGATGGATGCCGCAAAAATGATGGGAATAACACCACCGGTGTTAACCCTTAACGGAAGATGGGTGCTCTGACCGCCATAAACCTTCCGGCCTATTACCCTTTTCGCGTAAGAAACCGGTATCCGTCGCTGACCCCTTTCGACAAAAATTATAAATGCGATCACCGCCAGCATCAGCACCCCGAGGAAAATAATCCGCAGGGGGTCCATATTGCCTGTCCGCAATCCTGTAACCAGGCTGTTGATACCGCTGGGCAGGCCAACCACTATTCCCGCAAAGATAATCAACGAGATGCCGTTGCCTATTCCCCGTTCGGAGATCTGTTCTCCCAGCCACATGATAAAGGTGGTGCCGGTGGTCAGCGTCAGCATCGTCAGCAACCTGAATCCCCAGCCAGGATTGGGAACAATCTTCGCGCCGGTCGGGCTGGTCAGGCTTTCAAGGAATATGGCGATTCCAAATGATTGAATCAAACAGATGACCAGCGTCCCGTACCTTGTATACTGGGTGATTTTCTTTCGCCCCAGCTCGCCTTCTTTGGAGAGTCTCTCGAGATAGGGCCAGACCACAGTCAGCAGCTGCAGTATGATCGAGGCGCTGATGTAGGGCATGATGCCGAGCGCAAAGATAGTCATCCTGGACATGGCTCTTCCGGAGAACAGGTCGTAGAACCCGAGAATTGAGCCTTTCTGAGTCTGCCAGAACTCAGCCAGAGCGTCGGCGCTCACGCCGGGGTTAGGAATCTGCGCCCCGATGCGATAAACCGCCAGAAGCAGAAGTGTGTAGATGACCCTTTTCCTGAGGTCAGGAATACTGAAAATGTTGCGAATGCTTTCTAACATTATTCTTTCCCGATAACGATGGCTTTGCCCCCGCTTTCTTCAATCTTTTTGATCGCGGATTGAGAGAAAGCATGAGCTTTTATGGTTTTCGGTGAGGACAAATCCCCCCGGCCAAGGACCTTCACGAGTTCTGATTCGGAGTGAATCAGACGATGTTCCACCATTTCTTTCAACCCGATTTCGTTCAGTGGAAGTTTGTCCAGCCGGTCGAGATTAACTTCGGTGTATTCAACCCTGAATTTGTTAGTAAACCCGCGCTTTGGAAGACGCCGGTGAAGCGGCATCTGTCCGCCCTCAAAGCCCCATTTCCTCTTGTAACCGGCTCCGGCCTTCTGTCCCTTATGACCGCGCCCGGCGGTTTTCCCAAGACCGGAGCCCGGTCCCCGACCGCGCCTTTTATCGCTCTTCCTGGCACCCTGAGCTGGTTTCAATTTACTGAGATTCATGGTTTATCTATCTCCTCTACTTCGAGCAAATGAGAGATTTTCCGGATCATTCCTCTTATTTCCGGGCAATCCTTCCGGATCACCTGGGAATTCAATTTCCTCAATCCCAGACCGTAGGCCACCAGACGGTGCTTCTGAGGATGACCTATCAAACTTCTTACCAGCTTAATCTTAAGATATTTTTCTTCTTTCATCTCAGCCTCACCTCAAGCTCTGGTTTTATCTTCTTCTTTTTCTTTTTTGCCCCTGGCTCTCATCACCTCTTCCGGACTCTTCAGCTTCTTGAGAGCAGCTATGGTGGCATGGGCCACGGTTATCGGATTGTTGCTGCGGATTGACTTGGTTAATATATCCTTGACTCCAGCGAGTTCAAGAATCACCCGAACAGCACCCCCGGCAATTACTCCCGTTCCTCTGGAGGCCGGCCTGAGAACAACGATTCCGGCATCTGCCTCCCCTTTTACAATATGAGGAATGGTGGTGCCCACCAGAGGGACGTCAATCATATGCTTTTTTGCGTCCTCCACCGCTTTGGCAATAGCCTGAGGAACTTCACGAGCCTTTCCCAGACCTATCCCTACCCGACCTTTCTCGTTACCTACAGCTACCAGAGCCGAGAAGCTCAGATTTTTTCCGCCCTTGACCACCTTGGTTACCCTTCTGATAGAGATAACCTGGTCTTTTAGCTCAAGGTCTGAACTGATAACTTCGTCCAGTTTTTCCAGTTCTTCGTGTTCCACTATCATTCCTCCTTAACCGGCTAAAACACAATGCCTTCAGCCCTGAGGGCTTCAGCCAGAGCCTTGATCCGGCCGTGATACGGATAGGCGCCACGATCGAAAACGATCGTATTGATATCTTTTTCTTTGAGCCTTTTAGCCAGAATAGACCCCAGGAAGGTGCAGGCTTCCTTGCTCTTGAAGCACTTCAGCTGTGCTTTTATTTCCTTTTCCAGCGTCGAAGCTGAGGTTATAACTTTTCCGGAAACATCGTCTATAACCTGAGCGTAAACATAGCGGTTGGATTTATTCACCAGCACCCGGGGTCTTTCCGGAGTACCGCTGATCTTTTTCCTGATTCTTTTCCTGATTCTCTGCTTTCTGATTTTTTTGATTTCACTTTTTGACTTAAGCACCGCCCACCCCCGCTTTTCTTTCTTTCTTGATGAGAACTTCACCCACTATCCGGATGCCCTTCTGTTTGTAGGGATCCGGCGGCCTGAACCTCTTGATGGTTTCAGCCACCTGGCCAACTTTCTGCTTGTCAATTCCCCGGACTGTCAGCAGGGTTGGCTTTTCAGCCACAATTTCGATACCTTCCGGTATTTCATAGACTACCGGTTTGGAATAACCAACGCTCAGCTCCAGCCTGTTTTTTTCAACTTTGGCTCTGTAACCGACACCGGTGATTTCCAGCTGCTTGGAAAATCCCTGCGACACTCCGATGACCGCATTGCTGGCCAGCGCCCGGCATAACCCATGGAACTGCCTGGTTTGCTGCTCCTCATTCTCCCGGGTGAAAATCAGCCTGTTGCTCTCAACCTCAGCTTTAATACCGGGAAAAAGAGGAGAAGTGAGTTTGCCGAGCTTGCCTTCAACTTCAATATGATCAGGGTGAATTGTTACCTTGACTCCTGCCGGGATGTCGATCGGCTTCTTACCAACTCTTGACATCTTAATACCTCACCTTCTTATTTACCAGATTTCACACAGGACTTCGCCACCGACTCCTAAGTCTTCAGCCTGTTTATCAGTCAGGATGCCCCGCGAGGTGGAGATGATCACCACTCCCAGACCGTTCAGCGATTTCGGTATCGAATCTTTCGTGCAATAAATGCGGCATCCGGGCTTGCTTATCCGGCGAAGTCCGGTGATCACACTCTGATTATCGTCGGTATATTTCAGAACGATGTTCAGGACACCCTGTTTGTTGTCCTCGATTACTTTGTAGCTTTTTATGTAGCCTTCTTCCTTCAGTATCCTGGCGATCTCCACCTTCAGGCGGGAAGATGGGATGTTGACTTCTTTCTTCTTCGCCCTTATCGCATTCCTGATTCTGGTTAACATATCGGCAATTGGATCGGTCAGACTCATGTTCGTATCCTTTCCCTGGAATTTACCAGGAAGATTTTATCAACCCGGGAATTTCTCCCTTCAGCGCCAGCTGTCTCAGACAGAGACGGCAGAGGTCAAATTTTCGATAATAGCCTCTCGGCCGCCCGCACAACCGGCATCTGTTCCGGTGCCTTATGGCATACTTGGGCTTTCTCTGATCCTTTACCATTTTTGCTATGGTAGCCACGTTTTACCTTCCTTTCCTCAGGATTCTCGGAACGGCATGCCCAGTTTCTTCAGAAGGGCATACGCTTCCTTATCGTTCCGGGCCGTGGTGACGATAGTGATGTTCATGCCCCGCGGCCTCTCTACCTTGGTATAATCTATTTCAGGAAACACCAGCTGGTCCTTGAGACCCAGAGTGTAATTGCCGTGTCCGTCAAAGGAATTAGGAGAAACTCCCCTGAAATCCCTGACGCGCGGCAGAACTATGTTAACCAGCCGGTCGAAAAATTCATACATCCTTTTCCTTCTCAGAGTAACCATGCAGCCAATAGGTTGTCCCTTGCGCACATGGAAAGCGGAAATCGACTTTTTTGCCCTGCGAACAGCCGGCCACTGACCGGTGATCAGGCTGAGCTCGGTTTTGGCCACATCCAGAAGCTTTATGTTCTGAGTAGCATCGCCAACCCCGACGTTAATCACGATCTTCTCCAGCCTGGGCACCGCCATGGGATTCTTAATCCCCAGTTCTTCCTGGAGCTCCTTGATTATCTCTTTTTTATAACGCTCGTATAACCTGCTCATCTTTTAACCTCTCAGGTTCTCTCTAAATTGGTTTCGCATCGGGCGCAAATCCTGATTTTTGTGCCATCCTCCAGGACTTTGTGCCTGAATCTGACTCCACGACCGCATTCCTGGCAATAGAGCATCACCCTGGAAACGTGTATCGGCGCTTCCTTTTCCATTATGCCGCCCTGGATGTTCCGGCTGCGGTCCGGTCTGACAAAGACCTTGACGAAATTGACTCTCTCCACCAGAACTCGATTCTTCTCCGGGAAAACACGCAGAATCTTACCTGTTTTCCCGCGATCCTTTCCGCTGCGAACAATGACCACATCATTTTTCTTGAACGGGAAATTAGCCATCACAGCACCTCCGGTGCCAGAGAGATGATCTTCATGAATTTCTTTTCCCTCAGCTCGCGAGCCACCGGACCGAAAACACGCGTTCCCACAGGCTCTCCCTGCTTGTCGATTATCACCGCGGCGTTGTCATCAAACCGGATGTAAGAGCCATCCTTCCGCCGTATCTCTTTTCTGGTGCGCACGATCACCGCCCTGACCACTTTCCCCTTCTGGATCTTGCTGTCGGGGTCAGCTTCTTTGACCGAAGCTGAAATAACATCACCCACAGTGGCCACTCTCCCAACTCCTCCGCCCAGAGGGGTAATGGCCATGATCCTCCGGGCTCCGGAGTTATCCGCTACCTTGAGCATCGTTCTCATCTGAATCATGTTAGCCCACCTTCATTTTTTTCCGTCTCGCTTTCGGTCTCTATTTCTCTGGAAGCTAAACCTATAATCTCAGCCACCCGCCATCTTTTCAGTTTGCTGATCGGCCGCGTCTCGACAATTCTGACCAGATCACCCACCTGGCACTTCTCATGTTCATCGTGCACCAGGAAAACCTTTCTTCTCTTGATCGTTTTCTTGTATAGCGGGTGCCTTTCCAGCCTTTCCACCATAACCCTCAGGGTCTTGGCTGACCTTTTGGCCACCACCACACCCACTTTCGTTGTTAGTCTTTTCTGGCGTTTAGCTTCCATGGTTTATTCCGTCCCTTTTTTCTGAAATTCTTTCAAAAGAGTCTTTATTCTGGCTATATCCCTTCTGACATTCCGTATCTTCATCGGATTATCAAGCTGGCCGATAGCTTTCTGGAAGCGCAGCTTGAACAGCTGATCTTTCAATTCTTCCTCTTTTTGTTTTAATTCTTCTACCGATAATTCTCTCAATTCTCGGATCTTCATCTTATCTCCCTGTTCTCTCTTGAAATGAATCTTGTTTTCATAGGAAGTTTATGGGCTGCCAGGCGCATAGCTTCTCTGGCCACCTCTTCTTCCACTCCCTCAATCTCAAAGATAATCCGACCGGGTCTGATGACATCAACCCAGAATTCAGGGTCTCCCTTACCGCGTCCCATCCTGGTCTCGGTCGGCTTCTTGGTCACCGGTTTCCAGGGAAAGACCCTTACCCACATTTTACCGCGCTTCTTCAGAAATCTGGTGATGGTCACGCGACCAGCCTCTATTTGCCTGGCCGTCAGCCAGCATGGCTCCAGCGCCTGAAGTCCGTATTCACCAAAAGCCAGCTCGCAACCGCGAAGCGCCTGTCCCCTCATCCGGCCCCGCTGTTGCTTTCTGTACTTTACTTTTTTCGGCATCAACATGGTCAAATCTCCTCAGTCTCGATGATTTGAGATGAAACTCTGGGTTTATCAACGTCGCCGCGGTAGATCCAGACCTTTATTCCAATCTGTCCGTAAGTGGTAAAAGCTTCGGTAAAAGCATAATCTATATCCGCTCTGAGCGTTTGCAGCGGCAAGCGACCTTTCAGATACCATTCAGTCCTGGCTATTTCCACTCCTCCAAGACGCCCGGAGCACATGACCTTCACACCCTGGGCTCCTGTCTTCAAAGCCATTTCCACTGCCCTCTTCATCGCCCGCCGGTAAGAAATGCGCTTCTCAAGCTGGGTGGCAATGCCCTCGGCCACCAGCGTGGCATCCAGCTCTGGTTTATCAACTTCTTTGATGTCAACGTAGACTTCTCTGCTGGTAATACCTTCAAGCATGTGCTTCAAGTTTTCTATTTCCTTCCCGCCCCGGCCGATGATGATTCCGGGTCTGGCCGTGTTGATGATCACGATGACCTTGGGACCTACTCTTTCCACCTCAACACTGGCAATTCCGGCATGACCGTATTTTTCTTTTACCGCTTTCTTGATCTGCAGGTCTTCATGCAAAAGCCTGGCATAATCCCGACCTCTGGCAAACCAGCGGGAAGTCCACTGTTTGTTGAAACCCAAACGAAAACCGATTGGATGTGTCTTCTGTCCCACGGTCTATCTCCCTTTTTTTTCGTCTAAGTAGATTTTGACATGACTCATTCTTTTTAGCACCCGGTAGGCTCTACCCATTGGCGCCGGCCGGATTCTCTTCATGGCCGGTCCCTGATCGATCTGTATCTTCGCTATGTACAGGTTATCCACATCAACTCCCGGCGCCTTCTGCTGAGCATTGGCAATGGCCGAACGCAGCACCTTTTCCAGGATCGCGCTGATCTTTTTCTTCTCGTTAAACTTCAGTATCGTTAGAGCTTCTCCGACCAGTCTGTTCCTGATCAGGTCAGCCACCAGACGCCCTTTCTGCGGACTCATCCGCACATAACGGGCAACAGCTTTGGCCAGATATTTTTCTTTTTCCATGGCTACTTACCTACTTTAAGTTGTCGGGCAGTTTTTGAAGTATGTCCCTTGAATGTTCTGGTGGGCGCGAATTCACCCAGTTTGTGACCGACCATCTGCTCGGTTACATAGACTGGAATGAACTTGCGTCCGTTGTGAACACCGAAGGTCAGGCCCACCATTTCCGGAACAATGGTCGACCGCCTCGACCAGGTCTTGATTACCTGGCGCTTATCTTTGGCCGACAGAGCAGCTTTTACTTTCTCCATCAGTTTCGGGTCAACATAGGGACCTTTTTTAAGCGACCTGCCCATAATTACTTACTCCTTCTCTTTATAATAAAGGCCTGAGTTCTTTTATTTTTCCTGGTCTTATAACCCTTGGTCGGGATGCCTTCCGGACTTACAGGATGACGACCACCCTTGGTTCGACCTTCACCACCACCGTGGGGATGGTCTATCGGGTTCATAGCAGTACCCCTGACCGTCGGTCTGATTCCGAGCCACCGGGTGCGGCCAGCCTTTCCCGTGCTGATATTCTGATGATCCAGGTTGGCCACCTGGCCGACAGTGGCCCGGCAATCAAGATGAACAAGCCGGATTTCGGAGGAAGGCAACCTCAACTGGGCATAATCACCCTCTTTGCCCAGAATCTGGGCACCTGAACCGGCCGCCCTCGCCAGCTGGCCACCTTTTCCGATCTTCAACTCGACGTTGTGAACTATCGTTCCCACCGGGATGTAGCGCAGCGGCATGGCGTTGCCGGGAAGTATATCCACCTGACTGTTGGAGGAAATTATGGTGTCGCCCACCTTCAAATTGAGAGGCGTGAGAATATACCTTCTTTCACCATCGGCATATTTTACCAGCGAGATAAAAGCGGAACGGTTCGGGTCGTATTCTATGGTCTCCACCACGCCCGGAACGTCGATCTTGTCGCGCCTGAAATCGATAATCCGGTACATCCGCTTGTGCCCGCCGCCCCGATGTCTGACCGACAGGTGACCGCGATTGTTGCGACCACCGCTCTTCTTCAGCGGAACAAGCAACGGTTTGTATGGCTTATCGGTCGTCAACTCTTCAAAAGTCAGACCCGTGCGGTGACGTAATCCTGGAGTAACTGGCTTGTAAACTTTAATACCCATGGTTATACTGCCTCGAAGAATTCAATCATTTTTTCGCCGGGTTTAAGCTTTACATAAGCTTTCTTTCTGTCTTTTGTACGGCCAAGGTTCCGGCCCAACCGCTTGGTTTTTCCCTTGACCTTGACAATGGTGACGCTTTCCACCTTTACTTTGAAAAGCTCTTCCACGGCTTTCTTAACTTCAATCTTGTTGGCGTCTGGAGAAATTTCGAAACACACCTGACGGCTGTCTTCTTTAAGTCTGGTGCTCTTCTCGGTGATCCACGGCCTCAAAATTACATCTCTCGGATCTCTGGTCATTTCAATCTCTCCACCAGGGAATTAAACGAGCGCTGGCTGAAAACCAGCCATCGGTACCTGAGGACATCGTAGATGTTCAGGTTTTCATCATCGACTGCCTTAACCTCAGGGATGTTCCTGACCGCCAGATAGAGGTTTCTGTTCTCACGATCATCCACAATCAGGGCCGAGTCGATGTTCAGGCTCTTCAACCAGCTGGCCGCGATTTTTGTCTTGGGTTCTTCAATTCTGATCTCATCTATGATCAGAAGGTGATTTTCCGCCAGCTTGGCGCTCAGAGCCGACTTCAGAGCATTCTTCTTTGCCTTCTTCGGAATGGAATAGCTATAATCCCTGGGCTTCGGTCCGAAAACGGTTCCGCCATGGCGCCAGAGAGGAGACCTGATGCTTCCAGCCCGGGCTCTTCCGGTTCCTTTCTGTCTCCAGGGTTTCCGGCCACCACCGCTCACTTCTCCACGATTTTTGGTACAGGCTGTCCCCTGTCTCTGGTTCGCCAGATAATTGACCACCGCCTCGTATATCAGGTGATCCTTAACCGGATAGAAAAATACCTCTTCCGGCAGGTCCACTTCCTGAACGGGCTTTCCGCTTTTGTCCAGCACTTGTAGTTTCATGGCACACTCTTCACTCATGAAGTTTTAGCTTTGAATGAGCTTTTCTTAATCAGAACCACTCCGCCGTTGGCTCCGGGGACGGCTCCTTTTACCACCAGAAGATTGTTTTCCTTATCTATCTGGACCACTTTAAGGTTACGAACGGTCACCCGGTCACCACCCATCCGTCCGCCCATTCTCATTCCTTTTAAAACCCGGGAAGGAAAGGATGAAGCTCCTATCGATCCCGGTCTCCGGTGAAACATCGAGCCGTGAGCTGCCGGGCCACCGGCAAAGCCATGTCTTTTCACCACGCCCTGAAAACCTTTTCCCTTGCTGATACCGACCACATGAACTTTTTCTCCAACTTCAAAAATATCAACCAGAACCTGGTCTCCTTCCTTCAGGTCCACCGAACCTTTATACTTAACCTCTTTCAGTACTTTCAGCACAGGGGATTCCGCTTTTTTGAAATGTCCCAGTTCGGGTTTTCTCGGCTTTTTCTTCGGCTTTTCCACCAGACCCAGCTGAATGGCTTCATAGCCGTCCTTTTCTTTTGTTTTTTTCTGGATAACCGTACAGGGCCCGGCTTTTATGACGGTCACAGGAATAACATTTCCCTCTTCGTCAAACACCTGGGTCATACCGACTTTTCTTCCGATAATGCCTTCAATCATGGTCATTCTCCTGCGCCAAAGGCTTTGATCTCAACATCGATGCCAGCCGGCAGGTCAAGTTTCTGAAGTTCTTCGATGGTTTCGTTGCTGTATTCGCTGATGTCAATCAATCTTTTATGAATCCGCAACTCAAAATGTTCTCTCGACCTTTTATCGACATGCGGGGAACGAAGAACGCAAAATCTCTGCACCTTGGTTGGAAGTGGAATCGGTCCGGAAACTTTCGCTCCTGTTCTTCTCGCCTTGATGACAATATCCTTAACAGATTTGTCTAACAATCGGTGATCGAATGATTGGAGTTTAATTCTTATCTTTTCCATGGTCGTTCCTCGTTCTCCATTTTGTTTTCCTAATCCCTTTCTATTCGAGTATTTCGGTGACCGTTCCGGCGCCGACCGTCCGTCCGCCCTCTCTGATGGCAAACCGCAATCCCTTCTCCATCGCCACCGTCGTGATCAGCTCCACCTCAATGTTCACGCTGTCGCCCGGCATCACCATCTCCACTCCAGCCGGCAGCTTCACCGTCCCGGTCACGTCCGTCGTCCGAAAATAAAACTGCGGACGATACCCGGTGAAAAACG
>JASEFX010000040.1 GCA_030018265.1 Candidatus Saccharicenans sp.
TCTGAACAGGCCGAGCTTTTGAGTCAGACCGACACCGAAAGTCAGGCCATACTCGGTATTCTTTATGTCGTCCTTGATGTCTTCTCTTTCTTCCGGATAGCCGGTGATCGATATAACAAATTCAGCCTTGGTGTTGAACCCGATATAGGGCCCGACATAGACTGAAGGAACGGTGGGACCGCCGGAAATGAGGTTGTACTTCAGAAGCAGCGGTATTTCGATGTAATCGATGTTGGCGTTAAGAGTGATGTCCATGCCTTCAATGTTAGCCGTTATCTTCGCGCCTTTCTGAACATACAGGATTTCCGGCTGCAGGGAGAATCCTTTAATCAGGCCGATTTCCAGCGAAGCTCCGCCGGCTATTCCCTGCTTGGTCTTCCACTCGAAGCCTTCAAAAGTCGGGGGATCAGATTTAATGTTGGCCAAACTAAGGCCGCCCTTCAGGCCGAAATGGATACCCGCCCGGGCAGGCATGGTTACCAGACCCAGCATCAACAGGGCAACCAGAAATCCCAGAGTGCCTTTCATTCTTCTTTTCATCCATTAACTCCTCTTAAAAATTAGCCCCGGAGACATTTTCCCCATGGCTTGATTCCATTTTATATTTTCCCGCCCTGAAAAGCAATAAGAAATTGTCAGTTACTCCGGTATGATCCTGACCCTGTTTCATCCCTCCCTCAGGATAATGCTTTCTTAACAAAATTTGGATGACCGGGAGCCCTTTTTTCTCCTGCTTGTTCGAAAACAATATCAGTAAAAAACCCGCCTGCGGGTTCAGCTCGTCTTTCCCCTTACATCCTTTTTACCCCGCATCGACATCAACGCCGGCACAAAAGGCACCGACCTTCCCCTGAGCAACCAGTGCCAGTAGACCCATTCAAAAGCCAGCTTTGACCAGTGGTTGATTCTTGTTTCTTTCAGAAGCGACATCGGTCCCACCAGCGGGAGCGGGAATTTCCCTGGCAGGGGTTCAATTTCGTGGTTATAATCTATAACCACTGCCTTCCCGAATCCGGTCTCGATAAAACAATTGGCGTGGCCGTCAAACCGCAGTTCAACCGGCCGTCCGTCTATTTCCGCCAGAATGATCTTATCCAGAATTTCCGACTGAAAATGAACCACCGAGCCGGCCTTGGTCCAGTCGCTGGCTGAAGCATCGCCGATGACGAAAATATCAGCATATTTCTCCGAACGAAATCCAGACTCATCTACCGGAACGTAATTCATCTCATCGCCAAGACCGGAACGTCTGATAACTTCAGCTCCAAAATTCGGCGGCACGGTTACCAGCAGGTCAAAAGCCACTTCCCGTCCGTCATAACAGACCACCTTCCCGGCCGTCGGGTCAACTCTTTCGGTCAGGAAAAAGCTTTCAACCTCAATTTTCTTTTTCGCCTGAAGGTCGCCGAGATAGCGGGTGGCCACCGGACGGGTAAAAGCTCCGGAAATCGGCGTTACGTACACCAGCCTGATATTATCTCTAACTCCTCTCTTTCTGAAATACCAGTCAGCCAGAAAGGTAAATTCGAGCGGCGAGACGTTGCACTTGATGGGCATTTCAGCCACATGAACCACCAGCGTCCCTTCCCTGAACTCTTTGAGCTTATCCGCCAGCACCTGCGCCCCATCAATCGTGTAATAATCAAACACATTTTTTCGCCAGCCATCGAGCACTCCCGGGGTCTCCTCCGGCCTGATATGAGTGCCGGTGGCAATCAGCAGAAGGTCATAAGATATTTCTTCGCCGTCAGCGAGTTTGATCCTCTTGCTTTGCGGTTTTATTTCCTCAACTT
Organism: Candidatus Saccharicenans sp.; assembly: GCA_030018265.1. Classification (GTDB taxonomy): domain Bacteria; phylum Acidobacteriota; class Aminicenantia; order Aminicenantales; family Saccharicenantaceae; genus Saccharicenans. The sequence goes on from JASEFX010000040.1 coordinate 1,794, forward strand.
CGGCCACGACAAAATTCACACCCTTCGGCAGCAGACTCGAGCGACGCCGCACGAGGTCTTCCGCCTTATAAATGCCAAACGGCACCAGCAGGAAGCCTGGTTGATAGTAATGCCGGTCGTCTTTATCCACAACCGTGATCTTCCAGCCGCGCTTTCTTAAAGGGCCGACCAGACGGCTGGCCATGATCGTTCCGCCGGTTCCGGCGCCGAGAATAACCAGATTCTTCATTCTGAGCTCCTTAAGGCTTCAAAACTTCGTGTCTGATCATGGCTTTCTGAATCCTCTCCTCCACCGGATTCACTCCGATTCCAGGTCCATCAGGAACCCGGATATAGCCCGGCCGGCTGAGGGTGATCGGCGGCTCGATGAGGTCCTCCTGGTAATACCTGGCGCTGGCCGAGAGGTCGTTTGGATACTTGAAATTAGGCAGGGTCGCTATGTGAATGTTGTGCGCCCGGCCGATTCCGCTTTCTAACATCCCGCCGCACCAGACCCCCACTCCATACCTGAAGCAGTAATCGTGGATTTTCCTCGCCTCGATGATCCCGCCTACCCGTCCAACCTTAATGTTGATTATGCGGCAGCTGGCCATTTCCAGCGCTGCCCGGGCCGAATCAAAAGAGATGATGCTTTCATCAAGGCAGATCGGCGTGGTCATCTTTCTCTGGAGTTTGCTGTGATCCCAGAGGTCAAAAGGCGGAAACGGCTGCTCTAACATTAGCAGGTTGAAAGCGTCCAGTTTTCGCAGATGCTCCGCCTGGTCTATGGTATAAGCTCCGTTGGCGTCCGCCTGCAGCATCAGGTCGGGATATTTCTCACGTATCGCCTGAACCACCTCCAGGTCCCAGCCGGGTTTGATTTTTATTTTGATCCGCTGGTAACCCTGGCCGAGATAATTTTCTATCCTGGCCAGAAGCTCAGGAACCGAGTCTTCAATCCCGACACTGACTCCGGCCGGAATTTCCTCCCGGACTCCACCCCAGAGCCGGCTCAGCGGGAGATTGGCCTTTTTTGCTTTCAAATCCCAGAGCGCCAGCTCCAGGGCCGCCTTAGCCATCTGATTGCCGCGGAAAATCCGGGCGGCTTCATAATAATCCTCGGGTTCGACAATCTGGCGGCTTAAGATGAGCGGCGCCAGAAAATCTTTTATGATATGCCAGGCCGTCTCTGTCGTCTCGCCGCTGTAAAGCGGTTTCTCTTCAGCCACACATTCGCCGTAGCCAACCAATCCATCTTCATAAACGCGAACGATGATAAACGTCCGGTCATAAGCCCGACCGAAACTGGTCTCAAAAAAGTGAACATAGGGAAGGCGCAGCATGTTGAGCTCAATTCTTTCAATAGCCATCTGTCACCTGCCTTTCACGCAGGAAAGTAAAGAAGATATCGCTTCTATTTACCTGCGTTTAATAATTTATTTTATTAATTGGTTTTAATTTTCTGCCTATTTTTTCCGTCCGGTTTTTCCAGCCGGAAAAGCTCCGTCCTGCAATTTTTTCAATAAATAATAGCACTGTTCGCCAAAAATGAAATCGATGATGGCATATCCACGCCGGAAATAATGTTTAAAAACTTCTCTCAGAGCCGACTGCCAGCTGGCAATTAAATCCGGTCTTTCCTTAAGAGCACGCACCTCGCGCACGGTCTCGGCCAGAAAAACCGGAGCGGTGAGTTTCAGATTTACCGGACCCGGTCGGTAGCTGCCATCCTCCTCCCTTAAACCTTCAACCGCTTTCGGCAGAAAACTCAGGTCCAGCGCTTTCTCCTGTTTTTCCTGCGCTTTTTTCTGCACCCGGGCTGACCTGATAGGCCACTCGACCAGCAACCGGTCTGTCGGAATGCCAGGACCCAGGCGCAACTGTGGCGTCTCGCCGTAAAAATCTTCCAGGTAGGTGCGGCAAATCCCGCCGAGAGTATGAAAATTCAGGTTGGCGTTGCGGCTCTGCATCGGGTCGAAAGTCCAGGTGACGAGGTCAAGGCCGAGCTTCATGACTTCACGTCGCTGCGCCCATTTGAGTTTCTTGCCAAGCCCGTGGCCCTGGAACTGGGGCAGCACCGCCAGAAGATGCGAATGGTGACAGAACTTCCCATGAAAAATCGCTGGAAAAGAATAGACGAATCCTGCCAGCTCCTCGTCGACGAAAGCTCCCAGAACCAGCCCGCCCATGAAGGAAGAAATGCAGAATTGATGAACGGGTGTCAGGTCCAGGTCCGGATGTCCCCAGACGACCCGCTGGATGTCAATCAGTCTGGAGAATTCCTTTTTGTCTGTTAATTTCCGGATGGAAATCCGGTCAGCCAATTTTTACTCCTTTCTGTAAGGTTAAAAATTCATAATGGTCAACCATTTTCGCGGCCATAGCCTCACAGGAGTGTTTGTTCGAGACCAGCTCGTAAGCCCGGTCGGCGAGGCTCCGGGCGAGACTGCGGTCGAGATACAGTTTGAGGACAGTCCGGGCCAGAGCCTCCGGGTCTCCTGGAGGCACCAGAAAACCCGTTTCCCTTTGAATAATCAGCCCGGTTATGCCGGCAGCCATCACCCCGATGACCGGCACCTTCCAGGCCATAGCTTTAAGTATGTATTCTTCCGGCAGAGCATAAGAACCAAAAACAAAGGCATCGAGAGCTGAAATAACCTCCGACAGCTTCTCGTTAAAGCCCAGGTAAAAATAAAGATTCTCGAGTTCGAGCGCCTGCTCCTGTCTCAGTCTTTCCAGATTAAGAGGACCGCTACCAAGAACGATCACTTTCACGCCGGGCGCTTCCCGGTCGAGAATCCTGATGGCTTCCAGATGGCTTTTGAACGTCTTCAGGTCTTCCAGCGGGCAGAGTAAACCGACGAGGAAGCTGTCGGCTGAAAGGTGGAGCTCCTGCCGGAGAAAATTTTTTTGCGGGTTCTGGAAAAGAGTCAGATCAATTCCCGTAGGAATAACTTCAGCCTTACCGGCAGCGAGATTGTTCCTTAAAAGCGTTTTTTTGTTCTCCTCGGTGCGGCAGACAACCGCATCCATATGGCTGAGCAATGGCAGGGCTTCTTTCAAACTCCACTCAGGCTTCCAGGTGGCCAGCTGCACTCTGATGCCGGCTTTCTTAGCTGCCCTTGATGCGGAAAGAGCGGCCGCCCGATCGAAATAATGCACCAGCTGAACTCCGTTTTTTTTGAACAGGCGCTGGAGCCTCCAGGTCGCCAGCCAGCCCGAACGACCGTCGAGCGGGTGACCGATAACCGGAAGCCCCTGAAGTTTCGCCCTTGAAAAAAGCGCGCTTCTGGAATCGGTCAGGATGGAAAAGCGATAACCTTTTTTCTTAAGCTGGAGCGAAATCAACAATATATGTTTTATTTCCAGTTCATCGCGCGGATCACCGGAGATAAGACACAGGCTCAATTCTTTCTCCTTTTTTCCAGACCTCTTTCAGTTTAGCAAATTTAAGGAAAACTGAGTAAGCCGATAGCACCGAAATCACCAGCCCCGGAAAACCATCCAGCCAGCCTCCCTTCAACAGATAGATCTTTATAAAACGAAATACCGGACTCAGACAGAAATTATAGAATCTGGCTTTTTTTCTTTTGAGATAAAGCTCCCTGGCCCGTCTTTCGGAAAGGCGATTTAAGTAATTAACATGCTCGGAAATGGAGGAAAAAGCTAAATGTTCCAGAGGGTTTTTTAACTTTCTACTGCGTCCGGAAAAATTGAGAAACACCCGGTAATTCTCCCTGACCCAGATCCCTCTGTCCCTTCGATACAATCTTATCCGGCGGTCTGGATACCAGCCGCTGTGTTTTATCCAGCGGCCGAGATAAAAGCTCATCCGGGGAATCAGGTAACCATCAACCTCATCCGGTTTCTGTTTGATTCTAAGAAGTTCCAGCTTCAGCTCAGGCGAGAGCCTTTCGTCCGCTTCCAGCGAGAGAATCCAGTCGAAAGAAGCCTGCTGCTGACCAAAATTCTTCAGCTCCTGGTAATCGATGGAATCGTGAAGGAAAACCTTATCGGTAAAATGAGAGGCAATTTTTCTCGTCAGGTCGGTGCTGCGGCTGTCCACCAGGACTATTTCATCAACCACACCCTGCAGCGATTCCAGACAGCCGATGATCTTTTTTTCGCTGTTATAGGTGACGACAACCGCTGTGATTTTCACGCCTCAATATTAACACAACAGGAGGCTGACTCTCAATCCGAATCGCTTCGCCCGACCTGACTCAGGCTGATTTTTCTGTTGAGCATAATTGTGCCCAGGACTTTTTCCAGCCTGGCCTGAGCCAGGTTGTAATCGACCAGAGCTTTAAGCTCGTTCGAGCGGGCGTTGGCCAGTTTTTCCTGAGCATCGAGAACGAAAAAGTTCGTGGTCAGGCCGACTGCCAGCTTCCTGGTCTCTGCCTCCAGCCGCTTTTCGGCATATTCCCTGGCCACCCGGAAGGCTTCGACGCTTTTCGCCAGGGTATTCAGGTTATGAACCGCTTCGCTCACCTCGAGCATCACCTGCTGTTCCCGGGCTTTCTGTTTCGCCTGAGCTTCTCTCAGCTCGACACTGGCCAGGGCCACCCGGGAGCGTCCGAGCATATCAGCCAGGGGCAACGACAGGGTGAAGCTGACCGACCAGTTGTTGTATAGAAATCTTGAGGCGTCGCGGAAAGAATCCCACATGCTTCCGGGAATTTTCCCGACCACCTCTCCGGTCCAGGGATTGTTGTCACGGTATATCAATCGGTCGCCGGAAATTCCCGGGCTCCAGTAGCTGAAATTAAGGTCGAGCTGGGGCAGGGTCTGATTTCGGGCGAAATCATAGTTGAACTGTTTGCTTTCGATATTAAGGTTCTCCATCTGCAGGTCCGGCCTGCTGGTCAGGGCTATCTGAATCGCTTCTTTCAGGTCAATCTCCACCGGCTTGAACTCAGGTTTTTCTGTCGGAATCAGAGTGATGGAGGCCAGGTCGACCCCGCTGGCCAGATTCAGGATAACTTTCAGGCGGTCCTCGGCTGAGCGCACGGCCGCTTCCGCCTGAACAATTTCAGCCTCTCTCTGGGAAACGGCTGCCTGGACGTTCAGGATTTCGATGGCCGCCTGCTGCCCGACCTCGATTTCCTTTCTGGTCTTGGCCAGTTGCTCCCTGGCCAGCTGGAGCGACTGCTGCCTGACCTTCAGGTTCTCTCGCGCCAGCACCAGATTCCAGTAGGCTTCTTCCACCTGATAAATCGTCTCCATCACCTGGCTCTTGAGCTGCGCTTCGGAAATGGCATAATTCTGCGAGGCGACGATTATCTCCCGTCTGGCCACCCTCGGACCGAAATTTCTGAGAAGCGGTTGAACGAAGCTGAACCTCAGCTGGGTGTTGTAATAAGGATTGAACAGCTGAAACAGCTGATTGGTGTCGGTGGTGTAGTTTGACATGATAAGCGACAGCGAGCCACCAATCGGAAGACGCTGAGAAATTCTGGTTTCATAGTTCTGGGTGGAGGTGATGTAAGTTCCAGAACCGTATAACCACCAGGTCGACGGCTGGACCGTCCGGCTGCTGCCGTAACTGACCTCGAGTCCCGGGTAGAAAACCTCTTTCGCCAGCGAAATACTCTCGCTGGCTTTTTCGGTGGAATAAACTTCAGCAATCAGGTTGAGGTTGTGCTTCAGCGCGCGGAAGATGGCTTCTTCCAGACTCAGGGTTATCTCTTTCGGTCTGGATTCCTGAGCCATGATCCCTGCGGCCAGCAAAAATACCAGGGCCACGAGGACGGCGCTTTTAATTTGCCTTTTTATTTTCATCGCTCGAAGCCTCCTGATTTCGTTCCCATGGCGGTTGTTATGACAAGTTTAACAGAAGCCTTCCCGTTAAATCAAACTTTATCCTAAATATAAATTACGATTGACACCCGATAAAGTTATAAGCGGCACACTTTTATCCAGACGCTCACCGTAAAAATTTTTTCCCATGCAGAAAATAGTTCCGGTCTTAAACCGGACATCAATTGAACTCGGGAGAATCAGGCCTGTACTTTATCTCAGAAAATTATCGTTTTGCCAGGTGAAACCATCACCGGGGGAAAGCGTCCAGGTCGAGGTCTGTTCCGGAAGAAGGGTCGGCCAGATATTTTTTCCAGCCCAGCGCTCCGACCATACCGGCGTTATCGGTGCAGAGACGGGGCGAGGGCACAAACGCCGGCAGGGCATAACCGGAGGCCAGCTCTGAAAACGCTGACCGCAAGCGGCTGTTTCTGGCTACCCCGCCGCACAGAATCAGCGAAGCCGGGCGAAATTCCTGAAGAGCTTTATGCACATTTTCCAGCAGAGCCCTGACCACAGTCTCCTCAAAGCTGGCCAGAAAATCGCCGAGCCGGGGATGCTCCGCGGTCAGGTTGTTTTCTCTGATGGTTTTCAGAGCAGCCGTTTTTAGCCCGGAAAAGCTGAAATCATAGCCGGCGGTTTTCATCCTGGGAAGAGAAAAATGAAAGCGCCGGCTGTCGCCACCCCGGGCCAGCTTTTCAATCACCGGACCGCCGGGATAGCCCAGCTGCAAAAATTTAGCCACTTTATCCAGACATTCGCCGGCAGCGTCATCTCGAGTCTTGCCGAGCAGCCGGTAACTCAGTGGCTTTTCCAGAAAATAAAGAGAAGTATGTCCGCCGGACACCAGCAGCGCAAGAACAGGAAATTCTATCCCCTCGTTTTCCACAAAACAGGCTTCGATGTGAGCCTCAAGATGATTAACTCCGATGATCGGTTTTCTGAAGTAATAAGCCAGCCCTTTAACAAAAGTCAAACCAACCAGAAGCGAGCCGATCAGCCCCGGACCCTGGGTGACAGCGTAAAGGTCTATGTCTCCGAGATCAGCTCCGGCCTGGGTGAGACTCTCCCTGACGACATAATCTATCGATTTGATGTGCTGACGGGAAGCCAGCTCCGGCACCACTCCGCCATAGGGGGAATGAATCTCATCCTGGGAAAGAATAATATTGCTCAATATTTTTCCCTGATCCAGAACGGCGGCTGAAGTTTCGTCGCAGGAGGTTTCCACCGCCAGCATCAGACGAGGTTTCTTTCTCCTGGCCATCGCTCTCTCCGACAGAAACAGTCGACCACATTTTATCCCAACATCTTTAAGTTGGCTATACGGGAACGTCGCGTTACACAGAAACTTTCCAGGACTTCATCAGAAAAATCCGCTATATTCTTTGACTATCTTGTTTCTTCAGCCAGCAAAAAAACGCACTCTGGCAACGCTGTCCAGCTCAGGTATTTAGAATCCGGACGATTTTCTTTAAGCCCGGGTCCGCTCCGGGCGCGCGATTATTCGTTTCCCGAATCAGTCCGGTGAATAATCTTTCTTATTTCGCGGGAGAAAGGCGGCCTGAGCACTCCCTTTTCTGTGATTATGGCTGAAATCAACCTGCCTGGAGTAACATCAAAGGCCGGATTTCTGACAGGGACATCAGGCAGCGTAATCAGCCTGTTTCTTATTTTTCTCACTTCATCGGGGTTCCTTTCTTCAATCGGTATCTCCTCGCCTCTTTTGAGTTTAAAATCAAAGGTGCTTATCGGCGCGGCCACATAAAACGGGATCGAATGGTTTCTGGCCAGGACGGCCAGCGAATAGGTGCCTATTTTGTTGGCCGTATCGCCGTTTCTCGTGACGCGGTCAGCTCCGACTATCACCAGGTTGACCTCGCCGCGAGACATCAGCCAGCCGGCCATGTTATCGGTTATCAGGGTTACCGGAATCCGCTCCCGCCAGAGTTCCCAGACGGTCAGCCTCGCCCCCTGAAGAAAAGGTCTGGTCTCGCAGGCATAAACCCTGATGTTTTTACGCCGGGCGAAAGCAGCCCTTATCACACCCAGGGCGGTTCCATAACCGGCGGTGGCCAGTCCTCCGGCGTTGCAGTGAGTCAGCACGGTTGCCCCTTCAGGAATCAGCCCGGCGCCGTTCTCGCCGATTTTTCTGTTAATCTCAAAGTCTTCTTTTTCTATGGTTCTGGCTTCCTGCAGAAGAACCCTTTTAAGATGGGCCAGCCCGCCTTTTCTATTCTCCTCAAAAACTCTTTTCATCCGCTCGAGAGCCCAGAAGAGATTTCTGGCCGTCGGCCTGGTCTTCCACAATCGCCGGTAGAACTTTTCAAACTCTTTTTCCAGGTCGCACCCACGGCTGAGATTTCTCACCCCCAGGGCCAGACCGTAAGCGGCTGCTATTCCGATGGCCGGAGCTCCCCTTATGACCATCCGTTCAATGGCGCTGGCTACCTGTTCGACGGTTATTAGCTCCAGATATTTTTCCTTCCAGGGCAGAAGCCGCTGATCCACCATCACCAATCTGTCTTTTTTCCAGGTAATCGCCGGAAGCATCTTTACCTCCTTTTCCAGTCAGGGGTTTCCTCATCTTTCCAGTTCCATTTTTTGATCCAGAGACGATAAGTCTGGAGAAATGAAGCGAGTTCTTCCCCGCTCAGCGACTGTTTGAGCTCCTGGTAGCAGAAAATTATTTGATTATCGTTATCGCGCCTGACCTGCGGCCAGCTGAGACCGAGCTCGCGGGCGACGGCCGCCTCCTGAAAACTTTCCAGATACATTTTCCTATGTCCGAGCAGCTGTGAAAGAAGATAATGATAGTAACCGCAGGCCGGGTCGGAATCAATTCTTTTTCCGACTAAATCTATAGTTTTGCTCAAAATTGTCTCGCGTTCGCGCTCGAAAAGTTTCTCCAGCGAGGCCAGCCGCCGGTCGACCAGCCGACCGAGCGCCGCCTGCACCACCGGAGAAAACTTTCCTTTCTCGCTCAACACCATCAGCAATCGCCCGGCAGGTTCTTCCAGCCCCTGTTGCTCGAGCGACACAGCCAGCCCGTAAAGGCTTACTTCGCCAGCCCAGTCGCCGGCCTTCTCCTCGCCGAGAGTGGCGGCCAGAGCGAAACTCCGGCTGGCCTCGGACCACAGACCCAGTCTGACCTCAGCCATTCCCCTGACCATGTAAGCCTGGGCTGAAGGATTCTTTTTGATTTCCCGGCTGGCTTCTTCCCGGGCCGCCCGGTAAAGAGAAATCGCCTGTTCCGTCTGCCAGGTTTCTTCTTTTAATCTGGCTTCAGTCAGGTTGATTTTAGCCTTCTCCAGCGAGGAAATGCAGGCTGAAAGGATCAGAATCAGCAGCAGGCTGAGCAGCACCTTAGCCCGGAAATTTGTAAACAATAATTTTTTTCTGCTGGCTATCTTCATCCTTCCCCCCGTTTTTTCATACCTGTGAAAAAAGCTGTTTGAGTTTTCGACGAACTTCATCTTCCGAAAGCAGAGCCCAGCCCAGTTGCAGAAATCCGCCGCAGAGCCGTTCGAGTTCCTTCCAGAAACCCGGTCGGTTTCCGGCGGCTCTTATTTCCGATATGGCCTTTTCCAGCCTTGAACTGAATTCGGCCGTAAGGCGGCGGTAATCATGATTTTCAAGCTCTGCGGCAAAAAGCGCCTGCAGGAATGGGTCCTCCAGGCCGATAACCGGATAAAGCCGCTTGAAGGCTGAACGCAGAGCTTTAAGGTCGCTCTTTTTCATTTCTTCTTCATAGGCGACCAGCAGCTCCGGACGGGATTTATAGAAATTTAAGATGAAATCATCCGGTTTATTCTCGATCATCCCTGGTTCAAGCCAGACTTTTAAATCGAGAACCTTCTTTCTGACTTCCGCCCGTTCCTTTAACGCCCAGATGAGCGAGGCGAACAAAACCGGAAGCAGAGCGGTAGCTTCAGCCGGGAAAAAATCCGAGAGAATCTTTTTTGCCTGCTTGAGGTAATCGATCAGAATCTTATCTTCCATTTATCCCCCTTGCCAAAATCTGCAATAAACAAAAAATTGCCGGGAATGAATTTTTTTCAGCACGGGGGCTATTATAATCAAAAAGACTATTTGACTTCCAGAATGGCCAGAAAGGCTTCCTGCGGAATATCAACCCGGCCGATTCTCTTCAGCCTTTTCTTTCCCTCTTTCTGCTTTTCCAGAAGTTTCATCTTCCGGGTATAATCGCCGCCGTAAAGTTTTGCCAGCACATCCTTGCGAAACGGTTTGATCGTTTCGCGGGCGATGACTCTTTTGCCGATGGCTGCCTGAAGGACCACCTCAAACTGCTGCCTCGGAATCACCTGGCGCAGTTTTTCCACCAGAGAGCGTCCGACGCGGTAAGCCTTGTCACGGTGAACGATGACCGAAAGGGCATCAACCTCCTCGTAGTTAACCAGAATATCCAGCTTCACCAGCGGGGCTTCACGGTATCCGGCAAATTCATAGTCCATCGAGGCGTAACCCTGGGAGAGAGATTTCAACTGGTTGTAAAAATCGAAGACCACTTCGTTGAGCGGAAGCAGATAATCGAGCAGCACCCGGCTGGTGGAGATGTATTCCATTTTTTTCTGCACACCACGTCTCTCATCCAGCAGCTGCAGAAGATTACCAAGATAGCGATCCGGGGTGAGAATGAGCGCTTCGATGATCGGCTCTTCAATTCTTTCTATAAACTGCGGCTCCGGAAGCTGGGATGGGTTATGCACTTCGAGAACTTCTCCGCGAGTGGTAACCACACGGTAGCTGACACTCGGAGCGGTGGTGATGAGATTCAGGTTGAACTCACGCTCGAGTCTTTCCTGGATTATTTCCCGGTGGAGAAGGCCGAGAAAGCCTGCCCGGAAGCCAAATCCCAGCGCCGGAGAGTTCTCCGGTTCATAATGGAACGAGGCATCGTTAAGGCGAAGTTTTTCCAGCGCCTCGCGCAGGTCTTCAATACTGCTGTCTCCGGCTGGATAAAGACCGCAGAAAACCATCGGCTTGGCTTCCTTGAAACCGGGAAGCGGCTTTTCCGCCGGACGGTTTTTGTGGGTGATGGTTTCTCCGATCCGGGCATGCGCCAGATTCTTGATGCCGGCAATCAGATAGCCAACTTCTCCGGTCTTCAGTGATTCCACCCTGACCGGCTTCGGCGTGAGATAACCGAGTTCTTCCACCTCATACTCAGCCCCGGTCGACATCAGAATGATGCGGTCTCCGGTCTTAATGGTTCCATCCATAAGCCGGATCAGCACGACCACTCCCCGGTAAGGGTCGAACCAGGAATCAAAAAGCAGTGCTTTAAGCGGCGCCTCCGGGTTTCCCCCCGGCGGCGGAATCCGCTGGACAACGCTTTCAAGAACCTCATACACGCCGATGCCTTTTTTGGCGGAAACCAGCAGCGCTTCCTCGCGTTTCAGGCCGACGATGTGCTCAAGCTGTTCCAGCGTCATCTCCACGTCAGCCTGAGGCAGGTCGATCTTGTTGATTACCGGAATGATCACCAGATCATTCTGAACCGCCAGATAGGCGTTGGCTAAGGTCTGGGCTTCAACTCCCTGCGAGGCATCAATCACCAGAATCGCGCCCTCACAGGCAGCCAGGCTGCGCGAAACCTCGTAAGAAAAATCCACATGGCCGGGAGTATCTATCAGATTCAGGATGTAATCTTCGCCGGAGCGGCTGCGGTAGTTCAGCCGGGCGGTCTGAGCCTTTATGGTTATCCCCCTCTCGCGCTCGAGCTCCATCGTATCGAGAACCTGTTCCCGGAGCTCTCTCGGGGGAAGCGCTCCGGTTAGCTCGATAAAGCGGTCGGCCAGGGTGCTCTTTCCGTGGTCGACATGGGCAATGATCGAAAAATTGCGTATTTTCTCCTGCATAATAACTCCGTAATTTGAACGGGTTAATGACCGCCGGCAGCCGGAAAAGATTAAATCTGGTTTTTTATTTTAATGGAAAAACTTAGCCCTGACAACTGCCGCTACCGGCCGCTTTCTTCCACCGGAAAGAACGGAAAGACGAAAACGAGCCGCTTCTCACAGAAAATCAATCCCGGGTTTAACCCTGGCCAGAGAAAAAATTTTTGTGACGACAGAAGAAAAAAGTCTGTCTCTGTGCCGGGAAACGTTTGAATGGTTCAACCTCAGGCGCGGCGAGGTGGTCGTTGGCAGATACATGGTA
>JASEFX010000041.1 GCA_030018265.1 Candidatus Saccharicenans sp.
GCTATGTTCCCTGAGAACCACTCTGCCCCATGTGACGGGAAGAGAAGGAGAATAAGAAAACTGAATTCCTGACATGCAGGATAAAAAATTTCCATAGCGCTTAAGGAATCAGGATTGATTGAGGGCGTTTAACCTTCAATACCTCAGGTCCGGAAAAAGCTAAAGCCAGCAAAAAACCTTCAGGATAAAAGGGGAGAAGGCGAAACCGGAGTTATTTTATATGTATGTAAGTTGCCCTTCGCTGAGAGGTGTTGAACGAAAGTAAAAGAATGGGTCCTCAGGTCTCCTTCAGGGTAAAACTCAAAGAAACCTTGTTGCGTCCGAGCCATTTGCTGTGAAGCATCAGCTGTTCTGCCCGTTTCACTAAGGACTCGATAGTGTCAAACCTCTGAATCAGAGTAGCTCCCATGGAGACGGTGGCGTTGAGCAATCCGGTCTCCACTGTGATGTAGGATTCTGCTACCAGCAGGCGCAGTTTGTTGGCCACAATATCCAGACGGTTTTCGTTAACGTTCAGCAGGCAGATAAGGAATTCTTCGTTGTCCCAGCGCGCCACCAGGTCAAGATATCGGACATTTTTATGGAGCGTCCGGGCTATCATCCTGATCAGCTTTGCGCCGTTGAAACGGCCAAACCTTTCCTGAAACTTGTTGAAATTATCTATGTCGGCATAAATAAGTCCGAACGGCAGATTGTACTGCTGATATTCGTTGATTTTGCTCTTTAAGTACATCTCCATGTAAGTGCGGTTAGGAATTCCTGTGTCCGGGTCGAGCAGCCCCATTTTCTCCAGTTCAGGAACGCGCAGGGGTATGGTAATGGCTGGAGATACGCTGTTGAATACATGAGCGATGCCGGCAGGATTTCCGTCGGAACCGATAATCGGTAGAGCCTTTAACCTGACCGGGAGGCGGTAGCCTGCCTTATTCTGCACAAAAACTTCCAGAACCTTTGGCTTTTTATCTTCAATGATTTTATCGCAGAAGCAGCTGTGGCCGCAGAGACTCTGGCCGAGACCGTCGGTGTAGAGCGATTTTTCCGTCAGGCAGGATTTCCCCAGCATTTCTTCCTGAGAGTAGCCAGTCAATTCTTCAGCCGCCCTGTTCCAGAAGACGATTTTCTTTTCCTGGTCGAGCAAAACGAAGCAGTCGGTCGTATGCTGGAAAATCTGTCTTAAAAAATCCTGGTGAAGGTGAATGAGAAGCTCAAAAACTTTTTCAGGCATCTACAGGTTCCTTAAAAATCAGCTACTTTTATTACTTGAATTTTTATATAACAGCGGTTGATTTTTGTCAAAAGATTTTTGACCATGGCAGTGGTGGCGCGAGTGTGTCTTCTTCTGCCGAACATGGAGAATCCTGACACCTGTTACATAGGTTTCGAATAATGATAGTATTGTCTGGCGTAGTATCCTTCCTGCTCGAGCAGGCTTACTCCGTTGATAATCACTCCCAGGCAGTTAATTCTATGGGCTTCTATCTTGTTTTTTGCCTGTTTCAGCGCGTTTAACGGGGTCTGACCAGCCCTGACCACCAGGATCATGCCGTCCGCTGTTTGCCGAGCACCAGGGCGTCGGAGACCGCAAGAACCGGGGGCGAATCAAATAACACAAAATCAAACTGCTGTTTGAGAAAGTTGATAAAGGCTTTCATCTTGTTAGAGAATAAGATTTCCAGAGGGTCCGATGGAGTGATTCCGGAAGGCACCACAAACAGGTTTATATAAGGTGTTGGCCGAATTATTTCTGAAGCATCCACAATCGAGCTTAAAAAATGACTGAGTCCCCAGGTATAATCAACCCTGAAAATTTCCTGTTGTTTAGGTCTTCTCATATCTGAGTCGACTATCACCACTCTCTTTTGAGCCTGAGCGAGCGACAACCCCAGATTGGAAATGACCGACGATTTCCCCTCCTGACTCAATGGGCTGGAGAAAATCAGAGCCTTCCGGGCTGGCAGTTCAAAAGAAAGAAGAAGGGTAGTGCGAATAGAGCGAAAGGCTTCTGCCTGGATCGAACGAGGCTCTCTCTGTATGATCAGCTCAATCCGGCTGTCGGTGTAAGAGGGTTTCGAGGAGGCCGCATTTTCTTTCCTGGATTCAGTTTCAGATTTTTGAGGGGAGATCCTGCTTTTTTTTCTGCTATCGGGAATTTCCGGTTTTCCTTTAAGGAGGGCACTCAGAGTTTTGAACTCAGCTTTTGGCCCGCGTGGTTTGTACTCTTTCTCGAAAGCTGGGATGGCCCCGATGGTGACCCATCCGGTAGTCTGGATTATATCCCGGGAGGATTTGACCGTGGCTACAAGGTAATTGATGAAAAGTGAAGTCCCCGCACCTCCAGCCAGAGCCAGCAGAAAACCGATGAGAAAAATCTTCCGGCGGTTGGGGAAAAAAGGCTCAACAGGTATCAAAGCCCGGTCGACGACCCAGACGTTCAGCGCCTGCAAATCCTTCATCTTTGAGGCCAGGTCGGTTTCACTCTGCCTTTTGCTCAACGCTTCCAGCAGCGCCTTCTTGTTTTCAGTTTCTATTTTCAGACTGTTATAGAGAATGGCCGTGCTGTTGGCTTTGTAGGCCTGAGCCTTTAGCTCATCGAGCAGCTTCTGAAGGTTCTGTTCCCTGGCCAGAGCAGCCTGATATTCGGCATAGGCGGCTTTAATCAGGTTTTCTTTCTCGTTGGAAAGGGCTTCGTAAGTGGCTTCAATCTCGGATTTGAGCTTTTGCATTTCCGGATATTCTGGTTTCAGGGTGGCCAGCCGGCGGGCGTATTCGCGGCTGAGCATGGCGTACTGTTCTCGCAGTCTGGCAATCGCCGGGTTGGAAGGGGATTCAGGGAGTTCTTCCGGCCTGAGTGCTTTAATTTGATTGTAAGCGGTCAGTTTATTTACTCGATCAAGCGTGGCGGCCGTCAGGGCTGTGTTTACTTCAGATATCCTGGAGATAAGGGGAGCTTCGGCTGAACTCAGCGGTAGAATCCCCTGCGATGTTCCCAGCTCCGCCAGTTTCTTCTCAGCTTCCTCTATTTCTTTTCGGAGAGCGGCAATCTGGGTGCTGAGAAATTCGGTTGCCTGCTCCGAGGCTGTGTATTTTCGCTTGATCAGCATTTCAATGTAGGAGTCGAGCAGAGTGTTAACTATCCCGGCGGCCAGGCGAGGATTTTTATTGTTGAAATCGACCTCAATCAGCTTGGTGCCGGCAATGGGAGAAACGGTAAGATTTTTGAGAAATTCATCTATCAATTTTTCTTTCAACAGAGAATTCTCAGTGTTGTTCTCTTCTTTAGAAAGTCTGGCTGCCATGCGGGAACCCAGAGATTCTGCCTGTTCATGAAGTTTCATCTTGTCTATGACATCCGAAGCCAGCGACCGGCTTTTCAGCAACAACGCATGGCTCTGGGAGTTGACGCTGCCGCTCACCCGGCTCAATTCCTCAAAAGGCAGCAAGCTTTGAGTTTCATCTATCCAGATTGTTCCTCTGGCGGTGTAAATATGAGGCGAAATTAGAATAGAAATAATCGTCAGGATTAGGATTAAAAGGCTCATGCTCAACCCGGTACATTTCCACCGGAGTATGGCATTCCAGTAATAAAGAATTTGCTCCAGCAGATTCTGCTGGGCCGGCCGGGTCTGGGAGGGGGGATTTATTTTTTCCATGCTCATAACCTGTTTAGTTAATTTAAGTTAATTTTCGCTTTATATTTCAATTTAATTATTTCACAACGATAATATCTCCATCCTTGAGCGGGAAATCTGGCTTTTCCCGTAGATTATCTTTTTCAGGTTGAACCAGAGGTTCTTCTCCTGGCCCGTCTGCGGGTCTTTTCTTTTCACCAGCACCTGAACGGCGTTGGCCCATTCAGTCAGGCCGCCTGCCTGGGCCACAGCCTGAAGAAGAGTCAAGCCTCTGGATTCCTGGAACTGGATGGCTCCCGGGTTTCTGATTTCACCGTAAACATAGACGGTCAGAGTCTGGTCAAAGGGGACAACTATTTCGTCACCAGGTTTGAGAAGCAGGTTGGACCCGGTGTCTCTTCGCATCAGGTAATCGACGTTGATGACGATTCTTTCTTTATCTCCATTGTTTTGCTTCCGCAGTATATGAATTTCTTTGCCGGCCTGAAGGGTCAGTTCTCCAGCCTGAGAAAGAATCTGCAACAACGTTGTCGGCCCGGCCATTTCATAAAGACCGGGGCGGCTGACAGCGCCGAGAATGGCAATTTTCTGATGTTCCCGGATGATCACCGTGACATGTGCCCCCTTGGTGTATTTAGCATCCAGGATCTCTGCGATTTTCTGTTCGAGTTCCCTGGCGGTAAGCCTGGCCGCTGGCACCTGACCTATTACTGCGAGCATAATGGTGCCATCTTCAGCCACTCTTACGGTTTGATTGAGCTCTGGCAATTCAAAAACTTTTATTTCCAGAAGATCCTTTGTGCCGATTCTGTATTCTATAACCTTCTCGCTACTGGCTTGTTCTGTCTCCTGCTGAGGGAACAGGGGTGTATGGACCAGAAGTAAACCTGAAATTAATAAAGTAAGCAACATCCGCCTTTCTTTTTTTCTCCGGTTGATCATTTTTTCTCCATTCTATTCTCTAGGATTATTTTTTTTATATCGATTCATCTATTTCTCTACCATATTAAAGATGGGATCGGCAGAACATTTTCGCCAGGTATAGAGCCAAATGTTAAATTGAAGCCTATAAAATATCGGTCTGTTTTGCGGTCAGCGGGGAAGAATTTTTCTCTGACTCATGTTCCCGAAAAAGTTAAAATTCCATTCCCTCCCGAGCCTTATTGTAATATTGGCTGATAGCGTGGTGAATTTGTAGGTCGGAGCTTCCGGTTCACCTTCTTCAAAAGGGTAATCAGTCTTCCCGAAGGAAATATTATTGCCCATACTTACTTTATCATTCAGCCGGAAGGTAAAACCGCCTCCATAACTGGTGCTGAGATAATGGAGAAGAGATGAATAGATGGAAACGCTGAAATTCCTGGCATAATAGCCTCTGAGACTGAGCCAGCGACTCAGAGTTATACTTACCGAACCGTTTCCTACAATATCCGAGGCCGGCCGGTAAAGGGGTGACTTCGGGTCAAGATAAATATACCCGATGCTGAACCCGCCCTGAAATGTTGCCCCAGCCGGCGACAATTCCGGGGTGAATTCCAGACCACCGAGTACGGCGTAGCTCCGGCTATCCCTGACGGTTGATTCGGGATATTTGAAATTAAAAAAACCCATCTGACCGTTCAGAAAGAATCTGTATTTCGGGCTGGGTTGAAAATAGAGAATAGTATAGGCATATGTTTCCTGCCGGTTCAGTTCACGCTCGAGAGAAATACCCTAATACTCGGCGTTTCTTTATCTGTATCTTGCGCTGCTGAGTTGTCAGGTAATGGCTCAGGTCCTGGAAAACTGCCAGAGCATCAACCCCTCCCAGGTAAGGCTTTCCTGTCTGATATTCAGGATCAGCTCTGGACTGAACCGGCGCCTCATATTATCGTAGCTTAGGGCCGTTTTGCCATAAAATTTTTTATGCAAAAAATGGAATTGACTGCGAGTTCTGAAATTTAAAGTCCTTTCTTTTGCGTTCTCAGCATAAAAATCACCCTGAACCTGCTGAAAGGTATCGAAGATTATAAGTTTTTTAAGCGGCACAAACCATTGGAAAGAAGGGCCGGCGGTGAAAGTAAAGTCGGGATATTCTTTATCCAGGAAGCCATAATAAATATCTGAATCATAGCCGACATGGCCGAGAGTAAAAGAACGATAACCTGTCAGGTGGCCTATTTTCCAGGGAGCATTTCTGAGGAAGGCAAGAACGTTGTTGGCCATCCAGTTGGAGCTTTGAGCTCCGGCCGGTTGTGGATTGGAAAATAAGGAAAAGAAAAACAGAAAAGTAACCGAGCCTGCCAGAAGATAATAAACTTTTATCGTTTTCCAGAATACCAATTCTTTGCCCCGTTCCTTTATATCATTATTAAGGCCGGTCTTCAATAGGCGCCTTTCCCCAGCACCACTGCCGGAATCGTCTTTAGAATTATGCTTATATCGAGCCAGAGAGAGAAGTGGTCTATGTATTCCAGGTCCAGCTTCATCCACCCGTCGTGGCCTATCTCATTTCTTCCGGAAATCTGCCAGAGACAGGTGATGCCCGGCTTCATCGAAAAACGGCGGCGTTGCCAGATCTCATATTTTTCAACCTCGCTGGGCACGGTTGGCCGTGGGCCGACTATGCTCATATCTCCTGCCAGCACATTGATAAATTGAGGAAGTTCATCAATGCTGAATTTGCGCAGGACGCGTCCTACAGGCGTGATGTATTGAAGCTTTTTATTTTTGAATTCAGGGGTGGTCATTTCAGCCAGATTATTAACCTGTGAGAGGACTTTATCGGCATCAATCCGCATCGTCCGGAATTTTAACAGCTTGAATTTCCGACCATGCAGACCAACCCTTTCCTGGCGGTAGAAAACCGAACCGGGTGAAGTCAGTTTTATGGCCACGGCGGCTGCCACAAAGATGGGGCTCAACAGCATGATGGCAGTTAATGAAATCACCACGTCCATAACTCTTTTGACAAAAAGCTGCCATTCGCTGATCCGAACGGTGTTGTAACTGAGCAGAGGTATGCCATCGATTTCAGTTATCACCGAGCGAGCAATTTTCATGTCGTACAGGTCGATGGCGATGGAAGTCTCTTTGCCTTCAACCTCGCAGACCTGAAGGGCTTCCTGGATCTGGTTCAGTCTGGAGCGGGGAACTATGAATATTACCTGGTCTACCGGAATCCGGTGAAATATCTAGAGCAAATCATTGAGATAACCTATAACCTTAACTCCGTCTACTTCCTTAATATCTCTGGTCTCGTCGTCGTTGATGATACCAATGATTTTGATTCCCCAATCAGGGTTCTGCCGGATCTTGTTTATGAACTGCGTAGCACGCTGGAAATGTAATTTCAAAGACAGATTCGCTTCTTAAATATGAGTTTGAATCCGGCGACCTGATCATGGATAGATGATATCATTTTCCTGCCGCAAGAACTTTGAACACGAGTTTGAGATAAGTTCGGCCGCTGCCGGCTGCGCCGGGCGTTAATAATTGCATATTATAATTTCTTTTCTGTTCTGAGCGGAAAATTTACTGCTTCTCTGGTTTTCAATAATATACGGGTCAATAGATTATTAGCATGATTGCTGGAATATCAGGGATAAGAATAGTCTGGCGGTTAGAACTGATGCTCGGGAGGTGCTTTAAGAGAGCTGGTAGTGATGATCTATAAAAACGAAACAAAAAAATTTTAAAAAAATGGTTGCGTATCAAAAACTTGCTCAACCCGGTTATAATCTGTATCATAAACTGTCTGCTTTAACTTATAACTGAAATTAGCCAGGCGAGGTTAATGATGACTCTGGAAATTAAAAAAGACCGAGCTATAATCCACCCGGAAACTTTTGTTGCTGACAGAGCGGTCATCGTCGGTCGGGTCATCCTGAAGAAAGGTGCCAGCGTCTGGTACAACGCTGTGCTCCGGGCCGACATCGCTGACATTGTCATCGGCGAATATTCCAACATCCAGGACAACTGCGTGGTCCATGTGGATTACGACACGCCGACGATCCTCGGCGACTATGTCACAGTAGGCCACGGTGCCATCCTCCATGCCTGCAAAATCGGAAACAACACGTTGATCGGCATGGGAGCAATTGTTCTCGATCGGGCGATAATCCCCGATAACTGTCTGGTGGCGGCCGGAGCGCTGGTGCCTCCCGGGAAAACTTTCCCTGAGGGCTCGCTGATCTTGGGCAGTCCGGCCAAAGTGGCCCGGACTTTAACCGAAGAAGAAATCAGGCATCTGCGTGATCATGCCCTCAGTTATTATGAGCTCTGGAAGAAAAACTACATTCCTGAGGCAAAATAAGCTTTCCCGGGCAAATTCCACCCTGAAATCCGGGAGAATTTCTGGTTATCAGTTTTGAATGATGAATTAATGAACAGGATCGAGTAAATAACTCTATATCTGCCAGTCCATCGCAAAAATTTCAAGAAAGAAGCTGAAAGACCGGCAATTTCTGGCGCTCTTTCTCCCGGTCATATTTCCTTTACCTCAGGCAAAGCTTAAATTTAAACTTGACAATATATTAACGAATTGTTAATTATAGGGCGGAAGGTTCGGGGAAATCAGGATGAACGAACTTTTCGCTGCCCGCCTGAAGAAACTGCGTGAAGAGTCGGGTTTAACCCAGGAGGAGCTCGGTCAGGCAGTCGGGCTTTCTTCCGAGTACATCTCGCTCCTGGAGGCCGGAAAACGGACTCCGTCGATCATTGCTCTCAACCGCATTTCCAGGTTTTTCCAGAAAAACATCTCCTATTTTCTGGAAACGCGGGAAAATCCTTTTGCCCTTCTTCAGGCTGACCAGCGTTTAAGCCCGGCCGCGAAAAAGGTCATAGCTAGCTTTCAAAAAATCTGTGAGGAATATCTTGAGCTGGAAAGGATTACCGGACGTCGTTGCCAGCAGGCTCCGCTCTATTCCGGAAGGGTTTCTCCCCAGGGGATGGCAGAGGAAGAAAGGCGGCGACTCGGTCTGGGGAACGAACCTGTCCGCGACATTTTCCGGCTGGGCGAAACCAACGGCTGTCATTTTTTCAGGATGAATCTTCCGGAAGACGACCGCATTTCTGGAATTTTTGTCTATCTGGAAGAGAAGGAAGCTGCTTTTGCCCTGGTGAATTCGGGTTTGCCGCCGGGAAGGCAGGTGGTTGCGGCGGCTCATCTTTACTGCCATTATCTTCGCGACCGCCAGGAGTCGCCTATCGTCGATAATCTCGACGTCATCATCGATGAATACGTCACCCTCTATTCGCCGCGCGAGCAGTTTGCTCAGTCTTTTGCCACCAGTTTTCTGATACCGCCTTCGAAGGTAAAGGAGATGGTCGAACGGGAACTGAAGAGCCGTCGTTTGAGTTATCCTGAAGTTCTTTTTCTCAAGCGATATTTCGGGGTAAGCACTCCGGCCATGCTGAGAGCTTTAAGGCAGCTTAATTATCTGAGCCGCTCGCAGTTTGAAAATTATTTCAAACGCGATCACGAAAAAGAAGAGCGGGCGATATTCGGCGAGGTGTCGGTTGAAGAGAAAGAGACCGGCGAACCCGGCCCGGAGATGGTGCTTCCTGAAAGGTTCTTCCTGCTGAAGAAGGAAGCCGAGCTGATAAAAGAAGAGGAGCTGGCTTTAGAGAAGATAAAATCTGAAGGAGTCTCACCCGCAGGAAAAGAAGAGTCTGAAGAGGCTACGGGAGAAGCGGAAGAAACAGAAGAAACCTGAATGAAGTTGCCTGTTAATCTCCAGGAAATCTGGCCTCAGGAGAAATTTTATTTTTATTTAAGAATAGGCTAACGGGAAAGTGGCGACAATACACGGGTTCAGCCGGAATGTTTGTCGCGGGGCCAACGATTTTAAGAGTGTATTTCTGAAATGAGCGACGAACCTGTAATCTACGAAGAAAGGCAAAAGCTTAACATAGGGCTTCTCTGGCTACCGGTGCTGGCGCCGGCAGTTATGGTCTGGTACACGTTTTATCAGCAGGTGCTGAGGGGAGTGCCGGTAGGGAGCAGACCGGCTCCGGATTTCGTGGTTGTCATTATTTTCGTTGTTTTCGGGCTTCTTTTCCCTTATCTGGTGCTGAAGACCGGGTTGATTCTTCAGGTCAGACCCGATGGCTTTTATTACCGTTACCATCCGTTCCATTTTCGCTATCACAAAATATCCTGGCTGGAGATTAAAGAAATCAGACCGGTGGAATTTTCTCCGATAAAGGACTTCGGCGGGTACGGAATTAAGTTTGCCCGGGGAGCAAAAATTTACACCGCCAGCGGAAACCGGGGACTGGAAATTGAAACCAGCGGCGGTCGCCGATTTATTTTCAGCAGCCAGAATCCAGAAAAGCTGATGAGTTACATGAATGGCCACTGGCACCGTAAATCCTGAGGCTAATATCGCTGAATTTTTATTTCTTAGCACTGCTGATTTCTGGCCGCCGTGGATACGGGTTCTGGAGTAATAACAGCCATGGCTGAAAAAAATAATAGCTGGTAATTTGATTGCAGGTGTTAGGGGGGTGGGCTCTGTTAGAATGGAAAGATACTCAAGTTTTATGAGGTGTCTAAGATGACTGAATTTTTAAGAAGTCAGAATTTTTTGCCCAAGGCATCCCGGTTTTTGATTTTATTTCTGTTGTTTCTCTGTCCGCTGTCGATAAATCTGGCTGCCGGCGGACCGCCTGGCCTGATGATTGAATCTGTTTCAGATGAAACCGTGCGTTTAACTCCATTGGCGTCCGCCCGGGAAACAGCCTGGTCAGAGAAATCTGAAGCCCGTCCGGCAGCCCCGCGCCCGATAGAACTCCAGGATATCCTCGCATGGAAAAATATCACTCTGGCTAAGGTTTCTGACGACGGTCGCTGGTTTGTTTATGTGTTGAGTCCGAACGAGGGTGACAGCGAGCTGGTTATCAAGGAAGTCGACGGAAAAAAGGAATACCGTTTTTCTCTGGGGGAGGCGCCGCGGTCTCTTTTTGATTCAATCCTGATCTCCGATGATTCCCGATGGTTAAGCTTTCTTTCGTACCCTTCTTCTCAGGAAATGAAAAAAATGCGCAAGGAGAAAAAGAGGATAGAGCCTGTAGCCATTCTGGTGGCCTTAAGAAACGGAGAGCGGACCGAGTGGACCAGAGCCCGGAAGATTTCTTTTTCCGGTGAAAGCTCAGCTTTTCTGGCTGTTCACCGGCTGGCTCCAGAAGCCCAGGAAAAAGAAAAGGACAGATGGTCCGGTTCGGACCTGGTGTTAAAAAACCTGGCCACCGGTCAGGAAATCGTTCTGGGGAACGTCTCGGAATTTGCTTTTGATAAAACCGGAAGATGGCTGGCTTTTCTGGTTGATGCCCGGGACAGAAACGGCAACGGAATCATGCTGATGAACCTGAAAACCGGAGAAATAAAACCGCTCGATTCCGGCCGCTTCTGGTATAAAAACCTTAAATGGGATGAGAAAGGACAGGCCCTTTCGCTTCTTCGCGGGATTGAAGATAAAAAATATGAAGACAAATTTTACTCATTGTTAGCTTTCAGGCTCGATCCCGCCTCCGGCCGGGTGGAAAAGTTTGAGTACGACCCGGCCGCGGATAGTTCTTTTCCCGCAGGCTTCGGCTTGAGTCCGGATTTCACTCCTTACTGGCTGGAGGACTACCAGGCGGTGGCTTTTGGCCTCAAACAGCTTAAAGTTAAGTCAGGAGCTGAGAGTAAAGCTGCGGAGGGAGAAAAGAAAGAAAACCCGGAAAAAGCTGAATTACAGGCATCCTGGAACGATGAAATTGATGAGGAGGAGCTTCCGGACCTCGTTCTCTGGCACTGGCAGGATCCCCGTTTGCAATCCCAGCAGCAGGTGGAGGAAAAACAGGATGCCGCTTACAGCTATCTTTCACTCTTCCGCGTGAAGGAGAAAAAATTTGTGCGCCTGGCAGACGAGGAGATGAGAGAGGTAAGGCTCGGCCGCACCAGCGACCTGGCTGTCGGTTTTGACCGCACGCCTTACCAGCTTGAAGCCAGCCTGAGCGGACAGCGTTTTCAGGACATTTATCTGATCGACCTGAAAACCGGACAGAAAAAGCTGGCGCTCAAGCAGAATCGCTGGTCATACGACCTTTCTCCTGACGGACGTTACTTGCTGTATTACGATGACGGACATTTTTACACTTACGAGCTGGCCACCGGTCAGAGCTACAACCTGACGGCCGGACTGCCGGCTTCCTTCATTGACGAGGACGATGACCACAACGTGAAAAACCCTCCCGACCGTCCTTTTGGCTGGTCAAAGGACAGCCACCAGGTGCTTCTTTCTGACGGCTGGGACGTCTGGCTGGTTGAAGCCCGCGGACGGCAGGGAATTAACCTCACCGGAAATGGCTATAAGGACCAGATCCGTTACAACCGGCGGTTCGTGCTTGACCCCGAAGAAAGAGGAATAGACCTTTCGCAACCGCAGTATTTCCAGGCCTACGGCGAATCGACAAAAAAGCAGGGCATAGCGCTGATTGGGCCGGGGAAGAAAGCTGCCAGAGTGCTGCTCTGGGATGACGCACAATTCAACCGCCTGCTTAAAGCTAAGAAAGCCAATCGATACTTTTACACCAGGGAAACGCACCGGGATTTTCCTGATTATTATGTTTCGGACGCCGCTCTCCTGCGGGCCACCAGAATTACAGAAGCCAATCCGCAACAGAAAGAGTTCCTGTGGTCAGCCGGAGTCCGGCTGGTTGATTACGTCAGCGAGAAGGGTCGTAAACTTCAGGCGGCACTTTTCCTGCCGGCGGATTATCAGGAAGGCAAAAAGTATCCGACCATTGTTTACATCTATGAAAAACTTTCGAATAATCTCAACAGGTATTTTCTGCCGACGGCAAACGGTTTCAACAAATCCTGCTACACCAGCCAGGGTTATGCCGTGCTCATGCCGGATATCGTTTACACTGTCAACGACCCGGGACTGTCAGCCGTCTGGTGCGTGCTGCCGGCTCTGAAGGCGGCCATAGAAACCGGCGTGGTGGACCCGGAGAGGGTCGGGTTGCACGGACACTCCTGGGGCGGCTATCAAACAGCCTTCCTGATCACCCAGACGGATGCTTTTGCCGCGGCCGTGGCCGGAGCGCCACTCACCAACATGATTTCCATGTACAGCTCGATTTACTGGAACACCGGCTCGGCCAACCAGCCGATCTTTGAGAGCAGTCAGGGGAGATTTACCGGCGGTTACTGGGAAAACCTCGAGGCTTACATCAGGAATTCTCCGGTGTTTTTTGCCACCCGGGTGCGGACGCCGCTGCTTCTTCTCCACAACGATAAAGATGGGGCGGTGGTTTTCAATCAGAGTGTGGAATATTACAACACCCTGCGCAGGTTGAAAAAGCCGGTGGTCATGCTGCAGTATGTAGGAGAAAACCACGGGCTGCAAAAGCCGGCCAACCGGAAAGATTACACCATCAGGATGAAAGAATTTTTTGACCATCACCTGAAAGGGCAGCCAGCTCCAGACTGGTGGGAACATGGGGTTCCCTACTTAAAACTGAAGGACCACCTGAAGGAAAGGGTTAAGGTCATTAAAGAAAAAGAAAAAGAGAAACGATAAAAAGCCGGGCGACAGCCCTGATGCTGAACCCGGAGAAGCCGGGAACATTGAGATGAAGGCGCGGTCAGGAAATTTAACCGGGGAGATTTGCCGATGAAAGACATAAACAACATGAAATATTCTCATTCGAAGCTCTCCACCTTTGAAAATTGCCCTCTGAAATTCAAGCTGGCTTACATCGATGAAATCAGGGTGGAGGAGGAGGGCATTGAAGCATTCCTGGGAAGCCGTTTTCACCAGGCGATGGAAAAGCTGTATTCAGAACTTCCATTCCGGACGATGACCCTGGATGAGC
>JASEFX010000042.1 GCA_030018265.1 Candidatus Saccharicenans sp.
ACATATATAGAGCATTAATAAACATCGGGAATTATTTATCGAAAAAGAAAGAGTTTTATAAAGCTTGTGATTATTTCGACAGAGCGCTGGTGCTGGCTGAGCAAAAAAATTTGCTGAAGAGGGAACCCGTCGTCCTGATCAACCTGGCTGTTGTCAGTAAATCTCTCGGGCTTTATGAACTTTCAGAGCATTATCTTGAAAGGGCGCTCGAATTCTACCAGAGCGGAGACGACCTGGAATCAACCATCTGGATCCTCTCAGAACTGGCGCTTTCTCAACATCGCAGAGGCTTGCTCGGAGGATCAATAAATAGCGAGCGACCGGTTGAGCTTCTTACCACCGCGCTGGCGCTGAGCCTTCAGGCCGGACTGAAACCGCTGGAAGCCAGAATGCTGAATAACCTGGGGTTTGTTCTTATTGAAACCGATCCGGAAAAAGCCCGAGAATTGTGTATTAAGGCCTTGAAAGAGGGAGAAGAGCAGAATGACGCTGAAGTTATGGTCGCTTCGATGAACAATCTGGGGTCGTTATTCTTTAAGAGAGGTGAAATCCTGAAGGCGCGCGAATTCTTCCGGAGGGCATTGAATCTGGCACTGAAAATCGATTACTGGCCGGAAATCTGGAGGAACTATTACGGTCTGGGCCAGACTTTTGAAGCGCTCGGTGATTACCGGAGCGCTTACCGGAATTATAGCCAGGCCATAAAATCTCTTGACCCGTTGCGAGAAAAGGTTAATTTTGACCTTTACCGCGTGGGTTTCGACCGGGAAAAGCGAGTAGTCTATGAAGGTTTGATCCGCTCTCTGGTGAAATTATGGATGAAAAAACCGCAGTCCGGGCTGGAGGATGAATTTTTTAACTCTTTAAACAAAGTCAAAGCCAGAGTGCTGGCGGAAGAACTCGGCCGGGTTCCAGCCGATCATCCAGCCGGAGAGAACGGGGATGAGCTGGAGAAGATAGACCGGATGATCAAAGAGTTTTTCAGCCGGCCGGAAAATCTTAGAGACAGAAACGCCCGGGAGAAATTATCTGAACTCGAATACCGCTATCTCAGGCTTCAGGAACGCAGGTACGGTCTGAACCTGAATCCTGGCCAGGAAAAGTTGCCAGGATTGAGTTTCCTGCAGAAGGAATTTCTCCCGAAAAATCGGCTGATCTTTGATTATTTTCTCGGACAGGATGAATCGTACTGTTTTGTCATCGGCAGAAAGAGCTTCAGGGTTATATTGTTGCCTTCCGAAAATGAAATCGAAAAATCGATAAAACTTTACATAAAGCTTCTGGCCTCCAGAGAAACCAGAGAGCAGGATCTCAGGCTCGCCGGGAGAAGTATAGGGAATCTTCTGCTCCCGCTTGAAGAGCTGGCAGACCCGGAAATAAATTCGCTCATCATCATACCCGACGGGCTGCTTTATTACCTGCCGTTTGAAGCCCTTATCTTTGAGCAGCCGGGAAAGAGCGAAGGTGGCTATCTTCTTGAACGATTCAATATAAGTTACAGTCCGTCGATTTCAACTCTGATTCGTCTGAAATCCGCCGGGCAATCTCCCGACTACTCGAAAGAACTTCTGGCTTTCGGTCGCCCCGCTCACGGCCGCTGGTTCAAGAATCAATTGCAGAACAGGATTTATTATATTAAGGGGTCAGTATCATCGGGCGACATAAGCCTGCCCTCTCTACCTTTCTCGCGCAAAGAGATAAAACAGCTGGCTGATTTATTCCCGGCTGAAAAAACAGACGTTTATCTAGGGAGAAGCGCCAGCGAGGAAAATCTTAAAGCTCTTGACCTTAACTGCTACCGGATCATTCACTTTGCCTGCCATGGACTTATCAGTGAAAGATATCCCCAGCGCTCTTCGCTCGTGCTGACTGCCGGGAGGGGCAGCCGGGAGGATGGCTTTCTGAGTGTGAGGGAGGTCTACTCCCTGAGAATGAGGCCGGAACTGGTGGTTCTGGCTGCCTGCGAGAGCAGCCGGGGACCTGTTGAGAAAGTGGAGGGGGCAATAGGGATGCCGCGAGTTTTCATGCTGGCCGGCAGCCGGGCGGTAATTTCTGCTCTCTGGGCGGTAAACGACCTGGCTTCCCAGGAGCTTATGACTGAATTTTACCGGCAGCTTCAGGCGGGAAAGGCCAAAGATGAGGCTCTAAGGCAGGCTAAAATTAAATTGCTTTCCGGTTCAAAATCCCATCCTTACTACTGGGCCGGTTATGTTCTCAGCGGCAATCCGGAGCAAATTTACTGAGGTTTCAGGTAGACTTTTCTTACGGGAGATTCAGTGATTAGATTCTCTCCGCTGTATACAAGTAGTTGCCAGAAAAAATAGTCGTCATCCCGCAGCGAATCAACCACCTCCGCTGGAAGCTCGAGGCTGGTTCCTGAGAGCGCCTGGCTCTGCCAGAGAAGGTACATATATTGATCATATATTTCAACTCGGTAGAAGGAAGTGCCCTCTACCGGATTCCAGCTCAATTTAATTTTGGCCGGAGAAGGCAGAGTAATCTCTTCCGAAAGGATTATTTGCTCGACAGGAGGAGTTTTTCTTTCCAGGCGGCGGGAGTTCCAGTAGTTCAATCCGGTGTATCCAAGGATTAAAATGAAGACAAGAGAGATAGAGGCAACAGTCAGCTTCCATAAAGGAAAAGGCAAGCGGTATGGCTTTCTTTCTGTTTCGGTTGCCTCCGGTTCATCAACTGGCGTTATCTTCTGAAGGTCTGTTATCAACCGGTGGGCCGCCCCGAGTAGCTCGAATTCCCTCCAGCAGGCGGGGCAGATAGCTACATGGTCGACTATTTTTGACTTTATTTCCAGCGGGCATTCCGGGTCAAAAGAAAAAGAAATTTCTTCCGGAGAGGGGCAGTTTTTGCGGGAAACAACCCTTAAAAGCTCGGGGCCCTCCTGAATCCTTTTTTTCATGTTTTTCTTGTTTTTCTTAAATAATTTCATCTTCCAGACCCATTTTTTTTATGATGTCTTTCAGGTCGGCCAGGCCGCGATAGAGAAGGTTGCGGGTTTTAGCCTCGGTGTAATTAAGGTAGGCGGCAATTTCGGGCAGGCTCATATTCAGAAGATAGAGTTTAACCACGGTCCTCCTCGAATCCATCAGCCTGTCTGCCGCCTTAAGCACCGACTGTTTGAGTGTGCCGGAGGGAGCAGGAGTGTTGACCGGTCGCGGGTCGAGTTCGGAAATCAGTTTCTGCTGTTCAGATAGATAGACTTCTTCTTCCCGCCTTATTTTCCGGATCTGGTCGATCACGGCTGACTCCACCACTTTCTTTATGTAAGACGCCGGATTGCGGATGTTTTTCTCATCGACGATGATTTTCCAGAGTTTCAGCCTGATTTCCTGCAGCAGGTCCTCCGGGTCAAGACCGAGCCTCTCGAGCTGATATCTGTAGACTAAGGAACGGATGTAAACGGAAAATTCGTTGAGAAGTTTCTGAAATTTCCGCTCTTTTTTGCGCCCGGAAACCATGTCCGCCCGTAAAGCTCGAAGTGTCAATTATAATAGATGTTCCAGGCGCAGAAAAATTCTCATTTTTTAAATTTTTTTTCTGAGAAATCAGCGGTTTTCTCGACGGGTTAATATTTTTCGTCTGAACAGCAGCGCTCCGACAGCCAGCCCGAAAAGCGGCAGAGCCACGGCCAGGGGTGTTCTGTAATCCGGGGCAAAAGTCTTCAGGTCGCCGTATCCGTTGAGGATGAAGGCGGCCCAGTAATAGGGGTGGGAAACCACACCGGAGTCGATCATTTCGAGTTTTACAGCCCTTAAGGCCTCTGCCTGTTTGTGCAGGGTCTTCAGGTGGAGATAGAATCTTTCCATGAACTGCGCGGCCACCTGGTCGTTTACCGTCCAGAGACTTATGAGAACCGAAGAAGCACCGGCGTGAAAGAAAGCCCGGCTGAGGCCTTCGAGACCTTCCCCTCTGATGAACTGTCCGAGACCGGTCTGACAGGATGACAGGACGACGAGGTTAGCGTTCAGTTTGAGATTGAGTATCTCTCTCATCTGGAGAAAGCCGTCTTCTGCCGGGTCGTTATCGAGTGTCAGGACTATCGACGATCGAGAGGGTTTGCGGTCGTCGATCAATCCGTGAGCGGCAAAATGCAGAATCCGGTAGTCGCAGAGGTTCATAATCTTTATCAGGTCCTCGGATGCTTTTTCTCTGGTGAGAACCTGCGTGCGGGGGATCAGACTGGAGATGCGGCGGACTTCTTCATCGGAGTAGCGCAGGCGGTAGAATTTCATGTCCGACAGACTGTATAGATCCTGAAAGATGGTTTTGGTCGAAAGGTCGCTGTGTTTTTCCTCCAGCTCGCCGTAGTAGGGGTCGCCCACGGCCAGCAGGTTGTACGCTGGTTTCGGACGGTTTTTCCTGTTCTGAAAATGGGCCAGGCCCTTCAGTGAGGAAACAGATGGGGCGTAGTAGATGGTAAAATGCTTTATCAGCCAGTCCTGCGTTTGCTCTGAAACCATTAAGGTCTCAAAGGGCAGGACGGTGAGGATATCGTCCGGTATGATGATTAATCTTTTAACCCTGCTTTCCAGGTTGCTGTCCAGTCCGGGCTCGACGAGTATTCTGTAGAGTTCATAACCGCTGCTGAAATCCTGATTGTCGGTGTCGGAAATCGCCCGCCGGTGCCGGGCAACGATTTTTTTAAGCTCTTTCTCGGCCGGAATCGGATAAACCTTTGTCCCCCGGGAACTAAGGCAGAAAGCGTAAGCCGATTCCTTGCCTACCTGATAGGTGATGATGGCAGTCTGACTGTCGATGAATTCTTTGCGCGCCCGGTCGAGCGAAATGATTTCCGGAAAGGTTAAGGTGGCATAGGCGGGATTTTTTGCCCGTATCTGACGCCTGACGTTTTCCAGGTCCTCTTCGAGAAGTTTTATCTGGCTGAGAAGTTTTGACCTTTCTTTTTCTTCCATTTCCGGGTTTAACAGCCCGGTGTAGATTCTGGAAAGCTCGTTCATCAATTCTTTTTCTCTGTTGGCCAGCCGGATGTCCACAGGATACTGATGGCTCAATCGGGAGGCTTCGAGGCTTTCCAGAAAAGCGCGCGCCCTGGCTCTTTCGGTGTATTCAAAAACCTGAGCCAGGAGGGATTCAGAGATTTTTTTGTTCCTGACAGCGTCAGAGAGGAGCATGTCAATCAGATTATGGTAGGCATCGAGCCTCTTGTCGCTTCCGAAGAAACTGGCTTTGTCCTCTTCGGTCAGAAGCTGGGAACGCAATCCTTCGATGATGTTGATCGAATTCAGGTAGTAAAATTTTGCCTGGTCCTGCTGTCCCTGTTTTCTCAGCAGGTTGGCTTTTTCCAGATAGCTTTCCCAGAGGCTCCGGTTTTCGTTTTGATCCACGGCCAGGCTGATGGCTTTATCGTAAAAAAGAGTGGAATTCTGATAATCGCCCAGGCGGGCGTAGATGATCCCCAGGTTGGTGTAGATGAACGGCAGGTAAGAATTCAACTGAAGCTCTTCGGCCAGCGTCCGGGCTTTTTTCAGAAAATAGATCGCTTCGTAGTTTTCTTCCAGATGAGCTTTGATCGAACCAAGGTTGTTCAAAAAGATGACTTCTAAATGTTTGTCGCCCAATTTTTGAACTGCAGCCCAGGCTTGACTGCAGTAATCAAAAGCCCGGTCGAAATCTTCCCGGTTGCCGCCGGTCAGCCCTTTTTTCGCGAAGGCAAAACCGAGGTTGTTCAGGGTGGCGGCGTAGTAGGAACTGTTCGGTTCGCGGGAAATTATTTCCAGCGCCTGGCTGAAATATTCAATCGCCCGGCTAAAGTTTCCTATTTCGTTGTATGCGGTTCCGAGGTTGTAGTAAATATCAAATACATCTTCCGGCAGGGTGTCTTCGTTTATATAAGATAATGCCTGGGTGAAATAATCGATGGCTAAATTTATGTTGTTGTTAGAGAAATGATAATAACCTATATTGTTAAAAGACATTATTATTTCATATGAGACTTTCAATTTTTTTGCGATTTTATTAGTTTCTAAGTTCGTGCTAAAAAATTTTTCTGTTTGGTTCGTGTTCAGAAAAGAAATAGCTTTCCTTTTAAGACATTTTAGTTTAAGTGTTTCATTTTTAATGGATTCGCAGATTTCCAGCGCTTTATTCACAGTGTCGATAGCCAGGTCGTCTTTATTGTCCTTCTGGTAAGTTTTCGCTCTGTTCAGAAGGTCCAGGACCTCCAGCGATTTCTGACAGTAATCTGCCATCCGGACATCGCCCTGTTTTCTGGCAATCTCCAGGCACTGCTGATACCTTTCTGCCGCCTGCGCCAGCTGGCCGAGACTGGCGTTAGTTTCCGCAAGGTAGAAAAGAACCGATTTTCTATCTTCCGGAGTTTTAGCCAGGTTGAGGCTTTTAAGGAGAGATTTTTGTGCCTGAAAGTACCTGCCTTCAGAAATCAGGTTCAAAGATGAAGCGAGAAGCCCGGGAAAGTTGCCCGGAGCAGCCGGCGAAGGTTGGGCACAGGTTAAGCTAGGGAACAGGCAGAGAAAAAGGGCTACAACCGCCGCTCTATAAAGCTTCTGCATTCAGGAAATCCTCAGGTTAAATTAAACAGGGATAGAGTTTTTTGTCAATGGCTGAAAAGGAGGATAAAGGGGGTGAGAAAATTCTTTCTTTCTCACCCCCGAAGGTGAGATTTATCGGGTGTTCGATTAAAAATTAGTCTCTTCCATTTCCTGGCTTGGCCGGAACCTGAATCTCCGCCGTCGGCTTCAGGCTCTTTTTAACCGTCGGGTTGCTGCTGGCTTTGCTTCCGGTGTCCACGACCGAGCCAAGGAACGGGAATATGGAAATCAGCATGTTCAGCGGTTTCTGCATGATCAGCCGGTCATCCCTGGTGATTCTCTTTTCTGCGGCATACATAGACGGAACCAGGCTTACGGTGAAAGCCAGGCAGGCCAGGATGGCAATGACTTTAATTAAAGATTTACGCATGGTGAAACCTCCATGAGCTAAATTTAGCCCGGAGGAATGACAGACCAGGCGGGCTTAAAATTGAAGAGACGATACCCCCTGACTCTCATTCTCATCCAAGGCGCAAAAAAAATTTAAGATTTTATTCAGAGTTTGTCAAGTATTTTTTTTGGTGGCGGGACGGCCCTGTTTTCAGCCAAAAAAGAAGGCAATTTCGTATTCGGCGGTCTGGGGACTGTCTGACCCGTGGACCGCGTTCCGCTCTATCGAGAAACCGAACTGTCTCCTTAAGGTTCCAGGTCTGGCCTGAGCCGGGTCAGTTGCCCCCATCACTTCCCTCCAGTGTTTGATGGCATTTTCTCTCTCTAACAGGAGGACAACTGACGGACCGGAAGACATAAAATCCGTCAGGCTCTCATAAAAGGGCTTATCCTTGTGCACGTAATAGAATTTTCTGGCTTCTTCTCTGGTCAGATGAACCATTTTCAGGCCGAGGATTTCAAATCCTTCGTCTTCAATCCTCTGAATTATCCGGCCGATGACCTTTTTTCTTACGGCATCGGGTTTGATGATAGCCAGGGTTCTTTCTGTCATTTGCCGTCGCTCCTTGATAATCTCCCGGACCTCAGGTCCTGAAGTTAACATATACTTCAAAAAACAGGTCGGGTCAACCGCCAGGTTTTTGACTTACTGCGTCAGGGCAATTAAAATAATCGCATCATGAACGGCAGATCCCCTGAAACTGATTACGAATCGCTCAAAAAGTTCTGCCTGGAAACCCTGAAAGTCGACCTGTTCGGGGTGGCTGATATCAGGCAGGCCAGGAAAGATTTTTCCCTCTCGGCTGAAGTGGCTGCTCGCTATGATTTTGCCATTTCTCTCGGCAAGGAAGTGCTGCTTTCAGTCCTCGATGAGATAAAAGACGCTCCGACCCTTCTTTACTTTCATCATTACCGCCAGCTCAATGCCTATCTTGACCGGGCAGCGCTTGAACTGGCCTCCTTCATCAGCCGTCAGGGCTACCTGGCGCTTCCGGTGGCCGCCTCTCAGATTACAGACTGGAAAAATCAGAAGGCACATCTCTCGCACAAGAAAATTGGCCAGCTGGCTGGACTTGGCTGGATCGGTCGTAACAACCTTCTGGTAAACCCGGTTCTTGGAGCCCGTTTCCGCCTGGTGACCGTTTTGACCAGCTGGCCGCTAAGGACTGATTCACCGCTCCCTTTCAGCTGCGACCAGTGCCGTCGCTGCCTGGCCGTCTGCCCGGCCGGAGCCATAAAAGAAAAACCGGAAGAATTTGACCATCTCGCCTGCTTTGCGAAACTGAAAGAATTCCGCGACCGGGGACTCGTCGGCCAGTATATCTGCGGCATCTGTGTAAAAGCCTGTTACGGGCAGAGAAAAATTGAAAATCATCTGAAAAAAACAGAAGAAATCTGAGGACCGGGGTTAAAAGTTAAATGCAGTCCCACCACCCTTTCTGAATAATTCTTCAGTACTTTTCGGGTAAGGCTTCCGCTGTCAGCTTTTTCTGCAGGGTATCCAGATTTCCGTACGCAGGCTGCTGCTGCTTAATCTCGAAGGCTCCGGGTCAAGGTATCTTTCGAGAATCGGACCATTCTGAACATAACCGTTCTCTTCGAGCCATTCCTGCATCTTCAGGATGGTTTCTCCGGTCTGGTCATACGGGCCCTGATGAACGCTTACGGCGACGGTGGTAAAAGTCCAGACCTTTTTTTCGAGAGGAGCAAGCACCTGAGCCTGTTCGCTGATCGGAAAGCCGAGCTCCCACTGCATCTTCTCCGGGTCGGAAAGATTCGGGTCTCCATGAAAAATTCCGATCATCGGTCCCATCGGGAAAATATTCTGCAGGTGCATGTTCTGAATGAGTTCTCCGGCCGCTTCCATGATTTCGGAGAAAGAACCGGAGCGGCTGAGCGAGCAGTAGACAAACGGTTCTACAGTTCTTATCTCCACTCTGCCCGGAGGTGGAAGTTGCTGCCGGACGCTTTCTGAAGTTGCTGTGAATGTGCTGACCAGGGAAAAGATTACCGTTAAAGAAATGGAGAAAAACATAGAATTTTTTTCACGCCGGTTTTTCATTCTGTCTCCTTTGCCTTCTTTCTTCATTATTATCCTAACATTTTAGTCGAACGAGTTGAAGCCGTTTGATCACAAAAGCTCAGGCTGATTTTGCCGTGAAAAAGCTTCAGAATCATGCGCCCGATAAGCTTAAAAATATGATTATCAAGAACTTAAAATTCTGTCTTTCGCCCGGCTGCACAAAAAATGTGCAAAATACCAGAAGTTATTTATAATCAGCGCGTTAAAACAGTGATTAAATGAGATTTCCACAAATTTTTGCACAGGAATTGTGGAAAAGTTTTCATCCCTGTTTTTCTTTTTGCTATTTTTTCTCCCTGATCCTGGAATTAAAAAGTTTGTTAATGCAGAAACAAATTTTGCTATCGTTAAAAAGCAGAAAAAAGTTTTTAGGAGCAAAAGAAGTATTGCCAGTATAGAGAAAAAATGCGATTATGCTGAAAGAAAAGCCCGAACAGAGATTTCAGCTTATCAAACTGAAATCTGAAATATCAGAAAATTTTATAATGCAAAACTTAGTCGCTTATTGATTCATGACATATTTATTCATGATTGCGCAGTTTCTGTTTTTAGCCTCAAGTTATTCGTAATTCGGTTTTAAATTTTCTTTTTTATTTTTTATCACGCCTTTTAATTAATCTTTTACCTATTTTCTGTTCTTCACGTAACGGTCAAACCACTCGATCATCTCCGCCAGCACATGAAGAATAGATTCTCTCGCGGCATAACCGTGGCTTTCATAAGGCAGCATTACGAGTCGGGCGGTTCCGCCGAGTCCCTTGATGGCGGCAAAAAGACGCTCTGATTGTATCGGAAATGTTCCGCTGTTGTTGTCAGCTTCACCGTGAATCAGCAATATCGGCTCGTTGATTTTGTGGGCATACATAAAAGGAGAAACTCTGATGTAAAGTTCCGGTGCTTCCCAGAGGGTTCTCCTTTCGTTCTGAAACCCGAAAGGAGTGAGTGTCCGGTTGTAAGCTCCGCTGCGAGCAATGCCGGCGGCAAACAGGTCAGAATGCGCCAGCAGGTTTGCCGTCATAAAAGCGCCGTAACTGTGACCTCCGACCCCGATGCGCTTCCTGTCTGCGATTCCCATACGGTCAAGAGCATCTATGGCCGACCTGGCGTTGGCCACAATCTGCTCAATGAAGGTATCGTTGACGGTCTTCGGGTCGCCGATTACCGGCATCTGGGCGTTGTCGAGCACCGCGTATCCCTGGGTCAGGAAGAACAGCTGGCTGGCTCCGCGGTAAAAGGTGAACCTGTAAGGAGAACCGCGCACCTGCCCGGCCGTTCCCGGGTCGGTGTATTCCAGCGGATAAGCCCAGACAACTACCGGCAGCCTTTCTCCTTCGCGG
>JASEFX010000043.1 GCA_030018265.1 Candidatus Saccharicenans sp.
TCCCTGGCGGCCTGAAATTTTCCTTCCTCAAAATAAAGATTTCCGAGGAAGGTTTGTGCTTCCAGTTCATTCGGGTTTTTCTCCAGAGCTGCCTGAACCAGCGCGATGGCCTCGGAAGTCTGACCCTTAACCCTTAAAACCTGAGCCATTTTCAGGGCAAGCCGGGGATTTTCAGGGTTGAGTTTACGGGCTTCTGTCAGAAACTTGTGGGCTTCATCAATCCGTCCGTCCTGCAGCTTCAGGTCAGCCGCCTCCAGCAACTCGCCGACTGCCCGGTCTATCTGTCCGTTGAGCTTATAGAGAGCTGCCAGCTGCATCCTGACGTTCAAATCGTCACGGTCAAGCCTGACCACCTTTTCATAGAGTTCGATCGCTTCTTCCACATTTTTCGCCTGCAGATATTTTTCAGCTACTGTCAGATATTCTTTTTTGGCTTCAGCCGTAAAACCCTGCCTGGCGTAAAGGTCAGCCATGCGAACAAAATAGACCGGGCTCTCCGGGTTAAGGCGGCAGATTTTCTTCAGAATGGCCAGCGCCTGTGAATACTGAGCTTTTCTTTCATATTCGCTGGCTGCGCGCTCGAAATGCCTGATGGCACGCTCGTTCTGCCCGAGACGCGCATAAAGGTCGCCGACTGTATTATTTATGGTAACATCATTCGATTCTTCTTCCAGAATCTTTTCGTATTCGGCAATGGCTTCCCGCAGCTTGCCTGCCCGGACAAGTCGTTCTGCCTGTCCGATTATTTTTATGCGGTCGATCTTGCCGTTCATTTTATCAACACTCTTTCACGGAAAAGCCGAAAGCTCTTTCTGTGGTGCGGACAGGGGCCATGTTTCTCCAGAGCCCGAAAATGTTCTTCGGTAGCATAACCCATATGACGGCTGAGACCATATCCCGGGTAAACATCGTCGAGAACTGCCATCAACCTGTCCCTGAAAACCTTGGCCACTATCGAGGCGGCCGCTATTGAGAAAATCTTTCTATCTCCCTGCGGCACCGCCATCTGTTTATAATCTATACCTTTAAGGGGATGGCCGTCAACTAAAATCATATCCGGCCTCAGACTGAGTTCTTCCAGCGCTCTGACCATGGCCAGCCGGGTTGCCTGGTAGATGTTAAAACGGTCGATTTCCGCGCTGGTGGCATAGCCAATCCCCAGGTCCAGCGCCGCTTCGAGGATTTTTTCGGCGAGCGTTAACCTTCTGTTCGGCGAAAGCAGTTTGGAATCAATAACCTGATCAGACCAGGAAGGTTTTTTGCAACTGAAGAAGGAGGGCGGGAAAATCACGGCTACCGCCACCACCGGTCCAAAAAGTGAACCTCTCCCCACCTCATCAAGACCGGCCAGAAACTGGCATCCCCCCTTGATTAAATCTTTCTCTGTTTGAAACCCTAACATCCGGTATATTTTATTAAATTATTTACCGGTGGTCGAGACAGAAAGATTTTTTTGATTAATAAAACAGACCCTGGCTCTGGCTGGAACCGGCTTACTGCTGTTCTTCTTTCAGCTTCGCCGCTTTTCCTTTCAGCTTGCGCAGATAATAGAGTTTAGCCCGGCGTACCTTGCCGTGACGGACCACTTCGATTTTCTTAATCATCTTCGAGTGCAGCGGGAAAATCCTTTCAACGCCAACGCCGTAGGAAATCTTTCTGACGGTAAAGGTGGCACCGAGTCCCGAGCCCCTGCGGGCGATAACATCTCCCTTGAAAACCTGAATTCTTTCCTTGTCGCCCTCACGAATGAGCACGTGCACCTTAACCGTATCGCCTACCTTGAAAGGCTCTATATCCTGGCGAATATGCTGTTCCTCAACTTTTTTAATCAGGTCACTCATGATTCTTTCCTTTCTTTTTTAATTTCTTCGAGGAGCTCTTCCTCTTCCGGAGTAAGCTTCCTCGATTCCAGCAAATCCGGCCGACGGGCCAGAGTTTTTTCCAGCGCCTTTTTCAACCGCCAGCGAGCTATTTTCTTGTGGTCGCCTGAAAACAGAACTGCCGGCACCCGGTAACCCCGGAATTCCCTTGGCCTGGTGTACTGAGGGAAATCCAGCAAACCGGTGGTAAACGAATCGTGCCGCACGGATTCTTCCTTGCCCACCACTCCGGGCACGAACCTGGACACGGCATCCACCACCACAGCCGCGGCCAGCTCGCCGCCGGTGAGCACATAATCGCCTATGGAGATTTCCCTATCAACCAGATGTTCAATCACTCTTTCGTCAACTCCTTCATAACGACCGCAGATTAGAACAACCTGATCGTAAGAAGCCAGTTCTTCAGCCAGCCGCGAGTTAAACATTTCTCCCTGCGGGGTCAGCAGACAGGTGATCGACTTCCCGGTCTGACGTATATCTTCCACCGCCCGGAAAATCGGTTCCGGCTTGAGCACCATGCCTTCCGCTCCTCCGTAGGGTCTGTCATCGACCTGCTGATGTTTATCCGTCGCGTATTTCCTCAGGTCGTGGATCCTGATCTCCAGTATGCCTTTTTCCACCGCCTTCTTGACCACGCCGGCCGTAAATACACTGTCAAACAGGCCCGGGAAAATGGTGATGATGTCAAACCTCATTTAGCTCCAGCAAGCCTTCCGGCGGGTCTATGACTATCTTCTTAGCGGCCGGGTCGATCTGCCGGCAGATAGCCTCGACCAGCGGAATCTCGATTTCCCGGCTGCCCGACCTCACCACCAGAAGATTGTTTCCACCGAAGTCCAGCAGGCCTGTCACTTCGCCAACTTCTCTGCCATCCACCGTAACCACACTGCAGCCCAGCAACTCGAAATCGTAATAAGTGCCCTCTTCCAGAGCCGGAAAGTCTTCGGGCCTGACCAGGATATCCCGGCCCCGCAGAGCCTCAGCCTTCTCCAGACTGTCTATTCCCTTTAATTTCAAAAAAGGAGAGTTACGGACTATCGAAAAATCTTCTACTTCGAAGTCCCTTAACTCCCCTTCTATTTCCAGATAGATTTTATCGAAGAATGGCTTTCCGCTGCTCTTCTGATAGAGCTTTATTTTCAGGGCGCCATTCTTCCCTTCACTCCGGATTATCCGGCCAGCGGAGACGAGCTCAACCTTTTTCAATGATTTCCAGGTTGTATCTCCGTTTCATCTTCATCCCGGCGGCACCCAGGATAACCCGGATGGCGCGAGCAGTCCGGCCCTGCTTTCCGATCACCTTTCCCAGATCCTCAGGAGCAACCTTGAGTTCCAGGATGGTGGTCTGTTCCCCTTCAAGCTGGGAAACGTGAACCTTGTCCGGATGGTCAACCAGTGCTTTGGCGATCATTTCAACCAGTTCTTTCACAGTAACCTCCTTTAAGCTTTAGAATCTTGGGTTGATTTCCTACCCTTTACTGCTCTTTTTATCAGTGAATTAACTGTTTCCGAAGGCTGGGCGCCTCTTTTCATCCAGTAGTCGACCTTTTCCAGGTCGATCTTGAAATCCAGAGGTTCGGTCCTGGGATTGTAATAACCCAGAACGTCCAGAGTGGTGCTCTGTCTGGCTCTTCTGGAATCAATGGCCACAATCCGGTAAACGGGTTTTTTCTTGGCTCCGAATCTCATCAGGCGTAGTTTAATCATGTCCTACTCTCACCTTCTATCTATAAATTGAACTAAAATATTAACCAAAAACCCGAAAATAGTCAACCTCGGGTTTTTCCTCAACCTGAAATAATTATAGTGCTAACCTGCTGCGCTTTTCAACATCTTCTTGACAGTTACCCCCTGTTTGACATTAAATTTAAAAAGCCACAACACCGGGGCTGGAATTGGCTGGAGAACGCAAGCTTCTGCTAAAAATACTTTACATTATTAACAACAATTACACTGAAGCTGACGTGGAAGACCTCATAAAGTCGATGGTGGCTCTGATCCTGCCCACCATCAGGAAGCATTCTGGCCTGCATTTAACCCTCGGAGGCTATCAGCCGAGGGATATTGCCATGCTGACCGTCTCCAGCCTGTTTGTCAGGAACAGGGAAGGCAGATTCCCTGTCCTCGAACGCCTTTTTAACTGGAAGCTGACCGAGAAATTTCTTTCCGCCAGCGAGTCTGACTTCAGGCGTTATCTCAAGAATATCCTCCATCGGAGACTGAAACAAACATTTTACTATCTGAGCAACGAAATAAGGCCAGAGAGAGCCAGGATAAAAAGGGAAATCGCCTACGCTCTAAAAAAAACCCCGGGCTGGCAGATCCTGAAGAACGGTCAACAGACAATCGTTTCACTGATATCGACTGATTCCAGACCCGTACATGATTTCGTAATTACAGATGGCCATTATGAACGGTTGCTGGAACTTGTTCTCAACAACGGCTTTGGCGGATTGCAGATCCTCGCTTTTATCAAAAAATTGAATGAGCTCCTGCGACAGCAGAAAATTTCGGTCTCTGTCCCTTTGAGCCATCTGGTCGAACTCTACATAGATACCCAGAAAAACTATCTGCTCTACCAGGTTAGCTCCAGCTCGCGACCGGAAGCCATCCCGGAAAGCTCCAGGCTGTCGACGAAGATAGCACGCTGGCTGGAAGAGCTGGAAGAATGGAATTCAAGACTTTTAAATCGATATCTTATGAAAAACAAAATAAATCAATCTGAGAAGGAAGCATTCCTCCGGGCGCTGAGGGATTTATTCCAGGACTGGCAGGATGGCGGACAATCGACTTCTCTGTTTAATTACCTGAAAAAATACCTGCCGGAGCTTTCAGCGGAAGACTACCGCCAGGGAAAACGCAAAATTTTCGAATATTTGATCAAGAATTCAAAGGAATTTCTCAAATCCAGACTGGCGGATGAAGGCATCATAAACAGCAGGAGAATTTAATGAGCAAACCTGAAAACAGAAAACCAGGCAACCCCTTTCAATCGGCATTCTCCAGACTGTCATTCGACCCCGGCTTAAGAAAGAGAGTCAAGTTGTTTCCTCACCATCGTCAACCTTCCCCGTTCCCCCATCTGCTGGGATTCAGCGGACTCACTTCCGGCGAGGCTTACACTGAAAAGATAACCCTTATCTCTGCCAGCCGGGATTACCTTTTAAGGATTCTTCAGGATCAGCTGAAAGACCGCCTGGAAGCCCATCTGCTCCATCCAGAACCCCGGAAATACCAGCATGCTTTCATAATTCTGGAAAACCTAAAAAGAGAGTTCCTGACAGATTCTCACGGCCGGACCGATCTCGGCCCGCTGGAACTTGATCAGGCCATGCTGTCGGTTTATGTCTGTTCTCCTTCTGCCATTTTTGAAATCACTCCTTCCGGTGAAGCAATAAAACTTTACGCAGAAAAAGGGCTGGAAACCTGTTCTCTGGAAAGTGAATTTTTCCAGACTGACAGACAGCTTGCGGTTAAGATTAAATTATTAAACCTTCCTGAAACCATTGAAATAAAAAGAGCTCTGCTGGTGGTAGATGACAAGGAGACCCTGACCGGACAGCCCTGGAAAAATCTTATCATTTTTGAAATGCCTTTATTAAACGTAAGCTCTCTCAAGATTTGCCTTTATGAATAATCAGAAAGAAAACAGCCCGGATAATTCAGTAATAAATCTCGACCGGATTTTTACCGAAACTCTGTCAGCTCTCTCTGCCGCCTCCGACGACCCGGAGAAAATGACGTTAATCACGAACTTCTTGCAGCAAACCGAAGAACTATCTGAAGACCTGACCTATTCATTCCACCTTCAGCTGGCCGGGCTGTTTTTCAGGCTGGCCTCGAGTTTTC
Source organism: Candidatus Saccharicenans sp. (assembly GCA_030018265.1). GTDB lineage: Bacteria > Acidobacteriota > Aminicenantia > Aminicenantales > Saccharicenantaceae > Saccharicenans. The sequence goes on from JASEFX010000043.1 coordinate 5,730, forward strand.
AGCCGGAAGGGATGCCGCCTGATGAACTCCGCAGGTATCTTAAAATCACCTGCTGGCTTTATAAAAAATTCAAAGACAGGATAACACCGGAGCAATTTCGTGAGTCGATAAGCAACATCCTGTTTTACCTGGGTCTCAATCACTTTTACCTGGGAGAAATCGAAGACGGATGGCAGGCGCTGCGCCTCCGGCAGAAAATTGCCCGCGCTCAATCGACTGACAGCATATGTAACGAACTCGAAAAGCCCCCGGCTGAACAGCTGCCCGAAATTCAGGAAATCAAAGTCAGCCTGCCCTCGAACCTGATGATTTTTCAAGAATTTTCCAGAAAGTTTGCCCATCAGCCGGAACTCTCTCTTGACCTCGACCTGATTCGCGAGAAATGGAAAAAATACCAGGGGCGCTCAGCTGACGCTCTGTTCTGTGTCCTTATTGAGAGAAAAGGGCTTCTCCAGAGCGGAGAACGCGCTCGACTGCTGATCCTTGAAGCGCACTGCCGTCTAACTGGACTGGCAGACAGGCATAATCTCATCAGATTCTCCAACCTTTCTGTCTACTTCCAGGAAAAAACCTATCTTTTAGCTTCAGACGCCGTCGAAGCCGTTGACTATCTTATGAAGAATAATCTCAGACTGAGCACCCCTCCATGCTCTCTTCTTTTCTCTTTCAGCGATAAAAATTTCCAGTATACCGGTGAAAGTCTCGGTTTGCCTCTGGCCTTGCTGGCGCTGACCCAGAAACTGCTGGCTTCTGAAAATCGTTTTCATTATCTGTATTCCCGCGAGGTTGCTTTCACCGGCAGAGTGAGCCTGAACGGCGAAGTCCTCAGGATTTCACCGGAAGCTCTTGAAAAGAAAATAAAAGCTGCTTTTTATTCAGGGTTGAGTTTTCTGGTGATACCGGCCGAGAATCTGAAAGAAGCCAGCCAGTTCCTTTTTAAGCTGAAAGCTGTCCACCCTTACCGGAAATTTGAACTCATTGGAATAAGCCATCTTAATGAGATTATCACTGATAGCCGGATCTGCCAGAAGCTGGTTTCCCCGGTGCTGACTTATTTCTTCCGGACCAGAAAGCGACTGGTAAGAAAGGTGGTGGCAGCCTCTGCCCTGGTCGGAGCTCTGGCTGGAGCTATCATGGTGATTCACAAAAATCCTTCTTACCACTTCTGGAAAGTCCGACACCCGCTGAAAATAGAGGTACACAACAGCAAGCTTTATGCCTACAACCCGGAGAACCAGCTTCTCTGGATTTTCCCTCTGGAACGCCCGCTGCGGGCAGAAACTCTTCAGTATAAATTTGTGGACCTCGATGGGGACGGTCAGGAAGAAATCCTGGTTGCAGGCGACCACCTAACAGAGGAAAAACTTAGTTCGGAGCTTTTTTGCCTTGAAGCAGACGGAAATCTCCGCTGGAAATTTCAACCGGGAAGAAAAATCCGGACGCTGACGGATGAATTTTCCAACCATTACATAATTAAACGCTTTTTGGTAGAGGCTTTTGCTGCTGGTAACCCTGAAAAATCTGTCCTGGTCATAGCTAACCATGCGGTGTGGTATCCAGCACAGATTGTGCTTATTAATTCCAGTGGCCAGATTCAGGGTGAATACTGGCACGCCGGGCATTTAGGCAAAAATTCCCTGCTGCTGCTTGACCTTGATGAAGACGGTCGTAAGGAGATTATTCTCGGCGGGACCAATAACGATTTTCAGCAGGCCTGCCTTTTCGTGCTGGACCCCGAAAAAATATGGGGATGCTCCCCGAGCAGCGGTAATCCTGAATATGTGTTTCGGGACATGCCTGAAGGCACTCAGGAATATTATCTCCTCTTTCCGAGAACCACCCTCAATCAGGTCCTGGGTATACGAAACTGGGTGGAAAAGGCAGAAATCTATCCTGAAGATAAAATTATCGAAATTACCGCCACTGAATTTATGAAAGACCTGCCGCGAGTGATGATTTACGACTTCAACTTCCAGCTTATGCCCCTGCTGTCCAGACCAAATGACGCTTTAATTGAAATTGCCAAAGAATTTGTCCTCTCCCGGGTACTCCCACCTCACGCGCTGACCGAGCTGCGCGGCCTCAAAGACAAAATAAAATACTGGGACGGGGAAGGATGGGTTGCCTATCCGGCCAGAAATAAGAAGCTCGACCTCTAAAAACCGCAAATTTTTTCAGAAATTTTCTGCAAACACAGGTTTTGTGTCCCTATATAATTTTGGGTGGAGGCGAGGTCAAAAGGGATTCCCGGTAGAAGGTGGGAACCTTTTTTTATTGATAGAATTCCCGAAAAAAGCAAAAACCATGCTCAACAGGCGCTTATACATACCTCTCTGACATATAAGAGAAATTCCTTATCCCTTTGTCTGAGATATAAAAACCGGAAGAACGGTTCTGGAAGCTCAAAATGACAGTCATATTAAGCCGCCACGCTTCAGCTTTATCATTAGCCTCACAGCTTAGAAAAATCGAAAAATCGGGTAAAATGGAAAGCGGAAAGGCGACGGATGATGGAATACCAGGGAAAGTTGATCTCAGAATTCTTGAATCAGAAAGAAATCGCTGTGGTCGGCGCTTCTAGAAACCCCTCCAAATACGGTAACATCGTCCTGAAAAAGCTGCGGGCAGCCGGCTACCATACCTATGCGGTAAACCCGGCGACTGACCAGGTAGAAGGCCAGCCGGCTTATCCTGACCTTCTGAGCCTGCCGCCGTCGGTAAAGGCAGCTGTGGTCGTGGTCCCACCCCATATATCCGAAAGCATAGCCAGACAGGCGGTAACCGCCGGCTACAGATATGTCTGGTTCCAGCCAGGGGCAGAATCCCCTGAAGCTATATCCATTCTAAAAGAAGCTGGCATAGGGGTCATTTATAATACCTGCCTTCTGGTCAGGATAACCCCCTGAAGGCAGGAAATTTTTATAACCCGGGGTGATGTTCTTCCGGGCCAGAAATGGGTCTTCAGGAGCTGTAAATCCTCTTGATGAAAGATTCCTTTTTCTTCCACTTTTCTTTGACTTTAACGTGAAGCGAGAGAAAAACCTTCTTCCCGGTGAGATATTCAAGCTCTTCTCTGGCCAGGGTTCCGATTTTCTTGATCATGCTGCCTTCGCTGCCGATTACTATTTTCTTCTGCGAATCCTTTTCGACATAAATTTCAGCCCCAATTTCCAGAAGGTTTTTATCCTCTCTTTCCTGAATCTTCAGCACCTCCACAGCCACCGAATGGGGAACTTCCTGATAGCAGTTCATCAGCACCTTTTCCCTGATGATTTCAGCTGCCCTGATGGTCAGCGGGTAGTCGGTTACCATGTCCTCAGGATAAAGAGCCGGACCTTCAGGAAGATAAGAGATGACCTTATTCAGAAGCTCATCCAGCCCTTCCCTCTGAACAGCCGAGACGCTTACCCGGTCTCTGAATTGAAGAATCGGGGCAATAGCATTGCGGGCAGCTTCCAGTTGCTCCTGCTGACAGAGGTCTTTCTTGGTCAGCACCAGCAGCGCAGGCAAACCTGACCTGTTAACTTCCGCCGCCAGCTCCCTATCTTCATCTGTCACTTCCTGAGAGGCGTCCAGGAGGAAAAGCACCAGGTCAACTTCTTTCAACGACCCGGTGACCTGAGAATTAAGGAAATTCCCCAGTGCATCTTTCGCCCGGTGAAAACCGGGTGTGTCCACCAGAATGATCTGGGCTTCCGGTCTGGTTATGATCCCCCTGAGCTTAAACCTGGTGGTCTGGGGTTTTTCTGAAACGATGCTGACCTTCTGGCCCACCAGAGCGTTAATCAGGGTGGACTTTCCAGCGTTGGGTTTGCCGACGACAGAAACAAAGCCTGACTTCATCGATATCCTTTTCTGATAAAAACAGGCTGGTATATTTTACAGCAAAGCTCCCTTCCGGCAAACCTGAAAATTTTAGTCAGGGTTATGTTCAGTGCTTTTCGTTAGACGAACTTGAAGCCTTACCCCCGGAAGACCGTTCAGCTCCGGCCGACCTGGCTTCGGAACTCGAACGGCTGGAGGAGCTGGTTGACGGCGCAGCAGCCGATGAACTGCCGGTTGCCGATGAACTCCCGAAAAAGCCAGCCGGTGGCGCCAGCTGGACGATTCCCTGCGGAGTTATTCTTACCCTTAATTCTCGTGCTTCTCTCGAGGTGAGCCTCAGCTCGGGAGAGACGATTAAATTTTTCGTGCTATCGTAGAAGATATTAACACCCAGCTGGCGGGCTGCTTTCAGGTCAGGGTTCCAGTCTCTGAATCTCAGATTGTATTCCGGAGAACTTACTGTACCTGGCCGACCGGGTTTATGTTCACCCATTCCAGCGGCGCCTCTTCTCTCCTTAATCTGTTCTGAAGCTCTCTGTGCCATCCTGGCTGGAGACATCTCTTCCTTTATTCCGGCAGCGGCGTTGTTTCTGGC
>JASEFX010000044.1 GCA_030018265.1 Candidatus Saccharicenans sp.
CGCTACGCCTATCTGGACGGCGTCAAACGCCTGGCGGTCATCCTGGAACTCCTCGAAAATTTCTGATAAAGTGATTGCCAGTTTAGTTAATGAATCCATTTAATCTTGAGGCCATAAATATTAAATATTTGTAAAGCTTAAATTAAATCAGAAAGAAGAGGATCAAAAATTTCCTCAAAATATATAAGAACGGACTGCTGGCGATGGAAGATAAAAGATTAATCTATGCCGCTTATGGCTCCAACCTGCTCAAGGAGAGGTTTATGGTTTATATCTTAGGAGGCAACTTCAGGGGAAGAACCTATCAGGGATGTTCTGATAAGAGCGAGCCGGAAGATGTCGGATGGATAAAGGTTCCTCACAGACTCTATTTTGCCAGGAAATCAGCATTATGGGATAACAAAGGCGTTGCTTTTTTATCCTGCTTGAAAGAAAAGAATCCCGAATATCATACGGTTGTTAGATTATGGAAAATAAGAGAGTGTCAATTCCACGAAGTGAAATCACAGGAAGGAAGCTTTTATAACAAAATACTTGATCTCGGGGAAAAGGATGGATACGGGATATTCACGTTAACTGGTTGCTGGGAACAAGAGATTGAGGCACCATCTGAATCATATTTAAAGGTAATTTCAGATGGATTGAAAGAAACAACAGGATGGACAGATAATGAAATTAATGCATATCTGGCGAGGTTCCTGCCAATTTAAACGTAATTTTCTATATGTCTTTAAAAACAGGTGAGATTTTTTTATTTTGTTTAGGTATGCGCAATCAAATTTAAGTTTTTATGAGAGACTTGTTCTGGATACAGGGCGGGTGAGGCAGGTGGGCCCGCCGCAGCCTTTGAAGGCGATTTCACTGCCGGGAAGCTCATAGACGAAACATCCGGCGCGGCGCAGTCGCTCGGCGGTTCGGGGATTTCCTTCAAGAATCACCAGCCGGCGCGGGGCGATCGCCAGCACGTTGCAGCCCTGGGTCGGGAATTCCTCCTCGGGGATCTCTATAAGCTGAATTCCCCTTTCCAGGAGCAGCTCATAAAAGGCCACCGGAAGAAGCCGCTTATAGACCACCGCCAGGTCCGTATCGAGCAGGCTGATGAAGCTCATCAGATGAAGGACTTCCCCGGGGCCGTTCCAGTAAGGAAGGTCAAAATAAATGACGCTAACGCCGAGCGGCCGCAGAATTTCCCGGAGCTGGTCAATTCCTTCCTGATTGGTTCTGAAGCTGCGTCCGGCAACGAGTGTCTTTTCGTCCAGCCAGAGGAGGTCTCCGCCTTCGGCTGTGGCTTTTCCGCTGAGCCTCCCGAGAATCGGCACACTCCAGGTCTTAAAGACATCTTCGATCGCCGCGGGCTCTCCGGCCCTTTCCTTTTTTCCCATCTGAAGAATGATGGCGCCGGTATCAGTCACAAGCGCCGGGTCGTGGGTGTAGATTGAATCTATGGTCGTTCGCTCGTCAGCCGGGAGATAAAGGATTTCCACACCTTCCTGCCTGAGGATTTCCTCCAGCCGGGAAAATTCCTGGCTTGCCCGCTCGAGGTCAGGTGGCGCCGTGAAACCCAGCGCCTGCCATTCCCGCTCAATCCTTTCCTGGCTGACGAAGGCTTCCTGCGGTCTTTTGACCACCACCCGGGCGAGACGCCCGACCATATTCTGCGCGCCGTATTTCTTTTCCATTTCCTTTCTATACTAAAATAAAATTGCCGTCCGGGCAAAAGCAACTTTCACCGGCCGGGAATTTTTCTCTATGATAAATTTTCTATTTTTGAGATAAGCAGTTCCGCTTCTAAAGCAGGTTAGGTGGCGGTTTGACTTAAAGCCAGGGGGATGATAATTTTAAGGCTGCAGTAACCATCACCAGAACAACAGAAAGGAGATAGCGATGGGCGGGCTTACCTATAAAAAAGCCGGTGTAAACATCGATGAAGCGGATGCTTTCATTAAGAAGATAAAGCCGCTGGTCAGGATGACTGAACGAGCGGAGGTGCTCGGCTCGATAGGCGGATTTGGCGGACTGTTTGCTCTGCGACTTAAGGGCATGAAAAAGCCGGTTCTGGTTTCCTCCACCGACGGCGTCGGCACCAAACTCATCATCGCCGACCTGCTGAAGAAATACGACACCATAGGAATCGACCTGGTGGCCATGAATGTCGACGATGTGGTTGTGCTGGGCGCCGAGCCTCTCTTTTTTCTCGATTACATTGCCTGCGGCAGGCTGGATAAAGATCAATTGGTGGAAGTAATCAGGGGGATTGTCCGGGGCTGCCGCGAAGCCAACTGCGCGCTGATTGGCGGAGAGACGGCCGAGCTGCCGGGACTCTATGAGCCTGGAAAGTGGGACTTAGCCGGTTTCTGTGTGGGCATCGTGGATGCCGATAAGATAATTGACGGACGACACTGTCGCCCCGGAGATAAGGTCATCGGGCTGTCTTCATCCGGGCTTCACAGCAACGGCTATTCGCTCGCTCGCAGAGTTTTCTCAGAAGAGGAAATCAAGAACCGCTGGGGAAAAGAGCTGCTCAAACCGACCAGGATTTATACCCCGGTGATTCTCGAAGCTTTAAAGAAAATCAGGATCAAAGCGATAGCTCACATCACTGGCGGCGGCTTTTACGACAACATCCCGCGGGTCATACCGGATGGACTTCAGGTGGTTATCCGCAAAGGCAGCTGGCCGGTGCTGCCGATCTTCAACGAGATTCAGCGCCGCGGTCAGGTAGCTGAACGTGAGATGTATCGCACCTTCAATATGGGCATCGGGATGACGGTGGTCTGCGGTCCGAAGGATGTAGAGTCGGCCCTGAAACTATTCCAGAAACTCGGCCAGAAGGCCTACCTTATCGGCGAGCTGGTCAAAGGCCCGCATGAGGTGGTGATAGAGTAAATAAGAAGCCTGATGTGATGATAAGTTACTTTTTGGATTTTTTTATTGTCTTAATGAATTTTTATTTTAATAGAAAAATGCAATTTTTTTCACGAAAACTGTCATCTTTTATCTGATTTTCCTGCTCGGAGTCTAGCTGATCTGGCATGCAAGATAAGTCCTTCTCTTTGAGCAATTCTAATTGTGGCGGACGCTAAGGTTCTCGCTCCTTTTTCAGTTATCCTTATCTGAGTGACAAGTTTGAGAAAATCCACTACGCTAAGTCCTCCCCGATAACGGCCGGTGCCGTTCGTCGGAAGAATATGATTGCTTCCAGCACAATAATCACCGAAAACTTCAGCTGTGTATTCACCTACAAATAAGCAACCGTAATTGTAGAGATTGTTTATAATTTTTTCAGGATTTTTCAGGTAAACTGCCAGATGCTCGGGGGCAAGTTCGTTTGCCAGGTAGGCTGCCTGCGAATAGTTTTTGCAGATCATAATCATACCATTTTTGCGTAGGGCTTCAGAAGCTGTTGTGGAATGAGAGTATGAACTAAGCTGTTTTTCCAATTCTATTTTCACCCGATTGGCAAAAATCCTGTCGAAAGTTATAAGGAAAGGTTTTGCTAGAACATCATGTTCAGCCTGGGCCAGGAGGTCTGCGGCCACCCATTCAGGACTGGCTGAGCTGTCAGCGATTATCAGAAGTTCAGTCGGCCCGGCTATGAAATCTATTCCAACTTTTCCATAAAGTAGCTTTTTTGCTGCGTTCACATAAATATTTCCCGGTCCCGCAATGAAATCTACAGGGTTTATAGTCTGTGTTCCCAGGGCCATGGCTGCTATTGCTTGTGCACCACCGATTTTATAAATTTCCTTTATACCCAGAAGATCTGCCAGATAGATAATTTCTACGGGAATACTTCCTTCCTTATCGGGAGGTGTGCAAACGACAATTTCCTGGACACCCGCTTCCAACGCCGGAATTACACCCATATACAGGGATGAAATAAGAGGGTATCTACCGGCGGGTACATAGATACCCGCCCTTTTTACAGGTATTATTTCTTGCTTAACATAAACACCCGGAAGAATTCGATGCACAGGCCTAACCGCTTTAAGGAGGATTGATTTTTGTTTTCTGGCTACCTGACGGACATTTTTGACTGCTATCCTGATAGCACTTTTTAAATGGGGGTCAAGCTTTCTTATTCGTGAAAGTTCTTCTTTTATATTTACCCGGAAAGATGAAAGCCGGCATCCATCCAGCTTTTCAGTGATCTTTATCAGTGCTTCGTCTCCTTTTGTGCTGACTTCCTGGATGATGGTCAGAACTCCACTGAGAATTTCTGTCGGAATTTCCTGAAATTTCTTTATTTTTTTTATATCGATTTTATCCCCGTTTATTATTTTCATGAGTTGACCTCTTCAGTTTTCACTGAATCAGGAAAATAGCTTTTGAATTTTTTTGCTTTGTGGCGTCTATGGAGCTCGGCGAGCACCTCCGAGAATTTTATGTTTTTCCTGGCGAGCAGTACTGAGATGAAATAAATCAGGTCAGCAGTCTCCCAGATGATATCTTCTGGTGTTCCGGCCTCAGCCAGTTCATGGGCTTCTTCAAGAAGTTTTTCTCGCACCCGACGGTCATCAAGGGAGGCGGTATAAGAATCGGGTGAAGGATTTTCCAATCTTTCTCTTATCACGTCAACAAGCTGATTTAGATTAAATGAAGATGTGTTGAAGCAGTTCTGGTATCCCTTATGACAGGCCCCGCTACCTTTTTGTCTGACTACAAAGAGTAGAGTGTCACCGTCGCAGTCGCTTCTAACCCGGAGTATCTCCTGAAAGTTCCCCGTAGTTTCTCCTTTGATCCACAGTTTCTTTCGAGATCTTGAATAATAGCAGGCCAGACCTTTTTCCAGAGTAATCTTAATAGAGTCAGGGGAACTCCAGGCTAGCATTAGTACGCTTCCATTTTCATCGTAAACTATTGTGGGTAACAATCCATCTATTCCCTTTTGCCAGTTAAGGCTGGCAGAGAAGGCCTCCGGCAGATCTATCTTTCCAGTATAAATGCTCATGCCCAATTGGACGTCCATACCAAGTTGGCTTAAGGTGGCTATTTCTTCGGGAGATGATATGCCTCCCGCTGCAATAACTGGAACATCAGATGATTTTCTTATTCTGGCGTAAAATTCCAGATCTGTTCCCTGAAGACAGCCTTCGCGATCGATGCAGGTTATGAGAAAACTGGAGACATATTCACTGGCTATCGGAATAACTTCAAAAAGATTGATTCCTGTATCTAAGGTCCAGCCTTTGATCATGACATTTTCTCCGGCACAATCGAGAGCTAAAATCAGGCTGTTTTTACCGAATTTTGATTTCAAATCTCTCAAAAAGCTCAGGTTTAATTGTCGCTCCTTCCAGGCAGCCGTTCCAATAATCACCTGAGTGGCGCCGGAGGCCAGTATTTCGCCCACCTGATCCACTGTCCTGAGTCCACCCCCTACTCTGCATTCATACTGGCGGCAGAGTTGCTTAATGAGAGAAATGTTACTGCCTCTTCCAAATGCTGCATCGAGGTCTATAATCGCCAGTGGGCCATAGCGATGAAATTTTTCGGCCAGATTCAAAGGGTTGCCTTTTTCCAGAACCAGAAACTTTCCCTGTCTTAGTTGAACGGCCTGCCCATTCATCAGATCGATGGAGGGGATGATCATCTCACCTCAACTCCTTTCTCTTTAAGAAATTCCTTTATTTGCTTTATGGTTAATTTTCTTGAATGCAGGCTTGAAGCCAGGAGAACGGCATCAGCCTTTCCGATGGTAATGGCCTTTAATATTTGATCCAGGCTGCCAGCTCCTCCGGAAGCAATCACAGGAACGTTTACCTTTTCGCTTATTAATGACAAAAGTTCGAGGTCATAACCGGATTGTGTTCCGTCCTGGTCGATGGAGTTTAATAAAATTTCACCTGCACCGAGTTGTTCAGCGTGCCGGGCCCATTCGATGGCATCGAGTCCGCTGTCAATTTTTCCTCCAGAGATAAAAGCATGCCAGCTCTTTCCACAGCGGGCAGCATCAATCGAAATAACCACGCACTGCGAGCCAAATTGAGAAGCTGCTTCCTCTATAAGAGAAGGGTTCTGAATAGCTGCGGTGCAAAGTGATACTTTATCCGCACCAGCCATGAGCAGATTTTTTATATCTTCAGTGCTTTTTATTCCACCTCCAACAGTTAGGGGGATAAAAATGTGAGCGGACACCTTCTCCACCAATTCGATCATGGTTTTTCGACTTTTCACCGTGGCTCCGACGTCAAGCAAGATCAGTTCGTCGGCTCCTTCCTGGTAATATCTGAGCGCCAGGGCTACCGGGTCTCCAACCTTAATCAGATCATTAAACTTGATTCCCTTGACCACAAAACCATCATCTATATCAAGGCAGGGAATAATTCTGTGAGTTAACATTTTTCCACCCAGTTCCTTAAAAAGTTCAGGCCACTTGCGCCGCTCTTTTCCGGATGGAACTGGCAGGCGTAAGTGGAATCTCTTTTCAAAACCGAGCTGAAGGTTTCGCCGTATTCCGTCAGGGCGAGGCTGAAGCAGTCGATTTCCAGCCGGGAAAAAGAGTGCACAAAATAAAATTTCTCATCTCCAGCAAATCCATCAAAAATAGGGTCATTATTGATAATTTTCACGCTGTTCCATCCAGTGTGAGGAATTTTACCCGCTCGAATTTTTCTGCACCTTCCAGGAAAAATTCCGAATCCTGATTCCGTGGGAGATTCCTCGCTACTTTCACACAGGAGCTGAAGTCCGAGGCAGATGCCAAGAAGTGGTTTTTTGTCAGTCAGCCAATCGCGCACAAAATTTTCCAGATTTCTTCTCCTTATTTCGGATAGGGCAGCTCCAAAAGAACCGACTCCAGGTATGATTAGTTTCTTAATACCTTCAGCCTCTTCGGGGGAAGAAATTATCCTGGCTTCATATCCGAGGACGGTAATAGCCTGACTGATTGATCTTAAATTTCCTGCTCCGTAATTAATCAATCCAATCATAGATCCAGAACTCCTTTCAAACTTGGCCACGAGTCCTTAATGATATCTGCTTCACGCGGGTTGCAGGCCAGAGCATACCTCAGAGCCCTGCCTAGAGCTTTAAACACAGCTTCAAGTTTATGGTGATCACTCCTGCCGGCGGTAACTTTTATCACCACATTGCCCATCAGTCCACGAGCTAATCCCTGAAAAAAATCTTCCAGAACATCTGTGTCCAGGAGGCCGCAAAATCTTCTTTTTGTTTTCAGCTCATACTGCAGGTAAGGGCGTCCGGATATGTCAACAGCTACGATGGCTAGAGCTTCATCCATGGGCATAACAAAGAAGCCTGCTCTATTTATTCCCTTGAGCTTTTCGGCTGCTCCTCTCAGAAGTTGTCCCAGAACAAGACCACAATCCTCCAGCAGATGATGCTGGTCAACATCCAGATCCCCTCTGGCTTGAAGGTTCAGATCAAATCGTCCATGAAAAGCAAAATTTTCGAGAAGATGGTTTAAGAAGGCAATCTGGGTGGTGATAGTAGCCTGACCGCTCCCTTCAATGAGCAGCCAGCCCGTAATTTCTGTTTCCCTGGTTTTTCTATGGATCTTAGCTTCTCTTTTCATACTTCTGCTCCTGTTCTAAAAATTTAATGGCCTGGAGAAAAATGTCGTTTTCACGACGGCTTCCGATAGTTACCCTGAAATAATTTTCAAGCTCGGGTGTATCAAAAATTCTAACCAGAATACCCATGGCCTTGAGTTTTAAATAAACATCCTTTGCCCTTAGAGTTTTTGTTTGCACTAAAAGAAAATTTGCTCTGGAGGGGAGAGGTTTAAAATTAGATAAATTGTTAAGAACGGAAAAAATTCTCTCGCGCTCCTTTTTGATTTTTTCTACCTGCTGGAGAATGATTTTTCTCTCTTGAATGGCCACCAGGGCTGCTGTCTGTTGAAAAATTCCGACTGAAAAAGGGAGGTGAACTTTTTTTAATCTGTCAATGTTTGGTTTCATTGAGACCAAAAAGCCAAAACGAGCTCCAGCCAGTCGGAACGCTTTGGAAAGGGTCTTGATTACCGCTAAGTTTTCGAATTGTCTAACCCAGCTGGTATAGCTCAATTCAGAGAATTCGGCGTAAGCTTCATCTACTACCACCAGTCCCCTTGCTCTGTGCAGGATTTCTTTCAGGAGATCGCTGCTGATGATACAACCGATAGGGTTATTTGGAGAGTCTAAGATGACTAATTCGGCCGAAGGTATTTTTTCAAGCCAGGCACCGGGAACATAACCCTTTTTTATGTCTATTCTTATTTCCATGAAATTTTTTCGCATCGCCCTGAGCTGTCTGGAATAGATGGAAAATGATGGTCTGAAAATTATAACCATACCTTCTGGCGAGATGGAGTTAAACAGGGTTGCAATAAGTTCGTTCGAACCGTTTCCAGGCAATATATTTTCTGGTGGTTGATGGCAGTAATCTGCCAGAGCGAATAGTAGTTCTTGATTTTCCTCATCGGGATAACGATTCCAGTTAAGATTTCTAAGACGACACCAGACCTTGTTTTTAAGAGAAACAGGAAGGTCCAGGCTGGATTCGTTCAGGTTTAGTCTGATGATTGTATTCTGTCGAAAAAGGTTTAACCGCGGCTGGGTTTTTATGGGATCATATTCTCTAGGTCTCATATGATTACCTTCCTGAATTCATATTCCAGAATGTCTGTAGCTCCGAGCTTTTTGAGCACGGGAATCAATTGGGAGACCTGGCATTTTTTTACCGCAACTTTAACCGCGTAACCCGTTCCATTAAAAAGAGGAGCTATCGTCGGGGCTCTCATGCTCGGCAAAACTCTTACCACTTCCTCCAGTCGGTTGGCCTCCACATTCATCTCTAACATAACTCTTTCCCGAGCGTTAATGACCGCATTGATTAAAGTTAGAATTTCATCCAATTTTTCCTTTTTCCAGGTATTGGAGGTAACCGAGGGGTTTATTATCAACCTGGTTGAAGAATGCAATATTACATCGACTATTTTTAATCCATTTTCTTTGAGTGTTTTACCGGTAGCTGTGTTGTCGATGATCAGATCAGCGTCTTCCGGTGGATAAGCCTCTGTAGCGCCAAATGTTCTTATAAAGTGATAATTGAATCCCTTTTCTTTTAAGTAATTTCTGGTAAGGTTTTCGTACTCAGAGGCTACGATTAGCTTTCTTTGCTTGAGATACCTTACAGAAGTCTGTCTGGCGGTAGCGGATACAATCCTGACTGGATCAAACCCAAGATCCATGATTATGTCTACACGGGCGTTTTTTTCCAGAACCCAGTCCAGCCCGGTGAAGCCGGCATCGTAAGAGCCAAGTTCTACCAGCTCGGGTATATTTTGAGGTTTCATCAGTTTAGCTTTTATCTCGGGATCGGTAGAGGGGATAAAGTATGTCTGATCATCCATTTCTTTAAAAAGCCCCGTATCAGTAAGAAGTTTAGCTACAGAGGGGAAAAGCCTTCCCTTGGGAATCAATATTTTGAATTTATTATTTCTTCTCTGCATATCCCAATCTCCTGGAAAGAGTGTGAATGTAAATAAACGCTGAAAAAAAGTCTTTTCATTCCCCTGAAGATGGAAACAGAGGGATGTCCCTCAGAACCTATGGGGGGAAATCAGGAGTTTAGGGTCAATGCAGGCAGGTCTTTGTTAAAC
>JASEFX010000045.1 GCA_030018265.1 Candidatus Saccharicenans sp.
CCCGACGACCGGCGTTTTTAACTTCACCTGCCGGGAAGCCTACCTGATTGAAAACGGGAATAAGACCGTCCCGGTAAAAGGTGCCACCCTGATCGGAAGCTGTCTGGATATCATAACGAAGATAGATGCTATCGGGGACGATTTAGATTTCGGGCCGGGCATCTGCGGCAAGGGTCAGTCGGCCGAGGTAACCGCCGGCCAGCCGACCGTCAGGATAAGGGGAATCACGGTCGGCGGAACGAAACAGAGAGGCTAACAGGAGGAAACCATGGATTACCGAGCGATTGCCGAAGAAATAATAAAAATCAGCCGGAAAAAAGGCGCCGACCTGGCCGAAGCCTACATAGCGGTCAGCCGGCAGCTTAGCATTGAAGTAAGAAATGGCGAGATAGAAAGCATCCAGGAAGCCAGCAGCTACGGATTGGGCCTCCGGGTTATAAAAGACAAAAGACTCGGGTTTGCTTATGTCAACGACTTCAGACCGCAGAGCCTGTCGGAAACGGTCGACCGGGCGCTGAACTTCGCCCGCATTCTTACCGCCGACGAAAATAACGTCCTGCCGGACGATCCCGGGGTGAGCGAAGTCAGCGGACTTTACGACCCGGAACTGTCAAAGGTACCGATGGAGAAAAAAATCGCGCTGGCGAAAGAAGTTGAAGCGCTGGCCATGAAAGTCAAAGGCATCACAAAAAGCGAGGGCAGCAGCTACAGGGAAAGTGAGGGAGAAATCATCATAGCCAGTTCTCCTGGCCTGCTGAAGAGCTATAAAGCCAGCGGATGCGGTTTTGGCGTGGGGGTGGTGGCGGAAAAGGGAGAGCAGAAATCGAGCGGCTATGAATCCTGCACCCGCCGTTTCTTTGCCGACCTGAAATCTCCGGCAGAAATAGCCAATAAGGCGGCGGAAAAAGCCCTGAGAATGCTCGACCCGCAGCCGGTAAAAACCCAGCGGGCAACGGTGATATTCGACCCGGATGTGGCCTATGCCATTCTCGGGGGAATCATTCAAGCGATAAATGGAGAGCGGGTGTTGCAGGGAGCCAGCTTCCTGGGGAAAAAGCTCGGACAGAAAATCGCCTCCGAGCTTATAACCATCGTGGATGACGGAACCCTGGAAAAAGGTCTGGCCAGCGCCCCGTTTGACGGCGAGGGGGTACCTACCCAGAAGCGAGTAATAGTGGAGAACGGCGTGTTGAAAGGTTTTATGTACAACACCTATGCCGCCAGAAGAGCGGGCGTTAAGAGCACCGGAAACGCCAGTCGGGGTGGGTTCAGCAGTCTGCCGGGAATCGGTCCGCATAATTTTTACATCTTAGCCGGAAAAGCAAAACCGGAAGAAATCATCGCCGCCACCGAAAGGGGATTGCTGGTCACGGAAGTAACCGGCTACGGCATCAACCCGGTAAACGGCAACTTCAGCGGTGGAGCTGCCGGTCTGTGGATTGAAAGAGGAAAAATTGTTCATCCGGTGAAGGGCATAACTATCGCCGGAACCGCCGATGAGATGCTCAACGGCATAGACATGCTCGGCAACGACCTCGACCTCAATCGAAGCCGGACCGCTCCAACCCTGCGGATAAAGTCTCTGCAGATAGGCGGCGAATAACAGAAAATAAAATTCCCGGACTAACCGGCAGGAAAATCTGAAGCAATTCAGTTTGAGCAAAGAAGAAGAGCCGCACGACGCAGCACACTCGATTTGAGGCCGCAGGGGAAAAATTATTTTTTGCTCTTTCATGCGCCTGCCATCAGTCATAATTAGAAGCGGCTAAATTCAGACTCATGACGCAGAAATAGGGGAGAGCTCTCCATTTCTAACAGAAGCTTACAAAACCTCTCCTGCTCGCGGGCGTAAAAATCAAGTGGTGCGGACTGGCACTCACTCAGACACCCACACGCAATGACTGAAAAAAAATAAATTTTCACCAACTTCCGCAGGCGACTGATTTATTTAAGACTGATTTTCTGCTCTATGTATCCGCCTTTAAGCGAGTCGTAAATCAGGTTTATCTCACCCGAACCTTCGACCAGAAGCCGGAAATCCACCTGGCCAAACCCCGGTATGCCGTTTTCTACCTGCAGGTAATTTTCCCTGACTTTTACCGGATCCGTAAGCTCCCGGAAACGGTCAGTGATGATGCCGGCCGAAACCAGCCTGGCTTTGCCCCGGATTTTCAACTGATCAGGCCGGTGGAGTTTTCGCTGCACTGCCTGGGCAGAAATCGAGGGGGTAACCCGGTCGTTGGCGATTCTGACGTCTACCTGATAGAGACCGCTCTCAAGTTTCTTCACGTTAACCCTGTCGACTTTAAGCAGCGGGAGCTGGTCGGCATGATACAGACAGAAGGCGGCGTTCCGGTGACAGGTCTCAGCCAGGCGGAAGAGAGCCGGCACGCGGCGGCCGGTCTTTTTTATCCCGCCGATTTCAATCTCCCCGTAAAGCGGGTGTTTGTAAGGCTTCCACTCGACTAACTGCTCGCCCATCAGCACCAGCTGATGATAGAGGATTTCTTCGAGACTGGCTCCCGCCCGGAACATCCGGCCGCGGGCGCTCTCTTCATCTTCCTCTCCGCCGCGTCTCTGGGAAGCGGGCTGGGTGCCGGCATACTGGTCAAAATCGAGCTCGTTGGAGAAGGTGTAAATTCCCAGCAGATAATAGGTGAAATCCACCGTGCCGCCGTAGACGGTGTACATATCTTTGTAGATGACGATGTAGCGATAGCCGGGAAGAATTTTTTCTCCCTGTTTTCCGATGTAATCGTAAATCTGTCTGTCCTGGGGAACAATTTCTCCGAGATTTTTAGCCCCGGGGCCGCGCAGGATCATTCCACCGTAGTTGTGGAATGACTGGGCACCCATAATATTAGGATGAGCCAGGAGAAAATCCCTGACAGCCTTAGTTTCGGGCCAGCAGAAAGGATAATAACCGGCGCCGCGCTGAACGTAATTCGGCTGCCAGTTGAACCCAAAATTACGGTTCATGTCGTATCCGCCCGGGCCGTCTTCGTTGATTTGACCGTCGCCGTCGTTGTCTATTCCTTCAAGGCCGAGCAGGATGAACTCGCCTTTTTCGCCCGGCCGACAGGGAACCATCACCAGCGGATTGTCAGGGCTGGTTTTGAGATTGCCGTCGGGATCGCGCCTGCGCATAAAGGTAATCGAACCGTCGCCGTCCAGGTCATCCGGACCGTCTTCGTCATAAAGCCCGTCCCGGTCGTCGTCGTAGGGAACAAGTCCCGAGCGGGGCATGTTGGAATCGGCCGGCATGTGGAGGAAATAATCCCGCGCATCGGGGTTCATGGTGGGCACGATGTAGAAAGCTCTGGTGTTAAGCAGCCGGTCGACAAATTCGAGTTTGCCGAAATTCTTCAGCAGATAATAAATGGTATAAAGGGCGACTTCGGTTCCCTGAATTTCATTGCCGTGAATATTTCCGTCTATGTAAAAGCCGGGCTTGCGCTCGGCCGGACCGGTGGCCGGATTCGTGATGATCACCGCCCAGATGTCCCGTCCCCGGTATGACTTGCCGATCGACTGAAGCTTCATCAGGTCGGGATAGGCTTTCTGCAGTTGTTTCAGCGCATCCGTCAGCTCCGCGTGATCGTAAAAATGGTCAAAGCTCAATCTGACTTCAGGCCGGACGGCGCCACCTCGCCCGGACGAACCGAGCGGATTCAACCCGGAGGCAAAAATTATCAAAAACAGAAGCGAAAGAATGCTTATCGCTTTTCTCATGGTCGCTCTCCTAATCAAGCTTAATCGTCTTTTCCACTGGCGTTATTCGGTTGCTCCAGACTCTGACCCTGACGGTGGAGCCTTTCCTTGCCAGAACCATCCATTCGAGCTTTCTGGTCTCGCCGCCGTTCAGGAAGGGCAGGGTTTCCACCGGACGGCCGGCGAAGATTTTCTGCTTGCCGTCGAGCCCGAGCGTGACCCTGATTGGATAGGCGGTCAGAGCCCGCCGCCCCTGGGCAAAAGAGGTCGGCAGCCAGCCGCTGTTGTGGAGGTAGACAGTTATCCTGTAAAGGTCGGCTCCGAGCTTCTCCACCTTTGTGTCCTTGATCGAAAGCTCCGGCAGTTTCATCATCAATTTCTGACAGAAATCAACGTGAACTTTAACCGAGGCCTGGAGCTGGTCAGGCGGTGGAGTATACTTCAGATAGGGGACAAAACCACCGATTTCAACTTCGCCCAGCTGCGGGTGTTTGAACGGTTTCCAGTCAATAAAGCCAGCGCCTTTCAGAACGTTATCGGAATAAGCCAGAAGATATGCTTCCTGATGTTCTTCGCCCGCCGGGCCGCCGGCGCCGGCCATTCCGGGCATTTTTCCCATCATCTCAGCCATACGGGCCGGGGTGACCTGACCCGACTTGACCATCTTTATCAACATCGAGGCGTTGAAGCTGGGCGGAGCGCCGCGCTCTTTGAGGAAAGCTGCGATTTTCTCCTCGCCCAGAGCTAAAAATTCTTCCGAAGACATCGATTTCAGGCGCTCCGGGGTCAGCTCATCTTTCTTTTCTTCCTTCTTCGGTTCCGGAACCTGCCAGAGGTCGAAGGAAAAAACAGGAACGCCGTACTGGTAATAGCAGAAAGCGGCAAACGAACCCTTGCCGACACCCCGGGCTCTTTTTTCCAGATAATCCAGCCCGGCTGCTTTCAGAATATTTTTGTAATCTTTTTGCAATTCCTCATAGATCGCCTGGTCCGAGCGGTCGAGGGTTACGGCCGGACCCAGTCCGAGGAACGTGGCCACCAGGCTTTCGTCTATCTCCATTCCGCCGCCGAAACCCGACCCCTTCAAAGCATCAACTATTTCCTTCAGCGTATATTCAGTATCAGGGTCGAGTCCGAGCATGCTGGCAAACTGGCGGGGAACTCTGACCCTCTCGGCGCCCACTCTTGCCTGGCCGGTCTGCTGCATGTTCAGAAGATTGTTCTCGGTGGAGAAATTTATCACCATCGCGATGTTTTTGTGTTCAAACATAAACCTCAGAAGCGCTTCGCTTTCCGGTTCAGAGACAGGGTAGAGGCCAGCCCGTTTCTGGAAGTATTCGAAGTCGTGCGGGAAGTTGCGGTTGATCTCGACTCCGCCGGGACCGTCCTCGTTGAACAGGCCGTCGCCGTCGTTGTCGATTCCTTCGGTATAAAGTTCATATTCTCCTTTTTCTCCCTTTTTCGGGTCAGCCTGCCTCATCAGTCCGGGATTTTTCGGGTCAAGGATCCAGCGGCCTTCCGGCGATTTAACCCTCATCATGGTGATCAATCCGTCTCCGTTGAGGTCTTCCGGACCATCCTCATCAACCAGACCGTCGTTGTCCTCGTCAACCGGACGGGTGTTAAAAGTTCTTTCCAGGAGAGGTCTTGAGAAATAGGCGGCTGCGGCGTCTGGATTCAGAAGCGGGATGACGTAAACCACCCGGCTGTTAAGGAAATCCGTCCAGGCTTTATCCTTTCCGTAGGCGGCGAGAATCGATTCTGCCAGCTGAAGCGCCGCCACCGTCCCTGGAAGATGGATTCCTTCGGAGTTGGCCACCACCAGAACACCCGGTCTATTAGCGGGTTTAGTTCGTTCCTTCCCGGCAGCTATCTCCAGAAGAAAAATTTCCTGACCGCCGTATGATTTGCCGACGGAACTCAAACGGCAGATTTCAGAGTGGCGGGAAGAAAGTCCCTTCAGCTTATTTGCCACTTCGGCCGGAGAAGGGAATGTCTTTTCGCTTCTCCCGGGAACCAGTAAGAAAAAAACCATCAACAGAGCCAATAATCCAGAAACTACGGTTTTAGGCCTGACCATGCCTCCTCCTTTTCATCTTCATCTTAAATCGACGCTCAAACCGATATACGAAAAAACATTTCATTCGGTTTTGACGTGGAAGATATCAGGAAAATTCCGCCGTCCGAAAAAAATTTTTCAAACATAAGGTTTATTATCTTATAATGAACAGGCAGCCATATGCAAAATAAAAACAGGGGAGGGCATAATGATTCTTCCGGAAAATCAAAGGAAGAAAAGGGCAAATGTAAAAAACTCTTTTAGAAAACACTCGAAGGGGAAACTCCTTCTGATTTTATTCTTAATTTTTTGCTTTTCTTCATTTTCGCTGATCAACCCGCAAACCAGGAGAAAACCGGAAATCAAAGCGGACGACAGCAGAATCGCCGGAGTACTTAACAAATTTATCACCTGGAGAAATACAGGTCCGGCCACTCCAGGCGGTCGAACTGTCGATATCGACGTGGTGGAAAAACAACCCTGGATTATCTACGCGGCGATAGGTCCGAGCGGGCTCTGGAAATCGGAAAACAACGGGGTAAGCTGGTTTCCTGTTTTCTATAACGAGAACACCGTCTCGGTCGGCGCTGTGGCTGTTGCTCAGTCCTCGCCTGAAATCGTCTGGGTAGGAACCGGAGAGAGCACCTGCCGGAATTCGGTGACGGTGGGGGACGGAGTTTATAAATCCACCGATGGTGGCAGAACCTGGACACATATGGGACTGAATGATACCAGGCATATCAGCCGGATAATCATCAGCCGGGGAGACCCCAACGTCGTGTATGTGGCGGCGATGGGACATCTCTGGGGGCCGAATGCCGAAAGGGGCGTTTACAAAACGATAGACGGCGGGAAAACCTGGCAGAAAGTTTTGTACATCAACGAAAACACAGGCATTTGCGACCTGGAGATGGACCCGGGCAATTCTCAAATTCTCTATGCTGCTGCCTACGAACACAGGCGGCTGCCGTACCATATGATCAGTGGCGGTCCGGGAAGCGGGATATACAGGTCGACAGATGGTGGCTTCACCTGGACGAAGCTGACGCGGGACCTGCCAGAAGGCATCCTCGGCCGGATCGGGCTGGCTGTGGCCAGAAGCAAACCGGGTGTGGTCTATGCCCTGATAGAACACAAGGACCCCGGCATCTGGAGGTCGGACGATTACGGAGAATCCTGGAAAAGAACGGCTGACAGCAGAACCTACAAAACCGTAAACAACAGGCCGTTCTATTACAGCCAGATCTATGTTGACCCGACCGACGATCGGACAATATACGTCCAGTCGACCGGGCTTTATGTTTCGAACGATATGGGCCAGAAGTTCCGGTCGATAGGGCAGGGGACTCATCCTGACCATCACGCTCTCTGGATTAATCCGGCCAATCCGCTCCATCTCATCGACGGGAACGACGGGGGGATTGACATCAGCTATGATGGAGGAAAAACCTGGCTGCCGGTGACCAGCATCGACGCGGCTGAAGTCTATCAGGTTGGTTACGATTTCAGCATTCCCTACGGAGTGTACTGCGGGCTTCAGGACAACGGCTGCTGGGGTGGCCCTTCCAATTCTCTTGACATCCGGGGGATTCTGAACGAGCACTGGGAATTCATCAACGGGGGAGACGGCTTCTTCGTGCGGCCGGACCCGAAAAACAGCTTCATCGTTTACTGCAACTCCCAGAACAACGGAATGGTTAAAAAGGACCTCAGACACGGGCTGGGCAAAGGAATCAGGCCTGAAGCTCCACCGAACGAACCACCGTACCGTTTTAACTGGAACGCTCCGATTCTGATATCGCCGCATGACAACAACACAATCTACTGCGCAGGAAACTTTCTTTTCCGCTCAAAGGACGGCGGAAATTCCTGGGAGAGGATCAGCCCGGACCTGACCACAAACGACCCGAAAAAGCAGATAGACGGCGTTGGACCTTTAACGATGGAAAACAGCGGGGCAGAGGTCCACTGCACGATAACGGCGATCGCGGAATCGCCAGTTAAACCGGGCATTCTCTGGTGCGGGAGCGACGACGGGTATGTTCATGTCTCGGTGGATGGCGGAAAAACCTGGACGAACGTCACCAGAAACATCCCGGGCCTGCCGAAGAATTCCTGGTGTTCAAGGATTGAAGCTTCACATTTTGAGGAAGGTACCGCTTACGTGGCTTTTGACAACCACCGCAGCGACGATTATCGGCCTTACGTCTACATGACCCGGGATTTTGGAAAAACCTGGAAATCCATCAGCGGAAACCTGCCGGAATTCGGCTGGGTTCACGTTATAAGAGAACATCCTTCAAATAAAAATTTACTGTTTGTCGGAACTGAATTTGGAATTTATGCATCTTATAACTGTGGGATAAGCTGGATAAAGATTCATGGGACAAATTTGCCCACAGTAGCAGTCCACGATATAGCGATTCATCCGAGAGAAAACGACCTGATCATAGGCACGCACGGCCGCGGCATCTGGATCCTTGATAACATCAACTTCCTGAGCGAGCTTGAACCCGGGTTGTTTGACCGGGATTTCTACCTGTTCAGCGTGCGCCCGGCATACCTGATGATCTCTGCCAGCCGTGGCGATATATATTCAAGTTTCGGGTTTCGCGGACGTAATCCTGCCCCGGGAGCGGGAATAACATATTATGCCGGCAGAGATATATCTGAAGATGTGAGACTCAGAATACTTAATTCCGAAAACGAAACAGTGACAGAAATTCCGATCCAGAAAAGAGCCGGACTGAACAGAACAGACTGGAACCTTCAATTTATGCCCCGAAGAAAAACCGGAGAAAGACCTCAGGCGTCTGTCTTTGCCGGGATGTGCCAGGTTCCGCCTGGAAAATATACCGTGGTCATAAAGATAGGGGAGAATGAATATCGGAGAGAGTTTCAGGTTTTACCCGACCCGAGATTTGAGCTCAATACAGAAGAGTTAAATATCAAATACCGGCTGGTGGCGGAACTCAACCATGTTAACAACCTTTTCGCCAGGGCAGTTTCTTTCGTGGCCAGCCTTTCCCGCTCTCTTGAAAAGACAGCTGCTGAAATTGAAGCGCTAAAAGATGAAGTCGCAAAGAAAAAACTGCGGGGGGAGTACCTGAATTTTCTGAAATCGTTCAAGCAGGTATCTGAAATCTTTCAAACCGAGGGGACTCTGGTAGGGCTTTCGATTCCACACGAGAAATTTCTTCGTGGACCTTTTAACATCAGATTGCTGACTTTCATTCAGAATCTTGCGGTGTATCCGGGAGGACCCACAACCACAGAAATCAACTCAGCAAATGAATTAAGCCAGAAAGTGCTCGATTCGATAAAAGCCCTTAATGAATTTATGCGGAAAGATCTGGCTGAATTCAACAGATTGCTCCAGGAGCATCAGCTCGGGACAGTTCAGCAACCACAGGAAATAAAATTAGATAACTGAAAATTTAACATTCTGGCAATTTCTTTATTATCAATAACTTATAGATATGTCGGCATGCCGACAGTAAAAAAAATTTATTTAATTTTCTCTTGTCTTTACAGACTTTTTTCTGTATATATTTAATTATAGCTGAAAGCTGGAGGAACGCCTTGATTGTCGCCGTTACAAATCAAAAGGGTGGAGTGGGTAAAACAACTACCTGTGTCAACGTCTCATCAGCTCTGGCTTTGATGGGCTACCGGGTTCTTCTGGTTGATATTGATCCACAGGCGCACAGTAC
>JASEFX010000046.1 GCA_030018265.1 Candidatus Saccharicenans sp.
GCTCCGGCATCGAAAACCATGCGCTTCACAGTCTCGGCATCTACTACGAGAATAAAAACAGTCTGTGGATAAACCTTTTCGTTCCTTCAAAAGCCGAAGCTTCGATTCTCGGCGCAAAGGTTGAACAGGAAACGGACTTCCCTGAAGGAGAAAAAGCGCTGGTCAGATTACAGCTCAGCTCACCGAAGGAATTCACCGTATACCTGCGCCGTCCCTGGTGGGCAAAAAAGGGTTTCTCGGTAAAGGTGAACGGGCAGGAGCTTACAGCTGAAGCTCTTCTGCCGAAGTCCTCGGCCGAAAACGTGCAGTATGCCCGGGCCGTAAAAGACAGAGACAGGTTTGGTTATTTCATCGAAATAAAAAGACAGTGGAAATCAGGGGATACCATTGAGGTAACAATGCCAAAATCGCTCTACCTTGAGACGGCCGCCGGAGACGAGCGAATCGTCGCCATCATGTGGGGTCCGCTGGTGCTGGCCGGCGACCTCGGCCCGGAGAGAAGATGGAGCCGACGCGAAGAAGAGCAGGACGAGGTGAGGCCGGTAGCTGTAGCCCGCGATTATCCGCTTCTTGTGGCCGCCCCGCACGAGGTGAGCGAGTGGGTAAAACCGGTTGAAGGTAAGACCGGACATTTTGTGGTTTCAGGCATCGCCCGTAAACTCCAGGAGCCCGACCGTGCGGTTGAACTCGAGCTAGTCCCCTTCTACCGCCTGCACCGAAGGCTTTATTCCGCCTACTGGGATTACATCGATGAAACCGAGTGGAAGAAAAGAGTTGCCGATTACCAGAAAGAGCAGGAAAAACTGAAAAAGCTTGAAGAAGCCACCGCCGCGAGAGTGCAGCTCGGCGACCCGAGGAGCGAAAAACAATTCAATTTCCAGACCGGAGATAATATCAATGTCCAGCGAGTGCTCGGACACACCAGCCGCAGAGGACGCACCTGGTTTTCAGTCGACCTGCCGATTTCAGGAATTTCCAGGCCTGCGCTTCACATAACATATTACTCCGAAGAGCGATTGCGAACCTGCAGATTCAGCCTCTCTGTCGATGGTGTAAAAATTTCCGGTGAGGAAATTACCCGCGTTCCTTCACCTGGATTTATAGAAAAAGAATACCCGCTAACCGAAAGCCTTATCAAAGGAAAAAATAAAATTACAGTCAAATTCCAGGCTGAACCTGAAAGCGAAATCGCCCCGGTCGTGGTCATCCGGCTCCTGAAAAAATAGGAAGGTTGCCCGCATCCGGCAACCTCATTTGAACTTCTAAATTCTGTGTTTGACATAAATGTTAAGGCCGGGATACCATTTCGCCGGGATGAAAAAATTTTTGAGCCGGGAGATTTTTTCCCGATCTATCGATATCATAAGCTCACGGAAAAAGGAGGGCGTATGTTAAAGCGTCGCGAATTTATTAAAAGCTGCGCCGCCGGAATCGGCCTGGCCGCACTGACTCCGGAAGAATCGCTCGAAATGATTGCCTCGCTCGGCAGGTCCACTGCCGGGATGAGTCCGGAACAGGTGGCCATCGATGAAGATTTCTGGTTTCAGGTGCGCATGGCCTTTACCGAAGACCGCAACATCATCAACCTGAATCAGGGAACGATTCAGCCGGGTCTCCGGATTGTGCAGGAAGCTTACCGCCGCCACAGCGAATTTTCCGGTAATGCCGGCGCACATTCGATGGCCATCCTGGCCAGGGAAGTTGAAAGCTCGCGTCGTCGTCTTGCCGCTCACCTCGGCTGCGACCCGGAAGAGCTGGTAATCTGCCGTGGTGGAAGCGAAGCCGGTCAGATCGTGCTTCTTGGACTTGACCTGAAACGCGGCGATGAAGTCATCACCACCAACCAGGATTATCCCCGCCTGATCGCCGCGCTCAAACAGCGCGAGAAGAGAGAAGGCATCGTGTTGAAAATGGTCAAACTGCCGGAGCCGCCGGTGCCCATGGAGAAATTTTACAGCCTGGTGGCCGAGCAGATCACTCCTCGCACACGGGCGATTCTTGTTTGTCATCTTACTCACTACACCGGACAGATGGCACCTGTCCGCCGCCTGGCCGAGCTGGCTCGCTCGAAGGGCATTGAACTTATTGTTGACGGAGCTCACGGCTTTATGCATTTTCCCTTCAAGCTCTCTGACCTGGGATGCGATTACTACACGGCCAGCCTGCACAAATGGACAATGGCTCCGCCCGGAAATGGGATGGTGCGCATCCCCAGAGACCGCATCCCGAAGCTCTGGCCGCTCACCCCGCCCTGGACTGACAACCCGAATGACATTCGCAGGTTTGAAGACGTGGGCACCCGCTCGCCGGCCAGCCGGGCAGCCATCGCTGAAGCTCTTACCTTTAACGAAGGCATCGGAATCGAGCGTAAAGCCGCGCGTCTTCGCTACCTGACCGACCGCTGGGTTAACAGGTTGAAACAGTATCCTCAGGTAAATTTCTACACCAGCCTTAACCCGGGAGAGTACTGCGGTCTGGTAACCTTCGGCATTCAGGGAATCGATATGGGAAAGCTCTCAGAATATCTGCTGGAGAAACACAGAATCGTTACATCTCACATCACCCACCCGGACAAATTGGTCGACGGGATCAGGATTGTGGTCAATGTCTCTCTTTCCGTTCAGGAAATCGATTACTTCGCCGACGTGGTCGAAGACGTCATCAAAAAAGGCAAAATCGCCTGAAAAATCTTTAAGGAAGACAGGGGCATCGTTTGATGCCCCTTTTTTTATCCTGCTCAAATTTTAATTTTCCCGGGCAACACGGGCGAACATTTCATACATCACCGGCACCACGAACATTCTCAGGAGAACTGCGAACAAAAACCCTCCGATGTAAACCATGGCCAGAGGTTGATGTAATTCAGAACCGGTCGAGCGCATGAGAGCCAGCGGCAGAACGCTCGTTATCATGACGACGTCGGTGATAAAAATAGGCCGGAATTTGGTCAGGGCTCCCTGCATCACAGCTTCCCTTAAGGGCAGACCGGCTTTCCGCAAATCATTAATCTTTCCCACCATAACTATATCATTCTGGGAGCAAATACCGAACAGGGCAATCAGTCCGATGGTTGAAGAAACATTCAGCGACTGTCCGGCCACCAGCAGAGCGATGATCCCGCCGATAAGAGTGGAGGGAATGTTCAAAATTATAACCAGCGCCTGCCAGATCGAACCGAAAGAAGAAAACAGGATGACGAAAATAATCAACAGAACCAGAAACATCAGCATGGTCAAATGCTTCATGGCCTGCTGCTGGCTTTCATACTGACCGCCAAAATCCACGAAATAACCCGGCGGCAGAGAAACTTTTTCCTCGATCGCTCTTCTGGCTTCTTCCACAAAACCGCCGACATCTCTTTTCACCACATTGCAGGAAAGAAGTTTTCGCCTTATCATGTTTTCTCTGAATATAGTCTGCGGTCCTTCGCTTCTGCTGATTTCAGCCACCAGCGCCAGCGGGACTTTTTCTCCGGTGGGCGCATCCAGTAGTAAATTTTTAAGGGCTTCCTCATTCCTTCTGTAATTTTCAGGAAGTCTGATCAGCACCGAGGTTATCCGATCCTGCTCGTAAATATCAGTAACCTCCAGCCCGTTGAAAGCCATCTCCACCATTTCGGCCACCTGACCAACAGTCAGGCCGTAACGGGCCAGCTTCTCTCTATCAGGTTTGATCACCAGTTCGGGTATTCCGCGCGTCTGTTCCACTTTGACATCAGCAGCTCCTCTAATTTCGCGCACCACCTCTCTTATTTCCTCGATTTTTTCATTCAGAACATTCAGGTCAGGGCCGAATAGTTTGATCGACAGCTGCCCTTCGACACCGGTGAGCATCTCAGCCAGTTTGTTGGCAATCGGTTGCTCGATGATGTAAGACATTCCCGGAAACTTATCCAGCTCCTGGCGGAAGGCTTCACTCAATTCTTTAAAATCTCTTTTGCGCTTCTCCTTCGGAAGAAGCTCGATCAAAAAATGGCTGTGATTGACCGGATGAATATGTTCCGAACCCTCGGCTGAACCGGTAGTTCTGGAAACCGAGACCACTTCCTGAAACTTGAGGAAAATTCTTTCCAGTTCCTGACCGACCTTAGCTGACTCTTCCAGTGAAGTTTCAGGCAGCATCGTGGTGGAAACGATTATCGAGCCTTCATCCAGAGGGGGCACAAACTCTTTTCCCAGGAAAGTATAACCGACAGCCGCCACCATGATTAATATTCCGAACACGCCCAGGACAATTGCTTTTCTATTGAGAGCCCGGGAAAGAAGCTTTCCATAAATTTCCTTTATCCGGTCAGTGAGCCGCCTTTTTTCCTCTATTCTAACTCCGGAAAGAAGATAGCTGGCCAGCACTGGTTGAAAAGTCAGGTTAAGCAGCGTCGCTCCGAACAGCGAAGCGGCCACAGCAAAAGCTGTCGGCCGGAACATCGCTCCTTCAATACCCTTCAGAGTCATCATCGGAACGAAAACCAGAATGATAATCAGGCTGGCTGAAAAGAGATAACCTCCGACGTCGCGGCTGGCTTCCCCGATCAGTTCAATTTTACTGGCCTGTTCCCTCTTCTCTTTCTGTAACCGGCGGATATTTTCAATCAGAATGATCGAACCGTTGGCCATTTTGCCGATGCCGATGGCCAGTCCGCCTATGGACATAACTGTCAGCTTCACTCCGAAAAGATACATGGCTACCAGAGCGATGAGGATGGAAAAAGGAATTGTCAGCGAGGCAATCAGGGCGCTGCGAAATTCACCCATGAAAAGAACCATTACCAGTATGACCAGAAGTATCCCTTCCAGGATAGAAACTTCAAGGTGCTTTATCGATTTAAGGATTAAAATCGACTGGTCATAAATCGGCTTCAAGCTTATCCCGGCCGGAAGGTCACGACTGATCTGCTCAAGCGCTTTCTTGACTGCTTCTATGGTGCGCAGCGTATCGGAACCATACTGCTTTTCCAGAGTTACATAGACGGCTGGCTGCCCGTTATGTCCGGCATCCTCACGTCTGAACTTATGCCCGAGTTTAACTTCCGCCACATCGCCTATGAAGACAGGCACGCCGCTGCGGGCCGCCACTACAGAGCGTTTGATATCGTCCAGAGTGCTGAGCCGGCCTGTGCCTTTTAACAGAATATCCTCCGACCCCTCAGTCAGGATGCCTCCGGAAAAATTTCTGTTGCTTAACTCGACTGCCTGGCGCACATCTTCCAGAGTTAACCGATAGTTGTAAAGCATTTCCGGGTTGATCAGAATCTGAAACTGGCGAACATAACCGCCCAGAGCGAGGATGTATGAAACGCCGCCAACGCCCTGAAGACGACGCCTGACCGTCCAGTCGGCCACCGTCCTTAATTCCGTCGGGTCGACATTCTCTCCGATCACCACAAACTCAAAAACTTCACCCATCCGGGAACTCACCGGACCGAGCACCGGAAGAATCGTTCCCGCGGGCAGTCGCGCCGCCACCAGGTCGAGCTTGCTCGAGACCATTTGTCTGGCTCGATAAATGTCTGTTCCCCAGTCAAATTCCACTGTAACCAGCGAATAGCCGGTGGTCGATTCCGAGCGAATACGGGTGACACCGGGAGTTCCGGCCATCAAACTTTCCAGCTGAAAGGTGATCAGACGCTCCACTTCTTCCGCTGCCATTCCCGGATTCTCGGTTATGATGTTTACCAGCGGCGCGTTTAAGTCGGGGTAAATATCCTTCGGAAGGCGAAAATAGGCTAAGATGCCAAAAACACAGGCCAGCAGGATAAGAAATATCGTAAGAACTCTATGTTTCAGGGCAAAATCTATTAACCTGTTGATCATCTTTGCCTCCGGAATTGGAGCTTTTCTTCAGTCATGGATGGATTCTTTCAGAACTTCTGACAGCAATTTTGACTTCAGCTGGAAGCTTCCGCGGGTTGCTACCATCTCGCCTTCCTGAAGTCCGCTTATCACTTCATAAAAACCATCCTGGCTGGCTCCCAGCAAAACTTTTCTCGGCTGAAACTCATCATCCCGAACGACAAAGACAAACTTTTCACCCAGATGATCGCAAACTGCTGCCGCCGGCACGGCCAGCACCGGCCTGTCGCCGTTAAGCTGGATTCTTAGACTGGCAAACATCCCGGGTTTAAGCAGCATTCCGGAATTATCCACTTCGGTCCTGACCGTGACCGTCCTGGTGTCTTCTTTAAGAATATCACCGATGTAACTGACTTTCCCGTAAAAAACCTTTTCTGGAAAAGCGGGAACGGTAATTTCCACTTTCTGAGCGAGTTTGATTCTAGCCAGGTCCTTCTCAAAAATCTCAGCATCAACCCAGAGGAGTCGTGGGTCAAGGATCGTCATTATGTCCTTGCTCTGATCAACCGATTCTCCGGGTATCACCTTGATTTCAACCACCCTTCCCCTTATTGGAGAGTAGACAGTAACGATCGGATTTATCTGATGACTTACGATCATCTGCTGAACTTCCTTCTCCGAAAAACCCAGCAGATGCAATTTTTTCTCCGCTGCTTCAAGGTTGGCCCTGGCCACTTTAAGTTCGGCTTCAGCAGCTAAGTAATCTTTCTGAGCGCCGGCTCCTCGCTCATAGAGCTTTTTCTGTCTTTCGAAATTCGCCTGAGCCAGTTCCAGATCAGCCAGAGCCCGGAAAAACTCAGCCCGCGATTTGCCTGCTTCCTCGCTCTGAAGCGTAAGAAGCGGAGAGCCCTTCTCCACCCACTCGCCGACTTTGACGATAATCTCGTTCACCCTCGCCGGGAATGGGTAATTGATCACCGCCATACGATCTATGGGGGCGACAATTTTCCCGTTGGCGGTCACCAGGTTTTTTATCTCTCTAGACTCGACCCGGACAGTTTCAATTTTAACCACTTCTTTTTCTCTTTCAGATAACCGGACTGCCCCCCACTCTTCCAGACTCCAGCCACGCCCATGCCTTCTCCGATGTGGGCCTCCTGTTCCTTCTCCAATTCTTTCTTGAGACGATGATAGCAGACTATCCTGCTTATCAGGACGTGCTGACGATTCCGCCTCCTGAGATTTCTGGCAGGAGACTTCAAAAAACAACATAAACAAAATCAAGGGGAAATTTATCAGAATTTTTTTCTTCATCTTTCACCTCACCTGACTCTTCCTATGGCTCTGTCCAGCGCGGCCAGAGAAATAGCATGCTGACAGAGATATTCGGCGTGCGTAATCCTGGATTCAAGCCAGGTGCGTCTGGCTTCAATCAGGTCCAGGCCGCCTATCTGGCCCTCCTTATAACTGAAAAGCAGCAATTGATAGACTTCCTCTGCTTTGTCGAGAATGTTTTCCTCGAACAATTTAACCTGCTTCTGGCAAAGAATGACCTGGCGGTAGGATTCTTCCACCTCGAGTGAAACAAGGTTCTGCCAGTATTGAATTTCTTTCTGGCTCGAGCCGATCAGCGCTTCAGCTTCGGCGATTTCGCCTTTTCTTTTCTGCCAGAAAAAAAGCGGCAGAGAAAACGACAGGCTGAAATCCCAGTACCTGACGCCTTCCACCTGATGACGGGCTAATCCCAGATTAAAATCAGGAAAATATCCCAGATAAGCCTGCCTTTTCAAGGTCACCATTTTAGTCAATGAGTATTCAGCTTTTTTTATCTCCGGCCTGGATTTCAGGGCTGCTTCCCGCGCCTGTTCAAGACTCATTTCCAGAAAAGGCTGGTGCAGCTCCCCGCTAACAGCAATCGGTTCATTTTTATCACGCCCGAGAAGCAGGTTAAGCCTGGCCGCCAGAATTTCGCGCTCAATCTCGTAACGTTTAACCATCGATTCAGCCTTAGCCAGCTCCACCTGAGCCCGCAGGACTTCGGCGCGAGAAACCTCGCCTGCTGCATGTTTGGTTTCAACCATTTCGGTAAATTCTCTGTTGAGCTGGAGATTCTCCCGGGCGTATTTCAACTGTTCTTCGGCCAGCAACAGATTGAAAAAAGCCTCCTTCACCTGGTAAGCGAGCGAAAGCTTCAGACTTTCCAGATCCTGATAATTTTCGCTGGATTCCAGCGAGGCCATCCGCGTTCTCAGGTAACGACGCCCGGGAAATTCCACCGTCTGGTATACCCAGAAAAATTTCTCCTCAGACCTTCGCGGCGCGAAAACAGATGGTTGAAGCGGATAATCAAGAAGGAGTTCGGGCTGCGGCCAGGACCGGGCTGTGTTGATTCTGGCCCGGGAAGCCTGATACTGATCATAACCGGAAAGAATAAGAGGATTGCTGCGCAGAGCAATTTCCAGACAATCATCAAGTGTAAGTGCTTTTCCTGAATTCTCACCGACTAACTCACCGTTATCTGAGTGCGTAACCGCCAGAGCTTCAGCACCAGAGAAAGTTGTGTAAAAAGACAATAAAAGCAAGCCTGATATTAATAAATTTCGTAAAGTTGAAGATATCACACCGGTTACAACCGGCCACTGGCAATTTGCCACATCCAACCAACATACTCTCATGGTTCCTCCTGAACAGGAAAAGAGAACAGAAAATAAAAAACTGGAGGATGGTTTACTGAGGATCAGACCAGAGGCGGGGAACGAGAAAATCTGACGGAAATCGGGAGACTGGGATATTTATTCTCTGAGAGGTAAATTAAAGTCTTGAGAAGTATAAGAAAAACATATACTGCAAAAAAAGCGGCACCTGCCGCCAGAAATACAACCAAAAATTGACCGGCCGGGCAGTTTAAAGGCTCTTTTATGCTCCGATGGTTATGAAGGAAATCAACGATTGAGCTGACCAGAAAGAACGCCAGCAGCAAAAATAACACGGCTAGCGCTCTTTTCTTTAACATAAATTTTTATTATCACAGTGGAGGAGATGGTGTCAATGCCCCGGCTGCCGGTAACTTTTAAGACCGGGGAAATTACTTGCTAATTTCCAGCCGGCAAATTTTAATCGCGGCAACGGCCGTGATGTCCACACCCTTCGTTAAGGACCTCGAGCCGACCTTCCCTGAAGGCCTCAAGCGCTTCCCGTACCCGGTCGGCACCAGTTCTGAGCACTTCAACTCCGGCGCTCTTCATGGCCCTCAGACCCCGGGGTCCCATTCCGGGAACAATAAGGTAATCCGGCTTGAACTCAAGGATGAAGTCATGAGCATGACCACGGCCGCCAGAATGTTCACCGGAATTGCTGATGAGGCGCTCGGAGGCGATTTGACCCTTCTCGTCAACCTCCAGCAGCAGGAAGTATGGTGCCCGACCGAAGTGTTCAGCAATACGGGAGGCCAATCCTTTATTCTCATCCACAGGAAGCACGATTCTTTTTAACATCCCGGTCTCCCGTCAATCGCTTCCTTTTTCTTTACGGCTGAGCTCTTCTGCAATTTGAGACAGACGCTTTTCGAGTTTTTCTTTTTCCCGCCGCAAAAATTCCAGTTGTTCCCTGAGTTCTTCAG
>JASEFX010000047.1:0-6578 GCA_030018265.1 Candidatus Saccharicenans sp.
AATCGGTGAGCTGGTGCTCGGGCTGAAGCCCGGAAGGCAGAAAGGGGAGGAGATTACGGTGGCTGACCTGACCGGCCTCGGTGTTCAGGATGCGGCCATAGCCGGCCTCTTTCTGAGACTTGCCGGGGATTACGGTTGACCTGCATGGTGTGATCAGAGAAAAATAAAAGAATCACTCCATTCACATTGAAATTTGCCGATTCTACAGGGACTTCTCTGTTAAATCCATCCGGGTAGAAGCAACATTTTCCCTGATTGGAGGTTGGCTATGGTATGGTTGAAGCATGGACGCTTAACGTAATTTGCTTCGCACCTTTTGCCTTCCGCAAGCAAGTTTATTTTTGCAGTGAAAAAAACTCTAGTGTTGAAGGATGGATTCTGATTAAATGATTGATGTGGAAATTGTCTTCTTGAGTGTATTTATGTAGTGGTTGAGATGATGGCTGAGTATCAATCGGACAGAGTTGACCGGCGAGACCTGCAAAGAGAGAAATACCAGCTACTTCACCACCGACCGGATTAACTCCACCCGGGTGGTGAAGGATGATAACAGCAGTGTGGTCTATGCTGCGGCACATGACCTCTATGCCGGGGATGATTGAGCAGGCATAAACTCATAGACTAAAAAAGATGTGATCAGGATTTTTCTTTTGGAAAATACGAGGTGCTGCAGACTGTGTGACTTTCACTCTGCTTACTATTATTCACTATTGAGCAGTGAACATCTCTTTATCCAGAAAAACTTTTAGGATTGACCGGCGGCTTCAGGTTCGGTTACACTGAGAAAGCGCTCTGCCGGTAAAGCTTTCTCCCGGCGATGCGGCCCGGGCATGGCAGCCATAAAGCAAATCGCCCGGGTTTTTAATTCTACGAAATTTTTTCTGAGCGGGAGGTTACGATGGCAGGAATGATGATAAAAAAACATTCCCGGGCAATTTTTTGTTCTCTGGCCCTGGTTTTAACCTTTCTAATATTGACACCGCAGCTTCCGGCCGACGAAGGAATGTGGCCGCTCAGCGAGCTGCCGCGCCTTAACCTTAAGGAAAAGGGACTCCGGATGGACCCGGCCTTGATTTATGACCCGGCTCGTGAGAGCTTGCTTTATGCGGTTGTTCAGATTGGAGCTACCGGTTCTTTCATCTCACCCGACGGTTTGATCATAACCAATCACCACGTGGCTTTCGGCTCGGTGGTGGCCGCCAGCACCCCCGAGAAGGATTATCTTAAAAACGGCTTTCTGGCGAAAACACGGGCGGAAGAAATTCCGGCCACAGGTCGCACCGCCCGCATAACTGAATCTTTCAGGGATGTTTCGGCCGAGGTGTTGAGCGCCGTTCGGAAAAATATGAGCTATGCTGAACGGACAAGAGCGATCGAACAGCAAATTAAAAAAATCGTGGCTGAGGCCGAGAAAGCCAATCCCGGGAAAAAAGCCGAAGTGGCTGAAATGTTCCCCGGGAAAACCTACTGGTTGTTCCTGTATACCGAGCTCCGCGACATCAGGCTGGTTTACGTGCCGCCGCTGGCCATCGGCAATTTTGGCGGGGAGGAGGACAACTGGATGTGGCCGCGCCACACCGGAGATTTTACCCTGATGAGAGCCTATGTCGCTCCCGACGGCAAGCCGGCCGAATACAGCGAGAAGAACGTCCCCTACCGGCCGCGGACCTACATCCGGATCAATCCGCAGGGAGCCAGCGAGGGCGATTTTGTCTTCCTGCTGGGCTATCCCGGCCGTACCTACCGGCACCTGCCGGCAAGCTACATCGCTTTTGAGCAGAACGTCCGCATGCCAGCTGTGGCGGACTGGTACGAATGGCAGATCAAATTGATGGAGGAAATGAGCAAAGCCGGACGTGATGTTGCCCTGAAACATGATTCCAGGATAAAAGGTCTGGCCAACACGATGAAAAATTATCGCGGCAAACTGGCCGGTCTGCGCCGGCTGAACTACCTCGAGCAGAAAAAACAGGAAGAAACCGAACTTCAGGAATTCATCCAGAGAGACCCGGGGCGCCGGGCGCTTTACGGTCAGGTCCTGCCCGAGCTGGAGAAAATCTATGCTGAAATGAGTCGCGAATATCCCCGGGTGTTTGTGCTGGAAAACTTGCGCCGTTCGGTCATCCTGTTTCAGAATGCCATGACCGTGGTGGAAGCCACCCATGAGCGGCAGAAGCCCGACCTCGAAAGAAGCGCTGCCTATATGGACAGGAATTTCAATCAGACCAGACAGCGCCTCGCCCTGAACCTGAAATCGAATTTCTACCTGCCGACCGACGTGGCCATTTTCAGAGAGCTGCTTAAAAAAGCGCTGGCTCTGCCCGAAGCGCTGAAGATAGAAGCGCTGAATCAATTAGTGTCAGCGGGCGGAAATGTGGATGAGACGGTGGATAAACTTTTCATGTCGACGAAGATGGCTGATTATGAATTCATAAAGAAACTGCTGGAGAAAAAGCCCGAGGAGATCAAACAGGTTGACGACCTGATGCTGAAGCTGGCGCTCAGTCTCTATCCGGAATACAAAAAGATGGAGGAAGCAAACCGGGCCAGGAAAGGGCAGATGGACGAGCTTCAGGCGAAACTGGTTGATGTGCGCCAGGAGTTTCTCGCCCGGCAGTTCATCCCCGACGCTAACGGAACGCTCCGCCTGACCTTTGGCCGGGTGGAAGGCTATGAGCCACGGGATGCGGTTTATTACCGTCCGTTCACCACAGTGCAGGGAATACTCGAAAAGACTACCGGCAAAGAGCCTTTCGACTCGCCGGTGGAACTGCTCCAGCTTATAAACCAGAAGAAGTTTGAAGGTTTCATCAACCCGGCTCTGGATACGGTCAGCGTCTGCCTGCTTTACAGCACCGACACCACCGGTGGCAATTCCGGAAGCCCGATCCTCGACGCCGACGGGCGTCTGGTTGGAGTTAATTTTGACCGGGCCTGGGAAGCCACCATCAACGATTTCACCTGGAGCCACCGGTTCAGCCGGTCGATCGGGGTTGATATCAGGTACATCCTGTGGATTCTCAAGGAATTTGCCGGGGCGGATCATCTACTGCAGGAGATTGGTGTCAGGTAAGTTTGACGTAACCTGACCGGGCGGACCGACTAAATAAAATTGAAAAGGCTTTTTTTGTATAATTTTCGAAGGAGGGCAGGATCATGAAAAAAAACATTGTGTCTGGAGTGACGGTTTTTCTGGTGATGGTCATCTGGATATTCAATTCCCCGGCGCTTAACGCCCAGGAACAGGAGCAGGAAGAAACCAAACTTCCGATTTCCTGGGAAAACTGGCGTCAGGCCAGAGTTGGCGCCGAAAAATATGACGCTGAGGGGGATTACACCAGAGCGCTTCAGTATTATCTGGAATACATCCGCCAGGCGGAGGGGCTCGGCCGGATGGACATTGTCGCCTGGGGCAAAAACAACGCCGCTTACATGATCATCAAACAGCACAAGCAGGATCCTTCCACTGACCTGGCGCCGGCAAAAAAATTGCTGGAAGAAGGACTGGCTATTTCCGAAGCCACCGAGGAATGCAGGCTGAAACTCCAGAGCAACCTGGAATACGTGAAGATGTTTATCAAGGATTAAGAGAAAGAACCGAAGATGTTGCTTGAAAGCTTTAAAAAGGCTATCATTGTTTTCTGTTTCTCGTTACCGGAAGCTTTTGAGTTTTAATCACGTCTCAAAATAGTGATTCAGGTCGAATCCCGGCCTGAAGCAATCTCAAAAGTGTGAAAGTTAAAGAGAGGGATATATTTATGTTTTCAGGTAGTCTTTCCGATATGAAGCGAAACGCCCATTTTTTTCTATCTGTGTTTGTTGCCCTTCTTAGTTCCGGTCTGATATCCATTTCAGCCGCCGCTCAGGAGGTTCCGGTAAAAGTTCGGGCTGTGCGGGTGGAGAAAGGTCCGCATCTCGATGGATTTCTCGTCGATCAGGTCTGGAAAGAAGCGATTCCCTTTTACGATTTTAAGATGGTCGAACCGGTTCCCGGAAACGAACCTTCAGAGCGCACCGAGCTCCGTGTGCTTTATGATGAAAATAATCTTTACATAGGAATTTACTGTTATGACAGCGAAGCGGGAAGAATCGCGGCTAACTCCCTGGCTCATGATCAGACCGGGCAGATTCGCGGCTGGTGGGGCATGGGGAGAACCACACCCGCCACCAGCGATGATGTCGTCCGTATTCTGATTGATCCCTTCCTTGATAAGAGAACAGCCTACGTTTTTTACGTAAACGCCAGGGGCGCCAGGAGCGAGGGGCTGGTTTCCGGCGGCAATGCCAGCTTGAACTGGGACGGCATCTGGGAGGCCAGGGCTAAGATACTGGAAGACGGCTGGTCGGCGGAGATCAAAATTCCCTTCAAGACAATTTCTTTCAAGAAAGATCTGCCCGCCTGGGGTCTCAATGTCGAGCGCTTCATTCCCCGCAAACAGGAAACGATTCGCCTTTCAGGAATTTCGCGCGACGCCAATTTCAACAACCCGATGATGGCTGCTGAACTTGAAGGCATTGCCGGCATAAAGCAGGGACTGGGAATTACCATCAGGCCCTACGGTCTGGTGGCTGCTTCCAGAGACCGGCTGGTGGAAAATGATTACAACTGGAAAACTCAGGGCGGACTGGACATCTACAAGAATATAACTCCCAACTTAGTGGCAGCCGTGACCTACAACACTGACTTTGCCGAAACAGAAGTTGATGAGCGCCGGATCAACCTGACCCGGTTTCCGTTGTTCTTTCCGGAAAAACGCATGTTTTTTCTGGAGGGTTCAGAGACCTTCAACTTCAGCTCCAGCGTGAGCTTCTTTCCGTTTTTCAGCCGGCGGATCGGGCTTTACCAGGGTCAGCAGGTGCCGATCGATTTTGGAGCCAAGCTCTACGGCAAGCTGGGAAAATTTAATCTTTCCATGCTCGATATGCAGACCCGGGCGTTTGATCCACTGCCCCGGAGCAATATGTTTGCCGGGCGGGTGACCTATGATTTTCTTCAGGAAAGCAAGATCGGTGTTATCTTCACCAGCGGCAGTCCGACCGGCGCTAACAATACACTTTTCGGTTTCGACGTTAATTACGCCAGCTCGCGGTTTATCGGTAATAAAAATATCTGGCTGGCCGGCTGGGCGGTTTATAACTGGAACGAAAAAGATGGGAAACATCACGGCTTTGGACTGAGGGCCAATTATCCCAATGATCTGGTGAGCATAGAATCAACCTACGCTTACTACGGCGACGCCCTCGACCCGGGGCTTGGTTACCTGATGAGGCAGGGCATTCAGACTTTTTACCTGAAGGTTTCTTACAACCCGCGGCCAGGCCGGGGCTGGCTCGACAGAGTTATACGGCAGTTCTTTTTCGAAGCCAGCGGAGATTTCTACTGGAAGCTCGACGGAACTCTGGAGACCAGCCGCCTGACTTTTGAGCCACTGGATTTCAGGACAGAGAGCGGGGAAAGATTCAGCACGGCGGTGGTGGTGAATCATGATGTTCTGCCGTATGACTTTGAGGTGGCTGAAGGAGTGGTGCTTCCGGCCGGGCCTTACGATTTCACCAACATGCGGTTGAGTTTTAACACTGCCTCTCATCGTCCGCTATCCTTTGACTTTAACTATACGGTGGGCGGGTTCTATTCGGGCCACTATGGAGATTTTAATGCCGGCCTGACTTACCGGCTGCGCGGCAATCTCAACCT
The DNA here is from genome assembly GCA_030018265.1 of Candidatus Saccharicenans sp. Classification (GTDB taxonomy): domain Bacteria; phylum Acidobacteriota; class Aminicenantia; order Aminicenantales; family Saccharicenantaceae; genus Saccharicenans. The sequence continues at coordinate 5,696 of JASEFX010000047.1, forward strand.
GTCGTTTAACACCAACCTGGTGCGCGGAACGCTGCCTCAGGGAAAACTCAACGAAAATGTCTATCAGCTTAAGGTAGATTTTTATTTCTCCCCCGACCTGGGCTTTATGAATTACATTCAGTATGACAGCGTGTCCAGAATGCTGGGATGGAGTGCTCGCTTCCGCTGGGAAATCAAGCCCGGAAATTTTATCTATCTGATTTACAATTCCAACTGGGAGAGGCGCTGGGACCCGGCCAGCCGCTTTTATGCTGTCGGCGACCGCGGGGTGTTCAAGATTACCCTGTCGATCAGGCCCTGATCAAAGGCATTCTGGCGGGAACAGGCTTTTGATATCACCCGAGTCCTTCATATCCGAATTAAAGGAAAACAGAGAATTCTGAATGGAGCGCTGGCGGGTTTGGCTATCGGCGCTGGAACGGTTTTGCTTCTGGGCGACTGGAATACGCCAGATCACAACGATAGGCTTTATCTGCCATGCAATCATGCGCAATGTCAGGCGGGTTTATCGGGGCGATTATAGGCCTGGCCTCGAGCAAGCCGGACCGGCTTATCAGTTTTGAAGGCAAATCCCCGGCTGAAATTTCTGAGATCAAACAGAAGCTAAGAAAGATTTCGAGAGAAGGACCTCCGGATAAAGATAGCGATGATCTCCGGGGGCTGACTCTAATTCTGGTTTGAGATTAAAACTGTCGCAGTCAAACCGACCGCAACCGGAGGCTCATCTTAATGAGCAGCGCCGGCTGAGAAATAGCACCTGTTTTCGGCAATGCGAGTGCGGTCAGTTTTTCTCAAAGACGATTTTGCCGTCGACGATGGTCATCAACACTTCGGTCTTCAGGATTTCGGCCGGCGGAATTTTCAGCAGGTTGCGGTCAAAAAC
>JASEFX010000047.1:6675-8098 GCA_030018265.1 Candidatus Saccharicenans sp.
ACACTTCGGTCTTCAGGATTTCGGCCGGCGGAATTTTCAGCAGGTTGCGGTCAAAAACTGTGATGTCGGCCAGTTTGCCTTTTTTCAGCGAACCGCGGATGTCGGCTTCAAAAGCGGCGCAGGCGTTGTTGATGGTGTAAGCTTTAAGGCATTCTTCGACTGAGATTCTCTGTTCCGGAAACCAGCCACCCTCGGGCTGGCCGGTCAGGGTCTGCCGGGTGACGGCTGCGTAGATCAGATATTTCGGGTGCATGTAATATTCGGCGGCGCTCGTTCCCGGCCAGTCGGAACCGAAGCTCAGGATCGCCCCGTTGTCCAGAAGAGATTTGAAGGCGTAAGCGCCCTTGCATCTTTCATGGCCGATTCTTTCTTCCATCCAGCGCATGTCGTCGGAGATGTGGTAGGGGTTTACTTCGGCGATAACGTTCAGCGCTCTGAACCGAGGAAAGTCCTGCGGTCTTATTACCTGGGCGTGAATCACCCGGAAGCCGGTCAGGTCAACGCCTTCGTTTTTGAGACGTTCATAGAGGTCGAGCATTTCAGCCACACCGCGGTCTCCGATGGCATGGACATTCGGGACAAATCCGGCTTCAAGTCCTGTTTTTATCAGGCGGTACATTTTTTCCATGTTTCCGACTTTGAGTTCCGGGTCGTCGGAGGTGTGAGGTCGCCAGTGGCCATAGTTGTCAGGCTGGTCATTGTATGGTTCAAAGAAGAGGGCTCCGTGAGTGCCCATGATTCCGTCGATGTAGCCTTTGAGGGCGCCGTAGCGCAGCCAGCCGTCCTTCTGGCGGGTTTTCGGGTGAAGGCCGATGGTGAAACCCTGCTCTCTTAATTGAGCTGCCAGCGACAGATCCGGGCGCAACCAGACCCGGCAGGTGAGTTCGCCGTTTTCCTGGAGCTTAACAAAACGCTCAATCTGAGCCGGAGTGGCGATATCGTGGATTTCGACGATGCCGGCTTCTCTGAGCGCTTTGAGGGCAGCCCGGTTTTCGTCCAGCAGGCGTTTTTCGGATTTTGGCTTGCGGGCCTTCTGCAGGGCATCGAAAGCCGGGGTGTTGCGGAAAATTATTCCGGTGGGTTGCCCCTGTTTGTCGACTTCTATTCCAGGGAGGATTTTTCGGTCCAGGCCGGCGGCCCTGAGCGCTGCGGTGTTGGCTAACCATTCCTGGTAATCAAAACGGCAGATAAAAACCGGGTTTTCTGGAGTCAGGTCGTCGATCATCCGGCGGTGAGGGCGCCAGGGTTCTTTTTTCGCTAATGAAGAAGTCTGGCCGGAGTCTCCCTCAGCCCACTGTTCGTAAGCGCCCCATAGACCTCCGGTAATCCATTCGTCCTTGTCCAGAAGCTGGACTACCCGGCCGATTTCCCGGCGCAGCCCGTGCTCGTCGGAAACTTTCATCAGATTGGCGTCGTTGATCAT
>JASEFX010000048.1 GCA_030018265.1 Candidatus Saccharicenans sp.
CTGCCGGCGGAAAAGGTGGTGGTTCTGGCCGGTCATCCTGATAATGAACCCCGGCTGAACGAGGTATTGCCTGGAATGAAGCAGGGGGAAGAGAAAAATTTTACCGTGCAGTATCCCGAGGATTTCCGCCAGAAACGATTTGCCGGGAAAGAGATTGAATACCGGTTGAAAGTGCTTGAAATCAAAGAGAAAAAGCTTCCTGAACTGAACGATGACTTTGCCCGGCTGGTTGATGAAGAAGTGGAAGGGCTTGAAGCTCTTAAAGAAAAAATCCGTCAGGATCTGCTGAAGCATAAGGAGCACGAGGCGGTAGACCTGGCTCTGGATAAATACCTGGAAAATCTGGCAGCCGAGATCAATCTGGTGCTGCCCGAAAGCCTGGTGATGGAAGAAGCCCGGGCGATAATTGCCAGCCGTTTCCGGGAAGAACAGTTGAAAAATATGCCCGCGGAATTGCTGGCGAATCTCGAAGAGCAGGCCCGTCTTCAGGCGGAGAAAAAGCTCAAAAAGCATGTTCTCCTGAGGGAAATTGCTGCCCGGGAAAAACTTGAGGTTACACCTGAAGAATTCGAGCAGGAGCTCAAGGAATTCTCCGAATCGAGAAACATCCCGCTGGAGCAGGTTAAAAATTATGCCGCTCAGGATGGCCGTGATGAGGACTGGAAGTTGAGCCTCCTGCTCAAGAAAACGGTTGACTTTCTTCAGGGCAGGGTTATAATAAAATAAAGCATATCTTATGGCCATAATTCCTTTTGTCATCGAATCAGAGGGGCGCGCCGAGCGCAGCTATGACATATATTCAAGGCTCCTGAAGGACAGGATAATCTTTCTTGGCACCGAGATTACAGACGAAGTCGCCAACCTGGTGATTGCCCAGCTGCTGTATCTCGAAGCGGAAGCCAGCGATAAGGACATTTCTCTGTATATAAACTCGCCGGGCGGCAGTATCACCGCCGGCCTGGCGATTTATGATACGATGCAGTTTATCACTTCACCGGTAAGCACCATCTGCCTTGGACAGGCAGCCAGCATGGCAGCGGTTCTGCTGGCAGCCGGAACGACCGGCAAGAGGTTTGCACTGCCGAACAGCCGGATCATACTCCATCAGCCGTTTGGCGAGTTTCATGGGCAGGCTACCGACCTGGCGATTCAAGCTAAAGAGATTCTCAGGTTGAGGGAGAGCATCAACCGGATTCTGGCGAAACATACCGGACAGCCGCTCGAAAAAATACAGTCAGAGGTGGAACGCGACCTGATTATGACCCCGGCTCAGGCGCTGGAATATGGTCTAATCGACCAGGTCATAACTTCCAGGAAGGATGCTCTGACCTGAACAGTTATCAGCTCCCGGCAGGGAGCGGCAAAGGCATAGAAAATGACAGCCAGCGAACAAAATTCCAGCACGGTCAGGTGCAGTTTCTGCCACCGGACGCAGAATCAGGTGAGGAGACTGATCGCCGGACCGCAAAAAGTCTACATCTGCGACGGCTGTGTGGAAATAGCTCACACGATTCTGATTACCGACCGGCAGCGAGAACTGGAAATAAAACCGTCCCGGCAGAGCTTTCCCACACCGGTTCAGATAAAAAAGGCTCTTGATGAATACATCGTCGGTCAGGAAGAAGCCAAGAAAAAAGTTTCCGTGGCTGTATACAACCATTACAAGAGGATCAATCAGCCAAAAGGCCAGGATGAGGTGGAAATCACCAAGAGCAACCTGCTATTTATCGGACCGACAGGAACCGGGAAGACTCTTATGGCCCAGACTCTGGCCAGGCTTCTCTCTGTGCCGTTTGCCATCGCCGATGCCACCACCCTGACCGAAGCCGGTTATGTGGGAGAGGATGTGGAGAATGTCGTGCTGAAACTTTACCAGGCGGCCGGCGGCAATATCGAAAAGACCCAGAAGGGGATCATTTACATTGACGAAATAGACAAGATCAGCCGGAAGAGCGACAGCCCTTCCATTACCAGAGATGTTTCAGGCGAAGGAGTGCAGCAGGCTCTTCTGAAGATAATAGAAGGCACCGTGGCCAACGTACCGCCCCAGGGAGGGCGGAAGCACCCCTATCAGGAGTTCATTCCGATCGATACTTCTGATATATTATTTATATGCGGCGGAGCCTTTAACGGGCTGGATAAGATAATTGCCCAGCGGCTCGGCAAATCGACCGTTGGTTTCAAGGCTGAACTGAAAAAGCTGGCCGACAGCGAGGATATTTACAGGCATCTGATGCCTGAAGATTTGATAAAATATGGTTTGATACCGGAACTCGTCGGCCGGATGCCGGTGGTGGTCGTTTTTCATGACCTCAACCGCGACCATCTGGTGGATATTCTGACGAAACCTAAAAATGCCATCGTCAAGCAGTATCAGAAACTGTTTGAAATGGAAAGCGTAAAGCTCGAATTTACCCCTGAAGCCCTGCAGGCTATTGCCGATAAAGCCATCGAAAAGAAACTTGGGGCGAGGGGGCTAAGAGCGATAATAGAAGACCTGATGCTCGACCTGATGTTTTATCTGCCCTCGCAGAAGAAGGAAACGACGATCGTCATCACCCGGGAAATGGTTGAGGAGCAGAGGTTGAGCTATGAAAAATTTAAACAGGTAATGGGAGCTTAAAATGACCGAATCTCACGAAAACTCCGAACTCATCAGGAACATTCCTCTTATTCCGCTTCGGGACCTGGTTGTTTTTCCGGCTACCTTAGTTCCTTTTGTGGTCGGTCGGCCTTCTTCCATTAAAGCGCTGGAGAAAGCCTACGAAAAAGATAAACTGATTTTCCTGGCAGCTCAGATGGATGCCAGCATAGATAACCCGCTGCCCAGGGATATATACACCATGGGGGTGGTGGCGAGAATCATCCGTACGGTGAAAAGCGATGACCGGAATATGAAGGTCATCGTCGAAGGGCTTCACCGGGCCCGGATAGTGGAATTCCTGAGCACCTATCCTTATTACCAGATTCTGGCCAAGGTGGTTAAGGAGATAGAAGATAATTCGCCGGAAACCCAGGAGCTGCTGAAGAAGGTGCTGGCGCTGTTTGAAGAGTATCTGAAGGTGAACCAGAATGCCAGCCTGGATTCGATCATTCCGGCTCTGCGGGAGAATAGCGTCGACCGCATTGCCGACATCATTTCCTCTCATCTTTACCTGCCTCTGGAGGAGAAACAGAATCTGCTGGAAACGCTGAACACGCGGGAAAGGCTAAACCGCCTGAAATTCCTTCTGCAGGAATCGCTGGTTAACACCATCGGGCGGGAGACAGCCAGCTCCACGCGGAGAAGGGGAGGGCAGAAGGAAGCTGGACAGCGGACTCTGTTCCCGGGAGGGCAGTTTAAGAAGGAAGAACAGCCGAACGAAATAGAAGAGCTCAAACGGAAAGTCATAGAGGCTCAGATGCCTCCTGACGCCTACGAGAAGGCCATGAAAGAAATCGAGCGGCTGGAAACGATGCCGCCGATGTCAGCTGAAGCCACGGTCAGCCGGAATTATCTCGACTGGCTGATATCCCTGCCCTGGAATAAAAAGTCCAGGGAAAAGAGAGACTTAAAAGAAGCTGAACGCATTCTGAACGAGGACCATTACGGTCTGGAAAAGGTCAAGGAGAGAATTCTCGAATACCTGGCCATCCGGCAGCTGGTTAAAAACCCCAAGGGAGTCATTCTGGCTTTTATCGGACCGCCGGGCGTCGGAAAAACCTCCCTCGGAAAATCGATCGCCAGGGCTACCGGCCGGAAGTTTGTCCGGCTGTCTCTTGGCGGAGTCCGGGATGAAGCAGAAATAAGAGGACACCGCAGGACCTACATCGGAGCTTATCCTGGCCGCATAATTCAGATGATCAAGAGGGCCGGGACAAAAAATCCGGTTTTCCTGCTGGATGAAGTCGACAAAATGAGCATGGATTACCGGGGAGACCCGGCTGCCGCTCTGATGGAAGTTCTTGATCCGGAACAGAATAAGGAATTTTTAGACCACTATATCGATACCGATTTTGACCTTTCCCAGGTGATGTTTATCATCACCGCCAATTCGGTCGACCCGATACCCAGGGCGCTGCTTGACAGGATGGAAATTATAAGAATTCCCGGGTACACCGAAGACGAGAAACTGCAGATAGCCAAACATTTTCTGATCCCGAAGCAGCTTAAAGCTCACGGTTTGAGCTGCTCCAACCTGGAATTCACCGATCAGGCCATCCTGAGGATAATCAGAGAATACACCAGAGAAGCTGGAGTCAGAAATCTGGAAAGAGAGATTACCTCGATCTGCCGCAAAGTTGTTAAAAAGGTTGTGACTAAGGGAAAAGATTATCACGAAAAAATTACTCCGAAATCGGTAGAAAATTATCTGGGCGTTCCCAAGTACCGCCGGCTGCAAATCGACCGACAGGACGAAGTTGGCGTAGCTCTGGGTATGGCCTGGACGGAATTTGGCGGAGAGCTGCTGACTTTTGAAGCCACCAAGATTCACGGCAAAGGAAATCTGATGCTGACCGGACAGCTCGGAGAAATAATGCAGGAATCGGCCCAGGCCGCCTACAGCTATGTGCGCCACAAACTCTATGAGCTCAACATGGGGAAGGAGCTTGAGAAGAATTTTGATATCCATATACACGTTCCGGAAGGAGCCACACCCAAGGAAGGACCATCTGCCGGCATCACCATCGCCACGGCCATCATTTCTCTTCTTACCGGCATTCCTGTGTCGAAAAAAGTGGCCATGAGCGGTGAGATTACGCTCCGGGGGAAAGTTCTTCCCGTCGGCGGAATCAAGGAAAAACTCCTGGCCGCCTATCGCGAAGGCATTACCCGGGTTATCCTTCCGGTGGACAACCGGGCGGATCTCAAGGACCTGCCGAAAAAGCTGAAACAGAACATGGATATTCATCTGGTGGAAAACATGGACCAGGTGCTCGAAATTGCGCTTACCAGGGAGCTGACTCCCAGAGTAAGCCCGGAAGAACATGAGAAAAAGGAGCAACCGGAGGCTTCCGGTCCCGGGGTGACCAAAGAACCTCAGATGACCAATTAAAACTGAATAAAAAGATTCAGACTCCGGTATTCCTCAGAGATAAATATAAAAAGTAAATCCAGAAACAAAAAATGAGCAAAAATAAAGGAGGAGAGGTAGAGGAGATGAAAGAATACAGTCTGCTTGACCTGGAAGAAAAAGAATTATCTAGCCTGAAGAGGATTGCCCATTCTATGGGCGTGGAGGACGAAGAAATTGAAAATGCTAACCGTCATCAGCTGATTTTCAAGATCCTCGAAGCCCAGGCGAAAAAACAGGGCCTGCTGTTTTCCGAGGGAGTGCTTGAATGCCTTGAAGATGGCTTTGGATTCCTCCGGGCGCCCGAGTTCAGCTACCTCCCGAGCCCGGACGATATTTATGTTTCCCCCTCCCAGATAAGAAAATTTCAGCTGCGAACCGGAGACACCATCTCCGGAGTGGTCAGACCTCCGAAAAACGGCGAGAAATATTTTGCTTTAATTAAAATAGAAGCGATCAACTTCCTGCATCCTGACGTGGTGCTGGAAGCCAGGAGAAATGTCCAGTTTGAGCAGCTTACTCCGGTATATCCTTTTGAGCTGATCAAACTCCAGGATGGAAACCCGAAAAATATGAATGCCCGGGTGATGGAATTGCTCACGCCGATAGGGAAGGGGCAGAGGGGACTGATCGTTTCACCTCCCCGGGCCGGTAAAACCACCCTTCTGAAAACCATCGCTAAGTCGATAGAGAAAAATCACCCGGAAATATATCTGATCGTTCTTCTGATCGCAGAAAGACCGGAAGAAGTGACCGACTTCAAGAGAAGCGTTAACGGGGAAGTGGTTGCCTCAACCTTTGATGAGCCGCCAACCAGAAACGTTCAGGTGGCCAACATCGTCCTGGAAAAAGCCAAAAGACTCGTGGAATTGAAGAGGGATGTGGTTATTCTGCTTGACTCCATCACCAGGCTGGCCCGCGCCCACAACGCGATCGTTCCTCCCTCCGGGAAGGTGCTTTCTGGCGGAATTGACGCCAACGCTCTGAACAAACCGAAGAAATTCTTCGGGTCTGCCAGAAAGATTGAGGAAGGCGGCAGCCTGACGATCGTGGCCACCGCCCTGATCGATACCGGAAGCCGTATGGATGACGTAATTTACGAAGAATTCAAGGGCACCGGAAATATGGAAATAGTGCTCGACCGCCGTCTGGTCGACAAGAGACTGTTCCCGGCCATTGACATCAGCCGCTCCGGAACCCGTAAGGAAGAGCTGCTGATTCCTGAAAAAGACCTCAACCGCATCTGGATTCTGAGGAAGATTCTCAGCCAGTTGAACGAAGTCGAAGCTATGGAGCTGCTGCTGGAAAAACTCTCAAAAACAAAGACCAACCAGGAATTTCTCGAGGCTATGAGCAAGGGACTGTAACCAGGCGGCTGGTTGAATTTCAGGCACAGGAAACAGAAAATCTCAGGAAGCATCTGGCATTTTAAGGGTGTCCATTCTTGCGGTATATTTATCCTTATAAAAAAGGGTAGCCGTATAAACAGCGATTAAGTGATAATCTTCTAAATTTACGCCGTAAAAAGATTAAATTCGATTCTAAATTATTGATAAATAATTATTTATAGCTATCTTATTGATTTCATTATAATTACGATAATTATTCAGAACAATTCAGCTTTTGAACTTCAAATTAAGCCGGCTGGCTGTATTGAACAAAAATTTAAGGAATTGAACCAATTGTCGTGACATTCCAGACTTCAGAATTTTGATTTCATATCAACCAAAAAAGTGATAAAGCCTGCCAGAAAACTCGTTCCTGAGAAGGCGCCTGATACAGCGTAAAAATTAAATAATCTAGCTTTGCTTTGCCCGAACGAAAATCCAGGGGAGAACCAGGCGCTGCAGATAAACAGGTAATATTAAGACAGGTTCAATGTCCGGGAAAGATAAAACTTAAATAAAAAACTAAATACAACTAAATACATTAAATAAATGGATTAAATCCCGGGCTTAAAATCAGATCCAGGTTTCAAACGGAATCAGATTAAAGCGCGGCATTCAAATTAAAAAACTTATAATTATGCAGCATGCCAGTGAATGCAACGTGAACTGAATGAAAAGCGGGAAAAAACCGGATAGTTTTCCACAGTTGCCCAGAAATTCGTTAGCGGACATTTCCACAGAATTCACATTGGCGTAAATATTTGAAAGAAAATAAATTAAAATTTATCCTGAAATAATGTCGCATAAGTTATATTATGTAAACTAATATATCTAATGAGTAGAGCTATTATCAAATATCTCAGGAGTCGGGCCTCAGTTTGATTTTTCCGGGTCTTCGTCCTTCTGATTCCCGGACCTGGATGGAGATTCCTGTTTAAGCTCTCTGATGATATCTTCGAGTATTTTTATCAGTTCCTGTCTGGTTACCACCTGTTTCTTGAATTCAATTCTCAGCCTGAAGCTCTTCGATTCCTTTGGAACGTAATTAAAAACAAAATATTTCGGCTTTTCTTTCGTTTGCTCTTCTTTTTCCTTAAAAAGCCTGGTTAAATCGCGAGTATCTGTTCTGGTAAGACGTCTTTCGATTATCTGATCAACAACCTGTTCCATCAACTGCTCATTTTCAATCTTCGCAATTTCTATAATTGTGCTACGGCTGGTGATGCCGGCTTTTTTAAGTTTTTCTCTTAGTGTCAGCGGAATCCTGGAAACCGATATTATTTCAGTAATGGTGGACCTGGCTTTTCCGATTTTTTCGGCGATTTCCTGGTGGCTGTAACCGTAAAGCGTCATCAAAGCCCGGAGACCGTCGGCTTCTTCAAAAA
>JASEFX010000049.1 GCA_030018265.1 Candidatus Saccharicenans sp.
GGCTTATTTTGAGAAGTATCCAGAAAGATATGTACAGAGAAACCTGGATGAAGTAAGACTCGGGTATCAGCTGACGAGGGTCTGCCTGCTGGAAAGGGCCATGGCCGGCCTGCCGCCAGAAGTAAAAGATTTTTTCCGTCAGGCGTTTGACCATCCGGATAGCATTTCTCATCTTATGGAGGAGAAGTCCAGCAGCCTGTCGTGGCGGGAACTTTCAGCCTGGTTTGAAAGTCTTCAGTCGAAATTAAACGAACTGAAAGCGACAGTCGACGAGCTGCCGAAGGGAATGATAAAGGAACGTTTTCTCGGCGGCCTTTCAACCATTTTTAACGTTTGTTACCTGCTGAAGATTTTTATAGAGAGAAGCGGCAGGGCCAGTTTACAAGAATAAATATTTCTGGTATTTTGCCATCTAATAGCAGGGGAGAAAAGATTTCAAACTCTCCAGAAAAGAATAGCCAGGGAGCGAGAGGTGTCATACGAGCGCGGGTTGTGTAATTTCTGCGGCACCGGTTGTGGACATCTTCTGCTTGTCGAGGACAACCGGCCGAGAGGGGTCTATCCGTTGCCCGGTCATCCTTTAAGCCGCGGTCGTCTCTGCGTTCGTGGCTGGCATATCCATGAGCTTCTCCAGACTCCGGAGCGAATCACCGAACCGCTGGTTCGGGATGGAAACGGCTTCCGACAGGTATCCTATCAGGAGGCGCTTGCCTTCACCGCTGAAAAATTGAGGAAATTTGCAGGCGAGGAAATAGCTTTTCTCGGCTCTCCCCGGGTTTCTAACGAAGAAAATTATCTTTTCGGCAAGTTTGCCCGTGCGGTGATGAAGAGCAATAACCTCAGTCTGTCTTCCGATGCCGGTCTCGAAGAGAGCGCCGAAGTTCTACTGGCTGGATGCGGCTGGCCGGCGATGACCGCTTCGCTCTCAGGTTTGAGGGAGGCCGATTTTATTCTGGTGGCTGGAGGAGACCTCACCCGGCAGAACCCGATAATCGCCAGCGAAATCCATTTAGCCAGGAGGGCCGGGGCATTTGTGGTCACCATTTCGCCCAGAAAAACCCAGATGGCTAAGTTGAGCCGGATGCACCTGCGGCCAGAGCCCGGGACGGCGTTTTATCTTCTCCTGGGTATTGCCCGGATGATGCTGGATGAGGGCCTGGTAGAAAGAGAATTCGTCGAGAGCCGGATAGAGAACGCTTCAGAGTATATGGATTATCTTCTTTCCCTGAATATAGGTGAAATCTTCGAGCTTACTGGAGTTGATTCGCAGGAAGCGGCCACTGTGGCCAGAAGGCTGGCTGAAGCGAATTCGGCCTATGGCTTTTATACGGTTGGTATTCAGAGTCTCGACCGGCGGACGATCGCCGCGCTTTTCAACCTTTTTCTGCAGGCGGGGAAAGTTGGCAGGAATAAAGGCGGTATCTGTCCGGTGACCGGGATCAGTAACCTTCTCGGAAGCCTGGATATGGGCATTTCACCGCGCTTTCTCCCTGGTTATCTTCCGGCTGAGGATGAAAGCAGCTGGAAAAAGCTCGAGGAGCTCTGGCGGACGTCGCTTGTACCCCGGGAGGGGAAAAGCGTCGCCAGTTGCCTGCTGGACAACCCTGAATTAAAAGCTCTGGTGGTTGTGGACCACGACGAGGAGATTATCCGGAATACTAACAGAATAAAACAGCTGGAGCTGGTGGTTTACTTTGGTTCTTATGAAAACGCTTTTTCCCGGTTAGCCCATGTCATATTTCCCAGAACCACCTACATTGAAGATGACGGCACTTTTACCAGTTCTGAAAGAAGGGTCCAGCTCAGCCGGAAAAAGGTGGAGCCTCCGGCTGGAGTCAGACCGCTGCGGGAAACACTGAGCTCGCTGGCTGTTTTGCTCGGGCACAACTGGAAATATCCGTCCCCGGAAGAGGTTATGAAAGAGATTAACAGGGTTATTCCCTGGTATTCAGAAATTACCTACAGGAAACTCGAAGACCGCGCAGGAATTAAATGGCCTGTTGATGAACTTCATCCTGAAGGGTCGGATTTTCTGAAGCTGGAAGAACTTTCGGGAAAACTCAGTTTTGTTGTTGAACACCCTGGCCCATCCTCCGAGCTTCCTGATTTAACTTCCGGCGAGAAGTTTCATTTCAAACTGGTGGTCGGGCGAAGCAACTATTTCTGGCACCAGAATTCGATCATGAAGAGAACCTTTATTCCCCGGAGAGAATATAACGCTCTTCTGCTACTGTATCCGAAGGGTTTTGTGGAAGTTTCTGAAGAAGACGCCAGAGCCTTAGGTTTGAGAGAGAAGCAGCAGGTGAAAATAATTTCGGAGAAGGCGGAGGTGACTCTGGCTGTGCGCATTTCTCCTGACATTCTGCCGGGCATGCTGTACATCCCTTATTTCTTCGACGAGATGATTCCGGAATTTTTGCACCGGCAGGTGGCGGGGCTCGAAAAAAGCGAGGAATTCTTCCTGCCGGTCAATCTGGAGAAGGTGGTTTAAGCAATGTACTGGCTGGAAAAGAATCGAGTGCGGGAACTGGTTGAAAAGCTCTCCCGGGAATATGCTGTTTTCGGACCCAGATATGATGAAGTTTCAGAAGAGGTTATCTTTGACCGGCTCGCCGATCCAGGTCAACTGAACCTGCAGGCGCCGATCTCTTACAACCCGCCGAAGTATATCCTGTTTCCTCATTATGAGGAGATTCTCAAATATACTTATGACCGGAAGTCAAAACAGGTAGCCATCGAGAAGTTCAGCAAAATTCAACCGAAAGCCCTGGTGGGAATTCGCTCCTGCGACCTGACGGGAATTCTTTGCCTCGATCGGTTTTTCCTCGGACAGGAATTTGTGGACGAATTTTACCTTGAACACAGGAAAAAATTATTTTTGATTTCCAGCACCTGCGTCCGGCCCTTCCCCCAGTGTTTCTGTGTCTGTACTGACAGCGGCCCGGCGGCCAGAGAAGGGTTTGACCTGGACCTGACCTTCACCGGCGAAGGATATCTGGTTCTGGCAGGCTCCAGAAAAGGCCAGAAACTGGTGGATGAACTGAAGCTGGAGCCGGCCGGGAAGGAGGCGTCGTCGCTCAGAAAAAAGATCATAGGCGAATCGATTTCTTCCTTTGATAAATTTGCTCTTGAAAATAAAGCCTGGATCTCCCGGGCGACCAACCGTCTGACGACCGGATTTGTAAAACCTGAAGTCTGGGAATACATCGGTAATCAATGCTTTGAGTGCGGCGCCTGCTCTTTCGTCTGTCCGACCTGTTCCTGCTTCAACGTGGAGGACGTGAACAGAATTCCTCAAACTGACCGTGTCCGGACCTGGGATTCCTGTTCTTTTGAAGGATATACAAAAATGGCTGGCGACCATAATCCAAGAAAACCGGTTGAAGACCGACGGAATAAGAGATTTTTCTGCAAGCTTTCCTATTCTCAGTCGAAAAAGTATCTCCGGCCCGGATGCGTCGGCTGCGGGCGCTGCGCCCGGGTCTGCCCCGGAGATATCGGGTTGCCGAATGTGGTTACTTATATACGCAGAGAAATAACTGGAGAAGAAGACAGATGAACAATCAGCTTCTGCCCATTGTGACGGTGCCGGAAGTGGCCACGGTGGTTGAAATCCGCGATGAAATACCGGAAGTGAAGACTTTTTTCTTTACTTTTGACCGTCCGGAAATCGAGGAGGCTTTCAGGATTCGTTCAGGCCAGTTTATCATGTGCACGGTTTTTGGAGCAGGAGAATTTGCTGTTTCGCTGCCTTTCAGTCCGGAAAATGACCGCAAGCATATCTCTGTCAGAAAGGTGGGAAAAGTGACAGCAGCCTTACATGCGCTTGAACCGGGGGACAAAATTGGCATCCGTGGTCCGTTTGGCAACGGTTTTCCTTTCGAGGAAATAAAAGGGAAAAATGTAGTCTATGTGGCCGGCGGCATAGGTCTTATTCCCCTCCGCTCTTCAATCGTGCACGTGCTTCAGCACCGTCAGGAATTTGGCCGGGTGATACTGGTTTATGGCGCGAGAAGTTCCAGAGATCTGATGTATAAAGAATCGATCAGAGAGTGGAAAGCCACCAGCGGTTTTGAGACTTACTTCACCATCGACCGGCCGGAGCCCGGCTGGAGCGGAGAGGTCGGTTTTGTCAACCAGCTGGTGGCCAGGATAGATCTGCCGGTGGAGCACACTGTGGCCTTTGTCTGCGGTCCTCCGGTTATGTTCAATTCTGTGATTAAAGAATTAAAAATAAAAGGAATCAAAGAACAGAATATTTATTCCACCCTCGAAAGACACATGAAGTGCGGCATCGGAAAATGCCAGCACTGCGCTATCGGCCGGACTCTGGTTTGTGTTGACGGCCCGGTTTATACCTACAGACAGATCAAAACTCTAGGAGAACAGATCTGAAATGGATTCGCTCGAACTGTTGCGGAAATTGCTGGAGGAAAAAACCTGTTTTGCCGGGATCGGCAACCACCTGCGCGGAGACGACGGTTTCGGTCCTTATCTGATAGAAAAAATGAAAGAGAGAGCCATTCTGCCGGAAGAACGTTTGCTGGCGGTCGAAGATGTGCCGGAGAATTTTGCCTTTCCCATTTCCCACCTCGATGTCAGCAACGTGATTTTTGTGGATGCCATCATCCTCGACGCTCCGCCCGGAACGGCGGTCTTCGGCCCGCTGGAAGAGCTGGAGCAGGTGGGAGAAATCGCTTCCACTCACAAACTTTCTTTAAGGCTGACAGCCAGGGTAATCGAGGAAACCGGAAAAAAGGTCTATCTTCTGGGGATGGTTCCGGAGTCGATGGAGTTCGGACGAGGCCTGTCGCCATCGATAAGACAGGCGGCCGATGAGCTTATTTCGCTTCTGGAAGAATTAATCGGAGGTCAAACCGCTCCGGCGGAAGAGAAACAGAAAATCAGGCAGAAAGGGAGAGAAAGCGAATGATCGGTCCCGAAGGATTCTGGCTGAGCCTGTTGACTCTGGCCCTGTCATCTCTTATGGCTTTTCTTCTGAAAAAAAAGACCGCTCTGCTCCGAACCAGCAGTACGCTTCTGGTCTCGTTGAGCTGTTTGTTCATAGCCTGGCAGGCGGTGATAATTATCGGGGGCGGTCAGCACATTGAACTTGAATTGAAAATCGGGAAGGTTCATCTTCCGTTTCTGCTCGATGGGCTGTCGGCGCTCTTCCTGTTGTTATTTTCTGTACTGACGCTGGCTGCCACGCTTTACGCTTACGGTTATTTTGAAAAAATCCGGGAGGAGAAGCTCTGGAAAATTTATCTGGCCTATCCGGTTTTCCTGGCCGGTCTGATCGGACTTCTGACGGTGGATGACCTGGGGCCGGGTTTTACCTTAGCCTGGCAGATTATGACCTTTTCCTCCTTCTTCCTGATTAAGTTCGGCAGAGCAGAAAAATTTTCTCTGAAGCCAGCTCTGACCTACCTTTTCTTCATGGAGGTGGCCTGGTTGCTGATTGCCGGTTCGGCTTTTCTGGTCACCGGCTATCATCCTGGAGATACTCTGGTTGTAATCGGGCAAAAGTTGAGCGGAAACAGCCCGGCAGCCACGGCCATTTTCTTCGGATTTCTGCTGCTGGGTTTTGGAATTAAAACCGGCATTTTCCCGCTGGGACAGCTGTGGATCCCCGGGGCCTATTCCACTTCGCCGCCACCGGTTTCCGCTCTGCTGGCTGGAATTCTGGAGAAAACCGGAGTGTTTGGCTTGATTCGTGTCTTCTTCTTTGTCTCGCGAGAAGCCGGCGCTGTTTTTGACGCAGACCTGTGGGGCCGGGTGCTGTTAGCGGCTGGCACCCTGACGCTTTTCATCGGAACCGTTCAGGCCATAAAGCAGAGCGATTATCTGAAACTTCTTGCTTACAGTTCGATCGGCCAGGTTGGTTATATCGTGTTCGCTCTTGGCAGCAGCCTGGTGGCGCAGACATCTGATTCAAACCTCGTTCGCTCGCTGGCCGTGGTCATTTTCGTCGGAGCGGTTTACCATTCCCTGAACCACGGCATTTTTAAGAGCCTCCTTTTTCTTGCCGGAGGCAACCTCCTTTATGCCACCGGAAGCCGCGACCTCAATCGGCTGGGAGGACTTCTGGCGGTCATACCGGCCACGGGCATTCTGGCTGCCCTGGCTTCGTATTCTATTGCCGGAATGCCGGCTTCCAGTGGGTTTGTCAGCAAATGGTTGATGATTTCAGGAAATTTTCTCGCCGGCCGGAATGACCTTTTGCTGATTTTTTCCGGAATAGTGGCGCTGTTCACGGCCGCTTTCACGCTTGCCTGTTATGTGAAATTTTTCGGACTGGCTTTCACCTCAGCTGGCGCCCGCTGGAAATTAAAAAAAGAGGTGAGAGAAGTTCCCGCCTCGATGCTGGTCCCCATGATATTCCTGATGGTCATCTGTCTGAGCCAGGCTTTTGCTCCCGCTTTTTATGTAAAGCTGATAGATAATTCTCTTCTCAGCTCCAGCGGTTTTCTGGTGGGGAGTTCTCCTTTTGAAGCGCTGGAAGCGAGCTGGTCCGGGTTGAGAATCGCCGACGGGTTCAACCTTCTGGCGGCAGTTTCTCCTCCGGTCATGCTTCTTCTGGTGGCGACGCTGGCTTTTCTCGCCCGCGGGCTGAGACAGGCCGGCGGCTCGGCCGAAGTCGATGTGCCGGCCTGGTTGTGTGGTTATCAGGAATTGAATCAGGATAATGTTTACGCTGACAGAAATATGTTTTCTGACCTTAAAAAGTTTTTCCGCTGGACTGGTGCTAATGATATTCGGGTGGCGGAAGATACAGAAGAAGAAATGGTTTTAGAAGGACGGAAAGAGGTCGTTTCATGAGCCGCAGGGAAGAGCTCATTCGTGTTTTAAAGAACGAAATCGGAGATTTTTTGCTGGTGGCGGATGACAGCGCGCCGGGAAGGCTGTTTGTTGACATAGCCAGGGAAGCTCTGGCAAAAGCCGGCAAACTGCTGATCGGTCAGGGCGGCCGCTATCAGATGGCTGTGGGTTACGATGCCAGGAAAGCTGGCCGGGGATTCGGACTGGTCCACACCTTTGCTTTTGACAGAGATTCCCTGCTGGTGGCCCTGAGAACTTTTGCTCCCGCGGAAGATCCGGAATTTGATTCTCTCACTCCGGTGATTCCCGGGGCTGGCTGGTCCGAGAGAGAAGGCATGGATCTGCTCGGTCTTAAGTTCCGGAATCATCCTGAACCGAGAAGACTCGTGCTGGCTGACGACTGGCCGGAAGGTGTTCATCCGCTGCGGAAAGATGTGCCGCATGATCTCATGCCACCTTCAGCGGAAGAAGTGGCTTTCAGGCTGGAGAGAGCGCCCGAAGGAACTTCGATCATTCCGTTCGGTCCATTTCATGCCAGCCTTCATGAGCCGGCCCATTTTTCCGTCTATGTTGACGGTGAGGACATTAAAGGTTGCGAATACCGTGGGTTTATGGTTCACCGGGGAATAGAGAAGCTGGCACAGACCGAGCTTACCTACAACGATGTGCCGTTTGTGGCCGAGAGAATCTGTGGCATCTGCGGGTCGGTCCATTCAGTGAATTATGCCCAGGCGGTGGAGACAGCCGCCGGGCTGAAAATCCCGCGCCGGGCCGAATTCATCCGTACGATCATTCTGGAAATCGAAAGGCTGCACTCGCATCTTCTCTGGCTCGGAGTCGCCGGTCACCTGATTGGCTTTGACACCATTTTTATGCAGAGCTGGCGCATCAGGGAAAAAATCATGTGGCTGGCGGAAAGGATAACCGGAAACAGGAAAACTTACGGCATGGTAATCATAGGGGG
>JASEFX010000004.1:0-100852 GCA_030018265.1 Candidatus Saccharicenans sp.
GGTTTCGTTTTCCTGGTTGTCAAGTTCTTCGCCGCATATGTTGCAGCCCTGTTTTTCGCCACCGAGGTCAAAGGGACCGAATATTTTGGAATACACTGATTGAACGTTGCCTGAGCTGAAAAGTGAGGAAAATTTTCTCCTTTTGATTTCGCCGAGCCGGCTGTTCAGAGCGAGCCAGCATTCAGAAAAGTTTTCAATGAAATTTAGATAACTGATTTCCTTCCAGGCAAGGATCACTGCGAGCTTTCCTTTATGGGCTTCGAGAAGAACGGTGTCGAATTTTTTCTGAACGGTTCTCAGCCTTTGTTCAAAATCACTCAGAGCCGGGATCAGGAGGTAAAAGTTTCCACCTCCACAATAAATAAGATTAGTTTCGGGCAGGTCGAATTCTTTCAAAATGGCCCTGGCCAGAACTTCAGAAATGAGCTGGATGTAGAAAGAGCGTGCTCTCAAGCCTTTCAGGGCCTTTTCGGATGTAACTTCATAGAGGAAAGATTGAATTCCTGAAATGTCACCAGCAACCAGAATGATATCAGCCTTCCTGAGAAGTTCAGGTGCTGACAAATCTCTGTTTTCCTCTTTTGCCTGATTGTATTTTGAGATTTGGTCCAGAAGGGATGAAATTTCTTCCACCGGTGATTGTTTAACCTGATAGACCTGGTACAGACAGGCGGCTATGGCGCTGGTGCTCTTAAGGTGATGGAAAAGTGATAGGTCAGGTTTTTCTCTGAAAGCTGCCGAGGGGATGGCTATCAGGTATTTAAGAAGGAGGTAATAAAGCTGGGAAAAATATGTATCGTCAGGCGACAATTTTTTTAGCTCCTGGATAAAGTCGTTCCACAAACCCGGATAGTCCTTACTGCAGAAAGCAACTTCTTTTTCCCTTACAGGGAAGAGATTTTCCATCTTTTCATCCAGCGGCAACAATTGGATGTAATAATCTCGATTGTGACTTGTGCTTTTATCCTGTCTGGAAACATTGTCTTCGGTATCAGCTAAAGCTTCCATTTTGAGCTGGCTGAAAATTGATAGAAGTGGTTCTTTTTGGGAATATGTTTGGGTGTCTTCTTCAAGTTCTATTCTCTCTGCCGAGGATAGCCAGTCAGCCAGGGTTATCAGGGTGGCCAAAAGCCTTTGGCGTTCATTGCTGGCATTTTCAGGGATGTGATGGAGGGCTGCCAGGTGCCCGGCTTCGTCCAGTTCGCGTGGCAAGTACTCTCTAAAAAATTTATCGGTCAGGGCGGCGTGATAATATTTATATTGAGGATGAGTATCGCTGCCGGTATTTCTGGTGTAAATTTGAAGGGCATACTGATCGCGTTCATTAGCCTGATTGAGCTTATGGCCTGCCCGCAGGGAAAACTTTCCAATATCATGCAGGAATGAGGCGTAAATTAGCATTTGATATTCGTTTGGCTTTTCCATCGCTCTTTCCTTTGCCTTTCATTATTTATATAATTCAGAAAATAATTAATTTCCAACAAAGAAACGTTTCGGAAACGTTTCTGTTTTCTCTCAAGCATCAGGTTTCCTTTAGAATGATTTTATTTTTGTCTACTGGCAGACCGTAGCGACTTCTGGCATAAATTCGCATGCTGGAAATCTTGCAGAGCATATTCAGAGATTTATCAGGAACCTGATTTTCGATCTGTCTATTTATCTTACTTATATACTGTCTTATGACCTCAGCTGAAATTCCACTCTTCCATCGCGAGGAAAAAGTCTGCCAGCGGTATTCCTTTTGGCCATTTATCAATAAAAAATCTTCTTTGTAAGAAATCAGTTTTTCCTGGTTGAAGAGAACTGATAATTCAGCGTAACAATCTTTACACTCCGAACAGTAATTACGCTTAGGTTGCTGGCAGGATGTTAATTTTTGTTTCAGGAATATGTAGTAAATAAAAAAGAGGATGGGCGGCAGAGAGAAGAAGTAGTGGTCTACCTTAATACTTCTTTTAGTTGGATCTACCTCGATTTCTGGCTGAAGCCAGGAAAGTTCTATTTCGGTCTGCCCTTCAGCGACCAGCTCCCGGAAAGATGGCGATTTAAGACGCAGTTTATGTCCCAGTCTAATGAAGGGGAGATCAGCCAGATGAATTAGTGCATCTTTAGTATTGATAGTTTTAGTCATCCCTTCTGGAGTTTTAACTGTTAACTTGATATTTTGTTTGGGTTTAAAGAAAAAATCGGGGTGAGATTCAAATTCAGGAGAAACTATCACATGATAGAGTTTATCCCAGGGACGCCCGAAAAGCTGAAGAGCTGTGCCAAGGTAAAAACTCATTGTTTTTCTGCCACCGGCAATTGAACAGTGAAGCCGGAGTTTTTTATCTCTGGTCTTTTCCCTTATGAAAGAGGTTATGAGTTCGGCTATACTTTCATTCTCTTCACTGGTCTTAATGTCATCGATTTCCTGGCCGGCGGAATTTCGAGGGACGAGGAAGTGGCTGTCTTCAATGGCTACAGGGGGTATATTGTATTCATTGAATAAATCTTTTAGCTTTCCCTGTTCCAGAAGCATTTCTTTGATTATTTTTTTCCCGAGGGAAGTTGTTATTATGAAAATTTCGTCCGGGTAGATTGGCTTTTTCTGGGTGGCCAGAGCATAAATAGTTTCCGTAATTATTTGAGGAGAAGCACCCCCTACAAAAATGAAAACTTCCTTAAAAGTTTTCATCAAGGGAAATTTATTTTTATCAAAAAAAAGTTATCTCTGTCAACAAAAATTTTTTTTGAATCCCATTAAATCAATGCCTGTGGGTTGGCTGCTTTGAACTGTCTCTTTTCTTACTCCTCTCCGATAATTCATGTTCACCGCTGGAAAAGGATGGAAGTTTCCTTTCAAAAATGTAATCTGTTCTAAGGTGTTGTGACCAGTAGAAGTATAATTCATAAAAATAGTATCGGGGGAAGGAATACTCAGACGAGCTGAAGGTCAGCCACGGAGATTTAAGATCAAGCTGGAGATTTATATCGTTCCAGAAATTTGCTTTTGATCTAAGAATTGATTTGATTTAAAAAATAGACAGAGCTTAGATTATCCAGAAAGCTAAGCGAATTGTGAGGTGAACAGGAATGTGTAAAGTAAATAAAACTATTACCAGGCGGACTTTTTTGAAAACTTTTTCTGCTGCGGCCGTTGCTAGTTTCGGTTTTCCAGCCATTGTGCCAGCTTCAGCCCTCGGCCGCGATAAGAGGCCGTCTCCCTCGAACCGCATCGTGATGGCCGGGATAGGCTTCGGCATGATGGGTATTCCCAACATGGAGGCTTTTCTGAGCAAGGATGAAGTGCAGTGGGTTGCGGTCTGCGATGTGGACAAAAATCATGTGGCACGCGCTAAACAGATTGTCGACCGTAAATACGGAAATAAAGACTGCCGTGCTTACACCGATTTCCGCGAGCTTTTCCTGAGGAAAGACATAGATGCGGTGTCAATCGCCGTGCCCGACCACTGGCATGCTCTGATTTCCATCATGGCGGCTCGCGCCGGCTACGATATTTACGGAGAGAAACCGCTTACTCACAGTCTGGCTGAGGGACGGGCTCTCTGCCGGGCGATAGAGCGCTATGGCCGGGTCTGGCAGACCGGAAGCTGGCAGCGGTCGGTGGAGAATTTCCACCGGGCGGCCGAGCTGGTGCGAAATGGTCGGATCGGCAAGGTGCTGAGGATTGAAGTCGGCTTGCCGGAGGGTCATTACGATTTTGCCGGCACCTTCGGCCAGGACAGGATTGAACCGCCCCCGCCGGAGCTCGATTACGAAATGTGGCTGGGTCCCGCACCCTACTGGCCCTACTGCAAATCCAGGGTTCATATGAACTGGCGCTGGAACATGGATTTTGGCGGCGGGCAGCTCATGGACTGGGTCGGCCATCATGTCGATATCGCCCACTGGGGAATGGGCTGGGACAGAACCGGTCCGGTGGAGATAGAAGCCCGCGGCGAGTATCCGTCCGGGGGAGTCTACAACAGCCCGATCCGCTACTGGGTTGAAGCCAGGTATGCGGACGGCACACCGATGATTATAGCCGGCGGCTATCCGCAGATCTGGAGCGGGACGAAATGGATCGGGGAGAAAGGCTGGGTCTGGGTGGACCGCGGCCAGTTTGAAACCGAACCGGCTTGGCTCAAAAAAGAGGTCATCGGGCCCGGCGAGATTAAACTCTATAAGAGCCGGGATCATTACCAGAACTTTCTCGATTGTGTGAGAAGCAGAAACGAGACCATCACCCCGGCCGAGGTGGCGCATCGCTCAGCCAGCGTCGGACATCTGGCCGTCATTTCTATGACGGTCGGAAGAAAAATTCGCTGGGACCCGGAGAAAGAGAAAATAATAGGCGACCCGGAAGCGGAGAGACTTTTGAGCCGGTCCTACCGGAAACCCTGGATTCTTCCGGATTAAAGAGGACCTGGAATCGAGCCGGTGAAGAGGAAGAGATAATGAATGGGAGAGAGAAAAATGAATACGGAAGTTAAGAAGAAATATATCGCGGAAAAGAAAACAGGAAACTTTGTTCGCCTTTCAGGAAAACCTGGCGACAGGGCTGAAAGAAGAAAATCGCCGGCAGTGAATTTTATTAAGCGAGCCGGCGCCATGCTGATTTTTTTGCCCCTGATGTTTTCGCTCCTGACGCTGGTAACTCCAGAGGCGATTTTTGCCAGGGATGGAGGGCAGACGGGGCAGATATCCGGGCAGCCGCGGACGGAGTTAGAAGAACTTGAAAAAATCCTCCGGGCGCTGGAAAGGTTCGACCACAGCCAGGGAGAGGGACCGGCGCTGGCACTCGAGAGATTGGTTTTCAGGTTGAAGGATGAGCCCGGGTTGCGGCCACAGGTCGAAAAAAAGCTGCTTGAATTTTTTACCGGCAATGTCACCGCCGATGCCCGGATCGCTGTGAGCAAACCTTTAAGCTGGATCGCTGGAAGCGAGTCGGTAAAAGCGCTGGCTCGTTTACTCCCGAACGTGGAAAAAACCGATGCTGCCCGCTATGTGCTGGAAAGAATTCCCGGGGAAGAAGCCAGCCGCGCGCTGATCGAGGCTCTGGGTAAAGCGCCGGCCGCTGTTCTTCCAGGAATCATAAGCAGCCTGGGGCACAGAAGGGTCGAAGCGGCTGTTCCGGAGTTTGAGAAGATTCTGAGCAAAAAACCAGCGACCGGTATCGTTTCGAACATAATAGAAGCTCTGGGAAACACCGGCGGGCAGAAAGCTGTGGAGATTCTTTCAGGCTATCTTAAAGCCAGCGATGAAAATCTCAGGCAGAAGGCCGCAGATGGACTCCTGAGGATCTCTTCCCGGGCGATCGATCAGAAAAATTATCCTCAGGCAGCGAAAATTTCCGCAATGCTGCTTGAAGCCAGATTGCTTCCGGAAGGAAGGATGGCCGCCTGGAAGATAAAAATTATTGCGGCCGGAGAAAAGCAGAATCAGGAGCTTGCTTCAGCTCTGAAGAGTCGCGATGAAGCGGCCCGGAGTGCGGCGCTGGAGCTTTTGCCGATTCTGGTGAAAAAAGAGGAAATAGGCTCTTTTATTCCATTGATTGCCGGTCTGCCGGAAAACTTTCAGGTTCAGGCCGCTGCAGTTCTGGCTCATTATTCAGCGCCTGAAGCGCGCGATTATCTGATGACTCTGGCTGAAAAATCCTTATCGCCCGATGTGCGCGCAGAAGCTCTTCTCAGCCTGGGAAAAGCTGGCGATCATTCCACCGTGGAATTTTTAGCCGGGAAAGCAGCTTCAGCCAGGGGTAAGGAAAAAGCAGCCGCCAGGGAGAGCCTGGCCGGGCTGGCGGGCAGGGCGGTTGATGAGAAGATTCTTGAGCTTCTGGCTCAGCAACCGCAACAGGCGCTCAGAAACGAATTGCTCCTGGCTTCCTGCGAAAGAAATATCGTTGAGAGCCGGAAATATTTTCTGCTGGAGGCAGCCAATCCGACGGCTGACGTTTCTCTGGTGTCCCGAGGCCTGAAGGCTTTCGGGGATATAGGCCTGGCTGAAGAACTTTTGCCCGTGGCCTTTAGAATTGAAGATGAAAATTTCCGGGCAGAGCTGGCAGGGATTATGGCAGCATGGGCCCGGCAGAGCGCCCGTCCGGAAGCCAGGTCAGCTTATTTTCGAAACCTCCTCGGGCGAGAATCTGAAGCTAAGAATCAGGCGCTTCTGATTTCAATCATCGGAAAGATCGGAGAGAGAAATTCCCTGCCGCTTCTGAGGCAGTATCTTGATAACCGGAACCCGGAAGTGCGGGAGGCGGCGCTACGAGCCATCGTCGACTGGCCCGAACTGGAAGCCCGAGACGACCTGCTGAAGATAGCCAGAACTTCATCCGAATTAAAGGAGAAGGTGCTGGCGATCAGGGGGCTGGTTCGCCTGACCGCGGCGGAAAAATACCGGCTGCCGCAGGCAGCGGTGGAAACCCTGAAAGAAATGTATGCGCTTTCTCCGAGGGCAGAGGAGAAAAAGCTGGTGCTCGCGGTGTTTCCGGATTTTCCATGCCGGGAAGCACTGGCTTTCTGCGAGTCGTTGAGCTCTGACCCCGAGGTCGGGGCTGAGGCTCGCCTTGCTGCTGAGAAAATTTCACACCAGCTTAACCGAACGCGGTGAGAATTTTCGGGGGAATATCTTCTCTGAAAAGCGAGATAAAGATAATTAGAAGGAAAATTCATTTTTATCAGCTTTCAGCTGACGAAAATGTAATAATTTTATCGGTTACTTCTTGTCAGTAATATGTTCTTTATTTTAAGTTATTCTTTAACTTTCAGGGCGCGGAAGACAAGGAACAGCCCTGCTGCTGTCAGGCCGACGAGACTTGCCAGGTATGATGGATGAGCAAATACCTTAAGGAAGCCAACTTCAGCAAAAGCTAAGGTGGCAAAAACTATTCCTATGATGGCTTCACCGGCTATCAAACCTGAAGCCAGCAGTGTGCCCTGATTGCCGACCCTTTCTTTCTGTTCGGCGGGAAGCTTTCTGGCTTCAATCTGCTTGTCCAGAAGAGCTCTGAAAACCCCGCCAAGGAAAATGGCAAACGAAGTATCGATCGGAAGATACATTCCCACAGCTATGAGCATCGGGCTTTTCACCTGCATCAGAATGAAAGCGAACCCCATGAACATTCCGGCTAAAATCAGAATCCATTCGGTCTTTCTTTCGAAAATGCCGCGGGCGACAGCAGCCATCAGGCTGGCCTGGGGAGCGGGGATTTTCTCTCCGCCAAAGCCGGCCCCGGTTTTCAGAATTTCATTCTGGTATTCGGGAGGCAGACTTTTTATTTCCTCAAGGCTGTAAGTTCTCGCTTCGATATCCTTGATTCTCCCGTCGTAAGCAATTTCTGTTATACCGGCTTTTTCCAGTTCGCCGATTTTTGCTGCGACTGTCTGCTTGATATTTCCGAGATGAAGCACCGAGAGCACGAGGAACATCACCAGCGCTGCCACGCTCACGCCGAAGATGTCTCCGAGCTGCATTTTCCACGGGGTGCAGCCGAGTATGTGCCCGGCTTTTAAGTCCTGCATCATCTCGCCGGCCACAGAAACCGAAACGCAGGTAAAAGTTGCCACGATCAGGACGGCCGAGATTCCGCTGGCGCCGTGCAGCCCCATCAGGACCATGATGAAAGCCACTATGATGAGGACGGAAACAGTGAGACCGCTGGTCGGATTGCTGCTGACGCCGATTATTCCGACCAGATAACCGGAAACGGCGGCGAAAACAAACCCCAGAATTAACATCAACAGCACCGCCACCAGAGAGGCAGGCAAACTCTGGGCGTAACGCTGGAAGATGAAAAACACCAGGACTGAGATGGCTGTGGCGGCCATCAGGGCCCATCTGAGGTTGATGTCCTGGTCGGTTCGAGGAAGCAATTGAGTTTCGGCCTGGCTTCTTTTTGTCACCATGGCTAAGGAACGGGCGATTCCCTGAGCCAGGCTTTTTCTCATCTTGAAGAGAGTGTAGAAGGCTCCGACCAGCATTCCGCCGATCGCAATGTAGCGGACATAATCGCGCCAGACCCGGGTGATTTCCGCCGTCCAGTCGGTTATAGCTCCGAGGTCCTGGTAGTTAAAGTAGAAGGCCAGGATCGGCGCCAGCAAACCCCAGGCTAAGACGCCGCCGCTAAAATTTATAGAAGCCAGCCGGGGTCCGATGATAAAGCCCACACCCAGGAAGGCCGGGCTGGCTTCAGGTCCCCGCAGCAGCAATTTAGCTTTGCCCGCAGAAACCAGGCGCTGCCATTTCAGGGCGATGAATTTGAATTCAGTAAGGCAGGTAAAAAGCGCGCCGATGGCCATCCCCGAAAGCAGCAGGCCGGTTCCTCTGGCGCCTTTCTGCCCGGCCTTGTGGATTTCCGCTGCGGCCACGGATTCCGGGAATGGAAGTTCCGGGTCGTTGACTAAAATTCTGCGGGTAATCGTGACGAACATAATACCGAGAACTCCACCTAAGATCAGTATGACTGTGGCTACCAGATAGTTCTGGACGCGGTAAAAAGGAAGCCAGATGCCGGTGATGAAAAAAGCAGGCAATGTGAATATCGCGCCGGAGGCGACATTGCCGCCGATGGAACCGATTGTTCTGGCAGCATTTTCTTCCAGGATTGTTCCCCTGAAGGCTTTGATCACAGCCATCCCGATCACAGCTGTCGTGTAGGTAGCGGCGATGGTCATTCCGGCTTTCAGCCCGAGGTAGGCATTAGCCGCTCCCATAAAGGCGGCCAGAATGACCCCAAGCAGGACCGCCCGCAGGGTGAATTCTTTGATGTTCACTTCCGGCGGAACTATCGGTTTTGAAGTGTGTCCTTCCATTCTCCGGTCTCCTTCCTGTTTTTTATTGATTTAACGACCAGAGAAATACCTCTGGCGCAATCTGGATTCCCCGCTATGATAAAAAAGTGCGCTGTATCAAGTCAACCGAAAAGAGGCGACCGGAAAAACATGGGACACAATATACATTTCCTGATTTTCTGGTGTTGCCCTTATCGGGAGTTTTCAGGGGTCGAGCATTCGATGAAACAAGTTTTCCTTTTTTAAGGGATAAATGATTGACAAAAACAGGAAAGCTCAGATATTGACTTGAGCTTTCACGTTTCGGGCTGATAGAGCAGATGACAGATGCCAGCGACCTGTTTCAGTTCTATGACAGACGCAATTCCGGTGCCAGTTTTGTCCAGTTCGCCGGCAGCTATTATTGCTTCCATAACTTTCTGGCTAACGGTGGCAGGAAACACGTTTAAAATAATCTCTTTTTCCGGCTCAACCGGTATGCCCGGCAGCTTCTTTCGCTCATGAATGTCTGTTCCCCGACCCATCACTATGGTTCCTCCTTCGGCGCCAGCCTCACGAGAAGCCTTGATGATCTTTTCTGAATAACCCAGACGCACTATTGTTACGATTGAATCAAAATTGTTGTTCGTTTTCTTCTCCTTGTTTTGGCTGAATAGATAAAGCCAAAAATCAAGATTGAAATGATCGGAGCCAGAGCCACCAGGGCTACCAGGCCAAAGCCGTTGAGAATTGCATCGTGATTTTCCGTGGCTCTGGTCAGCCCGACGGCTATAGCCATAACAAAGGTGACGGTCATCGGACCGGTAGCCACTACTCCGGAATCAAAGGCTATCTAGATAAAAGTCCGGTCAGAAAACGGCAGCATGACCATAACCAGAAGATAGCCGGGAATCAAAATATACAGCAGTGACAGACCGAGCAGCAGCCGGGCCATGCCGAGCGCCGCAAGCAGTGCTACGCCCAGAGAGAGTGTAATTATTATGATTCTGGCCGGTATCGCGCCGCTTGAAGCTTTCTCCACTTCATAGCTAATAATTCTGACAAATAATTCTGACAGCCGGCTCGGCCAGAGTGGCCACCAGACCGAACAGAAACCCCAGCGGAATGATAATCCACCTATGATAAATCTGGCTGAGCTTTTCAACGATCTGGTAACCGGCCGGCAGGAAGTCGACCTGAACACCCTGGATAAATAAAGTCAGTCCGATGATAGTCAGCAAAACGCCTTTGATTATTTTTTCAAGGTATTCCCTGGGCAGGCGGAGATAGAATACCTGAAAATATGGTGAAGATAATAAGCGGGGGAGCCAGGGCTATCAGCACTTCCAGGACGACCGGACCAAAATTCAAAAATTCCAGCAGTTGTTTTCATCTGTAAATAATCCCGGGAAGCATCACACTGATGATTGGCCCTATGGAAGCTATGCCGATGATGCCAATACCGTCTTTTCTTTAATGGCTGATTTTCCTCCGAGAACCGAGACGACTCCTATGCCGGGCGGCAGGATGAATGGTACGGTTACAGGACCGATGTGACTCCGCCGGCGTCAAAGGCAACCGGCACGAACTCGGGCGGGACAAAGAAGGAAAGAATAAGGACAGCTATATAACCGACAGGTAGCACAATCGCAATGTTTATGCCCGGGAAAATTCGCAGCATGGCCAGACTTACGGCGATCCCCACTCCAGTGGCAACTGCCAGAATAAGCATACTCCGGTTTATTTCGCCTCCGGAAACCAGGTCTACCTGAAAAGCCAGAACTCTGACATCCGGTTCAGCTATGGTTACGACCAGTCCGATTATGCAGGAAGCGATGAGGATCATGATGAAGGGCAGCTATATATCTCTTTATTTAAGTTGCTTATTTGGAAATAAAATCAATTTATCCTGCATCAAAATCCGGGTTGGAGCATGAATCGTTCGGGCGAGCGGTAAAAATCTTTACCGCGCCCGGGTGCTGGTTTCACCCTTAAGTCTGGTGTTTATGGATGAGGCGAGTTTTTCGGTCTTGTTCTCATGGTGATGCTGGTTAAGGGGAGAGCAGTGCCCCAGAACCCTGAATAGTTTCCGTTTCCATCCACGTGCAGCCAGAAGTTGATAAAGCCTCTGTCGGAAGCTGCAGTCAATCTGATCCGGTCGCGGTCAAGACAGATCAGGCTGAGACGCAGTGGTTTATCGAACAGCCCGTGTATTGTGCCGCGGTCATCCTCAATTTCGATTAATCCGTCGACAGGTGTTCCATCTTCCGGGTTTCTGGTGCTGAATTCATACTGGCCCGGGGGGATTGGCCAGCGCGGAAAGCGGAAATCACCGAGGAAAAAGCCAGCCACAGTGGCGGCTTCGCCTTCAAAAATGTGAGCCCGGAAGAGGTTGGCCAGAATGATCACCGAGAGCTTCCTGTCCGGGTAAATCATCATGAAGGCTCTGGCGCCGGGAGATTCGCCGCCATGGTACAGCACCTTACGTCCCCAGCGGTCACGCCCGATACGGAAGCCAAAGCTGCAAATGGTTTCCTTTCCGGCAGACGTTTTTTGCGGTTTCATCAGGAGTTCCCTGGTTGATTTTTTCAGAAAACCGTTTGACAGCACCGTCCGGGCAGCAAATCGACCGAGGTCGAGCACGGTGGAAAGATAGCCGCTGGCCGGCCATTTGTAGCTGAAGTTTTCGGCGAAAACCTCCCGATGTTCACCTTTATCGGTCAGCGCGTAGAATCGCGCGCTTCGTTCATAATGCCTTAAATGTCTTTCGGGCAGGGTGTCGGAAAGCGACAGGGGTTTGAGCAGTGTTTCGGCCACAATCTCGTTAAAATTTTTGCCCGAGACTTTTTCCAGAACGGCTCCCAGCAGAACATATCCGTAACTGCTGTAAAGATAAGCTGTTCCGGGCGGGTGAACCAGCGGGTCTTTGATAAAGCGCACAAGCGCTTCCTGCAGGTTTGAGTATTCTCCGACGTTAGCGATGTAAAGTTCGTCAGGTCGGTAATGACGTATTCCCGAGAGATGTCCCGCCAGCTGGGCGATGGTTATCTGACGGTAGGGTTCCGGAAGGTCGGGAAGGTATCTGGAAATCGGAGTGTGGAGCTTAATCAGGCCCATTTCGTAAAGTTTGAGTGTGGTGGCGGCGGTAAGCAGCTTCGTAATACTTCCTATGCGGTAGAGTGTGTCAGGTGCGGCCGGGATTTTGTTTTTCAGGTCGCTGAAGCCAAAGCCGGCATGATAGATAATTCTGTCACCCCTGAACACAGCAACAGAAAGACCGGGAATGCCAGTTTCCTTAAGGAATTTTTCCAGAAGGCTTTCAAGGAGGGAAACAGGAGCCTTACCCGGTTCGGATAAACCTGGAGAAGATGGCTGATCGGGATAGACGTTTTTTAGATTATCGTTGCCGGAGAAGGCAAACGAAGGGAGGAATTCTTTTGAAGCGGTTATAAATTCTCTGGTGTGAGCAGGTTGGCAGAGTGAAATTATTATCAGGAGACAAACTAAGAGTTTTAAGTTGAATATTCCTCCTCCAGAAAAATTGGCTTTTGTACTTCCAGCGGAACGGAAAGCTTCAGGGTGGCTGGTTATCCGGACAGCCTTTTCCCGGAACAGACGGATTCTCATCGTTACCGAAAATATTATAAAGAAAAATGATCGAACTTGAATCTGCATCTTTACCGGGAATCCCCGTAGAAGGGCAGAGGAAAAAATGGAGGGAAAAAGGAGAAAAGGGGGAGCTATGTGCATCCGGAGTTTCCGAATATATAATTCGTCTGTAGTGATTTTCTCGCCTGGATGTTGTATGAGCGAAAATTAGGGAATGCGTACCGGGCCCTCAGTTTTAGTGAGGAGGCAATTTTTCTTTGAAAAAGCGCCGGCAGTTAAATAATATAAAGAGGGCAAAACTTATTTTTGGTGAAGCTCAGAGTGAAAGAGCTTTCTCAACCCGATAAAAAGTAATCAAACTTAATAATGTGCGCATGAGTAATAAAAATAAAAAATAAAAAAAGGAGAGGGCCATGATTGAAGGACAGGAAACTCTCGGTAAGGTCACTCAGCTAAAATACGCCATGGTTGGAGGCGGACTTGGCGCCTTTATCGGCGACGTCCACCGAAAAGCGATAGCCATGGACGGTAAGGCTCGCTTAGTGGCCGGCTGTTTCTCTCAGAGCTACGAAAATACCCTGAAGACAGGCGAGCTGCTCGGCCTGGATAAGAGCCGGCTTTATCGCACCTACGAAGAAATGCTCAGAGCGGAGGCCGTCCATCCGGACCGTCCGGATTTTATAGTGATAGTTACCCCGAACGATACCCATTACCCGATTGCCCGGCTGGCGCTCGAGCTGGGTTTTGCGGTCGTCTGCGATAAACCGCTGGCCACCAGCAGTCAGCACGCCCGGGAACTGGCCGACCTGGCCCGCCAGAAAGACCTGCTTTTCTGCGTTACCTACACCTACTCCGGATTTCCGATCGTCAAGCATCTGCGATATCTCATCAGGAACGGCGAGCTCGGCGATATCCGCTTTGTTGCCGGTGAATACCCGCAGGAATGGCTGGCCACACTTCTGGAGCGGACCGGACAGAAGCAGGCGGCCTGGCGCACCGACCCCGCCCGGGCCGGCATCTCCAACTGCGTCGGCGATATCGGCTCGCACATCGAGCATATGGTTTCTTATCTCACCGGTCTGGAAATCGAATCGCTCCTGGCCAGGCTGGACCACTTCGGCGAGGGACGTCCGCTCGACGACAACGCTTCGATTATGGTCAATTTCAAAGGAGGAGCCCGCGGTCTTTACTGGTGCTCGCAGATTGCCATCGGCCATGACAACGGTTTCCGGGTGAGAATCTACGGAACGAAGGGAGCGGTCGAATGGTACCAGGAAGACCCGAACCACGCGAAGATTGCTTATCTCGACCGACCGGTGGCTTATCTCTCCCGCGGCCGCGACCCGATGAGTCCGAGAGCTCAGGCTCTCTCGCGTATTCCCTCGGGACATAATGAAGGTTATTTTGAAGCCTTCGCCAACATCTATTCGACCTTCATTGGCGCTCTCGACAAAAAGCTGCGGGGAGAGCCTCTGACGGAAGACGACCTGGATTTCCCGAATGCCGAGGAAGGCGTGCGCGGCGTGCGCTTCATCGAAAAGTGCGTCGAGAGTTCTGAGAAAGGTTCAGTCTGGGTGAATTTTTGAGCGGGAAGTTGATATTGATTGATTAAAAATATCGATAAAAAGGAGGTTACGATGGCAAGACCGGTTACGCTGTTTACCGGGCAGTGGGCCGACCTTCCGTTTGAAGTTATGTGCGAGAAAGCCAGCTCCTGGGGTTACGACGGCCTGGAAATCGCCTGCTGGGGCGACCACATGGAAGTAAAAAAGGCGGCTGAAGACCCCTCTTATGTTCAGAAAAAGCTGGAAACTCTGGCCGCCCGAAACCTTAAATGCTGGGCTCTTGGAGCTCATTTAGCCGGACAGTGCGTCGGCGACCTCTACGACCCGCGCCTTGATACCTTTGCCCCCGATGAAGACAAAGGAAAACCGGCTGAGTTGCGCGACTGGGCAATCGAAGAGATGAAGCTCACCGCCCGCGCGGCTAAAAACCTCGGTTGCTATGTGGTCAACGGGTTTATGGGTTCTCCGATCTGGAAATTCTGGTATTCTTTTCCGCCAACTTCAGAAGAGATGGTGGAGAAGGGTTTTCAGCAGATTAAGGAACTGTGGACGCCCATCCTGGATGAATTCGACCGCTGCGGTGTGAAGTTCGCTCTTGAAGTCCATCCGACGGAGATCGCCTTCGATATTTACACGGCCAGAAGGTTACTTGAAGTGTTTGAATACCGGCCGACGCTCGGTTTTAACTTCGACCCGAGTCATTTGCTGTGGCAGGGAATGACGCCTCATCTTTTTATCCGGGAGTTTCCGGACCGGATCTTCCATGTGCATATGAAGGACGTGGCGGTGACTCTCGACGGGAAAGCTTCGCTCCTCGGTTCGCACCTTCCCTTTGGTGACCTCAGAAGGGGCTGGAATTTCCGTTCGCTCGGTCACGGCGATGTCGATTTTGAATCGATCATCAGGGAACTGAACGCCGTCGGCTACAACGGACCGCTCTCTGTCGAGTGGGAAGACAACGGGATGGACCGGGAATACGGCGCCCGTGAAGCCCTGGAATTTGTGCGCAGCCACGACTTCAAACCTTCGACCGAAGCTTTTGACCGCCATATGAAGAAGTAAAAAAGCGGAAATTTTTGGGATCTGCCGGTAAAATTCAAATTAAGCTGCCACTCAGCCTGCGGGCGAATTTAATCGCCGAAAGCTTTTCGGTTGAGCCGCCGGCAGGACGAATCATGTGGTCTGAACTCTGAAGTGCGGGGAGGAGTAATCTTCTTTCTCTGTATTTTCAGGTTTGATTTAATTAAAATATGGAAAAAACTCTTGAAGCTGGAGAGAGGCGAGGAAATTTTGAGTCATGAATGAAAAAAAATTCTCTTCCGGAACCGCTCTTCATCTGAGCCAGAAAGAGTTCGGCCAGCTTCTCGATTCTCTGAAAGAAGAGATTGAAGCCTTAACCCGCTCGGCTGACGAAACCGAAGGAGAAATCATCAGGCTGGTGGAAGCTTCACTTAACACTCTCGGCCGGATAAAAGAACTGCGAAAAATAGTTGATAATCTCGAAAACAGGATTTCCGGGCTGGAGGCTGGCGAGAAAGAATCTTCCACCCCAGCGGATTCTTCGCTGGAGAGCTCGGCCGTTCAGGAAAGAATAGACCGGCTGCTGACGCTGAAAGGTTTTCTGGAGAAAGTGCTGATCTCGGGAGAATCTGTTCAGGCTGAGTTTTACCCGCCGCCTTCTGCCGAAACTCTGCCCGGGAAGAAAGTCCTGGTTGTGGACGATGACCCGACGACGGTAAAAATTATTACCTATCTACTTGAAAAAGAAGGCATTCAGGTGGTCTCGGCCAGCAGCGGGGCCGAGGGGCTTAAAAAAGCTTTTCAGGAGAAACCCGACCTGATCATCCTGGATGTGATGATGCCCGAGCTTAACGGCTTTCAATTCCTGAACATCTTCCGCCGGGCTGAAGGACAGACGCGCACGCCGGTGATTTTTCTGAGCTCGCTGGCGGAAGAAGCCGACGTTATCACCGGTCTGGAGAGCGGGGCAGTCGATTACTTGATTAAACCATTCTCCCCGCAGGTTCTGCTGACCAAGATAAAAAAGAGCCTCGAAACCGGTAGATGAAAATAGTTCTTTTCAGTCTGGTCTTTCTGGTTGTTTTCTCGCTGGCGCTTCTGCTTTTCATCGCTGTCCGGCGGTTTCTTTCGGATTACAGGCAGAAACGTTTCAGAAAAAAGTATCTTGAAATCGAGCCTGAGTTTATGGAGGCGCTATTCTCGCCCGACCTGGAAGCTCCGCTGAAATTCGCTCAACGCCACCGGAAGAACTGGAAAGTTATAGCCCGTCTGTTGCTGGATTACAAACAGGTAGTCAGCGGAGAAGCGGGAGAACGTCTGAGAAAAATATTCCTGACCGTTCTAAAGGTCGGGTGTTACCGGCTACTTTCCTCACGTCTGGTTTCCAGGAGGCTTCAGGGAGTCAGTCTTTTTTTCGCTTTTTTTGAACCGGAAGATGTTAAAACTTTTCAGAAAATAATAAACGACCGGCCGGTAATCAGGCTGGCCGCCCTGACCGTCCTGGCCAGGACTTCAGACGAAAAAGCGGTCAGAATTATTTTTCAGGCTTTTGAGCAGGATGAAGTCAGCCGGGCTCCTTCGTATTTCTATATCATGAGTGCGCTGGGGGAGAAAGCGGAACCTCATTTGAGAGAAGCTCTGAGGAAGCCTCTCCCACCGGAGAAAATTGCCCTGCTGGTTGAGCTGGCCGGCAAGATTCCGTTGAGAAACCTTGCCCGGGAATTGGAAGCGCTGGCAGACAGCCCGGAGAAAGAAATCAGGATCAGGGTGGCCCGGGCGCTCGGGCGGATGGCTGACCCGGACAGCCTCAGAACTCTTCTCCGGCTGGCAGCGGACGAAGCCTGGGAGGTTCAGGCTCAGGCAGTCAGGAGTCTGTCCAGTTTCAAAACCCCCGAAGCGCTGCAGGTCTGCTATCGCGGACTGTTTTCTCCCAGCTGGCACGTAAGGCACAATTCCGCCCGCGCGCTGGCGGCTCTTGGCGAGCAGGGACTGGAGAAGCTCAGAGAAGCAACAGTTCAGAACGAAGATGCCTATGCCTGCGACATGGCGAAGATGATTCTGGATGAGATGTCAATTTTCGGGCAGGGAGAGCAGGGAGCGCAAAAATGATCAAGGCTTTTGTTGCTCTGCTGACGCTCTTTTCGGCCGTGGTCCTCCTTTATTTTTTCAGTCTGAATTTGTTCTACGTTCTTTTCACCGTTCTTTCGCTTTCGGGGCTCATCAAACATCAGCGAAATATTACTTACGTCACCTTTCGTGATATCTTTCGTCTGCCTGTGGTGAAACCGTTTTCGGTTATAGTTCCGGCTTATAACGAAGAGAAAACCATCATAGAAAGCGTTCGTTCATTTCTCTCGCTTGAATATCCGGTTTATGAAGTTATTGTGGTCAACGACGGCTCTAAGGATGCCACCCTGGAGAAACTCATCAGACACTTCCGTCTGGAAAAAAGCAAGAGAGTTTTCCGGCGGGTGCTTAAGACGGAAAATATCCGCGGGATTTATCTTTCGCCTGACGAGCCGCGTCTGGTGGTGGTGGACAAGGAAAACGGCGGCAAGGCGGATGCGCTCAACGCCGGTTTGAATGTTTCGCGTTATCCGCTTTTCTGCGCTGTGGATAGCGATTCTCTTCTCGAAAGGGATGCTCTGTTGAAAATGGTTCGCCCTTTTCTCGAAGACCCTGAACGGGTGGTGGCGGCCGGCGGGGTGATTCGCCTGAGCAACGGCTGCCGCGTTGAGGGCGGTCAGGTCCGGCAAATCCGTCTTCCACGAAACGCACTGGCGCGGTTTCAGATCGTTGAATATCTCCGGGCTTTCTTTGGCGGGCGGATGGGATTGAGCATGTTGCGCAGTCTGTTGATAATTTCCGGAGCTTTTGGCGCCTTCCGCAAGGATGTGGTTCTGGAGTGCGGCGGCTACCGCCGGGGAACGGTGGGAGAAGACGTCGACCTGGTGGTCAGACTGGTCAGATATCTGCGGGAGAAAAAAAGGACGTTTACCATCCGTTTCGTCCCCGACCCGATCTGCTGGACCGAGGCACCGGAAACCATGAAGATTCTTTCCAGACAGAGGAACCGCTGGCACCGCGGATTGATCGAGACTGTAGCTTACAACCGGAAAATGCTTTTCAACCCTCGTTATGGACTCACCGGAATGTTTGCCCTGCCTTTTTACTTTATCTATGAGATGCTCGGACCGGTGATTGAAGTGACCGGCTATGCCTTTTTGGTAGCCAGCGCTCTTCTCGGGATTTTGAACTATCCGTTTGCTCTGTTATTTTTCCTGCTGGCCATTTTTATGGGTGTTATCGTCTCGCTGATGTCGGTTTTGATTTCCGAGTATTCCTGGCACAGATATCCGAGACTTTCAGATGTGTTGAATATTATTCTTTTCAGTTTTCTCGAAAACTTTTTTTACCGCCAGTATCTGGCGCTGGTCAGAGCCCGGGCCTTCGTTGATTATTTCCGGGGGGTAAGAACATGGGGAGAGATGACCAGAAAAGGGTTTTATGGAGTGAAGTAAAATGAGAAAAAAATTTAATCCTGCCTCTCTCAATCGAATGATCCTGATTTTTCTGGCGCTGGTTCTTCTGAATGCCGCCCTGGCGGCTAAAACCGGAAAAGAGGAAGATCCGGCGCTCCGGATCCGTCAGGCAATAAAGGATAAAAAATACGACTTAGCCATAAAACTGAGCCGCGAGCAGCTCGCCCGACAGCCGGAAAGCTATGATTTTAATTTTCTTCTGGCTCAGGCGCTGGCTTTTTCCGGAAGGTGGGATGAGGCTTCTGAGGTTCTAAGGAAGCTCGAGTGCCTTTATCCCGGAAACACCGACGTTTTGCTCTTTCTCGCCCGGGTTGAAAGCTGGAAACAGAATTATCAAACGGCGGAGGAACTGTTCAGGCAGGTCCTGGAATCCCGGCCCGGGAATCTTGAAGCCAGACTAGGACTGGGAGACCTGGCGGCCTGGCAGGGTAATTATTCCAGAGCGATCGATATTTATCAGGAAGCGCTGACTGTGTCGGAAGAAGCGGCGCCGGGCGAGCGGGCGGAAATTTTATTCCG
Organism: Candidatus Saccharicenans sp.; assembly: GCA_030018265.1. Taxonomy (GTDB): domain Bacteria; phylum Acidobacteriota; class Aminicenantia; order Aminicenantales; family Saccharicenantaceae; genus Saccharicenans. The sequence goes on from JASEFX010000004.1 coordinate 19,009, forward strand.
GATTGGCCGGACTTATCTCTGGGGAGGCAATTATCGAAAAGCGCAGAAGTTTCTCGCCCGGGCGGTCAGAATCAATCCGGAGAATCGTGAATATCGCCTTCTGCTGGAAAAGGCACGACCCGGGCTCAGAGAGAATTTTGAAGTTCGTTACGAGCAGCAGGTTGAAAGTTTCAGCGATGAGCGCAGCGATTATCTTGACAGCCGGCTGGCTTTCCAGTTCCCGCTCTCCGACCTCGGCCCGATGACGGTAAAAGCTGTCCGCACCAGACGTTCGGGCGAGAATGATTATCAGCTCGAGGCTGAGTTTTACCCGCGGCTCTGGACAGGCGCCTACGCCTTCATAAACGGAAGTTATGGCCTGGAGGCTGTGCATTTTCCCCGTTACGGAGCTCTGTTAGAAATTTATCAAACGCTGCCTGGAAGCTGGGAGGTTTCCGCCGGTCTGCGGCATATGAGTTTCATCGGGGATGGCGTCTGGATTTATCTTGGGAGTATCGGACATTATTTCGGTTCTTATCTCGCTTATTTCCGCTGGTATTACAGCCCGGGAGGAGAAGGAAGCGATTTCTCCTGGACGCTGAATCTCCGCCGGTATTTTTCTCGCTACAGCTATCTTTATGCCGGTTACGGGCAGGGCTCGAGACCTTTTGACCCGTCGACAGAAGAAGATTATCGTGTCAGCTCGACCAGGATTTTTACCGCAGGAGTGGACTGGCTCTGCTGGAGGCATTTACGGCTCCAGGTAAATTTCACACATCGGAAGGAGCCGCTTCTTAAAAGAAATCAGCTTTTACTCTCGCTTGGATATGTCTGGTGAAGGCGGCTGGCTTCCGGGCGGTGATAGTGGAAGAAACCGGTTGAGACTTGATTGAGCCTGGTTTTTTTAAAGAGCAAAAAACAGGTTGAACTTTCACCATGTTTGAAGTAATAATTTAGAGAAAAAATCAAGGCGCGGACCGGGTTACCGCCCCTGAAATTTTGATTAATTTTTTGATAGAGGCCTGAAGAATGAAAAAGAAAATAACGATCGGCGGAGAAAAGAAAGAAGAAAAAATAAAGGTTGAATCTTCAGCGAGAAGTCAGGGGAAAACGGAAAACACCGCAGGGCTTTCGCGGAGGGATTTTCTGAAAGCCACCGCGGCCGCCGGGCTGAGCGTGGCCACCGGAAAGCTCTTCGGTGGACCGCTCCTGCTCACCGATGAGGGGAAAGCGAAGGTGGTCATGCCCTCGGACGAGCTGCGGGTGGCTTTTATCGGCGTTGGCGAACAGGGGAGGATTCTTCTCGATTGCTGCCTGAGAATTCCAGGAATTAAAATAGCCGCCATCTGCGACATCTGGGAATACAGCCGGACCTACGCTTCAGGTTACGCTAAGAAGTACGGCCAGAGCCCGAATGTCTACGAAGATTACCGGGATATGCTCAACAGCGAGAAGGATCTCGATGCGGTCATCGTGGCCACTCCTGACTGGGTGCACGCGGAACACACCAACGCCTGTCTCAATCACGGTCTCCATGTTTACTGCGAGAAGGAAATGTCGAACAGCCTGGAAAAAGCCAGGTCGATGGTGGAGACGGCTCGCCGAACGAAAAAGCTTTTGCAGATCGGCCATCAGCGGCGTTCAAACCCGCGTTACATACATGCCATCGAAAAACTCATTCACGAGCGCCAGCTTCTCGGCCGGGTGATGATTGCCTATGCCCAGTGGAACCGGGCTAAAGCCGATATGCTCGGCTGGCCGAAGAAGTTTACGATCGACCCGCAGACACTCCATAAATACGGTTATGGTTCGATGGAGGAGTTTCGCAACTGGCGCTGGTTCAGGAAATACGGCGGCGGGCCGATCGTCGACCTCGGCTCTCACCAGATTGACCTTTTCAGCTGGGTTTTCAGAAACAATCCGAAGACGGCGGTAGCTTCGGGTGGAGTGGATTATTACCGGAACCGCGAGTGGTACGACAACGTGATGGTCATCTACGAATATGACACTCCGGAAGGTGTCGCCCGGGCGTTTTACCAGGTTCAGACCACCACTTCCCACGGCGGCTTTTACGAAACCTTTATGGGAGACAACGGATCGCTGGTAATCTCGGAAGTGCCGCAGAAGGGCAACTGGGCTTACCGGGAAGCGCACGCTCCCGACTGGGAACCTTTCGTCCGGGAAGGGTTGATTCTCTCCGAGGCGCCGCCGATCCAGAAAGTGGAAACGAGAAATGTTTTCGTTGACGTCCGGGTGACAGCTGAAGCCGGACGCTGGCCGCTTCCGGTGGAACTGGCGAAACCGGCTCACCAGCCGCATCTGGAGAATTTCTTCGATGCGATCCGCCGCGGCGTTCCGTTGAACTGCCCGGCCGAGCTCGCTTATGAAACCGCCGTGGCCGTGCTTAAAGTGAACGAGGCGGTCAGGACAAAGAGTCTGCTCCGGTTCAGGCCGGAAGAATTTAAAGTCTGAGGCGGTAGCTTGAGGAAAGAAAGAATTAACCTCAAAACATCCAGGAGCAGCGAAGGCGCGAAACCAGGGACCGGACGGGACAGGCGGTGTGCATCATTAGAAAAATCAGGATGAAAAAAAATTAGATAGCGATTCAGGGTAGAAAATGAAGGTTCAGCCGGAGAAAAGAGAAAACTGCCAGAGGGGCAGGTGGAAAAAAACTTTTCAGATTGTGCTTCTTCTTATCAGTGTTACGATATTTTTTTTCGTAACACTATCGATCTCAAGACTACTGGAGGCTAAGAATCAATCCGGGCAGAAAACCGCCTTAAAGCTCCGGTCGGAAGAAAAGAAAGAATGGTCCGGAAGTCAGCTTTCGCCGCTGCACCGGATTCCGCTGAACGACGAGTTCAACCAGAAAATCGTTCCGGTCGCCGCCGATGCTCTGCCTTTTTCCAGCCGCTTTTCCTGCGAGCCGTGCCACAGCTATTCAACGGTCAGTCAGGGCAGCCACTTCAATTTCAAGGAAAGACCGGCGGTTGACCGTCGCACAGAACCCTGGTTTTGGGTGGATGAGAGGACCGGAATTCAGCTCCCGGTTTCCTTCCAGAAATACCCCGGATTCTGGTCTCCAGAGAAACTCGGACTCAGCGACTGGAAATTCGTCACCCTGTTCGGTCGGCATCTGAGCGGCGGAGGACCGGGAGAACCGGCGGACGAATTCCAGACTCCTGATTCTCGCTGGAACGTCTCTGGCAAGCTGGAAATCAATTGCCTCGGATGTCATCACCGCTCGCCTCTTCAGGATCATTCCGAATGGGTTAAACAGGTGATGCGGGAGAATTTCCGCTGGGCGGCCACAGCCGCTTCCGGGCTGGGTGAAGTGGTCGGGATGGCTTCCCGGCTGCCATCAACCTGGACCCTCGCCGATGGCCCGGATCCCGATGACCGTGAATGGGCGGTCGTGCCGCAGGTTAAGTACAACCAGAATCTTTTTGACAGCAAAAATAACGCGCTGCTCGACCTGTCGCGACCGGAAAACAACCGCTGCCTCGCCTGTCATTCGGTAAGTCCTAGAAACGCAAAATCCAGGGCGGAACTCGAACGGGATGTACACCTGGCGGCCGGTCTCAGTTGTGTCGACTGCCACCGCAATGACCTGAGCCACGAGATGATCAGGGGCTTTGAAGGCGAACGACTGATGCGTTCCTCATTGAAATCCTATGATTACACCTGCGCTGGCTGCCATCTGGGCGAGAAACCGGAAAAGGGTGGATACGGCTGGACTGGAAAGCTCGGAGCCCCGCGACCGACCCACCGGGGTATCCCGAAGGTTCATTTCGAGCGCCTTGCCTGCACTGTCTGCCATTCGGGTTTGCTTCCCGGGAAAGAACCACAGGGAGTTTACACCGCCCGGGCAAACCGGCTGGGAATTTTCGGGAAAGCTATCTGGACTTCCGAATTTCCTTTGATCTATGAGCCCGTTTTTGTGCGAGAGGTTGATGGTAAGATATATCCTGAGAGAATAATGTGGCCGGCTTTCTGGGCGGAGAAAAAAGGAAAAGAGCTCGTTCCGCTCGACAGCGAGGAAGTTTTCAGGGCGGCGCCCGAGGCTTTTTCTCTTAAACAGGAAGTGGCCGCGCTGCTTAACGCTTTGCTTCCCCTGCGGGGAGGAGATTTTTATCCGGCGGCGGTTATTTCAGATTTTCTTTTTGAGCCGGATGTCGACGGTGGCCTTAAAGCGAGGCAATTAGAGAAATCTCCGTTTTCTGGAAAACAGGAGGGAAAACAGTTTCTTCTGGTTCAGGTGAATGATTCTGAAATAATTCCTCTGCTTCCTGTGTTTGACCCGGAGGAAGCGCCGTCTGACATTGAGGAGAAAATTCAGAAGACGCTGGAAAATCTGAAGCCTTTAGCCGGCGGAAGGCAGCCGGTCTTTTTGATAAATAAATACAGGTATGAAATTTCCGAAGGTTATCTGGAAAAAAAAGAAATAGAAGGGGAGGCGCCGGCAGAACCGACAGTTGGATTTCTTGAGGGAGAAGAATTTCAGCCGCTTCTTTCACCTTTCCAGGTGCGAAACCTGGTGCATCCGGGTGCCGGTCCGGAAACTCTGACGGAAGAGCTGGTTGAGCTGGCGCTGAGAAAAATTTCCGCTGCCAGCCCGGAGAAAGAATTCGCCTACGTGGCCGGAGGTTTTCTGTTTATTCTGGATAAAAGAGGGATGCTCAGGGCCAGTGAACATCAGGCTGCCCGGGCGATAACCTGGCCTCTCGGACACGAGGTAAGGCCGGCCCAGCAGGCGCTGGGAAAAAACGGCTGCACCGACTGCCACAGTCCGGGTTCGAAAATATTCTTCGGAAAGGTTGAGGCTCGCTCGCCGCTTAAAACTTCCCACCGGGAATCAAAGCTCGGTTCAGACCTGATGCAGACCGGCCCGCTGTTTCAATTTCTTTTTGGTGTGACCTTTCTCTTCCGTCCGGCTTTCAAGCTGGTTCTGGCCGGCTGTGTTATTCTGATGGGTCTGATTCTTTTAGCGGTTGTTTTGAAAATCACGGGGAGGGCCGCCGGTCTTTCCGGAGAAAATTCCCAGCGGCAGCCCAGGAGTTAATCTGATGCTTTTCGGCATTTTCAGTTTTGTTCTGATTATAGCGATAAGTCTCAGGGTCACTTTCGGCCGTTATCTGAATCATCTGCCTGAGGAGAAAAGGCGGATTTCCTTAGAAAATTTTAAGTCATACCTCCGGTGGATTGCCGGCTGGAAATTCTCTTTTTTGAAGCTCAGCCGCTGGGACCGGGCGATTGATTACTTTATAAAATGGGCAAAGAAAAACTTTTCCGGCTGGACGGTCTGGGTGTTTTATCTGATGTCGCTCTGCTATGTTTACCTGGCATCAAGCGGTCTGTTTTTTGCCTGGTTTGTTCCACGGGGGCTTTTCGGTTTTCCGCTTCTTCTGCATGTGGCGGCCGGAGCGCTTTTTGCCATCACCCTGACAGTGATACTGTTTCTTAAAGCCAGACATTACCTTCCGGAGCGGTTAAATGCTTCCGGTGAGTTATCGGGTCAGGGATTCTGGTGTCCTCTCCTTAAAAAGAGCCTTCCCCGCATCTACATCCAGGCAGTCTCTTTCTGGATTTTCGTCCTGACCGGATTTCTCCTGGCCGCCTCAACGCTCGGCTCGATGCTTCCTTATTTTAATTACCCCGCGCAGATTGTGTTTTTTAACCTGCATCGCTGGAGCGCGGTTTTCTCGGTGGTTTCAGCCATCCTCGGACTCGATTCGATCATCGAGTGAAGACGGGCGAGCGGCTGGGTTTTTGATGCTTTCTATGAGAAAAAAGCGGGTTTTCAGCTTCAGACATCAGGCGATGGCCACTTTCTTTGAGGTGATGGTGGCCGGAGAGGATGAGGATTACAGCCGCAGCGCCGCCCGGGCTTTTTTCCGGGAGATAGACCGCCTGGAAGGTTTTCTCAGCCGCTTTGACCCTGGAAGCGAAATCTCCCGGATAAACAGACTGAAACCGGGCGAAATTCTGCCGATCGGTCTGGAAACGTTTGAGTTTTTGAAGCTGAGTTTTCAGTTGATGGTGGAAACCGGCGGGGCTTTCAACATAAATTTCCGGGCATTGAAAGATGCTGAAGTTGAGAGCCGAAGGCAAGGAGAGAAAGCGAGAGTTATTGAAGGGAAATCAAAATTGTTTGAGGGAGAGAGCAGCGCTGAAAAGACGATAAAGCCGAAGAAAGGGGGCGCAAGCCGGAAATCATCAGAAGAAGCTCGTGCTGAAGGCCACAGGCATGGCGAAGAGGCGGCGGCCTATGAAAAAGATTCCGGGCCCCGGGGTTATCCTGTGTTATCGGATGAAAAAAATCGTGAAAATTTCCTGTCAGTTTTTCCGCTGGAACTGGTTGAGGAGAACCGCGGATATGCAGCCGTCAGACTTGAGGTGCCTGGAGCTTCTCTCGACCTCGACCCTGGAGCGATAGGCAAGGGTTATGCTCTGGAAAAAGCCTGCGGCATTTTTTCCGACTGGGAAATAGAAGATTTCCTGGTAAGCGCCGGAGGAAGTACTGTGTTTGCCCGCGGACCTCAACCCTGGCCGGTGGCCGTCGGCGGCGGTTTTGATTTTTTCCGGCCCGGGAAAATTTCTCTGAAAGGAAGCGCGCTGAGCGGCTCGGGGCATGAGGTTAAAGGCGAACATATTTTTGACCCGTGGCGGCGCATTGAATGCTCGAGACATCTGGCCGTCTGGGTGTTGCATCCTTCTCCGGCGGTGGCTGACGGGCTGTCGACCGCGTTTATGGTCATGAGTCTTGATGAAATAAGGCATTTTGCGCAAAGGCATCCTGAGGTCAGCGCGCTGATTCTCAGCCGGAGAAAAAAATCTTATTTTTTTAATGAGATGAACATATACGAACCGGGCTCTGAAAGACGGAAAAAGAAACGTTAGCAACCGTCTACTTTCTTTCCGTGACGATAAGTCCTGGCAGGTTTCCCGCGGCGAGCTACTTTCCTTTCAACCCTATCATTGCCTGATATTGGATTGAGTTTTTGGGTTGAGTTTGAGGATTTTTATTCTGTTTTGCCCCCGGCCAAAAAATATTTGCGAAATTTTTTTCAGCTTTCTGAAGATTATCAGGCTGGACTGATTTCGTCAGTCAGCAGAATGTTCGGTTTGCCGAAGGCTAAAAAAATGAAAGAAAAAAAGCTATAATAATCCTTCAAGGAGACTGAGATGAAGACAAAAAAGCTGATCAGTGTCATTCCCGCAGCGCTCGCCCTGAGCGGGCTTTTAATGATGGCTATCATCACGGCTGTTCCGGCTCCTGCCCAGGAGCAGGAAAAGGTCGAGCTTAAAATTCAGCTTCCGAAGCCGATGTTCATCGGAACTCCACGAAACATTAAAACCCCCAATCTCGAGCCGATTACCGGCAAGCCCCGCGGTCCTTTTTACGTTCCTAAGGGCACCGAGCTGGTTTCACTGAAAAAGCCGGTGACTTCAAGCGACCCCCAGCCGGTGATCGGAGAACTCAGCTATGTTACGGACGGAGAAAAATCCGGTGAGGACGGCTACTTTGTCGAGCTCGGTCCAGGCCCGCAGTGGGTGCAGATTGACCTGCAGAAACCATACCTGATACAGGCCATCGTTGTCTGGCATTATCACAGCCAGCCGAGAGTGTACCGGGACGTTATCGTCCAGGTTTCCGAGGACAAAGATTTTATCAACGGCGTGGTCACCCTCTTTAACAACGACCATGACAACTCCTCAGGACTCGGAGCCGGACGGGACAAGGAGTACATCGAAACAAACGAAGGGAAGCTCATAGACGGCCGCGGCGTAAAAGCTCGTTACGTGAGGCTCTGGAGCAACGGCAACACGGCCAACGACATGAACCACTACGTCGAGGTGGAGGTTTACGGCCTGCCGGTTAAATGAAAAAGAAACCCTTTGCCTATCTTCTGATTCTGGTACTGGCCGTGGGTCTGGCTGTCCGGCTTTACCGGCTGGACCTCAGACCGATGCATCATGACGAAGCCAACCAGGCTTATAAATTCGGGCAGCTCCTGGAGAAGGGAGAATACCGCTACGATCCCTCAGACCACCACGGGCCGACGCTTTATTATTTCAGCCTGCCTTTTGCCTGGCTGAGCGGCCAGACCGCCTACGCCGGGCTCACCGAGAAAACCCTTCGCGGGCTGACGGTGTTTTTCGGGCTGCTGATCATTTTTCTGTTGCTGGCGGCAGGGAACAATCTTAAATCCTCGGAGAAATTCTGGGCGGCGGCGCTTCTGGCTCTTTCTCCGGCGCTTGTCTATTACAGCCGGTTTTACATTCAGGAAACTCTTTTTGTCTTCTTCAGCCTGGCCTCTGTCATTTTTCTCTGGCGGTTTGTTTTTCGCCCGGATTTCCGGCAGGCAGTCTGGCTCGGGCTTGCGTCCGGGTTGCTTTTTGCCACGAAGGAGACGTGGGTGATCGTTGCCGGAGCGGCCGCGACTTCGCTCGTTTTATTGCAGCTTCCGGGCTGGCTGAAGAATTCCGGGCGAAGGAGCGAAAAAGGCGAGAGGAAGCTTAAAATAGACCTGACTGCAGTGAAGTCTGTGGTTCTGCCGTCGCTTTTAGCGGTCGCCGTTTTCCTGGCAGTTTCTTTCCTTTTTTACTCTTCATTTTTCAAACATCCCGGAGGTTTTCTCGACGTCTTCCGGGCTTCAGGCGGATATCTGAAAAAGGCAGCTGAACCCGGCTGGCACCGGCATGGCTTCTGGTACTATTTCAGCCTTTTGTTTTACAGAAGAGCGGAAGCCGGCGGGCCTCTTTTCAGCGAAATTCCGGTTCTGGCGCTGGCCCTTTACGGAGCTATTCTGAGCTTTATCAGGCTCAGCCGGAAGCCGCATGAAAATTTCAGAGTTTACCTGACTCTGTTTGCTCTGACCACGGCTATAATCTATTCAGCTATTCCTTACAAAACCCCCTGGAATATGCTGGTTTTTCTGGCGGCTTTTCTGCTGCTGGCCGGCGTCGGGTTTTCTCATCTTCTTTCGCTACTGAAATTCAGACAGGCTAAAGTCATTCTGGCCGGAGCGCTGGTTATCTGGAGCGGCTGGCAGATGTATCTGGTCAACATCTATTTTCATTCCTATCCGGCCAATCCTTATGTTTATGCCCAGACCAGTCCGGATTTTATGAGGCTGGTCAGCCGGGTGGAGGAGCTGGCATCAGTCTCAAAAAATGGCCGGGAGATGCTGATAAAGGTCATCGCGCCAGCCGAAGAGACCTGGCCGCTTCCCTGGTATCTCCGGAAGTTCGACCGGGTGGGCTACTGGACCTCGAGCGAACAGGTGGAAGCGCTCGAACCGGCTGAATGCGCCATTCTGAGCGCCGGGGAAGCCCGGAAAAGGTCCGGGGCTGAACTTGATTCTTATGTTTTGCAGTACTACAGCCTGCGGCCGGATGTTCTGATGGTCCTGGCGATCAGGGAAGACCTCTGGGAAAATTACCGCCTGAGGAAGATTACAGCTCTGCCTGAAACAAAAAAATAAGACTGACAGCTTCTTCGGTGGAATTTCGGATGGTGGTTCATGCCGCTGATTATCTTATGGGATGGGCTGGCGTCCAGCAACCGTTCCCGGGAGAATTCCAGATATCACCTGAAAGGAATTGAGTCTCAGAGTGCCTGGACCAGCCGAAAGGGCGTTTTCAGTCAAAAGACGACTCCTTTAAGCCAAAAAAGCATATTCAGGTGGGATTTTTCCGGGAATTTTCCTGGCCGGGGGAATTGAAATCGGGGAAATCAAGTACAGTAAGTAGATAATTAATTGCCAGTTAATGGCTGCCTTTTATATTTAATAAAAATTTCCCTCCCGGCGCTGGAGAGCGTGGAAGCTTATGATATACTAAATGGGAATAAATCGATTCAGGAGAAGACCATGAGCGAGACGAAACTTCAGGAAATAATCAATTCGCTGAACGGCGCTGTTCAGCTCGAGGGAAATAGAATTAATGTGCTGAACGAAAGCGCTCTCAGGGATAAAATCACTCCGCTTATTTACAGGGCAGTTTTCGGAGATGAAGCCGAAAAGGGAATTGCCCGCTGGATTATCTGGGAAGCGGCTCAGGAGCTGGGTATCCGGCCGGCTTCCATTCACGACCTGTACATCGCTCGCGGACGGGGTGAAACGCCGGTTAATTTTACGGTTCCGGCGATGAACCTCAGGATGTTAGCCTACGAATCGGCCAGGGCAGTTTTCCGGGCAGCCATGAAGCTTGAGTCCGTGGCTTTCATCTTTGAAATCGCCAGAAGCGAGATGAGTTACACCGACCAGCGTCCCTCAGAATATGTGAGCGCGGTGCTGGCCGCGGCCATCAGGGAAGGCTTTCGCGGTCCTGTTTTCATTCAGGGGGACCACTTCCAGGTGTCGGCCAAAAAATTTCAGCAGGACCCGGAATCGGAGAAAAAAGCCATCAGGGACCTCATCGAAGAGTCCCTGGCAGCCGGCTTTTTTAACATCGACATAGACACTTCCACCCTGGTTGACCTTTCGAAGCCTGAGCTGGATGAGCAGCAGCGGTTGAATTATGAACTTTGCGCTGAGTTCAACCGTTTTATCAGGGAAAAACAACCGGCTGGCGTAACCGTTTCGGTAGGCGGCGAGATTGGAGAGGTCGGACAGAGAAACAGCACGGTCGAAGACCTCGAAGCCTTCATGCAGGGATTCAACCGGCTTAAGGGCGAGGTCGAAGGCCTGAGCAAACTGAGCATCCAGACCGGAACCAGCCACGGCGGAGTGGTTCTGCCGGACGGCACACTGGCTCAGGTGGCCATAGATTTTGAGGTGATCAAACGGCTGGGAGAAATTGCACGGAAAAAATACAGAATGGGCGGAGTGGTCCAGCACGGAGCCAGCACTCTGCCGGATTCGGCCTTCCATAAATTCGTTGAGGTGGAGACGCTTGAAGTTCATCTGGCCACCGCCTTTCAGAATATGATCATGGAGCACAGAGCGGTACCGGAAAGTCTGCGTCAGGAAATGTATGAGTGGCTTAAGGTCAACGCTGCTTCCGAGAAAAAGCCGAGCGATACCGAAGCGCAGTTTATATACAAAACCCGAAAGAAGGCAGTCGGCCCGTTCAAGAAGCATTTCTGGCACCTGCCGGAAGAGAGCCTGCGGGCAATCGGAGAAGATCTGGAGAAGCAGTTTGTTTTTCTTTTTGAGCAGCTCAACATAAAGGGAACCAGAGCCCTGGTGGAAAAATTTGTGAAAGCGCCGGAGATTCATCACCCCGGTCCACTCGAAGTGAAAGCCGGAAAAAAGGAATCGGTCGAAGGCCTCGCCGACTGATTTCTATTTAATAATGCGGGCGGCCCAGAGGATACCGCGTTTGACTATTTCCCTGGCTTCGGGAACGTCAAAGTCCGCTGCCACATGCCCGAGAGAGCAGTAAAACACCCGTCCCTTACCGTAGTATTTTTTCCAGACCACCGGCATGACCACGCCTTCAATCCACGGAGCATATTTTCCACTGAAGGTGGTGGTGGCCAGCACCTCCACCGCCGGGTCGACATGCATGTAGTACTGCTCGGAGTGCATCTTAAAATCTTTAAGTCCGCGCACGATCGGGTCGTCTTTCTTTTCCGGGACGAAGTTGACTTCATAATCGATGATTCCGCCGGGATGGGCAACCCACTGCCCGCCGACCATAAACTGATACTCGGTGTTCATCCTGAAGGAATCAGCCAGACCCCCGTGCCAGCCGGCCAGACCGACTCCGCTCTTTACCGCTTCCAGCAGGTTTCTTTCCTGTTCGGGTTTGATCGTTCCCTGAGTGTAACACTGCACAATGACGTCGAGTTTCTTGAGTTTTTCCAGGTCGAGGTAAGCATCGAGGGTGTCGGAAACCTCCACCTCGAAACCCTGTTCTTTGAGCCAGGTGGCAAAAATGTCGACACATTTTTTGGGCTCATGCCCTTCCCAGCCGCCCCAGACGAAAAGCGCCTTTTTCCGAGGCGGGTTGTCAGCCATGAGCGCGGAGCTGATAAAAAGAGAAAAACCTGATGCCAGCAGAATTATCATAAGATAACTTTTTCCCGGGCTGGTTCTTATTTTTCTCATCGTTCACCTCACCGTTTAGAGTATCCATAAAAAGGGTATGGCGGTCAAACCGGAAGAATCTTCACCGCTTAAGAATCATCCTCAGCATGAAAGCTCGGAGCCGGCGATAAAGGCGGTCAGTCGAGTTCCCGCAGCCAGATATTTCTGAACCTCACCGGATGGCTGTGGTCCTGAAGCATCAGCGGCAGTTTCGGGGCATGCGCTTTGTACGGCGGACGAGCCTTGTGTGCGGTCGGGCCGGTGAGCTCGACGTCGTGGTGGATCAGGATACCGTTATGGAATACGGTCATCCGGGCGGGCCTTACCAGCCGACCGCTGCTGTCGAACTCCGGAGCGATAAACACGATGTCATAGGTCTGCCATTCACCGGGTTTCCGGCAGGCATTGACCAGCGGCGGATACTGACCGTAGATAGCACCGGCCACGCCGTCGGCATAGGTTTTGTTTTCATAAGAGTCGAGCACCTGGACTTCATACAAACCCATCAGGAAAACACCGCTGTTGCCGCGGTCCTGACCCGAGCCCTTCGGGGGAGAAGGAGCCATCCATTCTATGTGCAGCTGGCAGCTGCCAAATCCGTGTTTCGTCTGAATGTTGCCTGTGCCCGGGACCACTTCCATGTATCCATTCTCAACCTTCCAGCGAGCGGGTTGTCCTTTCGTATCGATCCAGTTAAAGAGATTACTGCCGTCAAAAAGCACGATAGCGTCAGATGGAGGAGGAACGGGAGGAAGCGGCGGGCCCGGCATAACCACCGGAGGAAGAGGTCGGTCGGGATCATGGATGGCCCATTGTTCGGGACCTTTTTGCTGCTCCGAATTCTGTCCTGTGCTTCCACTGGCCAGTGTCATGCAGAACACAGAGGAAACAATAACAAGGGAGAAGATAAGAAAAACCCGGGGGAGTTTGCTTACAGTCTTTTTCATTTTTCCCTCCTCAGCCACACCTTTTCATGACTATCGTTAACCTGAAGGTAAAAAACCTTCGGGAAAGATGTTTACAACCGCTGGTTTTATTTTCCGGGCATAATTCTTCGTTCGAAAAAATCGCCCGGATTGTCTCCATCCGGAATCCGGCGGTAATCAAGCTGCCTCTCTTTCTGCCATTCTTCTTTCCACTATTTCTGCTTACGGAAATTGCTCAAAATTTCTCCCGTTTTTTTTTATCAGCAAATACCGAACCGATGTCCGGTCGGAGTTTCCGGTTTAATAAAAAATTTTAATTCCAGCTGATTTTCCCCTACAGCTCCCAGCCTGTCCGATATTCCTTGTGCAGGTACTGATTGGCTTCCGGCACGTTGAGGAAGCGGAAATTCTCGCTATCCCATTCGAGCACGACGTTTTCGTCCTTGAAGCGAAGCGCGATGTTGCCCAGGAGCATCAGTTCGGTCAGCGGGCCAGAATAAGAAAAGTCGGTTGTGGATTTTTTCCCCTGCTTGATCGCTTCGATCCATTCTTCGTGAATTCCGGGTGAACGGGGGATGGTCTTTTCCGGCCGTTTGTAGTCGCGCATCAGCTCGTCGGGAAGGAGTCTCGGGTTTTCACCGTAAGTTCCGCAGAGGAGCATTCCCTTCTCGCCGATAAACAGACAGCCGCCGCCATCATCTCCCATTCTCCTGCCCTGAGGCAGCTCCTTCGGGCGCGGGGGCATCAGACCGCCGTCGTACCAGATGAGCTTCACCGGAGGCAGCCCGCCTTCTCTTTCGGGAATTTCGTAGGTTACGATTTCCGCCAGCGGATAGGAATCTTTTGTGTATTTAGTCGAGCTGGCCTGAATCCTGATCGGACCGCGGGTCGGAGCGCCGAGTTTAAGAGCCCAGAAGGGCATGTCGATCAGATGGGCGCCCATATCCCCGAGCGCTCCCGTTCCGAAATCCCACCAGCCGCGCCAGACAAAGGGACAGTAGGCCGGATGGTAGGGCCTCCAGGGAGCCGGTCCGAGCCACAGGTCCCAGGAAAGTGTCGGGGGACAGGAAGGAATTTCTTTCGGAGCTTCGATGCCCTGAGGCCAGATCGGACGGTTGGTCCAGACATGGACCTCACGAACCTGGCCGATGGCTCCATCCCATATCCACTCGCAGATTAAACGGGCCCCTTCCTTTGCATGACCCTGATTTCCCATCTGGGTGACCACGTTCCTTTTTTCGGCTTCCTGGCGCAGCAGCCGGGCTTCCTTGACTGTATGGGTAAGCGGTTTCTGAACGAACACGTGCTTGCCCATTTTTATGGCCATCATCGCGATCACGGCATGGGTATGGTCGGGGGTACTGACGGTGATGGCGTCGAGCGATTTTTCTTTTTCCAGCATTTCCCGGAAATCGCGGTAGAGATGGGCTTTCTCGTATTTGGCTTTATATTCAGGCGGATGCTGATTGGAGGTCAGAAATTTTTCCATCATGGTGGCATCGACGTCGCAGAGGGCGACGATGTTCTCGCTGCTCACCGATTGAACGTCGGAGAAGCCCTTGCCACCAACTCCGACGCATCCGATATTAAGGGTGTCGCTCGGGGCTTTTTTCTTTTTGTCCTTTTGCGCTCCGATGACGTGGCGAGGAACGATCATCAGACCGGCAGCCGAAGCGGCCGTTTTCCCGAGAAATTCGCGCCGGCTGATCGGCGTGGAAAATATGTTGTTTTTATTTTCTCTGTCGCTCATTCTAAACCTCCTGTTTCATATATTGCTTAATACATATTGCCGCCGACGGTCAAGAAAAATTTTCTTTCAGGCACAGACATGGTATCCAGGTTAAGGGTAGTATATGGAAGAAGCGTGGTGGTCGGACGCTGGGACCGGTCGAGAGGAAGCTCAAGCTTTAATCAAGCCGGAACTTGTATCTGCAGGACTTTCTCCGGAAAAATTTTTAATAAAACCTCTGCAACTTAAGAAAAATATCGAGATATAGGGGGAAAGATATCTGGCGCGGGTATTTCCGGCCCGAAAGCATGCCTGCACCTGCGTGGAGGAGATATCAGGGCTTCAGATTGGCCGGAATTATAGCTTGCCATCCGGTGCTTCTGAACTTATATTAAAATTGTGACAGAAGAAAATGTTAATGAATTCAAGAATCAACCGGCGGCAATTTATCGTTGGAGGATTGGTCTGTTTCAGCTGTGGATTGCTTTATCCCGTTCTGAACTCAAGAACTTTCTTTAATTTTAAGAATAAAGAAAGCAAAACGCCTTCATTCGCCGATTTTAAGGGGGAGAAAGTGTCGGAAAACAATTTTGAACCGGCCTATCTGAAACTCCAACAGAACGGAGAATTGAAGCGTCGCGGACAGGAACTCTGGGAAATGATGAAGGAATGCCAGCTCTGTCCGCGGGAGTGCAAGAAAAACAGACTCGACGGTGTCAGGGGGGATTGCCAGTCTGATTATCGCCTTAAGATCGCTTCCTATCATCCACATTTTGGCGAGGAAAGACCGCTGGTTGGACGCGGTGGTTCGGGTACGATATTTCTGTCAAATTGCAGTTTGAAGTGCGTTTACTGCATAAACTGGGAAATAAGCCAGGGCGGAAGCGGCAAATACCGCAGCCTGGAGGAAATGGCATCTATGATGCTCGACCTCCAGCGGATGGGCTGCCATAACATAAATTTTGTTACCCCCACCCATTATCTGCCGCATATACTGCTGGCGCTTGACATAGCCGCCGGAAAAGGCCTGCGTTTGCCGGTGGTTTACAACACCCATGGCTGGGAGAAAGTGGAAATTCTTAAATATCTCGATGGTGTCGTGGATATCTATCTTCCTGATTTCAAATACTGGAATCCTTCGGTGGCCTCGCGATTTTCTTCCGGAGCCAGAACCTATCCTGAGTACGCTCGTAAGGCCATGCTGGAAATGCACAGGCAGGTGGGAGTGGCCAGACCGGCCGCCGATGGAATTATGTACCGCGGGCTGATGATCAGGCACCTGGTGTTGCCTAACAGGCTGGCGGGCTCCAGAGAAATTCTCAGCTGGATCGCCGAAAATCTTCCGAAGGATACTTACATTAACATAATGTCCCAGTATCAACCGACTTACCGGGCGTGGGAATACCCGCAGATCGCCCGGAGAATAACCAGGGCAGAATACCGCGAAGTGGTGGAACATGCCAGGAGACTGGGCCTGACCAACCTGGACATCCAGGGCTACTGGTGGCTGTGAGCCTGGACAGGATGTTTTTCGCTATTTTCCTGAACGAGTTTGAATCTTTATCCCTGAATTTGCAGATTCAGTTTCACCCATTTAGCCGCTTCGGAGACAGCGATTGAATTTACGGCATTCTTTGCTGTTCAGGGCGGCTCTTTACATGTCCTGAAAATCTTAAGAAGGCTTTTCTCGTTTTTACAGGTGATTGGAAGTTAGTTGGTTGCAGTAGAAGCGCCATCAGCCAGGAACGACTGGCTCTCACTGGAGGAAGGTTTTTTCAGATGAGTTTTTTCTGAGCTAAAAATATGATAAATATAATCTGTGTTTTCCATTTTAAGCAGAAAGGATCTGGATGAGCTGAAGGCTCTTATCGATCGAGCCGGAGCGGCGATCCTGGATGTTTATAACCGCGCCGGCGGCGAATTTTCGGTGGAGCTTAAAGAAGACCTGACTCCTCTGACCCAAGCTGACCGCGCTTCGAATTCAATCATCACCGCGGGGTTGCAGCGGCTCTTCCCTGG
Organism: Candidatus Saccharicenans sp.; assembly: GCA_030018265.1. Classification (GTDB taxonomy): domain Bacteria; phylum Acidobacteriota; class Aminicenantia; order Aminicenantales; family Saccharicenantaceae; genus Saccharicenans. The sequence goes on from JASEFX010000004.1 coordinate 35,700, forward strand.
TATCCCGATTATTTCGGAAGAGAGCCGGGAAATTCCTTATGAGGTCCGCCGGAACTTTGAGTTCTGCTGGCTGCTTGACCCGCTCGACGGAACTAAAGAATTTTTGCAGCGAAATGGAGAATTTACCATTAACCTGGCACTTATTCATCACGGGCAGCCGGTGGCCGGGTTCATTTCTGTTCCCTGCAAGCGTCTTCTCTATTACGCTGTTAAAGGGGAGGGAGCATACAGAATAGAATCGGAAAGTCCGGATTTCTGCCGGGCAAATAGACAGGAAGAAGCAAGCGGACTGGCGTTAAATAAGATTTCTTCAGCGCAGGCTGTCCGCCTTCAGGCGGCGGTGTTTTCTATCGACCAGCCCGGTCTGAGGGTGTTGGCTTCCCGGTCCCATTTCGATGAGCAGACCAGGGCTTTTATCGAAACACTCAACCAGCCAGTGCTGACCAACTGCGGGTCGTCCCTGAAATTTATGATGCTGGCTGAGGGGACGGCGCATCTTTATCCTCGCCTTGGCCGGACGATGGAATGGGACACGGCGGCCGGTCAGGCGATTCTGGAAGAAGCCGGGGGGCAGGTGCTTGAATTTTTCAGCCGCCGCCCTTTAGCCTACAACAAGGAATCGCTGGAAAACCCGCCCTTCATAGCCACCGCCCGCCTGAAGTGTGAGTAACAGAAACTACAAATATCGTCTATAATTGAAGGAATGGTTTAAATAAAGCTATAATTTATCTGGTTTCTAAGCGATGAAAGTAAACATTTACGAAGATTTTTTGAAGCTAAAAAGTCTTGATGAAATAAAGGCTTATTTTTTTGAAAGCCTGTTAAAAACAAATCATAGTTGTGAGTTCTTTGTAGATTGGAGAAAGATTCGCAATAGAGTTAAAAAGCTCAATATTGAGTTAAGTATACTAAATGCACTTATAAGAAATCAGAATTTTGATGATACCTTAAGGGAAATATTGAAAAAATATCCGAGTGTTCTTCCCTGTATTCCGCTACTTCTGGCTGTGCGAAAAAGGGAGATTAAAACAATTGATGATTTTTTTGCTGATGATAAAGATATCGTCATTTACGAGTTCAAAGAACGCCAGCTTTCAGACGAAGATATTGAGAATATTCTACGCTTTTTTGATAAGACAGGTTTGAAGAAATTTTTAATGGAGCTCGCAACCTTTAGCATACAAGATTATTTGTATGGGATTGAAGTCGGAATCGATTCAAATGCCAGGAAGAACAGAAGTGGAAATGTTGCCGAAGAAATTGTTAAAAAGATAATTGAAAATAATTGTAAAGATTTAAAGGAAAAAATGACATTTATTTCGCAAAGAAAGTTCAAAGATCTTGCTGGAGTGGCTCAGAAAATTCCTAAAAACTTAGAAAACAGGCGGTTTGATTTTGTTGTGTTAAAATCAGACAAATCAATTAACATAGAAGTTAATTTTTATAATGAAGGTGGATCGAAGCCTCAGGAAATCGTTGACTCCTATATAAATAGAAATAATGAGCTGAAAAGAGCAGGATGGGAATTTATCTGGATAACTGATGGGCCTGGCTGGAACAAAGGTAAAAATCAACTCGAAATAGCTTTCGACCTAATAGATTATGTCTTGAACTTGAAAATGGCCAAAATCGGTTTATTAAAAAAAATTCTGGAGGAAATTTAATTTAAGATGAAAGAAATACGTGAACTTTCAGAAGAAGAATTAATGAGAGCCATCCTTAAAGACAAAGAAATGGGTCTGCCTGATAATGAAATTGGAAAAAAATATGGAGTTTCCTATAAATATATCGAAAAAATCATAACCCGTCTGAAGGGTGTTAATGTAAGTAGCGTAAATAAGAGAAAAAAAATCAAATTCTTAGAACCACCTAATTTTAATCTTGAAGAAACATCCGTATGGAGCTTCAAGCAGAGAGGAAATTGGGCTACACATAGCGGAGAATACAGAGGAAATTTTTCTCCTTATATCCCAAGAAATATAATTTTACGATATTCCAGACCGGGAGAAATGGTTCTGGATATGTTTTGCGGCGGGGGAACTACTGCCATAGAGTGCAAGCTATTGGGAAGACGCTGTATAGCTTCTGATATAAATGAAAAGGCGATAGAATTGGCGAGAGAAAACCTGGCTTTTAATTTTAAGCCGTTACAGTTTCCTGATTCTCCTTTTAGAGAGATTTTTGAACCAGAATTGTATGTTAAAGATGCAAGAGATCTGTCCTGGATTGAGGATGAATCAATTGATTTAATATGCACTCATCCGCCTTATGCGAATATCATTCAATACACAGACAACGCAGAGGAGGACCTTTCTTTTCTTGATATAGAAGAATTTTTGCGTGAGATGCAAAAAGTAGCTAAGGAAAGTTTTCGAGTGTTGAAACCAGGTAGGCAATGCGCTTTATTGATAGGAGATACGAGAAGAAGAAAGCATGTGATCCCGCTTGGTTTTTTATTAATAGATGTTTATCTTAAAGCGGGGTTCAAATTAAGAGAATTGATAATAAAAAGGCAGCATAATTGTAAAACGACAGGTTTCTGGTATGACAAAAGTATAAGAAATAATTTTTTACTCCTTGCCCATGAATATCTCCCTGTGTTTGAAAAACCAATTAAAGAGAAGCGAATTGGTCAGGTTTCTAATAAAAAGAGTTCTCTAAATTTTTTTAGAGCTAAAATAACGGAGAAAGATATAAAACAGCCTCTGGAAACTACGACTGTATGGATTTTCCCTGAAAATAAAAGAAATACATTGTTGTCATACAATCTTATTAAGAGGTACGCGTCAGAAGATAGTTACATAAAAATTTTGATAGATAAAAAACTAACATTTAAAAAAGCAAACCTGGAAAGATTAAAAAGAGCCCCCTATCAACTCATCTGGATTGATTCCAAAGCTTGTGAGGAGGAGATTGGATTTGATGAAAATGAATATCTGGATTTAATGTTGAAAATAGTGAAAGAAGCTATGGATATTCTTCGAGATAAAGGTTATCTTGCCATAGGCACAAAAGATGTAAGAGAGAATGGCATTATCGTTCCTTTTGCTAAATTAATAACTGAAAAATTATCAGAAATTAAAACGCTATGGCTTAAAGAAATAGTTATAATTACCTCAAATGATGAAAAGCAATTAGATAAGGCTGGGTATGACAGGTTTAATATGTCTAATATAAATCCATTCTTGAAAATTGTTCACAGTTACTTATTGATATATGAAAAAGTAAAGAATTTATAAAATCTTTTTTACGTGCTTATTTTTAAAAGCAGGCGGGAGGTCAGTTCTCCGGTTCTCAAGGAAGTGGGAAAACCGCCCATAAAAAGTTCGCTGACGGCATAAATCCCGACCATGAATAAATTCATCACCGGGGTTTCTATCAGCACTTTTCGGCCAGAAGCTCGAGTATGTTCGGAGCTCCAGCTCCAGCCGGCTATTGAGCCGCGGTATCTATGTCCCCAGTCCTGATAGGTCAGCGGGGTGGCCACATCCATCAGTTCCACTGCCTGGCTCAGTCCGGGTATGATCCGCTCTGCTATTCTGACAAGTTTTAGAGCCAGGTGTTTCTTGCAGGCTATGTAATCAGTTGTTCTTTTCTTCTCGCCTGTTCTGAACTTAGCAAATCGTTCGTAATTCATTCCCAGCCTGAGAATCAAGCTAACTTTTCCCCCGGGGGCATGAGAAGGTTCATTGTCTGTCCAGCGACAGATTTCCATTTCACCGCTGGCGAGTTCAGGAAACTCGTCGAGATTTTCTGCCGGCTCAAGTGCGAATGGAGAAAAGAAAAGATGAGTGGCTTTCATCCGACTGAAGTCGCAACCCTGAGGGTCAATCCCGAGATAAACGCAGAGCTCGGAACCGGTGTAGGGGATTTCCTCGATCATTCTGAAAAAGCCGGCCTCGAGGGCAGATTCTTCCACCAGCTGGAGAAACGTTGTTTTATAATCAGCATTGGAGACGACAGCCTCTGAATTGACTATAGTTCCGTCTTCCAGCAGAATTCCTGTAGCCTTTCGCTTTTCAACCAGTATTCTTTTAACCCCGGTGCCGGGGCGATATTCTCCGCCTTCTTTTTTGAATAATTCCAGCAGTGCGTCACAAATTCCATGTATTCCCGGTTCCGGATACCAGATTCCCACTTTTGACATTATGTTCCACATGGTGGTTAGAGTGAGGAAAGACATTACCGGCTCGCCCGAACCCATGGAGCCGAGGAAATTGATCAGCTTCCTGTCCTTAAAATATTTGCGCAGAAGGTCCCGGGCAGGAATTTTTGATAGGTTAAGAAGCTCTGCGGTCCTGGTTTTTGTTTTTCCTGTGTCGGATAGATTTTCCCGGGATTTTTCCATTCTTTCCGGCAGATAATCCGGGCACCACAGATAGGCTTCATGAACCAGCTCCATCACCCGCTCGAGTTCCAGAAAGAATTCTCTCAGACCTGATTTTTCTCCCGGAAAAATCCTCTCAAGTTCCTCTTTTAATACATCCGGCGGAGATGAAAAAACCAGGTCCATTCCCGGAACTACCAGCTGAAAACTATTTCTTTTGAATTTTAGTCCTTCTCTGACTCCAAGATGGTTGAGTAAACCACTTACGTATTGCGGATAGCTGAAAGAAAGAGGCCCCATCGGAAACCGATAACCGTCCCGCTGGAAGATGTAGCTGGTTCCCCCGGGGTGCCGGTCTTTTTCCAGAATGAGAACCCTTGCTCCATGCTTTGCCAGAAGTGCGCCACAGGCCAGTCCTCCCGGTCCGGCTCCGACGATGATGACGTCATATCGCATTTAAGTCATCCCAGTTAGGGCAGAAGAAAGGTTGGACAGGCTAAACTTTCCGTATTCCTGTTTTGAATCATCTTAAATTACCATACTATTTAATTTCCCTGATGTAGATGTTTTTGAAATAAAGGGGGGTGTTGTGTGCCTGAAGTTCAATCGGTCCGCAGCGATAGATGGTTTTATCCCGCTCCCAGTAGTTTTCCATGACCACATCGTCCACCACCAGTTCTCCGTTCAGGTAAACCGTCACCCGCTCGCCCACCATTTTTATGTAGAAAGTATTCCACAGGCCCACCGGATTATCCGCTCGCTTCAACGGTTTGTTCGGGTTTTTCTGGTTGTTGTAGAGTCCGCCCGAACCCTCCGGCCACTGCGCCGGGTCCCAGATCTGAACCTGAGGAGAACCTCGCAGGTAGATGCCGCTGTCGCCCCCAGGCTCGATCTTCCAGTCGACCCATAGTTCAAAATCGCAGTAATCTTTCTCCGTGCAAAGATTATGACCCTGTCCGTCAAAGACCAGCACTCCATCCACCACCTTCCAGTGCCGGCGCATCTTTTCATCTGCTTTTAGCTGTGCCGCCTTGAGCTCTTCCGGACTCATTTTTGCTCGCTGCACCGGGTCTCCAACGAGTCCCTTCCAGCCAAAAAGGTCTTTTCGGTTGAAAAGCGGCTGATATCCCTCCTCCTGGAGAAGGCGGTCAAGGTACATTTCGGTTTCTTCAATCTCGAGTTCATCCTGAACGAAAGACAGAGCTTTCTTCAGGAGCATCACCGTTTCGAAACCGCTCAGCCCTTCCTCGCCAGCCAGCGGTCTGGACATCCGGCAGGCCAGCAGAGCTGCTCGCGGGCGAAAGTTTTCCTCTTCCAGAAAGCTTACAACTTCTTTCAGAGCTCTGACCTCACGAACGCTGGCCCAGGCCTGGAGCAGGAAATTTTTCTCGTCAGGGTAGACGGCCAGAGGTTTTATTTCATCCAGTATTTTTAGTTTAGCTTCTTTTCTCGCAGCCGGGTCTTTTATGAGTCGGGCTATGGCCTGAAAAGCCAGATAACGGTGGCTGCGGTTCTGGCTGGTTTTTATAAAATTGGCCAGATGGCTCGCGGCCTCAAAATCCGGCCAGTTACTGAGAGCGGCCAGCGCGGCTGCCTTAATCTCGGGGTTTTTATCACTGATGAATTCCACCACCCGACCGAGACTCTCCGGACCCGCAGCCAGAGGGAGCAGCTTTATCAGCTCGGCTCGCTGTCTCCCCAATCGGCGGTAGATTGAATCAAGCAGCACGCGCTCTCGCTGAGCGAGGTCTTCTATTTGATTTAAGGCGCGGCCGATGGCTTTCTGATAACCGGCGGAAATAGAGGGGTCTTCTGATGAAAGGTAAGTTTCAAGCAGCCAGTTCAGGTCCGCGGGCGAGACCACCTGAGCCAGCGCCTCAACACCTGCTTTCTTTAAGGCTGGATCCGGCTGGTTCGCTGCTTCCAGAACGAATTTTTTCCAGGCTGGCTGAATGATATCCTGAAGGTTCTCAAGGACAACAATCTTTGCCCCGTCGCTCAACCGGGGAAAAAATAGGAGAAGCTGTTCGGTGTAACGGTCGGCCGGAAGCGTCCGCATAAGATTGATTATCAGCCGGGCTTCTTCTCCGGAATTATCAATCATTGGAAGAAGAAGGCCGACCGCTTCTTCTTTTTTCGCTCTAAAATAAGCTTTAATCGCAGCCAGCCTGACCTGAAGAGAGTCGTCCGTAAGAAAGCGCTCCAGCGTTTCAGACTTTATAAGCTGCGATTCGTCGAGAAACTCAATCACCGCCGCTCTGCTTTCAGGTGATAATTCCTCGAGTTTCTCCACCAGCGCCTGAGTCAGGCCGGAAAATCTGTATTTTCCGGCGAGAGACAGAGCCTGAGCCCTGTAAGCCGGCTGCTCGCTCGATATGGCTTTCAGGATTTGAGGAAAAGCTTTTTCCGCTGAGGTTTCAGCCAGAAGCTCAAGCGCCTGGCAGCGGAGAGTCTCTTCACCCGGAGCACTGAGAATTTCGACCGCTTTTTCGGCTACAGACGCAGCTTTCTCTTTATGTCCATTTTCTGCCAGCCTGCGGGCGAATTTCAGGTAGAGAAAGATGGCTTCGAGGCGATCTTTCTGGCTGGAAAGTGCCGGTATCGAAGCCAGCAGCAACTCAGAAGAAGGGTCGCCGATTTCCGCCAGAGCCAGCCGGCCTGATTGTCTGATCCGATCACGTGAGGACACGGCCAGCCGATGCAGCTCGCTGACTGCCCGCCGGCTTCGCAGATGGCCGAGAGCCTGGATTAACCGGGCGGCTGCTTCTTCAGAAATAGATTCAATCTTTTTAAGATTGGCCAGAAGCGTTTCCTCAAGCTCGGGATCTTTAACCCTCAACATGGCTTTAAGAGCCGGTGTGGCCAGCGCCGGGTTCTCAAGATGGCCGGCCAGACTCTTAAGGTGTTTTTTCCCGACGACGTATTGAACTTCTTCCAGCAAAAATTTTTTTACTTCGTCATCTATCTCTATTAAAGTAAGAGCAAGCAGGTCGTCTGCCAGCCTTTCGCGGAATGTCTCATCTCCGGCACGTCCAGCCTGAGTAACCAGTCCGTCAATCGCGTAACGGACCAGGCTGTCGTCTGCCTGACCGGGCGCGGTTAGCCGTCGGCCGAGTTCGTAAACCACGGATGAGCCGGCACGAAGCATTTCAGAAAAGATTTTTTCCGCTTCCTGCTGGTTGACTGCCGGAAGCTGTCGCAGCCATTCGTCAACCTGATTCCTGAGGCTATCAGAAACAGCTGCGGGCTGAGGGCGAGAAACTGCAGGCGAGGGAGTGACCTGAGGTTGATAACAGGCCTGGAAGAAAGAGAGGGACACAAGCGCGGTCAGGGCAAGGGTGAGAAGGTGGGATAGGTTAAGCAGATTGACAGGTCGGGAGGGGGAACTTTTCTTCAATGCGGAAGTGTAAGTGGCCGGATGTAAAGTTTTCAGAAGATTGATTTTCTTCCGCCGCAGGAATTCCCCGACCCGGCATTTTCGCCGCAAGCTTGATTTCAAAAAGAAAATCGAGCCGGTTTTCTGAGTGCCTGATAAAGTCAGTTTATTTTTTTCCATTTTTTTGCTCTTGGCCTTTTTTCTTTCATGTCCTGAGAGAGCGCTGCCTGCCGCGCTGGAATGTCGGATTAGATTCGAAACCGAAAGGAAAAGGTTGTCGGTGACAGAGCTCCCTTTAATGAGATTCTTGCCTCCGGTCTTTCCTGTTCTTTTCATTAATTTATCATCCTGTCCTTTAACTCTGCGGAGAGCTTTCAGACCGATTCCAGCAGCTCGTTCCAGGGACTGCGCATCGGTTCGTTGATCAGCAAATTGGCCTGCTCGTCTCCGATGAAAACCTGGCGCTCGGGGTCAAATCGCAGGTTTCGTCCGAGTCTGACCGCGATTTTCGCCAGATTCACCAGGGTGCAGGAGCGATGGCCGTTTTCTTCGTTGAGGGCGAAACGCCGCCGTTCTCGCACGGCCTGATGGAAATCAGTCACTTGAGGCTCCGGGTCCGGCAGAGTTTTGAGTTTTTCCGTAAGGCCCGGAATCGTGCTCCTGAGGCCGGGATAGAGCCTGCCCTCCGGTCCCTCGATAAACGGCACGTCGTTTCTCTGGTTTTCTCCGTCGAGGATTATTTCGCAACCGTCAGCATAGCGCAGTACGATTTTTCTCCAGCGGCCGCAGGCATCCGGATGTTGCTGCGGAGCGTCGACTTCGATTTCCACCGGGCTGGTGTGATCCTTCTCCAGAATGTATTGAACGGGGTCAAGGTAGTGCATGCCCATATCGCCAAGGCCTCCGCCGTCATAGTCCCAGTAGCCGCGAAAGGTCACGTGCACCCGGTGCGGATGGTATGGTTTGTGTGGGGCCGGGCCGAGCCAGAAATCGTAATCGAGTTCAGTCGGAACAGGTTGCGGCGGCAGGTAGGTTTTTCCCTGCCAGTAAAATTTCCAGTCGAAACCGGTGGCCCCGCTGATCGTGACCTTCAGAGGCCAGCCGAGAAGACGGTTCTGGACGATTTTTTTGATCGGTTTTACCGGCGTGCCAGAGCCGTAAAAGGTACCTTCAAACCTGAACCAGGTGTTCACTCTGAAAATCCGGCCGTAACGCCGGACGGCTTCCACCACCTTCTGCCCTTCGCCGATCGTCCGGGTCATCGGCTTTTCGCACCAGATGTCCTTGCCGGCCTTAGCCGCGGCGATGGCCATCAAAGCGTGCCAGTGTGGCGGGGTGACGATGTGAACGATGTCGATATCCGGCCGGGCAAGAACCTCGCGGAAGTCGTGGTAACCCTTAACTCCGGGACCGGCCAGCTCGAGCGCTTCCTGCAGGTGGTTGCGGTCGACGTCGCAGACGGCCAGAAGACGTCCTGGATAGCGGAAGTGAGCCCTGCCCATTCCTCCAACGCCGATGATGGCTTTAGTCAATTCGTCGCTCGGAGGAAGGTAACCCTGACCACCCAGCACACGGCGGGGAACTATCATCAATCCGCAGGCTGCGGCCAGCCCTGTTTTGAGAAAACTTCTTCTGGAAATCGTCATCTTCTTCTTGAGAAATATCTTTTATCTTAATAATCGGAATTTATCAACCTGAAGGTAAATGAAAGTTTCTGTCTTTCAGGTTTTTCGATCCGGGAAAAGGTAGCGAGATGTCTCCGGGTTTTTTTCTGGTTTTAATTTTTCTTTCTTTATGGATAAGATTGCTCTCAGCGAAACAATGGCGTCAATCATGATGTGAAAATTAAGTTAATCAAAAAGGAGGAAGACGATGGAAAATAAAGCCTGCACCAATTGCGGGTTTGTCGGCAGACCGAAAAAGTACACCAGGGGAAGCCTCGTCCGGGAAATCATACTCTGGCTGCTGGCCGTCGTTCCGGGTATCTTCTATTCTGTCTGGCGGATTTCAACGCGTTATGAGGGATGTCCGGAATGCGGCGCTCCTCTTATGATTCCCGAAAATTCTCCGATCGCCCGAAAAATTCTCGGCGGCGATTGAAGGCTTTTTCTGACAGTCTTTTTGCCTTGACTCGCCTGACGCCGATTGATTAAGCTCTAAGCAGAAAACAAAGGAGAGTTACCGATGAATAAAAGGATGGAAAAGTATCTGTCCGGGTTGCCAGCGCAATTTAATGTTAAAAGATTGCAGCCGGCAAAACTTCCAGCTCTTTATTTTTCTGCGGTCATTTTTGTGTTTTTAGCTTTGATTTTATCTCCGGCGCACCTTAAGGCAACCGATTATAAGGCTTCTCTCTTCGGTATCAAATCAAACGGCACCACGCTGAACACCCGCTCGATTCAGAAAGCCATAGATTTCATCCACGAAAACGGCGGTGGTCGGCTGGTGTTTGATGTCGGTCGCTATCTTACAGGCACAATTTATCTCAAGTCAAACGTCACCATACATCTTCTCGAGGGGGCGATTCTGGTGGGTTCGCCCAATCCTTTCGATTATGACACCCACCGGAACTGGACCGCGTTGATCTTTGCGCTCGAGCAGGAAAACGTCGGAATAACCGGTGAAGGGGGTGTGATAGACGGACAGGGTTTTATCGTGGCGAACAATCTGGTGGACCTGATTCACAAAGGGTTGATAAAGGACCCGCTGCGAAATGACCGCCCGCGCGAGGGCATCAGGCCGCAGAACATTTACTTCTGGCGCTGCCGGAACGTTCGGGTCGAGGGCATAACCCTGAAGGATCCGGCCAGCTGGAATCAGCAGTACGACCAGTGCCAGAACGTAGTCATCAGGAAGCTTATAATCGACAGCAAGTCTTACTGGAACAACGACGGCGTGAATATCGTCGATTGCGACAATTTTGAAGTTTCCGATTGCTACATCGACGCGGCCGATGACGGTATCTGCTTGAAATCGCACGATGAGAATGCGGTCTGCCAGAATGGTTATATCCACGACAACGTGGTGCGCACCAGCGCCAACGGCATTAAGTTCGGCACCGCTTCGCTCGGAGGATTCAGAAATATCAGGATTATCAACAATGTGGTTTATGACACCTATCGCTCGGCAATTACTTTTGCCGCCGTTGACGGGGGTTTCGTCGAAGATGTGGTGGTGGACGGGCTTAAATCGGTGAACACCGGGAATGTGATCTTTCTGCGGGTGGGCGAGCGCTGGCGGCCGGGGAAAAAGGGCAGAATGAAGAATATTTCAATCTCAAACGTTTACGCTGAAGTGCCGGCCACCAAACCCGATGCCGGCTACAATTATGAGGGACCCTGGGAACACCAGCCCAGGAATGTCTCGCCTTCCTCCATCGTCGGGCTGCCGGGAGCCCTGATAGAGAACGTGAATCTGAGAAACATCGAAATCAGGCATCCGGGAGGTGGAGACCCGAATTTTGCCAGAGTCGGACTGGATGAGCTCGATAAGGTGCCGGAGCTTCCGGCCAGCTATCCGGAATTTTCCATGTTCCGCGAACTTCCTGCCTGGGGATTTTACATCCGGCACGCCAGAAACATAATCCTTGAGAATGTGAAGCTGGTGGCGGCAAAAAAAGACTACCGTCCGTCCGTCGTGCTCGACGATGCCCATTCGGTGCGGATTAAAGGCTTGAAGGTGGAGGAGCCCGGTCCGAAAAAACAGCCGGTTTATGCCCATAAATCAACCGATGTAAAAATAGAAAAATAACTGGGACGGGGAAAAAACAAACATCAGGAGCGGAGACCGCTTTTTTTCCGGCCTAATGGCTTGCGGGTTCTCCGAAACGGCTTTTCAACCTGTTGCCGGGTTCTGGCTTCTTATTCCGTTTTGCTCTGGCCTGAGCTGAAACCAGCTGAGCTCTTTTCTTCAGCGAAACTTTTTAGCAGGCTCATCGTAATAAAAAATTTAAAAACGTAACACTCCATCGCCTGCTAACGGGCTTCAAAGAACCGCTTTCCCCTTAAGCCTTTTTTACTTTTCCTGCCGCTGTCTTATCTTGAGGCCCAGGCTATGAAGGCAGCCAGGTCGTGCTTCAGCTTTTTGAGCGATGGACGGTGAATGTACATCATATGACCGGCCTCGTAGTAGCCCATGCGCACGCGCTCCTTGAATGAGCCGTCCAGCATCAGCTGGCTGAAGGTGTATTCGGTGCCGAAGAACGGTGTAGCTCCGTCGTAATAGCCGTTGCAGCAGAAAATTTTAAGCGCGGTGTTTTCAGCCATAGCCTGACGCAGGGTTTCAGCCACGTTGAGAAATCCGTCCCTTGAACTGCGAGTTTGAGAACGGGTGAGACCGGGAAGGCGCTGCTGGGCCGGCTGGAAGTTGAAATTCCAGGGCTGGACGTTGCCGTAGACGGCGTAAGAGATTTCTTTTTTGTAGTTAAGCATCGTTCCGAGGTAATTGTTAAGAGACGACGAAAATGAACCCATGATCACCGCGCTCGACGGGTCGTATTCGTAGGATTCCCCGGCGGCGTCAGAATCTTTCCCGGTGAAGCGGCTATCGAGGCGGCCAACAGTCAACCGGCGTTCGCGGAGAAGTTCTTTGGCGAAACGGTCGTGCCTTATCCGGAGGTTGGAATTTTTGACGTATTCGACCGAAAGACCGGTTAATTCCGAAATTTTCTTAGCGATCGTTTCAAATTGTTCCGGAGGGAGAAGATTTCCTTTGAACAGAGCCGGCAGGTATTCATTCGCGGCAAATTCACGGGCTTCAGTCAGAACGGCTTCGAGCTCTCTGTTTTGATGAACGGCCGGCAGTTTTTTGTGGTACCAGGCAGTGGCCGTGTAGTGAGGCAGAAAGATGACGTAAGATAGATTGTTGCCCGGGGCAAAAGAAAGGGTGGTAAAATCCAGCACGCTGGAAAGCAGGATGATGCCGTTGAGGTAGATGCCGTGAGTTCTACTCTGAAGAATTCCTGAAAGCACGGCCGCTCTGGTGGTGCCGTAGCTTTCGCCCAGGAGAAATTTCGGCGAGCTCCATCGGTCGAATCGGGTCAGGAACTGACGGATAAAATCAGCAAAGGCGTTTCCGTCCTCTTCCACTCCATGGAACTGGCTTCTATCCTGTCCGGGAAGCGGCCGGCTGTAGCCGGTGGAAACAGCGTCGACAAACACTAAGTCGGTCACGTCAAGAAGCGAAAATTCGTTGTCTGCTGCCACGGCCGGTGTTTTCAGCGGGTACCCGTTATCGTCCATGGCCACTCGTTTCGGACCGATTCCGCCGAGATGGAGCCAGATGGTGGAAGAACCGGGTCCGCCGTTAAAGCAGAACATAATCGGTCGGGATGATTTATCTTTAACATCATCCCTGGTGTAGGCTACAAAAAACATCAAAGCTCCCGGAGTTTCATCGGGCTTGAGCACGGTGATCTCGCCGGCTGTGGCCGTGTAGGGGACAGCTTTGCCGTCAATTACCACCTGGTGTCTGGTGACGGAAAAGGCTCTGTTCTCCGGAATGAACGCTTTTCTGGTTTCTGGCGATTGAACCTCCTGAGTCTGTCCAGACCTCTCCGGCCGTGTTGGTGGGTTTGTTTGCGACATGACCGGGATGGAGGTCAACAGGAGCAAAATGATTAAGACGGTCACTTTCAGGAAGGTTTTGGTTTTTATGAACATTTTTGCCTCCTGAATACGCAGGGATGCATGGCGAACATTCCTTTTTGATAAATTGAAGACAGTATTTTTGTCAAATTAAATTTTCTTTCAGGCACAGACATGGTATCCAGGGTAAGAGGAGTATACGGGGGAGGCGTGGTGGTGGGCCAGCTGCCTGGGCAGGAGTAGAAGAAGCGAAGGGATTTATCAGTCTGACGTTTGAAAAAGCAGGGCGTCCGCCGGGATTGAATGAAAAGGCTGGAGTTACCGGGAAGCAGAAAAACTTAGTGTGGCGGCGCCAGAAAATCGGGGAATGCGTATTGTGAGCAGGGTGAAAATAAAATTTTCCTCAGACTCTTCACATCGAACGCACGTTGCTGGCCCCGTTTAATGGCTGATGGTCATGGAAAAGCCGCTGCTGCCGCTGCCGAACCTCGGGTTTACCACCCGGCTGAAGATTGATCCCCAGGAATAGCTCAGGCCCACCGAGAAATAATAATCATAGGAAGTGGCCAGCTGCTTTCTCATCAGCAGGACATCCTCCCAGGAAGCACCCGCTTTGGCGATGGAGATAAGGTCATGGATTCTGGAATAGCTGCCGTAAACATTAACTGAGAATCCCCTGAACAACCTGACCGAAAGGTCGGTGTTGAATTCGAGCCGGTATTTGCTGAGGTCGTGAAAGTAATGTGAACTTTCGATGCCGGTGGTGATTGTGCCCCACTTTTGCTTCAGTTCGAGGGTGAGCGAGAGATTTTCCTGAACCAGGAATTCTTTTGTCCGGTCGAAAATTGTTTCCTCAAAATAGTAGGCCGGCCCCAGGCTGAAGCTGTAAGTCAGCCTGAGCTGTCTTCTGGTGGATTGAGAGTAAGGAAAGAAGTTGTATTCGATGGCCGGTTCCAGGCGCGAAGAAAATTTTATATTCCGGTAAGTGGAGCTGGTGACGCTGGCGAAAGAGCCTATTGACCAGTGCTCGCCGAGACTTTTAGCGATGAGCGCCCGGAAGCTGTAACCGTGGGATTTGCTGGTAAAGGTCTGGTCTTCGTAGTTGAATTTATCCTGGTAGAAATTGCCGCTGATGGAAAGCCTTATTTTCCATTCGGGCGTTACCCGGCTGGCGGAGAAATTGCCGTAAACGCTCTGGTAGGAATAGCTCTTCTCTCCGTTTAAGAAGCTGTTGGCGCTCAGGCTGAAAACCCAGAAATCCCAGGGATCAACTACAGCGGTGGGTCTGACCTCTTCTTCGAGTCTTATTTTCATCCGGGAAGCGGCCGGGGTCCTTCCGGCCAGTGGCACAAGCCCTGTCCTGATCGCTTTAGAAATTTCATTTTTCTGTTTCTCCGGGTCGGCTCCGGGTGGCAGCGTCAGTTCTGAGTGGTACTTTTTCCCGGCGAATTCTTTCTGCCCGGTGAAGGTAATGATCAACCATCTCTGGCCGTTGCGGGTCTCTTCAGTTGCTTCCACCGCCACGTTGGCTTCTTCCGGCCCGGTTACAAATACGGCGAATTCGATTTTTTCCCTGAGCTCTTCTACGGGAACCAGAGCCTGCCTCAGGAACACCCGGAGTTCCTCCGCTTCGTATTCCCGGTTCTGCCCGGTTGTTTGAGAAACAAGTGTTAGCGGGCATAAAATCAGAGTATTTATCAGCAGAAAAAATGTCGCCAGCGGCGAGAGTTTTTCCCTGATGAGCGGCCGGAGGAATCTTCGGTTTACGATTTTTCCTGATTTATTTATGAAATCAGTCCCGATGACTGTTCCCTGTTCGCTGCTTTGTCTTATTTTTCTTTCGGTCGTTTTCATTTTCGCTATCCTCTCACTGGAAGTGACCGATTTTCAATCGATGATTATGGACATCCCGCCACTGCTTACTGAACCGAACCTCGGGTTGACCACGTTGGTGAAAACTGATCCGAAATTGTAGCTGAAGCCAACCGCGGCAAAGTAGCTGTAGCTGGTGGCTAACATTTTTCGCCTGAGAATCACCTCTTCCCAGCTGGCCCCGCCTTTCGGCAGTGAAAGCTGGTCGTGGATGAGCGAAGCTCCGCCAAAAATATTGGCGTTCAGGCCCTTGACCAGATTCAGCGAGATAACGTGAAAAACAGAGAGGTGATGTTTGCCCGGGTCATGAAAGAAATGCGCGCCCTCGATGGAAGTGCTGATGCTGCCCCATTTTTCTCTAAGTTCAAGGGTAATTCCCAGCGACTGGCTGAGTCTGGTTTCTTTCGTTCGGTCGTAAAGGGTTTCCTCAAAATAGCGAGCGAATGTCGGTCCGATCCGGTAAAGAAATCGAAGCTGTCTCCGTGTCGACTGAGAATAGGGGAATAAGTTGAATTCTACTGCCGGAGAGACGTTTATTCGCACCCGGTAGTTTTCGTAAGTGGAGCGGGAAATCAAGAAGAAATAGCCGGCCGACCAGTGTTCGCCCAGGCTCCAGACATAAAGTCCGGTCCCGCTGTAACTGCGGGTGCTCGATTCAAAAGCCAGGTCTTCGTAAGTGTAGCGATTATGCCTGCAGGAGGCACTCACGGAGAAATTGAATTTAGAATCTCTGGTTACGCGGTTCGCTGAAAAAGAAGCGCGCAGCGATTCCGAAGAGTGCGACTGTTCACCGCTGAAATAACCGCCGGTGCTCAGGCTGAACACCCAGGATTTCCACCTGTCAACCTGAGGCGCCATCGGTACCGCCGGGCGCTCTTTCTGGTATTCCACTTTTATCTTTTCGCGGATGGGCGTCCGGTTGACGTAGCCCATCAGACCGATTTTAAGCACTGAGGTAAGTCCGGCCCTTACTTCTTCTTCGGTGTCGGTTTTATGGGAAAAATATTTCAGGAGGTCATCCTGTCCCTCAAAGCGGTTCTGGCCGATAAAGGTCAGGGTGTACTCGCGACCGCCGCTTCCGGTGGCCTGGGTGGTAATCAGCACGTGCACATCGGCTTCTTTCCTTTCCCTGACGTAATTGACGAACGGGATTTCTGTCTTGATGTAATCAAGGTCGCAGTAACCGCAGTCGATGTAAACCCTGGGGGCAGTTTTTTTCAGCTCTTCTACCGATTGTTCTTCTGACCGCTCGATCGCCTGGCACAGACTGGAAGCCTGAATCGATATCGCGCCGGTTAATAGGAATAAAACTGAGAGAATAATGGTAAGGCCCGCCCGGCATCTCCGGCCGGGTTTGTTTTCTTCCGCTGTAGCATACATCGGGAGTTCCTCTCTGCAAATCTGGCTGCAAAAAATATTCTGTAAATTATACGTTTTTAACCGGAAAAATGTTACAGATAGCAAAAATTTCTTTTAGCAGAAATTTTACCCGCTATCACTTTTTGCTGACCGGTTTCAGTATTACCTTCTCGAGTTTAAGGGCGTTGTTGTTAACCACGCAGGTTATTTTGAATCGCAGGGTGTGTTTCCCTGGCTCGAGCTCCACCTGACCCAGGCTGTGGGTGGCCGGGAAGTAAATCGACGGCGAGGGCTCTGATTGTCCGGTAAGAACTGTCCGGTCGTCTATCTCCACCAGGAAAGAACTTTTCCCTCCCCACTGGTGAGCGCAGGAAGCCAGGATTTCAAAGCGTCCAGCTTCAGGCAGTTCAAATTCCCATTCGGGGTAGTCGTTTATGTTCTGCCAGTTGGTCAGCATGGTTGTCCGGTAAAAATAATCTAAATAAGCGCGCTGACCCATCTGGGACCTGATTTCAGCTAAATAAACCGGAAGCTCGAGGGTTCCGTTTGCGGCTGGCTGCAGTCTGTATGGTTCCGCCTGAGGAATTCCTTCAACTTCGACCACCACCACCGTGGCCACCGGGTCAGGGGGGTCCTGCGGGAGGGATATGGTCAGATTGTTACCGGTTCTTGTGTGCCGTAGTTTTTCTCCGTTTGCCAGCAGGTAAACTTTCTGAACTTTATTCCTGAGTCCGGGAAGAGTGATCTTTCTGTCGACGGGCCAGCCCATTATGTGGATGTAGAGGCGGTTTTCTTTTACCGTACAGCGTCCGAAGAAAGGCAGTCTTTCGAAGATGCTCGGATGGCAGCCGTAGATGGCTTCGCCGTTAACTTTCAGCCAGGAGCCGATCTGCCGCAGCCGTTCGACAAACTCCGGTTGTATCGTACCATCCGGGCGCGGCCCGATGTTCAGAAGAAGGTTGCCACCCTTGCTGGCGATTTCAATCAGCTGCCGGATCAGCTGGGGAGCATTACGGAATTCAGTTTCGTAATGATTGTAGCCCCAGCCGTTGAAATTCATCGTCATGCACACTTCCCACAGTCTGAGACTCCCATCCTCGTTTCGCCAGCCGGTGGCCGGCACGTAGTTTTCCGGGGTGCCAAAGTCGCCCAGCCCCGGAGCCCGGTTGAACAGCCGGTCGTTGATCAGAATCTCAGGTTTCAGCTGTCGCAGCATCTTTCCGATTTCCACCGCTTCATAGTCCTCGTCCTTGTGCTCCCATTCGCCGTCAAACCACAGGATGACCGGCTGGTATTTGACCACGAGTTCCTGAAGCTGGTTTTTCATGTAGCTGACATAGCGTTTGAAATCGGCTCCCCTGGACGGTCTATCCTTTTCCCAGCCCCGCCGCGGAAGATAATCCGGATGATGCCAGTCCATAATCGAGTAATAAAAGCCGAGCGGCAGGTTTTCCCGCCGGCAGGCTTCCACCAGCATGCCCAGCAGGTCTTTCTGGATTTTTGCTTTCATGCTGTCGAATTCGGTGTAAGCGCTGTCGTAGATGCAGAATCCGTCATGATGCTTGGAGGTGATCACGATGTATCTCACGCCGGCTTCTCTGGCCAGCCTTACCCACTCGTTCGGGTCGTATTTTACCGGGTTGAAGTTCATGGCTATTTTTTCATATTCCCGCAGGGGGATTTGCAGCAGCTCGCGGGCCCATTCTTCTCTCCCGATCTGCGAATAGACACCCCAGTGGATGAAAAGTCCGAACTTAGCCTCACGAAACCAGTTCAGGCTTTCAAGCCTGGCCGGAGGAATAAGACTCTTTGAAGAAGTTTCCTGAGCCTCAATCAGAACCGGTAGCAGCAGAATGACAATCAGGAGTCCGGCCGCTTTATGCCGCCATGATCTAAATTTGCGCAATTTGTTCGCAGGATGTTTTCCGGGCTTTTTTACTGAAATTTCCGCGTGGAAATTTTTCATATTTCCCTCCTTTCTACAGGGAGTTATATGTCTTAAAAATGATAACAAATATTCCCCATAACATCATACGGATTTCTGGCTTTTGACTTCCAGAATTTTCTCTGGCCCGGTGGCCGCAGAATGGTGCGGAGCTGGCTGTTTGCCAGGCGTCTTCAAATACGGTCAATATCAGAAACCGCTGGCTGAGTTTTTCAGTGATAGATGTACAGAATCAGAAGCTTTTTTCGCTTTAGAAAAGTTTTTTCCTGATTTCTGCCAGTTTCTCTTTTGCCCGATTGATGTTCTCCGGGTCTTCCCCGCGAGGGTTAGACAGGTAGACTTCAAAAGCCCGGGCCGCTTCCGGCAGATGCCCAGCGCCCAGATTGGCTATCGCCAGCTGCAGATAAGCTTTCGGGCCGGGTTCGATCAGCACAAGTTTTTGCGCTATCGGCAGCGCCTGCTCGTATTCCCCGAGCAGGTTATAGACAACGGCAGCGTTCAGAGCATAAAAAGCATTATCGGGAAAATCTTTCGCAAGTCTGGCGTAAATGGAAGAAGCTTCTTTTAATCTGTTCAGACGGACGAGATTTTCCGCCTTTGAAAGCCGGAGAAATTCATTCTCGGGCTCAATGATCAGGGCCCTCTCGATGAAGGTTAAAGCTTCCTCATACTTTCCGGCTAATTCCAGAATCATCGATGAGACTACCAGCGCGTCGTAATTCTGGCTGTTGATGGCCAGAGCTTTCTCCATCGTCTGCAGCGCTTCGTCTGTCCGTCCGACCAGCATCAAAGTATGTCCGAGCTTCGACAGAAGCAGGTCGGAATCGGGAAACTTCTGTATTCCTGTCCTCAGGGTTGATATCGCCCGGTCATAATTTTTTCTGAGCCCCTGAACCCTGGCTAAATTGATGTAGCTCGATTCCACCTCCGGCGCGAGCGACAGTATTTCGGCGAAAACTTCTTCCGCCTCCGCCAGCCGGCCTCTGGTTTCCAGGTCGGCGGCTTTCTGGTAAAGCTCGATTTCCTTGAGCTTATCCTTCGGGTCAGGATGTGTCTGATCAGTGACCCTGCCTGCCACCTGAAGATACCCGAGAGAGCGCAGTCGCTCTTCTTCCTGCGGAGTTAATTTTCTCCTGGCAGAAACGCCGCTGGCTACCAGGATGAGATGCTCGAGTTTGCTCCGGAGGCGGCTGGCGGTTCTGTTTTCTGATTCTATTAAGTTGTTTTTTTCATCGGGATCAGTCTTAAGGTGGTAAAGCTCAGGACGCGGGGACTGGATGTACTTCCAGCCTCCGTAGATGATGCCGGTGATTTCTGACCAGCCGAAATTTTCCCGCGGGAAAAAGGTTTCAAGATAAATCTCCGGATCCCGCAACTTTTTGCCGTTTAGAACTGGCCTGAGACTCTGTCCGTCAACACCTGCTTCATTTTTTATCCCGAGAAGGTCCAGGATCGTGGGCAGGATGTCGGTCAGCCTGGCCGGATATTCAATTTCCCGGCCTTCGGGCTGACCTGGAATCACCAGGATGAACGGGACACGGACGGACATTTCATAGAGGAAGATACCGTGCCCCTGTTCCACCTTCTCCCCAAACGCTTCGCCGTGGTCGCCGGCGATGACTACCAGAGTGCGGTCGTACTGACCGGTGATTCTCAGCTCATCTATTATCCGTCCAACATACCTGTCCATAAAGGCAATTTCCCCGTCATATGGGTCGGGGAGTTTCCAGGCAAATTCTGGAGGTGGGGTGTATGGATAATGAGGGTCGAAAAAGTGAACCCAGACAAAAAACCGATCCCGGTAATTATTCTGATACCAGCGGGCAAAAACCTCAAAAACTCTGTCAGCAGGTCTTTCCGCGTTAATCGATTTGAAAGGTTCGCCGGGCTCAAAGCTGTCGTCGTAATGGTCGAATCCCTGGTCCAGCCCGAAGCGCGAATCGAGAGTGAAAGAACTCACAAAGGCTGCTGTTCGGAAGCCATTTTCTTTCAGGATTTCTGCCAGGGTGTTGAACTCCGGCTGGAGAAAATAATTTCCGTTATTGTGGACCCCATGCCGGTAAGGATTGAGTCCCGTCAGGATTGAAGCATGCGAGGGGAGGGTCAGGGGGACCTGGCAGTAAGCATTCTTGAATTTGAATCCGGTAGAAGCTAAGTGATCCAGGTTGGGGGTGAGAGCTTTCTCGTATCCGTAACACCCGAGACGGTCAGCCCGGGTGGTGTCAAGAGTTATCAGCAGGAGATTCCAGTCCTCTCCGGTTTTGATGCGGGCTTTTCCAGAAAATTTTCCCATTAAAGCGAAAATTAAAGCGGCGATAACGATTACTGCGAGCAGTGGCAGTAACAATTTTGGAAGTCGGAAAGCAGCTTTACCCACCCCGGCCAGATTTTCCGATGGCTGAATTTCCGGCGAGGTTCTAACCGGTGATGCTGAGTCCCGCGTGGGTTTCGTTCTTTTTTTCTTTTTCTTGCTCATAGCCGGTCTCTAAGCTCCTTAAGTCTTAATCATTATAACCCGTGCGGCTTGTTTCCCCAAACCGTCTGTTTAATTTTGTCCTTTAAAGAATCTGAGAAAAAAATTTCTGCAACGACGTCTCCTGTTATGCTTGAAAATAATCGGCAAACACTTCCTGAAACCAACGATTCTCTGCCGGAAGGCTTACGGTCGATGTTTTTGAGATGATTTGTTGAGTGATAAAACAATGAGCGGATCACAGCTGGTCACCAGGATGTTTGAAGTGATAGGCGAGGCGCTTCAGGTGGACCACTTCCAGCTGGTGGTTTTTGATTACCGGCAGCGGCCGTTTTTCCAGCAGATCAGGGGGAAAAAGCCGCTTCTCTCAGAAAATCAGCGGACAGGTTTGGTCAACCGGGCTCTGCTGGCGAAAGAATTTCTTTCGGATCGGGTGGACCAGGGCCGGGATTTCTTAGCGGCCTGTTATCCTTTCTGTCTTCGCGACCGGGTGGCCGGGTTTGCCTATCTGGAAAAGCATCGGCCAGGCGCGGCTCTCACTGAAACCGACCGGGATATTCTGGCTTCAGCTCTGCCGATCGTCAGAATGCTCACCCGGGAGTGCTCGCCGCCGGAAGAGGTTGTGGTGCAGCCGGATAACACCGACCTGGAATTTCTCGGGTTGAGCCAGCCTTTTAAGTTAATAAAAGAACTCATAGAGAAAGTTAAAGACGTCAATTCGCCGGTGTTGATCACCGGAGAGAGCGGCACCGGAAAAGAGCTCATCGCCAGACTTATCCACCACAGCGGAAGCCGCAGGAGCGGTCAGTTTGTCGCGGTTAACTGCAGCGCGATACCGGATAATCTTCTGGAATCGGAGTTGTTCGGTTACTGCCGCGGCGCCTTCACCGGGGCGCTCAGGGATAAAGTCGGGCTGGTGGAGGAAGCCAGCGGCGGAACATTTTTTCTCGATGAAGTGGGGGATCTTTCGCTTCCACTGCAGGCAAAAATTCTCCGGGTGCTGCAGGAGAAAGAAATCCGGCGGCTGGGTGAAAATCGCAGCCGTCGGGTGGATGTGAGGTTCATCAGCGCGACCAACCGCTGCCTGGAACACGAGGTGGCGGCCGGGCGTTTCCGTCAGGATCTATACTTCCGCCTGAGAATAGTGACCATCGAAGTGCCGCCGCTCCGTCAGAGACAGGAGGATATTCTGGTGCTGGTCAACCATTTTCTCGATAAATATTCAAGGGAAATGAACAGAGCGAGAGCTTTTTTCTCTCCAGCTGCGCTCGAACTTCTGCTTAAATACGACTGGCCGGGTAACGTGCGACAGCTTCAAAACGAAATCCAGCGGGCGCTGGTGCTGGCCGGAGATTCCCTGGTGCTTGGGGAGGAGCTTCTTTCAGAGGAAATAAGAAAGTCGAAGGAAAAACCCCTTCCTGACCGATGGGATTATTCCCGGGCTAAAGCCGAATTTGAGAAAAAATTTCTCGGCGAAGCTCTGCGCCATTTCAATTTTCACCGTGCCAGAACCGCCGCGGCGATCGGGTTGACCCGTCAGGGCCTTTTCCGTTTGATAAAAAAATACGGACTTGACCGGGAAACCAACTGAGTTGAAGCGCTCGCGCTTTTCTGTTAAATTCAGAAGGCCATGGAAAATCGGGAAAAAAAGGAAAAGGCCGGAGGAGTTTTTGAGGTTGTCTGCCCGCATTGCGGCGCCCGGCTCTGGGTTGATCCGGCGCTGGAGGAAATCATCCAGTCGGAAAAAGGCCCGAAAAAGAAAGCCTCTTTTGACGAGCTTCTGCAGAAGGAAAAAAAGAAATTAGAAGAGATCGGACAGAAATTTGAAGCCACGGCTGAGCTCCGCCAGAAAAAGCTCGAACAGGCAAAGAAAGCCTTTGAACAGGCGCTCAGCCGGCTGGATGAGCTGGAAGAAGAGGTCAAAGAGGACAAAGAAACCGAATAGCGCTGGCCGGGTTCAACTTCCAGGCTGGGTTTCGTCCTCACGAATCCTTCTGGCGATGGTAAAACCGGTGAAGCCGAAGATGGCCAGGATGATTACTGCCAGATAATTGGAAAAAGCCCAGAAGAGGTAGGAAAAAGTCGGCACCCCGAGCGTTCCGGTGATGTAGACTCCAGCCATGCTCCAGGGAATCAGCGGAACTATTATCCCGCCGCTCTCCTCGATTATCCTTGAGAGGTTCTTTGCTGCCAGCCCCTTTTTTCTGTAAGCATCAGACAGAAGCTCGGCCGGGATGATCATCGAGAGGTAGGAGCTGCCGGTGATCAGCGCAGCTAAAATGGTCGTGCCGATCGTGGTCAGGACCAGGCTCCAGACGCGGTCGGCGAATTTCATGATTTTTTCCAGTAGTGCCGCTAACATACCGGTCTTCTGCATGATCCCGCCGAAGCTAAAAGCGGTGAACGCGACCAGCTGGGTTTCCATCATGCTCATCAGACCGCCGCGAGAAATCAGACGGTCGACGGCTTCTAGTCCGGTTGAAGCGGAGTATCCTGAGTTGACCGCCTGGGCCACCTGCACCAGGCTGGTTTTCTGGAAAATTACGGCCAGTGCCGCCGCCACCACCGATGAAATCAGCATGCCCGGAATCGTGGGCTTTTTGGTAAAGGCGTAATAAAAGACAATCAGAATGGGTATCAGCAGCAGCAGGTTAAAGTTAAAGTTGCTTTCCAGGGTGGAAGTGATCTGCTGGATTTTCTGCCGGTCAAAATCCGCTCCGCCGTACTGCAGTCCCATAAAAAAATAGATTACCAGACCGATCAGCCAGGCTGGAGTGGCTGACCAGAACATGTGCTTGATGTGGTCGAAAAGGTTCGACCCGGCTGTTACCGCCGCCAGGTTGGGAATATCTGAGAGCGGCGACATTTTGTCCCCGAAATAAGCTCCGGCCACTATCGCCCCGGCCGCCGGACCGAGAGGGATGCCGAGTCCGATGGCGATTCCGATGAAAGCCACCCCGAGGGTTCCGATGGTTCCCCAGGAAGTGCCGCAGGCTAAGGAAGTCAGAGTGCAGACGACACAGGCAGTCACCAGAAAATATTTCGGAGAGATAATTTTCAGTCCGTAATAGATGATCATCGGTATGGTTCCGCTGGCGATCCAGGAAGCCACCAGCACGCCTACCGAGAGCATGATCAGGATGGCCGGGAGAGCTTTTCTGATGCTCTCGACAATTCCCGCTTCCATTTCTTTCCAGGAGAACCCGAGCCAGGCTCCAAGACAGGCGGTGATGAAGGCGGCGGCAATGAGCAGCACTTGAGCTTTTATGCGATAAACACCGTAACCGATACCCAGCAGCAGCGCCATCGAGATTAGCGGAATCAGAGCTATCCCGAAAGAAGGTTTCCTCGGGCCTTTCTGGTTTTCAGTCTCGAGTTTTTCTTTTTCTTCCATCGGATAATCTCCTGAAGCGACCGGAAGATACCCGGCCTGAGTCGGACTTAAACAGCGAAAGTGCCGCGGGCAAGAAGCTCTCCTTCCCGCATCATCAGGCGACCGCGGCTGAATACATAGCGGAGGTTCAGTTGATCGTCCAGCAGCAGGAGGTCAGCGTCGTAGCCTGGAAGCAGTTTCCCCTTGCCTGGCAGTTTATAAAAGGAAGCCGCATTCCCGCCAAAAACTGCTGCTGCCTCTTCCAGTGTCAGTATGTTGTTTCTTACGATTTCGCGGAAGGTTCTGAGGAAATCTTTCTGACTGGCCACGGTCAGCGCCTTCAACCTGCCTTTTTCGTCGAACACTGGAAGGCTTCCGTTCGCGTCAGAGCTAACGGTCACCTGAGTGAGCGGCAGCCCGAGTGACTTAATTTGTTCGAGCGCTTCCGGCACGCTCACTTCATCCGGGTCATAAGGCTCGGGACCGCAGGTAAAATCCACGAATCCGCCCCTTCGAATCCATTCCAGAGCCTGGGAGAACAGATAGCGGTTGCGGTTGGCGTGAGTGGCAATCACCTGGGAGATGGGGAGTTCGCTCTCTTCCAGCATCCGGAATAAATAATCCAGACCGCGGCGGCCGTCACCCAGATGGAAATGTGCCACTCCGGCCTTCCCGCCTAGCATGCCCCCGACGCGGCATTCTGCCACCAGCTGCAGGAATTGTTCGAAGGTCGGCTGCGAGGAGCGGTGGTCGGATAGAGCGATTTCACCAGCTCCGATCACTTTATCGATCAGCGCCAGGTCGGAGCGGACGCTTCCGGTGATGGTCGGGGTTGGAAGGTTGTAGGCTCCGGTGTAGATCCAGGTGCTGAGGCCTTCGATCTCCAGCGCTCGTGCTTTCGCCAGCAGCGAGCTCATATGTCTGGTAACGCTGTCGGTGCCGAGACAGCCTATCACTGTGGTGACCCCGCAGCTCAGGCAATCTTCGACCCTGATTTCAGGCGCTCTGGTGGCCGGGCCGCCTTCGCCTCCACCGCCGATGAGGTGAACGTGAGGGTCTATGAAACCAGGGATGGCCATCAGCCCGCGACCTTCGATGACCGAGGTCTCCACGCCTTCGATTATTATTTTTCCAGGAGTTGATATAGCAGCGATTTTCTCTCCGGCTATCAGCAAGTCCTGAAGAGCGGTCTGTTGAGCCCCGGCAATTTTTATGTTTTTAATCAACGTAAACATGCTTCCCTCGCTTTCATTCTGGCAATAAATTAACATTCTCAAATCTCTCTGGCAAGAAAATTTCTTAAGTTACGGGGGCGGAAAAGAATAAATATGGAGGGGAGATGAACATTTTTGCCATCCGCTGGTTTCATAAACGAGTAAGTAAAGGGCGAGCGAAAAGACCTCAGGTCTGAAAATCTGAAAGAGCGATAGAGCCCGGCTTTTGAAACTTCTGGAATAACATGGAGGAGAGTTTATGTCTTTTGCGCGGAGTCTCGCCCGCAACCGTGCTGAAGCCGAAGATACCTGCCAGGATATGATTCTTCAGATGCTCAGGCACCTTGACCGCATAGAAGAAATTTCAAACTTGGAAAGCTTGGCTTTTACCATACTTTACTGGAAGTGCCTGGACCAGCTCAGGAGACGCCGGCGTTTTCTGAATTTTTTACCGCAGCGCGGGTGAAGCCTGTCAATCGGGTGTTGAGGATAATCCAGCAAACAGACTGGAGGAAGCCATAAGCGAAAATCTTTTGAGCCGGCTGAGCACCACTGAAGGAACCTGTCTTTTCCTCTACTGTTTCCTTCAGGCTGAAAGACAGATCGAGCTGATAGATACTGCACGCTCTGAAAAGCAAGCGGGAAATTTCGTGTAATTGTCCGTTAAGAATCATTTTGAAAATCAAGTTTTAATGGGCTAAAATAAATAGCCCATGCAGAAGACCTTTGAGGAAGAACTCAAAAGTTTTGAGAAAGTCATCCAGCGATTAAGCAGTCTGGCACTCTTCCCGAAAAAACTGGTGGTGAAGGGAGCCGAAAATTTTGTGCGGGAAGGACCGAACATCCTGGTCGGCAATCACGTCGGCAGTTATAAGGACGTGGCCGTCCTCTTCAAGATCGTCCCGCGGCCGATTTTCTTCACCGCCAACAGGATGATCTTTTCCAGGGATGAATTCAGCTTCCTGGTGAAAAAACATCTGCAACGGAGCCTGAAGAGTGCCGGTTTGCTGGTCCACTTTTTCCTCGCGCCTTTTTTCACACTTTTCGTACGATATGTTTCTTCCAACATAGCCAGGGTCGGCTACATCCCGGTGGACCTCTATCAGGGAAGGGCGGCAGCCGTTAGAAAATGCCAGGAATACCTGAAGGTTGGCCGGGCTATCGTCGCTCTGCAGGGGCGTGGTCACTTTACTGACGGAGATCCGAATCCCTATGTTCCCGGGTTTCGCGCTGGAGCCGCGGTGATGGCTTACAATCTCTATAAAGAAGATGGGATTGATGTTCCGGTAACCCCGCTCGCTATATTCGGCACACATATTCCGTTTGGCGTTCCGGCCACCATTCGGGTAAATGTGGGAAGACCGATGTACATCAGCCAGCACTGGGTCGAAAGTGACAGCCATCAAACTATAGAGAATTTTCGCCGGGCTCTCGAACGCACGGTCAACCGGCTTTTTATCGAGCTTCTGACAGGCCGGTAATCGGCCGGATAGACATAAATTTTCTTAAGCTAATTCAGTCAAGGAGAAGGATTCATGTTCAAAGGACATCCGAAGGGACTGTTTGTGGCTTTCTTCGCCAACATGGGCGAACGTTTCGGTTTCTACACGATGGTCAGCATCTTCGTGCTGTTCCTGCAGGCGAAGTATGGTTTCACCGCCGGTCAGGCCAGCGTCACCTACGCCACCTTTATGTTCTTTGTCTATTTCTTCCCGCTGCTCGGCGGATTCCTGGCTGACCGCGTTCTTGGTTATGGACGGACGATCAGCCTCGGGCTGGTGGTCATGTTTCTCGGTTATCTGCTTCTGGCTCTACCCACGAGATTTCAGACAGGGTTCGCCGTGGTGGTGGCGGCGCTGGCCACGATTGCTCTCGGTACCGGATTGTTCAAGGGCAACCTGCAGGCACTGGTGGGCAATCTTTATGACGACCCGAAATATAGCCAGCTTAGAGATAGAGCTTTTACCATTTTTTACATGGGCATCAACATCGGAGCGATGTTCGCTCCGTCGGCTTCGGAAGTGGTATCGAATTTCATTCTGAAAAAGAACAACTTCTTTTACGATGCGAGAATACCGGCTCTTGCCCATGATTTTCTCTCGGGAAAACTCGAGGATGTAAACCAGCTGCTGGAACTGGCTCAGAGACAGAATCCGGCCATAACCCTTGACAGTTTGAGACAGTTTGCCGAGACCTATCTGGGGACGCTCAGCAAATCCTACCATTTTGGCTTTGGCGTGGCCTGCCTGAGTTTGATAGCCTCGATGCTCATTTTCTGGGGGTTCAGGAAATACTACCGCCACGCTGATGTCACAGAAAAGCAGAAAGAAAAGTCGGAAGAACTCAAATCTCAGGTTATCGAGCTTACTCCCGAACAGACAAGAGAACGGCTGGTGGCTCTGGGTCTGGTGTTTCTGGTGGTAATTTTCTTCTGGATGGCCTTCCATCAGTCAGCCGTGACCATGACTTACTTCGCTCGCGACTACACAGTGAAACAGGTTGATAAACTGACCAACCTCTGGTTTGACCTGGGCGGGCTGCTGCCGCTGTTTCTGTCGATAGTCGGGCTGGTGTTTGCTCTCAAAAAGAGTGTTTCCAGAGGTGGTCGGATAGCCGGCGCCCTGGCTTTTATCATATTCGGCGTGCTGACTTACCTGCGGTATCAGAGCTATCCTGAAGTCAGCCCCTTCCAGCCCCAGAGATTTCAGCACTTCAACCCCTTCTTCATCGTGGCTCTGTCGCCGCTCATCATCGGGCTTTTTGGTTATCTGAACAAAATCGGAAAAGAACCTTCCGCTCCGAGAAAGATCGGCATCGGCATGCTGATGACAGCCGCGGCTTTTTCCATCCTGGTGATCGCTTCTCTGAGGCTTCCCAGCCCGGCGGAGCTCGGAGGGCGGGTGGCGCCGCCTGAATATCTGGTTTCGGTTTACTGGCTGATCAGCACCTATTTCATCCTGACCATCGCTGAACTTTTCCTGAGCCCGATGGGAATTTCTTTCGTCTCTCGAGTTGCTCCGCCAAAATACAAAGGATTGATGCAGGGCGGCTGGTTCGCCGCCACGGCGATCGGTAATTATCTGGTTGGAGTCGTCGGCTATCTCTGGATGAAAGTTCCGCTGTGGGCGCTGTGGTCAATCCTGGTGGCGGCCTGTCTGCTGTCTGCGGCTTTTATGTTCAGCATCATGCGGCGGCTGGAAAAGGTGGCTTCGAGCTGAGAGCGCATTTTTAGAATTTCAGTTTATTGATTTAAGGGGAGATGCATCCGCAAGCGCGGTCGTTGACTGTAATTTTTCGGAAAACAGTCGCGGTTGTTTTTCTGCTCCTTCTGGTGTCCAGTCTGCTTCAGGCTCAGTTCAGACCTCCGGTTAAGGAGCGCGGAAGCTTTTCTTTTTCCATCGAAAACGATGTCTGGCTGAAACAGGATGATGGTTATACCAGCGGTGTTCAAATCATGTGGCTGACGCCACGGCTCAGGCGGGATTCCGGGTCAGGTTTTATGCGGAAGCTGTGGAAGTTGAATAATTGTATATTCGGCTATGACGATAAGGGAGATGACGGAGTTAATGATAACCTGAGAAAAGCAGCCATATCGCTGGCCCAGGGGATGTTCACCCCGCGGAATCTGACCGCTGAGGAACTGATATCTGATGACCGTCCTTATGCCGGGTTGCTCTATGCCGCACTGACTCTATTAAGGCTCAACCCGGGCTATCAGGATTCAGCCGGACTGGCCGTGGGTGTGGTCGGGCCACTCTCGCTGGCCGGTGCCATTCAGCGCTGGTTGCACCGGACGTTTGACTGGACCTATCCTGAGGGCTGGGAAAATCAGCTCCGGAATGAGCCGGTGGTGGAGTTCTGGTTTAACCGGCTCTGGATTCTTTCGGCCTCGAAAAATTCCAGCCAGAACTTCAGCCACCTGATCAAAGCAGGCTTTGGCGCTCAGGCCGGGAACCTGCTCGCGGCCGTTACCGGTGTTTTTGACCTGAAAATCGGTTTCCGACCTGACCCGACGCTTGAAGTTTACTCGGCCGGACCGCTGTTTAACCGGATTGTCGTCGGACCGGCAGCCAGAACCTCGGTTTATGCCTTTATCCGGGTGGAAGGTAGAGCAATCGGACGAAACCTGCTTCTTCAGGGAAACACTTTCCGGGAGAGCCACCGGGTGGATATAAATCCGCTTTACGGTCAGCTTTCTTTTGGCATTGCCTATCATTCTGTTCACGCCGGAGTCTGTTTTTACGGGGTACAGAGAACGAAGGAATTTGTCTGTCAGAAACGCCGGGACCCGTATTTAGGGCTGGTATTTTCGTTCAACCTGTAAAACAGGCGCTGCCTGCACCCGGCTCAGCCTGAAGTCAGTTTATTTCCGGCAAGGCGGCGCATTATCAGGAAGAGCGGTATTCCCGCCAGAAGAAAAATCGAACCGAGGAGAGCCTGCTGCGGCTTCGAGGTCAGCACGCTGACGGTGATGCTGAGCAGGAAGAAGATGAAAATGGCTGGAAGCACCGGATAAAAAGGAAGGCGGAAACCATCATAAGGTGTCGAAGATTTTCTGGCTTTTCTCCGGAGGACGAAAATGGTGGAAGCGACCACGGCGATGCCCAGACTGTCCAGAAACATCACGTAATTGACTATATTCTCAAAAGTTCTGAGGAAACCTAAACTCAGCAGGATAAATCCTCCGAGGAAAAGCAAACCGTATTCCTGAACCTGCGTTCTCGGGTTGACCTTCCGGAAAAAGGCTGGAAGCGTCCGGTCTTCGGCCATCGCCAGGCAGGCGCGCGGCAGCTGCATCAATATAGCGTTGAGAAAACCCAGGGCGGAAAGAAAGATGGCTATTGAGACAAATCTGTAGCCGGCCTCTCCAAAAACCACCAGGGCTGTCTCCGCCGCCACCA
Organism: Candidatus Saccharicenans sp.; assembly: GCA_030018265.1. GTDB lineage: Bacteria > Acidobacteriota > Aminicenantia > Aminicenantales > Saccharicenantaceae > Saccharicenans. Next base: position 66,125 of record JASEFX010000004.1, read on the forward strand.
GGCTGGCCGAGCTCATTCCGGGCAGGCCGAGCACCCGCCAGTAAGCCAGGTTGACCAGAAGATAGCAGGAGATGACAATAAACATCCCATAGATGACCGCCCGGGGAAGGTTCCGGCTGGAATCTTTAAGGTCTGCTCCCAGGTTTATCGTCTGCTGGTAACCGCCGTAGCTGAAAAACACCGAAATGAATCCCAGCCCTAGCGCCAGCCACCAGGGATTCTGAACTTCAAGCGCCGCCTGTCTGATTGCCGGCGAACTCTGGCGGCTGAGAAGGCCGACCAGCGCCAGGACTAAAATCAGGATAATTTTGGAGAGGCTCAGGAGGTTCTGTGTCCGGGCGCCAGATTTAATGCCGATGTAATTCAGGAGGAGTAGAACGATAACCATAGAAAAAGCCAGCAGCAGTATTTTACCGGGGGTGCGGTCTTTTTCCAGCAGGATAATCGGGCTGAGATATTCCGCGCCGATGAGAGCCACTCCGGCCGCACTGGCGGTGTTTATGATGAAGATGTTGGCCCAGTTCAGAAGAAATGCCGCCAGCGAGTTGTAGCTGACAGCCACAACTTTGTAGTAAGAACCTGGCTCGGGAAATCTCCCGCCGATTTCGGCAAAGGTCAGAGCTCCGAGCATGGTTATCAACCCGCCGGCTACCCAGGCCGCGAAAAACAGCAGAGGAGTTCGGGTGGCCGAAGCCACCATCGCTGGCGTGCGAAAAATGCCAATGCCGATAACCAGGCTGACCACGATCATGGTCACGTCGAAGGTGTTAAGCCTTGCTCTGATCATGTTTCGCTCGCGCTTCCGAACCGCCGACCGGAAGATTGAGCTCGGTCAGCGCAATTTAGAATTATCTCCGAGATAAAGCTCAAAGGCAACGGAAATTTTCTGAGACGTTCTTTCTGACGCTGGCTTTTTTGTCCAGGATGACTGACGTTTAATCGGCGAACAGCTGGAAAATCTTTCTTTTTGCCCATAAATAGTAGATGGCCCACAGGCAGAACAACAGACTCGGAATGACGATGCTCACCTTGAACAGTCCTACCAGGCCGGCCACCAGCAACACGTCAAAAAACCACATGCCCAGCCCGACCAGAGCGCAAACGTATCCGGTCTTTTTGAATCGCAGAAGTCCGAAAAAACTGATCATCAGAAACACTGACATCGCCAGGTCAGGTATGGCGAAGGCGTTGTAAAGGTTATCCGGAACAGGGAGAGTTTTGGGAAAGCGGTTGGCCAGAAGATGGCCGACCCAGAAACCAAAAGTCATCAGAGCGACAAAAAGGTTTATCACCGCGATTATCACCAGCCCGAGCACAAACCTTTTTTCTTTGCCCGATTCTTTTTCCATGACTTTCTCCCGAATATTTTTATGATATCCGCAGAATTTAATCTTCCTTAAGACCCTTATGGAAAACTGCGGTCAGGAAGCGGCGGTCGCGCTCTGACAGGGTGAGTCGTCCAAACAGGTCATAAAGGAGGCTGGTCACGTGTTCCCGGTTGGTTTCATGCATGAAACCACGTTTTTCCAGCTTCGACAGGATCAGCCGGATGCAATCCTCCTGTTCCTTCCGCGGAAGAGGCGGAGGACTCTGGGCTATGGGTTGACTTCCCGATTGGCGGAAGAGCGAATAAAGGGTGATGAGGACGGCAGCGGCCAGATTGTAGGAAGGTTGCCTCTGTGCCTGGGGGATGAAGTACACAAAATTCGCCAGACGCAGCTCTCTGTCGCTCAGTCCGGTTCGTTCGTTGCCGAAGACCAGACCGATTTTTGTTTCCTGAGGAAAGCTTTTTATTTTTTCTATTATTTCGTCCAGTGTGAATATCCTGAAGGCTTTTCTCTGTCTCACCGTCGAAGCCAGCACCAGGTTGAGGTCGACCACAGCCTCTTCCAGCGTCGGGAAAAACGAGGCTTTTTTCAGGATGTCATTGGAGTGAATGGCTGTGCGAAAAGCTTCAGGCTCGAGCTTCTCAACACCGGCTATTCTCAGATGAGAAAAGCCGGTATTTTTCATGGCCCTGGCCACGAGTCCGATGTTTTCCTGATTTTCCGGGCTGGAAAGGACGATGTAAAACCGCTTACGGCCCAGGGAATCACCCGAGATCACATAAGGCAGCTTCATGTGTTAATTATAACCTAAATTAAAAAGTCGAGTGAGTTTAAGGTTAATCAACAACCGAGACCGTTGCTGACTTCCGGCTTAAAGATGACAGATGGGAGCAGCTGGAAAGGTCAGCCAGGCAGTCTGGCCCGACGATAGATTTTCAGGAGGAAAGTTCGCTGACCGCTTTTTCTATCCTTATCAGGGCCTCCGTCAGGGTTTTTCGCGGACAGGCTAAGTTCATGCGCTGAAACCCTTCGAGCTCGGGACCAAATATTGGACCTTCATCGAAGTAAACCCTCGCTTTTTTCAGGAAAAATTCATTCAATTCTTTCCGGGGGAGGCCAAGGTCGCGGCAGTCGAGAAGAGCCAGATAAGTTCCTTCAGGCTTCAGGAATTTTATCCTCTTGATTCTTTCCTCAAAATACTGTCTGGCGTAATCCATGTTGTCTTCAAGATAAGATACCAGAGCGTCAAGCCAGACTCTTCCATGATTATAAGCGGCTTCGAGAGCGACCAGACCAAAGATGTTGTTGACGGTAAGCCCGAGGTTTTCCAGCTGAGTCTGGTAAAGGTTCATCAGTTTCGGGTTCGGGATGATAACCACCGAAGTGGTCAATCCGGCGATGTTAAAGGCTTTGCTCGGCGCGGTCAGGGTGATCGTTCTCGCGGCGACTTCAGGAGAAAGCGAGGCGGTGGGTATATGCTTGTGTCCGCGGTAGACATGCTCGGCATGAATTTCGTCCGAGATGATCAGCAGGTCGTGTTTGATGCAGATTTCCGCCAGCTGCTCCAGCTCCTCCCGTCTCCAGACCCGGCCGACCGGGTTGTGGGGCGAGCAGAGGATGAGCATTCTGGTTCGGCGGTCAATCTTTTTTCTCAGGTCGTCAAAATCCATCGTCCAGCGGCCGTTTTCAAAGCGGAGAGGGTTGCGCACAATCCTTCTTCCGTTATTTTCGACGGCCGAGAAAAACGGATAATAAACCGGACTCTGGACGATAATTTTATCACCTGGAGCGGTGTAGGTCTGAACGCAGATGTTAAGAGCCGGGACGACTCCGTGGCATCTTGATAACCATTCGCGTTTGATTTCCCAGTTATGGCGAACCTTCATCCAATCGATGATGGCTGACCAGAACGATCGCGGGATGTAGGGATAACCGTAGGCACCGTGCTGAGCTCTCTTTACCACCGCTTCGACCACTTCGGGCGGAGCCGGGAAATCCATGTCGGCCACCCACATCGGGATAACATCCGGAACTCCGAGCACCTTTTCGCAGAATTCCCATTTGAGCGAACAGGTGTTTCGCCGGTCAAGCACTGTGTCAAAATCGTATTTTGGTTTTTCCATTTTCAGATCCTTTATGCGTTTTGATTAACCGTAAAGGGAGAAGATTAGCCTTGATTTTAGTGGAGAAAATTAAGGTTGACAAGGGTTGGAATATCAATTCCGGGGAGAATCGGTTTTTTTACCGGGAGCGTCCCGATCTCTGTTGAAGGATGAAAGCCGATTTCTCCGGGCGGACCGGGCTGGAAGCGGGGCTGACAGGACAGCCGGGGCTTGAGCTTAAATTCTTGACATCTACGGCCGGCTGAATTATATTTCTCGGAAATTTAAAAATTAAGGGCGTCGGGCGACCGGCGCGCCTTCAGCCTGTTCCAGCGGGCAGATCAGCTTAGCCCACGGAAAAGGCAGAAAACAGGTTCTGCGGTCAATTGAATAAAAGGAGGTCAGGCGTGCAGGCGATTGTTTGTATCAAGCAAGTTCCAGAAACTACCGAAGTGAAGATTGACCCGGAAAGAGGAACTCTTATCAGGGAAGGAGTCCCGAGCATCATCAACCCCTTCGACACCTATGCCATCGAGGAAGCGCTGAGGTTGAGGGAGAAGTTTGGAGGAAAGGTGACGGTAATCAGCATGGGGCCGCCGCAGGCGATGAGCGCTCTGAAAGAAGCCATCGCCATGGGTGCGGACGAAGCGATTCTGCTGAGCGACCCGGCCTTTGCCGGAGCCGATACCTGGGCCACCGCTTACACTCTGGCTGCAGCTATTAGAAAAATAGGAAATTTTGATGTGATTTTTTGCGGACGCCAGGCGATTGACGGTGATACCGGACAGACTGGTCCGGGGATTGCCACCCAGTTGCGGATCAACCAGTTAACCTATGTCTGCAAAATCGCCAGCATAGATTTCGAGAAAAAACTGATTGAAGTGGAGAGGCTGGTGGAAGAGGGGAGAGAAGTCGTTCGTTCGACGCTTCCCTGCCTGATAACTGTGGTGAAGGATATCAACCAGCCACGTTATCCCACAATCCTCGGAATCAGAAGGGCGCAAAAAGTTCAGATTCCGGTCTGGACCTCGAAGGACCTCGATGTTGACCCGAATCTGATAGGACTTAACGGATCGCCGACTAGAGTGGTTAAAATTGAAACTCCGCCGCCCCGCCCCGGAAAATGCGATATTATTCACGGAGAATCGGTCGAGCAGATGGCAGAAATTCTGGCGGAAAAACTTATCGCCGAAAAAATCATCGTGTGAGGTGCGACCATGGCTTTGCTTCAGATAAACAGAGAACTCTGCACCAGCTGCGGCGCCTGCCTTCAGGTCTGTCCTTTTGGCGCGCTCAGCCTGGGAAGTGACGCAATAATTGAGGTCAGTGAACTTTGCAACGGCTGTGGTGCCTGTGTTCCTGAATGCCCGACTGGAGCTCTAAGCCTGCCACAGGTGGAAAAAGCCGAAACACCCGACCTGGAGGCTTACCAGGGAGTCTGGGTCTGGGTTGAGCAGTGCGACGGTCATGCGGCTTCGATCTCATGGGAGATGGTAGGCGAAGGGAGACGTCTGGCCGACAGGAGAGGCACAACGTTGACTGCCTGCGTGCTCGGCCATCAGGCGGAATCGATCGCGCGGGAAGCCATCGCCTATGGAGCGGACAGAGTTATCCTGGTGGACGATCCGACGCTTCAGATTTACCGCACAGACCCGTATGCCAGATGTCTGGTGGAACTGGTAAAAAAATACCGCCCGGAAATTTTCCTGCTCGGCGCCAGCACCCGCGGCCGTGACCTGGCCGGAGCGGTGGCTACCTACCTCTATACCGGCCTGACAGCTGATTGCACCGGACTGGAAATTGAAGAGGGCAGCAATCTGTTGCTTCAGATACGTCCGGCTTTTGGCGGCAACATCATGGCCACCATCAAATGCCAGAATCACCGGCCGCAGATGGCCACGGTCAGACATCATGTGTTTGAAATGCCGGTTGCTGACCCATCGCGCCAGGGGGAGATAATCCGGGAAAAGCCGGTGATGTTAGAGGAAGAAATCGCCACCAAAGTTCTTGACCTGATCGTGGAAAAGAGCGAGGTCAACCTGGCCGATGCCCGAATCATCGTTTCCGGAGGCCGCGGAGTTAAAGGCCCGGAAGGTTTTAACGTCATAAGGGAACTGGCTGATGTTCTTGGCGGCGCGGTCGGAGCCTCGAGAGCCGCGGTAGACGCCGGCTGGATATCCTATGCCCATCAGGTCGGTCAGACCGGAAGGACGGTCAGGCCCGACCTTTACATAGCCTGCGGCATCAGCGGGGCGATTCAGCATCAGGCCGGAATGCGTACGAGCAAGGTGATCGTGGCGATAAATAAAGACCCGGAAGCTCCGATTTTCAAGATCGCCGATTACGGAATCGTCGGAGACCTGTTTGTGGTGGTTCCGGCGCTGACCAGAGCGCTGAAAAAGCGTCTTAACAGGTGAACTTAACTTTCAAGTCGGGCCGCGGTTTGAATCAGGGTCAGAACAACATGAAGTTTTTCCCAGATTTTCGCCCGCAGACATTTTGCTGTCTGAACCTTCAGGCTTGACTCAATGCTTGCCGTTCCATAAACTTTTCTGTGGAAAAGAAATTTCTGGTGTGGTTTTGTCCGGATTTTCTATTCTCACATTAGCGCTCAAGCGAAAAGGAGATCAGAGCGAGGACGATTTTTATGTGAGAGGAAGAGCATTTTTTAGAATTAAAAAGGAGGGGAGAAGATGAATATCAAGCCGGAAAAAGTTATATGGCTGGCCTTCATCATAATTCTGGTGGTGATTCTGATTCTGCTGTTGATTTACTACCTGCTGGGTACCGCTTCGCGAGAAGGGAAACAGGTAAGTATCGTCTGGCATGACCACGACGGGGATGGCCGGGATTCCCCCGGAGACGTTATTGAAATGGACAACGGGTTGATTTACCTCAGGCTGGATTTTGTTGACGTCTGGAAGGGACATCAGGCTGTCAACCCCTTCGAGAATCCACCGGAACTGCGGGACTTTGATCCTCGCTGGAACGGCTATTACCTGCAGGAGCTCCGCTACCGGGGAGAGCTCTGTTACCGTTATTTAGGCTGGGACCGGGCCCGAGAAATGTACACGACCCTGAGCTCCAATGATGTCATCGGATTGGTTGGACAACCGGAGAGTTATCCCGACAATCCGTTTCTTTCGATGTGGAATGCCAAAGAGTCGGAAAAAAATCCTTCATACAGATGGTATGTATATTTTGAGAAACATGAAATTATAAGGGATAAGAAGAAGGGGCAGATTCTGGTGCTCACGGCTGACAAGAGGCAGGGGTTGACTCACCGGGTGGAAGTGAGCCTCAGCGGGCCGAAGCTGTATTTTGACCACACCGTGAAAAATAATCAGGATCAGGAGATCCAGTACATCAACCTGCTGACACTTCCGGCCAACCGGATCATCGACACGGTTTTTGGTCCACCTGAACTTCTTTGCTCGCGCAACATAGAGCCTCTCGGGTTTACCGACAATTATACTTTCACCGTAAACGGAGACGGTCTGGCCGCCTCCGGCATGCTCCCCTGGAAGATTAAGAGGGACACCACCAGCAATTACTGGACCGGCGGCTGGTGGATTCTCCATCAACACGGGCTTTTCGTCTGGAAGGCGACGACGATCAAGCCGCAGGAAGAAGCCAGATTTAATCTGGTGGCCACTTTTTCCGATGAGAACATTTATTCCAGGTATGAACGTTACCTGAAGACTAACGGAATAACCTTTGAGAGGGTTGACCTGGATGAAGTTGAGAAATACCTGGTGAGCAATGTCCCGAGGACCATCACCAGAGAGGGCTGGGTTTACCATGCTTATGAATGGCCGACGAACGACTGGCATAACGAGATGACGGGGAAAGCCTTTATGACGATGTTCTACGTGAGCGGAGACCGTTCCTGGCTGCAGTACACGATAAACGCAAATAATTATTATATGGAAAAAATGCGCTGGAATTCGCCGGACCATCCGTTCTACGGTTATTTCATGGATCAAACAGTTGACGTCAAACAGAGACAGTGTTTCCTCTGGTCCCAGCCTTACAACGTGGAATCGCTGCTGGCTGAATATCCTCTTACCGGAAGGCAGAAAGTCCGCGAAACGCTGTTGATCAATTTCGAGAAAGTGCATTCAGGCCTGATGTGGAATCCTGAGGGAAAAAGATGGTACTGGAGAGCTGTGGTCGACCCGACCACCAGGCCACCAAAACTTATCTGGAAAGACGACCTCAACACCTTTGACGCCTGCGAATTCGGAATAGATGTGATGCTCAGCGCTTATTCTTTTACCGGCGACAAGAAATATCTCCAGCGAGCGGTGGAAGCCATGGAGAATCAACTGCAGGTGCTGGAAAATTACGGTCTGCTGCTGGAAGACCATGCTGGAGAGCCCTCAGTCAACGTTTATGCTTTTGCCGCCAAGGCCCTTTTCCGTCTTTATGATTACACCGGGGAAGAAAAATGGCGCCGCGAAGCGGAGAAAATTCTCGATGCCCTTTTGATGTCGTTTGTCCATATGGATAAATTCCCGCCTGAATTTTACTGGCTTAAAGGAGGAGTGGCCAGGAAGGATGGAGACTGGACCGGACAGTTTGGCGAGCCCACCACCGGGACCGATTCTTCCGTTGCCACCGCTCCCACCTACATCCCCTGGATTATGGAAGCTATCGTTGCCGGTTACAAACATACCGGGAAGAAAATGTATCTGGATTACGCTCATCAGCTGCTCTGGCATTCTCTTGAATCCAACAAGAAGATGAAAGAAGCCACCGGAGGGAAATTCGAATTCTGCGGCCATTACAACACCTACAGCCAGAAATTCTACGAGGACGATGACGGTCTGGTGATAGTTTCCAACCTTTACGAAATTCCCTACCTGAAGATCTTCGAGAAAGGCGCCCGGGTGGAGCATTTTGACCTCCAGGAAATCTGGGACGGGGATGGCCGCATAAGGCTGGTGAATCCTGTGAATTCCACTCTCAAGGCTGTGGTTCATCTGCCCTCAGACTGGACTCAGGTGGAAGTGGTTAGCCTCGGGCCGATAAGGGAATATTTTTCGGGGAATATGACCGCGACCGGAAATCCGGTGGAATTCAGGATGAGCGGAAATAAGATTGAGTTTGAAACTGAACCAATGAGCCTTTATAAAATTGTGAAAAAAGAGTCTGACCTACCCCGTCCGTAAAAACCGGGCGATGGTGGCAGATGGCAGACCGACAAATCCTGAAGGATTAAAACCTCAGGCTCAACGGGAGAGATAAGCGAGAACCGCATGGATGATCGCCGTAAAAAGAAGCAATATTCCCAGGCGACGGTGCCAGGTGAAATTAACCTTGAGCCATTTCTTTCCGGTGCTGACCTGAAAAACGACCAGGATCAGATTGATTATCCCTAAAAGCAGTACAAGGGAAATTCCAGCCAGAGTCATGCTTTTCCTCCCTTTATTCTATTTTGATTTTGGCTGAAGCCGGCCCGGCGCTGCCGTGAAGGTTGCAGGTGGCCTCGGCTATGATCTCAGTTTCCTCTTCAATTTTTAGCTTAACTTCTCTGGAAAAAATCTCGTTTTCCGGCCGGTTGCCGGATGTAAAATTCCAGCGGGCTATTTCTTTCCCGTTAGCCATAACCACCAGCCGGTTGGTGTAATGCAAACTGCTGTTGCCGCGGTGGCTGACGTGAATTACTATGGTCGCTTCCTCGCCGGCTTTCACCGCGGCCGGGGCTTCAACCTTCACGGCCGATTTGTTGGCCAGAAGCGGAAGCGCCAGAAAACAGAGAAGAAGACCTGAAGCTAAAATTCTGGCTGTTTTCATCATACCTCCTTTTTGCCTGACTGATTCCACGAAAACACGTTTTCCTGAAATTTTTAATGAATAAGGTTTTTAACCCTATTCATTATACCTGAGATAATTGTTCAGTTGAATTTTGATCTGGATCAGAGACTCAGAGGCGGTTGTAGATTTCAGGACGGCGGTCCGGGAGAAAATGCCTGCGAGCCGGGCAGTTGTCGAGCAGGCTGAAGTCCACTTCGGTAAGCAGAACTTCTTCCCTGCCTTTTCCCGCTCTGGCTATAATCTGACCCGAGGGGTCGACCACAAGCGAGCCTCCCTCAAAGTCCACCACTTCTTCCCGGCCCACCCGGTTGGCTAAAGCGATGAAATAACCATTCTGAAAAGCTGCAACCTGAAGTTCCGCTTCAAACAAACCTGGCGGCCATTCGCCTTTTGCCCCTGCCTGAGGAATAACCACCAGTTCAGCCCCTTTCAGAGCCAGAGCTCTCATGTACTCCGGAAAATGCCGGTCGTAACAGATGGCCACACCCAGCCGCCCGGCCGAAGTTTCAAAAACGCCGGCTCCCAGGTCTCCCGGATGATAATAACCTTTTTCGTGGAAACCCGGAGCTTCCATCACATGGACCATTCTGTTGAGGCCGATGAGCCGGCCGTTGCTGTCGATTACCGGAGAGGAATCGTAGGTTTTTCCTTCATGTATCTCCAGCAGGTTGAAGACCACCACCACCCCGAGTTCGGCTGCTCTCTGCGAGATAATCGCGGTGGTGGGGCCCGGTACTTCTTCCGCCTGGATTTCAAAACCAGGTCTGGCAGGATGCTGCGGCAGGAAAGGCAGAAAAGAAAGTTCCGGGAAGAGGACCAGACGAGCTCCGGCCCGGGCGGCTTTTTCCAGAGCTTCCAGTCCTCGCTTGAGGTTGTGTTCGCGGTCTCGGGTGTTTGCCTGTTGAACAAGCGCGATTTTTATTTTACGGCCGGTTTCCATCGTTCCTCCTCCAATCGTTTCCTTTAGTTTTTAGCCCGGTTTAACTTCTTTCTTCCAGAGAAAGATTTATCAGTTTATTTTTCAACGGTAGATTATCGGGTTAAAAAGGAACTTAAAGCTGCCATGGGCCTGAGCGCGGTGAAGCACGTTGAACCCGAGGAGCACCACCCGGCCTTTTCCCACATCGCAAACCACGGCTGCTGATTTATGCTTCAATTTATCGCCGTTGAGCAAAATTCCGCTGAGCAGCGGGTCGTAGGGAGGATACCAGGCAAGGTTATGAACCTTAGGTCCCGGCCCCGGCGCTTCAGCTTTAAGAATTTCGAACACCGGACTGAAGTAGGAAAAGATGGCCGCTTCTTTCTCCAGCCCGAACGCTTCCGGTTTCGCGTTGTCGACCAGAACTTTCAGTATCGAACCAGGGGAATAAACTCTGACCCGGTCGGGGGCAGAAGCCTGTTCGCTTTCCCCGCCTCTTGTCCGTCGAGGCTCGATTATGTTTCTCAGTGGCAGGCCGAAATACTCGATGAGAAAATCACCTGAGTTTTCTACGGCTATGAGCTGTCCGCCATTCTGAACGAAGGAAATCAGGGCGGAAACTCCTTCGGTGCCGAGACCGCCGGCATATTCGGGAGGAACTTCACCCTTGCGCCGTCCCTCAAGGATAATGCGGCTTGAAATCGACGGCAGGATTATGTGGGTAAAGTTTTTCTCCAGCTGTCCGGCTCTTATTTCAGCGTTATGAAGCACCTGGAAATTGAATTCAAACTGCTCGAGCACCCAGCGAGTCCAGCCTTCATCCATGCTTGCCGTCCAGGGCTGGTAGATTCCCAGACGATATGGTTTCAGCGGACGGAGGGTCGCCGGTGAAACCGAATTAACGCTTTCGATGCGGAGACCGAGGCCCTTAGCCAGAGAGGTCAGCTGTGCCGGGCTTATCCGGCTTCTTTCGATTACCAGGCTTCCGGCCCTGAAGGTTTTCCCGCCGGCGGAGAATTCCCGGTCGGCGTAAGCAGCCGGAAGACTCTTTTTCAGCAGCCTGTTAGCCAGAATAACGCTGTTGTTGGTTCCGCTGTCCACCACAAGATATTTTCCGCTGCCGTAAACCTGGCTATCGGGAACTGACACCGGAGGAAGGAGTTTCAGGCTGGCTTCAAATTTGCTGGTAACCTCAATCACCCGAACCCCCATCTGCAGAGGCAGCGTCCAGCTGGCTTCGTCGTATGGGAGATACTGTGCCGGATCGCGGCCGGGAGGAAGTGGATACGATTTGCTTTCGAGCAGATCCTTGACGAACGCGCGGTAAGGTTGGGCTAAAAGGATCACGTAGGTGCCGGCAGGGTATTCGAGACCATCGGCCTTGAAAGCACGGGTGGCCTGATGAACTTCCGCACCGTTTTTCTGGATGATTTCTAAAAGTTTCAGAGCGGTCGGAAGGTCTTTCTGGTCTTCAGGTATGAGGTAAGCGTATGGTGGCTCAGTAAGTCCCCTGTTTATCTGCCGCTCGGCGAACAGACAGAAATTTTCCATGAATCTTTCTTTTTTCTCGGAAACAGTCCGCAGGAAGGACATGGCGACGATGAGTTCGTACTCAACTATGTCGCGCAGCCGCCACCAGCCGCCGGGCCAGGGTTCGAGGTTGGTGGAGAGAATTTCATTCCCGCCGCCCGAGATTCTGATTTCTGAAGGTCGAATAAAAATAGGGGAAGCTATGTTCACGCTGGCTGCTTCTGAAAGTATGCCCAGCGCATTGTGTCGCAGCGGAGCCGCTCTGTTGGCCGTGTTGTACCAGCCGTCAAAAATGGTGCTGGTGGAAACGCCGGTTTTACCTTCGCGGGTGAGGCTTATTACAGCTTCACCTGTCAGCTGATAAAGTTCCCTCAGCAGCAGCGGGTCGAGGTTCGGATTGATCGGGTCCTGGTAAGGCGGAAGAAACAGCCGCGGTCCGGTCGATCCCATCTGATGGACGTCGTAAACGACCAGCGGATACCATTCCTGATAGAGCACCTTAGCCATCAATTGAGTTTCTTTCTGGGTGAGCATGAACCAGTCCCGGTTGTTATCATGCCCGGTGTAATAATGATAAAGCCAGGGCATGGAACTGCCTTCGTACGGCGTTCCCAGCGTGCGGTAGTACCAGTCGGTCACCAGGTCAATGCCATCTGGGTTGGCTGATGGAATCAGGAGCAGAATGACCTCGCTGAGTATTTTTTTGATTTCCGGACTGTTCTCGCTGGCCAGCCGGTAGGCGAGTTCCATCGACATCTGGGAAGCAGCGATCTCGGTGGAATGGATCGAACAGCTTATGTAGACGATGGCTTTCCCTTCTTTTATCAACCGTGCTTTCTCCTCGGGGCTGAGACCTCTCGGATCATGCAGCCGCGCGTGTATTTTCCGGAATTTTTCCAGGTCTGGCATATTTTCTTCGGCGGTTATGATGGCCATGATCAGCGGCCGGCCCAGAGTAGTCTTTCCGAGTTCGACCACTCTTACCCGAGGCGAGGATTGAGCCAGAAGTTGAAAATAACCGGTGATTTTACTCCAGCTGGCCAGCTTGAAATCGTCTCCCGGTCTGAACCCGAGATATTTATCGGGAGGAGTGATTTCGGCGAAAGCGAATGTCCGGGATAAGATAAGAATGATTAAGACAAAGGCGAAAAAACCCGAGACCAGCGGTCTGAAAAAAAATCGATTTTTTTTGAGGACGGGAAAGATGTTTTTCATCAGCAGCTCCTCTGTTGAGCTTAAGAGAGAAAATATATATTTTTCAGACGGCAAATTTCAAATGGAATTTTCTGGAGGAACGAACTATCCCTTATGGCACATGCCTGAGGAAGGGTCCTGTCACGGCGCGCTTCCTCCTGTGCTCACTCACCGATCCCCACGGAGGCGTACAATTTTTCCACCCGGTCGAGAGTAATTCTTCTGATTTCAGCCCCCTATGAACTTTTCCTTTATTCTGGCTGCCTATTCTTCAAAAGGAGCTGTGGTCAGGTTGAGAATTATTGCCTCCCGCAGGTGGTGAACTGCCCGGAATGGCCTTATGGCCCTGACCAGTTCCTGCCGGTTGCTGGTCAGAAAGCAATCAACCATTTCCCCTTTTTCCTGTTTCATCAGGCTGCCGTAATACGTCCATTCATGACCAGAGTAGGAGGCGGCAAAAATAACCGTGGGTTTCTTAAATTTCAGTATTTCTTCCAGAATCGGGGTGATCCAGATGGTCAGATGAATGGCCAGGATGCCGTCGGCCTGCTTGATTTTTTCTGGCTGTTGAATGATATCTTCGGGCTTGCTGGCCAGGATGTTGACTGTAAAGTCGACGTCGGCCAGCTCTTCTTTCTGGCGGCTGAAGAATTCTTCGTAAGTTCTGTCTTCTTCCTCAAGGTTGAGAGAGAGCTTTGGCCAGTGGGGGCGGGGCAAACCCATGTAGATTCTGGCCACTTTTACTTTTGTCCGCCCGCCCGGACTCACCAGGCCCGGCGCTGGAGAAGAACTCAGGGCAGATGTTCTGGCTGATTCCCGCAGAGCCACACCGCTGCCGGCTGAAATTTTAAGAAAATCGCGTCTTTTTAGTGTTTTCGTGGAAATTGCCTCCTGGGGTGATTCGAAAATGACTCGATTTCATATGTATCAGACTAACGTAATCTGGCTTCTTGATTCAAAATCTGGAGAAGGATTCTTTCAGCAGCGAAATCAGCCGGTTTTGATTTGCGAACGAATAAAAATTTCCGGCCGCCGGAGTGCAGTTAACGACCCGGCCTCCAGCCATTCCAATATATGAATGGTTATTCATATATTTAATCAGCCGGGCGGGAAAAAACAGAAAGAAAAGAGCGTATATCTCCGGTCAGGCCGGAATTTGATGGCAAGCTGCTTCGCCGGCAGTTCGGCGCGACCGTCACCTGTCCATTTCAATCATTTATCGCAGCGCGTTCTAAGACAGTTGTTGTGCTTAACGCCTTTTAACCTCTCAGCTTATCAGCTTTCTATTCTCTCCCTGACCAACTTAATTCCTTCTATCATCTCAACGACGTTTGTTTTCAAACTGGCCAGTTCTTCACCGGATGCCTCTGACCAGTCTATATGAACGCAGTCATTTCTGGTATCCCACCATTTCTGCATATCTTCCTTGACCCGGTCGCTGATGACCTTTCTAAGAACGAGCTCTTCCAGTTTTTCGGGCATGCTTGCAAGTTTGAATTTTTTCAGTCCGGATCTTCCTTTTTCTTCTAATAATAAATTGTTGACTGTGGACTCCAGCTCTTTCCCTGCTAAAAAGCCAGCGATTTCCGGGTCGATTTCCAGGAAGCATTCGGCCAGTTCCAGGCAGGAGATGTTTTCCTGACGGAGTCGTTGCAACGCGTTTCGGGCAGAAATCTTTTTGATCGGGTTTGGATTCTGGAGGTAGTTGGTGTAAATCTCGTGATAATCGGGATTCTGCCGTAGATATTCCTCGTTCAGGAGACAGCAGAGAGCAAACAGAGCCATGTCCACGTCGGCTATTCGCTTGAAACCGTAAGCTTCCTGGAGCTCGGTCAGGTTGTCGAGGTAGATTAAATATTTTTTCAGCGGGGTTTCTGCCCGGATGGCCAGCAGGTTTTCCACCGGAGCGCTGTAAATTCCGTAATGTTGAGGACAGATTACCCGGAGGAGACAGGAAAGAATTTCGATGTTCTTGAAGATGTCGAACAGCTTCTGGATGACTTTTTCATTTTTAGGACCGGGGTTCTTGAAAATCGATTTCATGGCTTCCAGCTCATCCTCTTTCAGCTCGGGAAGTTTCCACCAGGCCGGAAAAAGGTGGTCAAGCTGCAGAGCTTCGAGATGGCGGCGGGAGAATTCTTCCTGCCCGAGCCGAACCGGCTCCATGTATCTTTCCAGCCGGTCAAAGTCCAGGGTCCCCCCGTATTTCAGGATGGCCACTTCCTGGTAGAGGGGTAATAGTTGTTTTAAGTTAAATTCCGGCATAGACAGTTACCCCCTTCCGCAGTATTTTTCAGCTTCATTCAGCTGAAAATCCTGTCTGAAATTTATAAATAGTTTATGTTTTCCAGGGCTTTCCCGGCGACCGCCCTCAGATCAAAAATTTGCCATTCTTCGCTATGTATTTGCCCCTGGCGATGATGGTCACTTTGTCCACCAGCGCGTCGTAATGATGCTTGCTCTTGTTTTTGCCCAGACCGTAGGAATCGCCGATGGCAAAGTGAACGGTTCCGAAAGCTTTTTCGGCTTCGAGCATATTCGGGCAGATGCGAGCGCCCGGGTTCGTGCCGATACCGAATTCACCGATAATGAACCCGGTTTCATCCTTTCCGATGTTTTTTACCACGGCTTCGATTCCTTCGCCCTTCCAGCGCACCAGCCGGCCTTCTTTAAATTCCAGCTCGCCGCGGCCGAGTTTGTCGTCAATCAGGCTGATTACCAGCTTGCCGGTAAAGGTTTTTTCCACCGGGCAGGTGTAGCATTCTCCTGCCGGCAGATTTCCGTGTTTGCCCTTCTTGCTGATGTCGCCGTTGTCGTTGTGCCATTCGCGTCCCTTAACGCTAAAGGTGATGTGAGTTCCCTCTTCGTTCTCGACGATCACCCGGTCGGCATCCTTCATCGCCCGGATGACTTTTCTGGTGAACTCATTCATTTTCTTGAAGTCGATGTTGACCAACCTTTCCATCATGTCGACAGTGATCCCGGGCATCATGCAGACCCGGCTGTATTTCATTCCCTGACTCACCATGAAACCACGGAAAGGCTTCTCTTCAATCCTGGCATCTAACAGGTAAGCGATCGCATCGGCTTTTTCCGTGAGCAATTTGAAAAGCTTTGTCGGTTCGGTGATCGGACGCAAAGTTTCAGTCATCAGATAGGTGGTGATTTCGGCTCCGGCCTTTTTAGCGTAGAAGGCCAGCGCCTCAGCGATTTCCATTTTCTGTTTGTCTGTGACCAGCAGAAAACTTTCTCCAGCTTTTAGTTTGAGTGACTGGAAAATTGCCTTTTCGGCTGCCTGATAAAGTTTGTTTGCTTTCATGATAGCCTTCCTTTCCTGGTTAATTTTATTTTTCTTTTTTAGCCTGGATGTAGACAAAACCGATCAGCAGGACAAAGGCCATCAGGCTGATGATCTCGCCATAGCGGCTGAACCAGACAGCGGGTGTGCCATCCACCCATTTACCGTTTTCCAGGATCATCGGAATTCCCAGGCTGAAGTAATGGTCAACCTTAGCCAGCTTGAGAACAGCCAGGACGATCCCCATCAGGGCGCCTCCGGCTATGAACCCGGAAGAAATCAGCATCCCCCGGTTATGTCTTTTTTCAGCCAGTTCTTTATCTTTCGTTGATTTTTTCACCAGATGAGACAGAAAACCTCCGACCAGCAGCGGAGTGGTCAGGGGGAGCGGGAGGTACATGCCGAGAGCCAGAGGCAGCGGCGGTATCTTGCAGAGTTCAGCCACGATGGCAATCGAGGCTCCAATTCCGTAGAGCAGCCAGGCTACCGGTTCCCTGGACATCAAAGATTTGATAACCGCAGCCATCAGGTTGGCCTGGGGGGCAGCCAGTGCGCCGCTCTGGAAGGAAAAAGCTTTATCCAGAATGAATATGGCCGCTCCGACGGAAAGGGCAGAAACCAGAATTCCGGCAAATTTAAACCTTTCCTGGTTCCCGGGTGTGGCGCCAATCCAGTAGCCGATCTTCAGGTCGGTGATAAAGCTTCCGGAAACCGCCAGCGCGGTACAGACCACCGCTCCGATCAGCAGAGCGACAGCCATCCCTTCGGTTCCGGAAAGACCGGCCCCGATCAGGATGACGCTCGACAGGATCAGAGTGATCAGGGTCATGCCGGAAACCGGGTTGGTGCCGACGATGGCGATGGCTGTGGCTGCGACCGTGGTAAACAGAAAAGAAAGAACCAGGCAGATCACCACTCCTATCAGTGCGAACTTAAGACTGGAAATCCACAGAAAATAAAAGAACAGGGCAACGGCCGTCACCAGAATCCCGACGATGATGGTTGACATCTTGAGGTCGCGGTCTGTTCTTATGGTTTCGGAAACGCCCTCCTTCCCCTTAATAATTTCCTTGAAGCCCAGCGAAAAAGCCCGGGCCATGATCGGCAGAGATTTGATTATGCCCAGCACTCCGGCCATAAAAATAGCGCCGATTCCGATGTAACGAACGTAGGTGCTGAAAATCTGAACCTCGTTCATCTGAGATATCGGAACTGTTCCAGGGTAGATCGCTTCAGAGAAATGCTGTCCGAGAAACCAGATCAACGGGACAAAACCAAAATGCGAAAGAAGACCGCCGGCGACGATGATAGCATTGTACCTCAGCCCGATGACATAACCGAGACCAAGAAATGCTGAAAGAGCGTCAATCTTCAGGACCATTCTGGTTTTTTCCGCCAGCCGGTCCATAAACGGCAGAAAGCGAAAAGTGATGACCTCATTCCAGAGGCGGACGCCGATGGCCAGGAATTCGTAAATGCCTGAAATTATTATTCCAAGAATGAGCGGCCTGGCCTGCTCTCCGCCGGCCTCACCTGAAACCAGAATTTCCGTGGTGGCCGTGGCTTCCGGGAACGGCAGTTTTCCGTGCTGCTCTACACAGAAATAACGGCGCAAAGGAATCAGAAAAAGAATTCCCAGGCATCCGCCGAGAAAAGTTGAAAGGAAAATCTTGAAGATATCGATGGGTAGACCGATGATGAAAAGAGCCGGAATGGTAAAAATGGCTCCGGCCACCAGAGCTCCGGAAGCTGCGCCGATCGACTGGATGATGACATTTTCCAGAATGGTATTGCGCCGGGAATAGGTGTAGCCGATGCCCACAGCCAGTATGGCGATTGGGATGGCCGCTTCCGGAACGGTGCCAACTTTAAGTCCCAGGTAAGCCATGGAAAAAGTGAAGAAGAGCGCCATGAACAGGCCCCAGAAGACAGAACGGGGAGTAACCTCAGGAACGATTTTTTCCGGCGGAACCAGCGGTACGTACTTTTCTCCGGGAGCGAGTTCGCGGTAGGCTTCAGGCGGCAGAGATTTTCTGGAAGTCTCCATTTGCCCTCCTTGATTAAATTAAATTTTTTATTAAAAAAGAGGGTTTATTCACTGAATCTGCCGAGCAGGTTTTCCGTGACTCTATTAAAAAGCTCGACGTTAACCCTGGTTTTCATCTCCTGGCGAACTTTCTGCAGATAGCTGAAGAGAAACATTTCCCGCGCCTGATTCAGAAGGGAAGGCATTTCCTGATCTTTCACTTTTTCAAAATCTTCCCTGGAGACTTCCTTTCTTTCGAGCACCCTGACCACGGCAAAGCCGTTGCTGACTTCAAACGGTTCGCTCGGTTGATTCAGCGGCAGGCTGAACACCAGTCTGTCAAGTTCAGTGGTCTCGTCTATCAGGCTCAGGTACTGGCCGCGCTTATGGGTATCAGCTCGTTTGTATTCGAGACCGTTCTTGCTGGCAAAATCCTCCCAGTCTGCCGCCTGAGCGAACTTGAGAGAAGCGAGCTTTTCTTTGATTTTTTCTTTCTTAAGCTCGCTGATCAGATCCTCCCGGACCTGGTCTTTAACCTCATCCAGAGAAGCCTGGTGCTCCGGATCAATTTTAACCAGCTGCAGAACAGCCACACCTTCGTAGGTGAATACTGGAGAAGATATTTCTTTTTCTTTAAGCTCAAACAGAGTCTGGCTGAGGTAACCGGAAGAATCCACGCCCGGAACCGGGTCTCCGTTTTTCAGCAGTCCGGTCGACTGAGTGGTCAACCCTTCCCGGCGTGCTGCTTTCTCCAGGTCCCTGAGCTTTTTAGCCGCCCGGGCGAGTTTTTCCATACGGCTGGAAGCCTGATTTCTGGCTTTCTGCTCGAGCAGACTGTTCTGAATCATAACTTTTACTTCTGCCAGAGACCGGGTGATTTCCGGCATTTTTTCTGTGGCTTTCAGAATGGAGACGGCATATCCCAGGTCCAGCGGTTCGCTGACCTGATTTGCTTCCAGCTGGTTGATGGTTTTGATTTCTTCCTGAGTGAAGCTCTGCCAGTCGTAATAACCCCAGTCGCCGCCAGCGCTGGCTTTTTCGTCTTTCGAGTAGGTGGTAGCCAGACGGGCAAAATCTTCTCCTGCGTTCAACCTGGCCTTTATATTTCTGGCCAGCTCCAGCGTCTGCTGCCTGTCAGCTTCGGTGTAGGTGAGATAAATCCGGCTGACCCTGATTCTGGCCGGTTCCTTGAACTGGTTGATGTTATCCCGGTAATATTTTTCGATTTCTGATTCGGAGACGGTCAGTTCTTTTTTCAGGTCATCCGTTTTCAGGAAGACCATTTTCCCTTCGCGTCTTTCCGGCACGCGGTATCTTTCACGGTGTTTTTCGAAATAGGCAGCAATCGCCGGGTCGTCTGGCTTTTCAGGAAGGTCAATTTTATCGACCGAAGCCACCAGATATTCTATTTTAGCTGTTTCATTCTGGTCTCTGTAATTTTCCCAGGCTTCCTGCTCGGTTACCACCAGGTGGGCTGTCAGCAATTGATAAATTTTGTTGAGAAGAATTTCTTCCCGCAGACTTTCTTCAAATTTCTGAAGAGGAATATGGTTCCAGTCAAGAATTCTCTTGTATTCCTCAAAACCGACGAATTTCCCGTCCCTCTGGAAAACAGGATAGCTCATGATCTTTTCCTGAAGTTCCCGATCGGTGGCTTTGAGTCCCTGTTTTTTAGCCAGATGGAGCAGGAGCTGCTGTTGAATCATCTGTTCAAGAACCTGCTGCGGAAGGTTAAGCTGCCTCAACAGGGCGGGGTCGAGGTCGGGGTACTGTCTTTTCATCGTTTCTATCCGCTGCCTGAGCACGTTGTAATAATCGTCGGCGGAGATGCTGACCTTGCCGATCTGCACTATGGTATTGGCCTGACGGGCTTCGCCGAGGCGTCCGGCACCGCCCCAGACGGCGAATATGGCTATAACAAAAGTGGCGATGACGATCCAGAGAACTGGCGCCAGCGATTTTACGTTTTTCCGCATGGTTTTTAACATGGTTTATTTCTCCTGTTTCTTCTCTTCTTTTTTAAAATATGGTTTAAGCCGGTCGTAGGTGCTCATGAGATCTTCGCAGAATACTTTTGTTTGACCGACGATCGGCATAAAGTTGGAATCGCCCGGCCAGCGCGGAACCACGTGGATGTGGAAATGGCCGGTGACACCGGCCCCGGCTGCCTGCCCGAGGTTCAGGCCCACGTTAAAGCCATGAGGGCGGTAACTTTTTTTCAGAATGCTGATGGCCGTCTGAATCAGTTCGGTCGCTTCCACCACGATTTCTCGAGGGGCTTTTTCAAAGCTGGCCAGATGACAATACGGAGCGATCATCAGATGACCCGTGGTGTAAGGAAAGCGATTGATTATGACGAAATTGTGTTTTCCCCTGTACAGAATTAAAGCCTCACGGTCATCTTTCTTTTTCAGGGCTTCGCAGAAAACACACTTCTTCATTTTCAGAGCCTTTTTAACGTAAGTCAATCGCCAGGGAGCGGTACAGTACCTCATTTAGCT
This sequence comes from Candidatus Saccharicenans sp., assembly GCA_030018265.1. Lineage (GTDB taxonomy): Bacteria > Acidobacteriota > Aminicenantia > Aminicenantales > Saccharicenantaceae > Saccharicenans. The sequence goes on from JASEFX010000004.1 coordinate 86,843, forward strand.
TTGTTGAGCATCTCCTTCAACAGTTTTGATGGCTTGAAATAGAGCACCTTCTTCGGCGGCACCTTCACCGGCTCACCGGTTCTCGGATTGCGGCCCGAACGGGGAGCTCTCTGACGGAAGCGAAAACTGCCAAACCCGCGGAATTCGATCTCTTCTCCCCTGAGGATGGCTTCCTTCAGAGCTTCAAAGAAAAGGTTAACGCCGGCTTCGGCTTCCTGCTTCGAAATGTTAAGTTCCCGGGCGACGAGTTTCACCAGGTCGGCCTTAATCATGATTCACCCTCCTTTTTGCTGTTAGCCTTCCCGGAAAGATTCTTAAACTGTTCTCTCAAAAGGTCCCCGAGGGTCAGTCTTTCGCTCTGACCTTCGAGATATTTCTGAAATTCTTTCTTCTGAAGGTCAGCCTGGGCCTGGCGGAAGCTGAGAGATATCTTTCTGGCTTCCGGATTCAGTTTTATGATTTTGGCCATTCTTTCCTCACCGATCTTAAAAACCTCGGCCGGGTTTTCGATCCGGTTTTCATCGAGTTCAGAATTGAAGACCACCCCTTCGATTCCTGGCATGATCTCGACAAACACACCGAAATCGGCGATGCGGACAATTTTCACCTTCAGGATGTCTCCGACCTTCTGGCGCTCGAAGAAATCCTCCCAGATGTCGCCCTGGAGCTGTTTGATGCCCAGAGAAACTTTCTGTTTTTCCAGGTCCACCTTAAGCAGGACCACTTCAATTTCCGCTCCCACTTTGAGTTTTTCCGAGGGGTGCTTGATTTTTTCCCAGCTGATATCCGATATATGGACCAGCCCTTCGATGTCTTTGTCCACCTGGACGAACGCTCCGAAATCTGTCAAGCTGGTCACCCTGCCCTTCAGACGGGAACCGGGATTGTATTTCTGAGCGAAAAGTTCCAGCGGATGTGGCGTGGCCTGTTTGAGTCCGAGGGAAATCCGCCGGCTCTCTTTGTTGATTTCCAGAACCTGAACGGTGACTTCCTGGCCCACCTGCAGAACCTTCTTCGGATGAACCATTTTCTTCGACCAGGTAAGGTCTGAGACGTGAATCAGGCCTTCCACTCCTTTTTCCAGCTCGACAAAGGCTCCAAAATCGGTCAGGCTGGTGACCTTTCCGGTCACTTTTGTGCCGACCGGGTATTTCTGGTCGACGGTCAGCCAGGGATCGGGAGTCAGCTGTTTGAGTCCGAGAGAAATCTTTTCCTCGTTTTCGTTAAAATCCAGAACCATAACTTCAATTTCCTGTCCGACCTGAAGCACTTCTGAAGGATGGTTGACTTTGCCCCAGCTGAGGTCGGAAACATGTAGCAGCCCTTCCACACCGCCGAGGTCGATGAAAGCTCCGAAGTTCGTCAGCGATTTTACCTTTCCTTTGACTGTTCCGCCTTTAACCAGACGGCTGAAAACCCGCCTTTTTCTTTTTTCTCTTTCGTCCTGGAGAAGGAGTTTCCGCGAGAGGACGACGTCCTCTTCCCTGCGGCTGAATTTCAAGATCTTGAATTTAAGGTTCTGACCAAGAAGAGAATCAGGGTTCTTGACCGGGCGCAGGTCGGCGTGGGCTTCGGGCAGGAAAGCGTCGAGCCCGACATCGACGGTGAATCCGTTTTTCACTCTGGCTTTTATCGTTCCAGTGACCCAGCCGTCCGAATTGTATACCTGTTCCAGATGGTCAAGCGCCCGGAGGATGTCAGCCTTTCTTTTTGAAAGGATAAAATAGCCGTCTTCCGGTCTTGACTTTTCCAGGATGGCTTCGATTTCATCGCCCACCTTTACCGTCTCGAAGTCCTCGGGGTGGCGGAAATCTTCGATGGAAATGGCTCCTTCCGTTTTATGTCCTATGTCCAGGAGCACATGGGTGGAAGTTTTTTTCACCACCCGTCCGCGGATGAGCGAACCTGCTTTCAATTCCTGGCTTGAAACGTGGTACTGATTGAGAAGACGTTCGTAGTCTTCTGCTGTCAGTTGTTCGTCGTTCTTCAAGTTCTTCTTGGTCTCAATCATGGGTCACCTTCTCCTGATTTTAATTCTGTTTGAAGCTATTCCTGATAGCCAAAACAGTTTTTTGGATAACTTCGGGCGGAGTGGAAGCTCCCCCCGAAATGCCGATTTTATTGACTCCCTGAAGCATTTCAAGGGTTATTTCCTCAGGCCTTTCTATAAGATAGGTTCTGGGCAGAAGACGGCGGGAAATCTGATAGAGTTTGCTGGTGTTGGAACTGTTGCGCCCGCCGATGATCAGCAGTGCCTGAACCTGTCCGGCCAGCTCAGCGGTGGCTTTCTGGCGAACGCGAGTAGACTGACATATGGTGTTGTATACCAGAAGTTCTTCAGTTTTTCCGGCGAGAATGCCCACCACCTGTCCGAAAAGCTGCTCGTCCTGAGTGGATTGTGCCAGGACCGCTCTCTTTTTTCTGAAGGGCAGAGCCAGCGCCTGTTCCTCGTTTTCCACCACCACCGCTTTTCCCCGGCTGTAACCGAGCAGTCCCTGGATTTCAGGATGGTTCCTGTTGCCGACGATGACGATTTCCTGACGCTGGCGGCTGAGACGTTCAACTGTTTTCTGTATATTCTTCACAATCGGGCAGGTAGCGTCGACGATTTTTACTTTCTTAGCTTTGAGAGATTTAAGCACAGCCGGAGATACTCCATGGCTCCGGATGATTACGGTGTCTCCGGGACGTAACTGTCTCAAAGAGTTTGCCACTTCTATTCCCTTATTCTTCAGGTCAGCGATGACTTCCGGGTTATGGATGATTTCGCCCCAGCTGAAAACTCTTCCGCCGGAATGCTTTCCGGTTTTTAAGGCCAGCCTCAGGGCTCTTTTTACTCCATAACAAAATCCGCTGTTTCTGGCTACGATTATTTCCATTGAATGTATCGAAGAATAGCTTTTAATACTATAGAACTCCAGACGCTTTGTCAACCCTAAGTATAGGTAAAATCTTTACTTAGAGCCAGTTCAAACTGCTGGCTGGAGCTCGTTCCAGGGTTGTCAGGTTTAACTGCCTGGATGTTCCGGCACCGGCCTGTTTTCCGTCCCTGATTCTGCTTTTCCTGCTTTTTTAGAATTTGTTCTCGCCCGCGCCGGCCGTTTATATTTTAAAATCAGGAAACCGATTGCTTTTCTTCATCGAGGATTTTAGCAATTTCCTCTTCTTTCGGCAAATCCTCCAGGCTGTTCAGCCCGAAATACTGAAGAAATTTCTCGCTCGTGCGGTAAACCAGCGGATTGCCGGGCGCCTTCTTCCGGCCAACAATTTTAATCAACTTTTTCTGCAACAGAGTTTTGATGCAGTAAGTCGAATCGACTCCGCGGATGGCTGAAATTTCAGCCTGGGTAATCGGCTGGTGGTAGGCTATGATGCTCAGAGTTTCCAGAGCGGCCGAAGAGAGTTTGCTCTTCTTTTCAATCTGCAGAAGTTTCCGGACCCACTGATCATGCTCGGGTTTCGTGGTGAAAAGGTATCCGCCTCCGGACTGGATAATCTGAATGCCGTGGTGAACTGCGCTGTACCCTTCAATGAGAGATTTCAGGCATTCCTGCAGTTCATCTTCCGGCACCTCACCCAGGGCTTCTTTTATTTTTTCCAGAGTTAGAGGTTCCTGAGAAATGAAAATCAGAGCTTCGAGTATCGCTTTTAACTGTTCATTCATGGCTGTGTCCATGTTGATGGTGTGAGCGCGCTTTTCTCAACCAGACCCGGATCGTCTGGAACAGCTGTTCCTGAATGGCTATGACCAGATGGTTTTTCACCAGCTCCAGCAGACAGAAGAAGGAAACGAGCGCTTCTTCCAGTGTTTCCTGAGCGGAGAAGTATTCCAGAAAATCCATCGAGCCGTTGGCTTCCAGATAATCGATCATCTCTTTCATTTTTTCTTCGACCGAAACATCTTTGCCTTTGATTATGCGCAGGTTTTCTTTTTCCCGCTTCTTCATCAGCAGGAAGAAAGTTTCGGCCAGGTCAAACAGGCTGACCTCCAGAAGCTCGGCTTCTTCCGGTCTGGCTATCGGCGGCAGAAAAGTGCGGCGCCAGCGCATAAGTTGATCCTCTTCCTTTTCCCGCAGGAAATTGCAGGCAATTTTGACCTTCTGGTATTCCAGCAGCCGGTCCACCAGTATCTGACGCGGGTCGTCGGACTCGGCTGCTTCCTGTTCCCGCGGCAGCAGCATCTGGGATTTAATGTAAATCAGGAGAGCGGCGATCAGCAGAAATTCAGCTTCCCGGTCAAGGTTGATGCGGTCTTTTTTTTCTAAGTATTCAAGATAATCGCGGGTGATGACAGCGATCGGAATGTCGTGTATGTCAATCTTTTTCTTGCGGATTAAATAAAGCAGAAGGTCAAGCGGACCTTCGAAGATTTCCAGCTTCACCTGATAGCCGTCGGAAGAACCCGACCAGGATTCCTCCGCAAGCTGCCTTTCGACGGGCTCCTGCAGTTCCTGCTCCATCACACCTTACCCCGGGATGATTTCCCGCCGGGAAACACCAGACCCATGGCTTCTCTCACTTCAGCCATGGTCCTGGCGGCAACTTCTCTGGCTTTTTTATTTCCTTCATCGAATATTTCCCACACCAGGTCGGGATTCTTTTCGTAGTAGCCTCTTTTTTCGCGGAAACCGGCGAATTCCTCAATCAGGGCGTCTATCACCACTTTTTTGCAGTCCAGGCAGCCGATGGAGGCTGTCCGGCAGCCGGCGGCCAGCTCTTCTCTTTTAGCCTCAGGCACGAAAGCTTTATGAAGGGTAAACACAGGGCAGTCGTTGGGTTCTCCAGGGTCTGTCCGTCTCTTTCTTCGTGTGTCGGTGACCATCGGAGCGATCTTCTGTCTGATGGTTTCCGGGGAATCTTTAAGATAGATGGCATTACCGTATGATTTGCTCATCTTCCGGCCGTCCGTTCCGGCCAGCTTCGGCACTTCCGTCAGCAGCATCTGCGGTTCAGGAAAGATTTCACCGTAGAAGCGGTTGAACCGGCGAACTATTTCCCGGGCGAGTTCTATGTGGAAAGCCTGGTCTTCGCCCACAGGGACAACTTCGGCTTTGTAAATGATGATGTCAGCGGTCTGAAGCAGAGGATAACCGAGAAAGCCATAAGTGTTTAGCTCACGGTCGGCGATTTCCTGCTGCTGTTCCTTGAAAGTTGGAACTCTTTCCAGCCAGGGTAGGGGGGTAATCATCGAAAGAAGAAGATGCAGTTCCGCATGCTCCTTCACTTCCGACTGGATGAAAAGGACGGACTTTTCGGGATCCAGTCCTGCCGCCAGCCAGTCAAGCGCCACCTCAAACGTATATTCCCGGATGACTTTCGGGTTCTGGTATTCTGAACTCAGAGCGTGCCAGGGGACGATAGTAAAAAAGCAGCGGTGAGTGTTCTGAAGCCTCACCCAGCCGCGAAGGGCTCCGACGTAGTTTCCGAGATGCAGAGGTCCTGTTGGCCTCATCCCGCTCAGAACTGTTTTTTTTCCCTGTTGACTCATGGCTTTTCAGTTCAAAAAAAGATTATGGCAAGAATTAAATATTGTAAAGGTCTTACGATCACTTCAAGAAAACCGACAGAAATCAGGATGATGACGATCAGAAAACCGAATGGTCGCAGACGGGAATACATCATGGCCAGACGCTCGGGAAGCAGACCTTCCAGAACTCCGCTGCCGTCGAGTGGATACATCGGGATCATATTGAAAGCTACCAGATAAGTGTTTATCAGGACCATGTAAAAAAGGATGATAATCAAACCCTGAAGCGGCTGCAGCCCGGCCGGCAGACTTCCGCGGGAAGTGAGAAAATTGTAGAGAGCGGTGGTGGTCACCGGGCTGATGAGTTTCAGTATGAGAATGATTATCAGTGCCCCGGTGGCGGCCAGGATGTTTGCTGCCGGCCCGGCTAAGGAAATCCAGAAACCGTCCTTCCTCGGATGGCGGAGGAAAAGGGGGTTTACCGGAACCGGTTTCGCCCAGCCAAAAACCGGAGCTCCGATGATTCCCAGAAGAATCGGCAGTATGATAGTTCCGAACGGGTCAATATGGGCTAAAGGATTCATGGTTACCCGGCCGGCCAGCCTGGCTGTCGGGTCGCCCAGACGCGAGGCGGCCCAGCCGTGTGCTGCTTCATGAATGGTGATGGCAAAAAGCAGAATAAAAAGGCTAATTACGGTCGTTATCATTTTTTTCAGGTCATTTTCTTATACCATAAGAACGGGGGTTAGTCTATGCCCCGGAGTCAATTGACAGCTGAAGGCGGAGGCTGAAAGTATTTTACGCGAGGCTGTCCCAAAAAAAAGATGGGCCTGACCGCGCGGGTCAGGCCCGGCCTTCTGGTTAATCGGTGAGGGGCCCTGTCAGGAATTTAGAATTTTTTCCACCTCTTCCCGGTCAATGTCCTGAATGTACTTGATGCCGCTTACCCTGGCTGCTTCCATAGTCAGAGCGCCGATATCGTCTCTGGTTATGTATCCGAGCGAGAACTTGCGAGCTCCAGCCATCAGCTGCCGCAAACCCTGGCTCAGGCGCTTGAAATAGGTATAAACGCCGATGGCCCCGGTCGGGATCTCGTTAAACTTTTCGCCGAACCTCTTTTTGAGTTCCGGAGCGGAGATGAAGATTTCTTCGACGGTGTTGCCGAATCTTTCGACGTAAACCGGAATCTGACCGTCTTTGATCCGGCTGCCGATGGTTTTGCCAACCATTGCCGCGGCCAGAGGAGAACGGGCCATTCCGACCACCTTGGTGTAAGGGGCGCCAAGGGCCAGCGCTTTGAAAATCTGGTCTTCAAAGGTGATACCGCCAGCGAAGGCGATGTCCGGAACGTATTCACCCTTGCTTGCCAGATATTCCGCATATTTATAAGTGAGCGACCAGATTTCCACGCCGGGAATTCCCCACTCGTTCATCATTCTCCAGGGGCTCATGCCGGTTCCGCCGCCGGCGCCGTCAACTGTCAGCAGGTCGATCCGGGCTTTTGAAGCGTATTTCACCGCTCTGGCCAGGTCAGCCGGACGGTAGGCGCCAGTTTTGAGGAAGATGTATTTCGCTCCGGCCTTCCTCAATTCTTCCACTCTCTTCATAAAGGCTTCTTCTTCGACCATGCCGAGACGGCTGTGGCGCTCAAATTCTTTGAAGCTGCCTTTCTCGAAGGCCTGAATCACCAGCGGGTCTTCCGGGTCGGGAAGCACGATATAACCCCTTCGTTTGAGCTCCTGAGCTTTCTTGAGCGACTTGATTTTCACCTCGCCGCCTATGTCCTTGGCTCCCTGGCCCCATTTGAGCTCGACAGCGGTCACGCCGAGCTTTTCGATGACGTATTCGTGCACTCCGAGCCGGGTGTCCTCGACGTTGGCCTGGACCACCACCGTTCCGTATCCGTCATACCAGTTCTGAAAAGTTTTAACTCTCATCTCCATATCAGGAGAGCGAACGATCCGGCCGTTTCTTATTTCTGCTTCGTCATCCATACCGCAGACATTCTCTCCGACCGTCAGGATCGTACCGGAAATAGCGGCTCCCACGGCCAGCCCCGCCCAGTTCTGTTTCGCCACGTTGGTCGAGCCCATACCGGAGATGATAAATGGCACCCGAAGTTTAATTCCTTTGTCATGGCCGATAGCGGTCTCAATGGTCACCTTCTCAAAGGTGGCCAGGTCGCTGTCGGCGGGAACTCCCCAGGCTCCGGCTGCCGTGCCCATGATGTTAAAATGCGAAAGGTCTACCGGATAATCCTTCTCGCAGGCAGCGGTGATCAGCCCGAAAGGCTGCGGATAGAGGACTTCAGTTCCCCGGTAGGCAGACTTTCCGATTTCGCACATGCCGATGCAGCCGTCAACGCAGGTTACACACATGCCGCTGAAGGGGCTGATTGACCCTTCGGTTCTATTTTTGGTTAAAGTGGCGGCGCTCCTGTTGATTTTTGTAAAGGTCATTTTTTACCTCCTTTTTCCCTGAGTTAGATTTGCTTGATTTATGCTTAAAATCATTGTTTTTTCTCCCGGACGCAGGTGCCGCAGCGACCGGCATCGTACATCCAGCACTGAAGTTCATCGTAAAAATCCAGACAGGTCGGTTCCATCGTCAGACAGGCATTGCAGATGGCGGTTTCGGCCTGAGGTCCCTGACACCTGAGCTGACAGGCCGGACAGATGTAAATGCAGCCTCCGCACAACCGGCATTCTTCCGAGCGGATATCAAAAGGAGTGGAGATTTTCCTCTGAAAACCGCGTTTCTGGAAGCCGATAGCCCTGCCGTCCATCTGTTCAGCGCACATTCTGACGCACAGCCCGCACAGGATGCATTCTTCGTTGCGAATCTTGAAACGCATCCGGGTGACGCCGAATTTAGAAGCCAGATCCTGGATGACCTTCGAGTAGGGGGCTACAGACAGCATCAACTCGATCATCATCCGGCGGGCCTGAATCACTCTTCTGGTATCGGTGTGCACCACCAGACCTTCTTCGGCCGGGTAGGTGCAGGAGGAAACCAGTTTGGCTTTCGGGCCCTCTCCTATTTCCACCAGGCAGAGGCGGCAGGCGCCGTAAGGAGTCAACCCTTCATGATGGCAGAGGGTGGGAATTTCCAGTCCGTAAAACTTCGCCGTATCGAGTATGGTCCAGCCTTCCTCTGCCTTGACTTCCACACCGTTAATTTTCAAGGTGATCATGGTTTCACCTCCTGATCGACGACGATGGCCGGGTCTCTCTGGGCTTCGATCGCCTCAAAGTGACAGGCTTCCAGGCAGGCGCCGCATTTGATGCATTTGTCGTATAGGATAAGGTGAACGTCTTTTCTGGTGCCCTGGATGGCGCCGGTGGGACAGGCTCTCTTGCAGGCCTCGCAACCGGTGCATTTTTCCGCAATGACCACATAGCGGATAAGCGTTTTGCAGACACCGGCCGGACAGCGCTTCTCGTAGATGTGAGCTTCGTATTCCTCGCGGAAATATCTCAGAGTGGAAAGAACCGGGTTGGCGGCGGTCTGTCCGAGCCCGCACATCGAAGCTTCCTTCGTGGCGATCGCCAGTTCTTCCAGAAGTTCGAGATCCCCGGGTTTTCCCTTGCCCTCGGTGATGTCGCTGACGATTTCCCACATTCTCTGGGTTCCTTCGCGGCAGGAAATGCATTTGCCGCAGCTTTCATCTCTGAGGAAGTTCAGGAAGTATTTCGCCACGTCCACCATGCAGGTTTTCTCATCCATGACGATCATGCCGCCAGAACCCATGATTGAACCGGCCGAAGTCAGCGATTCGTAGTCAATCGGCAGATCCAGCATCGAAGCCGGCAGGCAGCCGCCCGAAGGACCTCCGGTCTGGACGGCTTTGAAAGCTTTTCCGTCGGGAATGCCTCCACCTATATCATAGATTATTTCTCTCAGGGTTATACCCATCGGGACTTCCACCAGGCCGGTGTTGTTGATCTTGCCGACAAGAGAAAAGATCTTTGTCCCTTTGCTGCCGCTCGTTCCTATGCTTGAAAACCAATCAGCGCCGTTGAGGATTATCAGCGGGACGTTGGCCCAGGTCTCAACGTTGTTGATGCAGGTCGGCCTGTTCCACAAACCTCGCTGGGCCGGGAAGGGAGGCCTCTGGCGGGGTTCTCCAACCCGGCCTTCGATCGAAGCGATCAGAGCCGTTTCCTCGCCGCAAACGAAGGCTCCGGCGCCTTTGGTCAGGTGGAGGTCAAAGCTGAAACCGGTTCCCAGGATGTTTTCTCCCAGCAGGCCTGACTGGTAGAGGCTTTCGATGGCCATGGTCACATGGCGCACGGCCAGAGGATATTCGTCGCGCACGTAAACATATCCTTCACGCGCACCGATGGCCAGCGCGCCGATCATCATCCCTTCGAGCACGCGGAAGGGATTTCCTTCGAGCACGCTGCGGTCCATGTAGGCTCCGGGGTCGCCCTCGTCTCCGTTGCAGATTATGTACTTTGGTTCGCCTCTGGCTTTTCTGGTGGCTTCCCATTTAATGCCGGTGGGAAAGCCAGCTCCTCCCCGGCCTCTCAACCCGGAATCTTTCACCGTCTGAATGATCTCTTCCGGTTTCATCCTGGTCAGGGCTTTAAGGAAAGGCCGGAATCCGCCGATGGCCAGGTAATCATTCAGGTTTGTCGGGTCCACGAAGATGTTATCGCCCAGGATGATTCTTTTCTGCTTCTGGTAAAAGGGGATTTCATGAACGTACCAGGCGCGTTCTCTGCTCAGCGGGTCGCGGTGGAGATATTTTTCCACCACCCTGCCATCCACCAGCGTTTCTTTGACTATTGTTTTGATGTCGGCGGGAGCGAGTTTCTGGTAGAAGATTCCATCCGGATAGATGATGATGTTTGGTTCGGCCTCGCAGAAGCCGTGACATCCGGTGATCTTCAAGGCCACCTGTTCCTTGAGTCCTTCCTGGCGGATGGATTTTTTCAGAGCCTCGATCACCTTGAGAGAGCCGCGGGCCTGGCCGCAGGTGCCGTTGGAAACCACGATTACTTTCTTTTTCTCCTTCTGGCGGCTGGCTTCCTGCTTTTCAATCTCCTTTCTAAGTTGTTCGACATTTTTGAATTTCTTGATTTTTGGCATGGCCGGCCTCACTTTCGGTATTTGTTGAGAATCGTCGGAACTTTGCGGATGGTGGTGTGCGCATGGTAATCGCCATCGACCACCACCACCGGCCCGATCGCGCAGCAGCCAAGACAGGCCACGGTTTCCAGCGACCATTCGCCGTCTTCAGTAGTCTCGCCACGTCGGATGTTCAGCTGGCGCTCGAACTCCTCCAGAATCCTGGGAGCCCCGCGCACGTGACAGGCAGTGCCCATGCAGACAGTGGCCACATGCCGACCCTTGGGGGTAAGGCTGAAAGCTCTGTAAAAAGTGGCTACCGAGATGATGTCGATCAGCGGAATTTTCAGCAATCTGGACAGGGTTTTGAGCGCCTCAGCCGGCAAGTAATGATAGACAGCTTGAATATCCTGAAGGATGGCGATCAGTTTGTTCTTGCTGTAACCGTGCCTCTCAACGATTTCCTGAATTATATCAAGGTTGATCGTTTGATGGACACCCAAATGGAGCCTCCTTTTTTATAAAATAATCAATTTGATGAATGCCCTTATGTGTAAGAGTAGAAAAGAAAATTGATGCCCTTCTCCGGATGGGTTTGCTTCTGATTATAGATAGAGGGAAATGAGCGCAAATATCAGATTGAAATAATAATAAATTATATAAGGAGTTATGCCCTTCAAAATGAATGATAAAAATTTATAACTCCTTCTTAGCCTATAATTCCCAGAAAATTTTATATAAAACCATAAATTTGTTTGTCAAGAAAAATTTTCTTTCAGCCTGGAGAACCGGACTCATCCGGCAGGAACAGACTTATTGCCTTCAGGCTTTAGAAAATCTTTGTGCGTTTAATAAAATAAAATTTATTAATAAACATTCAGATTGTATAATTGATAAGAGAAAAAGGTCGGAATGAAACCGAGAGAAAGAGTCTGGCTGGCGCTGAATCATCAGCAGCCCGACAGGTGCCCTCTCCAGCTCAGCTTCACTCCCGAGTTTGCGGCCAGGGTAAGGGAAGTTCTGGGGCTTCCACCTGAATCGCATAATCCTCATGGAGGGGGGAACACCTACGCTCTGGAAAGAGCTGTCGGCTGCGACCTTCTGCTGACTTCAGTCGGGTGGGCGAATTCTTACTATGCTGTGGAGCGATTGAGCCGGGATGGGGTTACGTATGTGGATGAGTGGGGAGTTGGCTGGAAGGTGGTTGAATACGAGACCAGGTTTGGCCGGGGCCGTTATACCGAAATAATCAGGCATCCTCTGGCTGAGGAAAAACTTCTGGATTCTTACCGGCCGCCGGACCCCGAACGACCTGAACTTTATGCTGAAGCCCGGAAGACGGTGGAGCGATTCGGTGATGAATACTGGGTCGTCGGAGTGGTGGTGACGACCATTTTTGAAACGGCCTGGGCTCTCAGGGGGCTCGAAAGAACGCTTCTCGATATGGTGGTTAATCCCGAACTGGTGGAGAAACTTTTCGATATTCCTTTTTATTATCACTCCGCAGTGGCTAAAAGACTGGTGGAAATTGGAGTTGATATGATCTGGCTGGGAGATGATGTCGGAGCTCAGGACCGGATGCTGATTTCTCCGTCCCACTGGCGCCGTTTCCTGAAGCCGAGAATGGCCCGGTTGATTGCCGATTTGAAAAGGCTTAACCCGCAGTTAAAAATAGCTTACCACTCGGATGGAAACATCTATCCGATCATTCCGGACCTTATCGAGATAGGCGTCGACGTGTTGAATCCTGTTCAGCCGCCGTCGATGGACCCGGCGCGTTTGAAGAAGGAATTCGGAGAACGGCTCTGTTTCTGGGGAACGGTTGACCTGCAGTACACTCTTCCTTTCGGCAGCCCGGAGGAGGTGCGGAATGAAGTGCTTGAAAGATTGCGCACGGTGGGCAGGGGAGGCGGTTTGATCATCAGCCCGACTCATAATCTTCAGCTTGACGTTCCGCTGGAAAATTTCCAGGCGCTGGTGGAGACTGTCCTCCATACTCCTTATTCTCAGCTCGATTAGTTTTTCTTCATGTTTGCTGAGAGCTGAACCTTACAGCATTGGCAGGTATTTTTTTATTTCATAAGGGCTAACCTGTTTTTCGTATTCGTCCGGCACGTTTTTCAGGTAGTCTTCTATTTCTTTTTGCTTGTTCGAAATGAACTTTTCAAAAATATGTTCACCAAGGGTTTCTTTAACCAGCTGGCTTTTCTCTGCGAGTCTTACGGCCTCCTGCAGGTTTCTCGGCAGAACCTGGATCCCAACCTTTTTCTGACGGCTGTTGCTCATATGGTAAATGTTTTCTTCCACCGGCGGAGGAAGTTCGATTTTTTTTCTGATGCCGTCGAGACCGGCCGCCAGCATTGTCGCCAGCGCCAGGTAAATGTTGCATCCAGGATCAGGAGACCTCGGTTCGATCCGGGTGGCTTTTTCTTTGCCTGGCTGATATTCCGGAACTCTGATATAAGCCGAGCGGTTCTTCTGTCCCCAGGCAATGTAAACCGGAGCTTCGTACCCCTCGATCAATCTTTTGTAAGAATTGACCCACTGGCTGAAAATGGCGCAGATTTCCCGGGCATGATGAATGATGCCGGCCGTGTAATGCCTGGCTTCAGCCGACAGATGGTAGGGAGCGTCTTTTTCAAAAAAGGTGTTGTGCTCCCCGCGCCAGAGCGACTGATGGACATGCATGCCGCTGCCGTTCTGTCCGTTGAGCGGTTTCGGCATGAAGGTCAGGTAGAGGTTGTGCATTCTGGCCACTTTTTTCGCCACGTACCTGAAAAGCATCACGATGTCGGCCATCTCTAAGGCGCTCTGGTACCTGAGGTCGATTTCATGCTGGCTGTGAGCCACTTCGTGGTGGTCATATTCCGATTCGATTCCCATTTTTTTCAGGAGAAGCTGGATTTCCTTGCGGATTTCGCCGTGCCGGCCGGCGAAGAAATAACCGCCGGCATCGGTGGGAGCTGGATTATCATCGGTAGGAAAAATGAAAAACTCCATCTCCGGTCCGCACTTGAAATCTGAGAAACCGAATTCTTCCCGCATTTTTTCCAGCATTCTTTTGAGGACGTAGCGGCTGTCGCCCGGGTAATGACGTCCATCAGGAAGATAGATGTCGCCGAACATGATGGCCTCTCGCCAGCTGACTTCAGGGTCAAACCCGCGGTAGGTCCAGGGAAAAACTCTGAAGGTTTTAGGGTCCGGAACTATGACCAGGTCGCTTTCTTCAATCCTGACAAACCCTTCGATTGACGAGCCATCAAAACCCTTTCCTTCAGCAAAAGCTCTTTCCAGCTCGGCTGCCGGAATCGAAAAATCCATCGGTCGGCCGAGAATGTCAGCAAACATTATTCTGACAAACTCAATCCTGAGGCCGGGGTCGGAAATCGCCCGCAGCACCCCGGACTCGGTGTTCAGCCCGAAGGCTGGCTCCTTTTTTTCTTGCATTTCTTAATCCTTTTCATAAAATT
>JASEFX010000004.1:100951-120866 GCA_030018265.1 Candidatus Saccharicenans sp.
TTTTAACATGAATTATTTCAATTAGAAGGAGGACTGAATGGCTACCGATTCGGAAAGAAAGATAGCTGCCTGTTTGAATAAAGATGCCAGGAAAAGCTACCGGGAAATTTCCAGGGAAACCGGCATTTCCGTTCCAGCGGTGATTCAGACCATCAGAAAAATGGAGGAAGCCGGGGCGATCAAAGGATACATTCCGCTGTTGAACCCTGAATACTTCGGTTTTGGATTGATGGCAGTCATTGTTTTGCGGATTTCCCAGGGTCGATTGCTGGAAACGCAAAAAAAGATCGCTGAAGATCCACGGGTTCTGGCCGTGTTTGATGTGACCGGAGACTGGGATTCAGTGCTCATCGGTTGTTTTGCCGACCGCCAGGATCTCAACCAGTTCATAAAGAAAGTCCTTTCTCTGAAATACATCGACCGAACGGTGACCCAGCTGGTGTTGAACGTGGTTAAATATGACCCGAGATTGCCGGTCTGAAAAAAGTTTATTGACATGAAATCTATTTATGTCATAATTCAACGCGTAAGAGAAATAAAGTTGCTGGAGGAGATAAATGGCTAAGGATCAACACTCCACCATTGGCCATCATTATATTGTGGAAGCCTCAGGCTGCGACCCGAAGATTATCGGCAGCGTGGAGAAGGTGCAGCAGATTCTGGTGAAAGCGGCGGAAATAGCCGGGGCTCACGTCTGGTCGATTTCCTTCAACCGCTTCCCGCCGAATGGCGTCAGTGGTGTGGTGGTGATTTCTGAATCTCATATTTCTACCCATACCTGGCCCGAAAAGAACTACGGCGCGCTGGATATTTACACCTGCGGCAATGACATCGACCCGGAAAAAGCTGTCATCTACGCGGTGGAAGCCTTTGGCGCCACCACCTCTCACATCACCGAAATTACCCGGGGCATCGACGAAGGAGACGGCGTGTTCTATCACAGCTTCGTCACCTGGGAAGAATTTATTAAGAAAGAGCGCAGGGAAAAAGAAGAGCAGAAACAGCAGCCCTGACGGGCCAGATGTAAAATTATTTTCCCGCACTGTAAGCAAATTTATAGGAGATAATTCGTTCTGTATCTCAATTCTTTGAGTCTTTCCCGGAGCCATCCCGACATCCTTTTTCCTGGCGGCTGTCCTGAATTCTGGCATGAAACCTGCTTATAAAAAAGAAGGAGAGGGTTAGAGCGATAAAGTTCATGTATAATAAATCTGTGCGGATAGCCAGGAGAGGCATTGGGGTAATGAGAAGATTTATCTCTTTGATTTTACTGCCGGGAGCTTTCTTTCTTATAAACCATCCTGCCTATGCCGGCACGTTTTCCGCTGAGCGTTTAAGGCCGCTGATCCAGGCTCTGGAAAGCAGGAACCTTCCTGCCTACCTTGAGTTCTGTCAGCCAGAAATAAAAGAGGAAGAAGAAAAAGCTCTGCAATCTTACTTTTCCCTGCCCGACCTGGAGAGTGTTTCATCCTTTTTTGCCGGAGGAAATCAATCAGAAAACGGGGTGTTTTTTGCTTATGTTCAGGTAGTTTTCCAGAGAATTTATTCGGTAAACATCGAATTATGGGAGATGGTCTATACAGTGTCGCAGACAGGCCCGCTCCTGCGTTCCCGGAGGGTTCTCAACAGTCTTAAGGACCTTTACCGTTTGCGCTTTCCCGGAGAGAGAACCGTTCCGGTCAGGAATGTGCGCCTGGTTCAGCAGGACATACTCATTACATTTTCTGACGGTTATATCTTCTTTGATAACCTTCCCGGTTTTGATACGGCCATTATCATAACCGGCAGGGGGCGTGTCAGGTTTGAACCTTCTGACCCGATTGAAAAAAATCAGCTGGCCCGGATTTACAAAAATCCCTGTTTTGACCAACCGGTGGAGTATGTGTATGTAAGGGGAGGCGATGAATATTTTCGCCACAGCTTGATGTACGAACCCGATGAAACTTTTCGGTCGGAAGTTCCCGCGGAAGTAATGAACAACCGTGCCTACTCGATATTTTCGCGGAACTATTCCCGGTCGTTTGTTCTGGAAAATTCACTTACCGGGGAATTGCTGACTTTTATCCCGCGCGGTGGAGAGACGGTGATCGAGTTCAGGACGGCAAAGAAAGATGAGTTCACCTATGTGTATTCTCCCTTTGCTGAGGAGGAAATTTCTTTCGTCGACCGCACCAGGAATCGTCTTCTTAACAGTTATTCACCGGTGGAAGCCGGGCAGAGAAGAATGTTCATGAGGCTGGGTGAAAGGTATGAGATCACCGGTTATGAAATCGAAGCAAGTTATCGTCCGGAAAATCATCTTCTGGCAGCGATGGCCTCTGTCACCATTAAGGCGACGGGTGATTACGCAGATAGCTGTCAGTTTCGCCTGAACCCGAACCTGGAGATATTGAAAGTTGAGGATGAGGTAGGACGGACGCTCTTTTACAGCCGGGACCGTCTGAGAAAATACACCTATGTTTATCTTGCAGAAAAGTTGCCAAGGGATCGCGAGATAAGGTTAAGGATTTTTTATCGGGGGAAAATAGTGCCGCCCCCTCCGGTAACCGATTCTGGCCCGGGAGCTCAGGTCGAGGAGACGAGAATTCTTTTTCCCATAAGCGAGACGTATCTTTTCAGTCAATCAGCCGACTGGTATCCGGCACCACCCAGAGAAAAGTATGTCAGATTTCGGCTGAAATTGATTGTCCCCGAGAGTTATTACTGTCTCTCAGGGGGCCGGCTGGTGGAATCCTATCAGATAAAAGAAGCTGTGGCCGTAACCGAACTGGCCAGCCTGGGCAGTTCAGTTTTTGTTTATGAAAGCAGGAGTCCGGTAAAATACATCAGTTTCTTTCTGGGCAAACTGGTAAAGCAGAGAAAGCTCGATGATCCTCTTCCGCTGGAACATTTTGCCACCGAAGACTGGCGCCATCAGAACAGGCAGATACTGGATGAAGCGAGTAAAATCTTGAGTTTATACCAGGAGTTTTTTGGCCCATTTCCTTTCGAAAAACTGACGGTGGTTCAGCGTTACTGGCAGGCCAGCGGAGGGCATGCTTCGCCCGGACTGGTAGTCCTGGACAGACTGCCCTATACCAGGACTCCTGATTTGATAATCATTTCCCAGACGAGCCCGGTTGATCTGTCGCGCTGGCCGGAATATTTTCTGGCGCATGAAATAGCTCACCAGTGGTGGGGCCATGGCCTGACCTGGGGCTCATACCGGGACAACTGGATAACCGAGGGATTGGCCCAGCTTTCCAGCATCCTTTATCTGGAGAAGAAATACAGCCGGAAGGATTTTGAAAAAGTTCTGCAGAAACTTTCTTCTTCGGTGCGCGTGAAAACAAGTATCGGACCGATCATCCTGGGTTCCCGGCTCAGCCACATTGATTTTGAGGGCTATCAATCGGTGGTTTACAACAAAGCGGCTCTGGCTCTTCTGCTTCTCAGGGAATGGCTTGGAGAGGAGACTTTTTACCGCGGTCTGCGGGAATTTTTTCAGGAATTCAAGTTTCAGACGGTCAGGACCGCAGACTTTCGGCGCACGATGGAAAGAGTCTCCGGGAAAAACCTCGAGCAGTTTTTCCAGGGCTGGTTTTTTTCGGAAAGGCTGCCGCGAGTCAGGGTGGAGCATAAAGTTGTTTCTTCCGGAACTTCCACTTCCTCGAAATTGCTTCTTTCTTTTTATCAGATGAATCAGCCGATGGTTTTCCCGGTCCGGGTGGCTGTAGATATTGACCGCGAAAGAACTGAAAAAGTGCTGCTTCTGGAATCTTTCGCACAGACCTTTGAAATCGAGATTTCCGGCCGTCTGAAAAAAATAAAAATAAATTCAGATAATATGGTGCCCGGCTATTTTGAATAATTATTCCTGAATAATTATTATCGTTTGCTGGATGTTCAGGCCGAGCGGACGCTGATCTTCAGCCGCTTTATCATTTCATTGAGCGTGGTGGGTTTTAACCCCAGCATTTCCGCCGCTTTTTTCTGAACTCCGCCGGATTTTTCCAGCGCTGTCAGGATGAGCTTTTTCTGGAATTCGGCAGTCTTTTCTTTGAGATTCAGACTGGAATTGTTCAGTTCCTCGTAGATTACCTTTTTCCCGCTCAGGAGGAAAGGAGGCAGCAGGTCACGGGTGATGACCTTCGATTTGCACAGGACCACGGCTCTTTCGATGACGTTTTCCAGCTCGCGCACGTTACCGGGCCAGTCGTAGTCCATCAGGATTTCCATCACATCTTCGCTCACTCCTTCGACCTGCTTCTGATTCTCAGTGTTGTAGAGGTCTATGAAGTGTTTGACCAGAAGAGGGATGTCTTCCTTCCTCTGGCGCAGCGGCGGGAGCTCAATCTTGATAACGTTCAGCCGGTAGAAAAGGTCCTTACGGAAAGCTTTCTGTTCAATCAGCTCTTCCAGGTCGGTGTTGGTGGCGGCGATGATGCGGACATCGACTTTGATCGTTCTGGTGCCGCCCAGGCGCATGAATTCTTTATCCTGCATGACCCGGAGCAACTTCACCTGGGTTTCCAGGCTGAGCGAGGAGATTTCGTCAAAAAAGATCGTTCCGTTGTTGGCCGCTTCGAACAACCCTTTCTTTTCGGTAACCGCTCCGGTGAAAGCTCCTTTTACGTGGCCAAAAAGATGGCTTTCGAGCAGGTCGGGGGGCAGGGAGCCGCTGTTGACCACGACAAACGGATGGTTTGCCCGGTCTGAATTCTGATGGATGGCCCGGGCCACCAGTTCCTTTCCGGTGCCGCTTTCTCCCTGAATAAGGATGGTTGACCTGGTCGGGGCGGCTGCCTTTATCAGTTCAAATACGTTCATCATCACCGGACTCTTGCCGATGATGTTGGAAAAACTGAATTTTTTCTTGAGTTCGTAGCGCAGCCTGACGTTTTCTTCCTGCAGCCGGCGGTGGTCGAGCGCCCGTTTGATGGTCATCAGGAGCTCGTCGTTCTTAAAAGGCTTCTGGATGTAATCGTAAGCGCCCATTTTTATGGCAGCCAGAGCCGATTCCACCGAAGCGTAGGCGGTGATGATAATCACCAGAGCTTCCGGGTCTATTCTTTTTATTCTTCTGAGCACTTCCAGGCCGTCCATTCCGGGCATGAGCAGGTCGAGAAGGATCAAGTCAAATTTCTGTTCCTCAAATTTTTTCAGCGCTTCTTCTCCAGAAGCTGAAATTTCTACCCGGTAACCTTCCGCCTCCAGAAGCTGCCCGAGCACATCGTGGATAATTGGTTCGTCATCGATCAGATGGATCCAGGCATTTTCATTCATGGCGACTTCCTCTTGATTGTAATTTTGGTCGGTTGAGTTCAGAAAGAGTGGTTGGAAGGACAATGGTAAAAGTTGTTCCTTTCCCCACCACGCTGTCAACCAGAATCTGTCCTTCATGCTCTTTGACGATAGCGTAGCTGATCGACAGGCCAAGACCTGTACCTTTGCCCAGCCCCTTGGTGGTGAAGAAAGGATCAAAAATTCGCGGCAGATGTTCAGGCCGTATACCGGTTCCGGTGTCGGCGATCTTCACGATAGCCTGGCTGTCTTTCTGCTGGCATTCAATGCTCAACCGGCCGCCATCGGGCATGGCGTCGATGGCGTTCAGGATGATGTTAATAAAAACCTGCTGCAGTCTTTCTTTCTGGGCGTAGATGAGGACCGGATTCAGCTTGAGTTCGAGCTGAATGTTGAGGCTTTTTAATCGATAATCTATCAGCGAAAGAATTTCTTCCAGACTTTCTTTCAGGTCAATCCGGTGGTAATAATCGTCAGCCGGATTCCTGGCAAAATTCAGAAGATTTTTCACTATGCGGTTCACCCTTTCGGTCTGAGCTTCAATCTTCTGCAGGATCTGGACATAGTGAGCGTCGGTAAGTTTTTTCTGAAGCATCTGAACATAACTGGAAATGCCGGTCAGTGGGGTGTTAATTTCGTGCGCCACGCCGGCCGAGAGCAGACCGATCGAAGCCAGCTTCTCCGAGGTCAGCAGCTGCTGCTGCAGACGGATTTTTTCCGTTATGTCTTCGAAGACGATAATCGTGCCATAAGCCTGCATCTGATTGTCGAGCAACGGGGTCCTGGCCACATCGAAGATTTTTTTCTCACCGGAAGCGGTGGTCAGAGTCAGCTCGCTCAGCAGCTGATATTCGCTCTGGGTTTCAGGAGGGAAAATGGCGGTGAAATTCTCGCGGCCGATGACTTCCGACAGATGACGGTTCAGCGCCTGCTCCCTGCTGAGTCCGAATTGCCTTTCCAGAACCCGGTTCCAGCCAATTACCCGGCAGGACTGGTCGATAACGGCCACGCCGACGGTCAGGCTTTCGATGATGTTGTCGCTGTATTCCTTCAGTCGCTGGAGTTCTCTCGACCTGACGAGTTCCAGGTTGTAAAGATAGGCGTTTTCCAGAGCAAGGGCCACAGGAGTGGAAATCGTTCGCAGGAGTTCCCGGTCTTCTCCGGAAAGGTAGGATTCGTCGAGCTTGTGGGTGATGGAGAGGAACCCCATCAGCTTGTTTTCAAGCCTCAACGGAAGGAGGTGAACCCTGCCCCTTTCCAGAAGCGGCGTGAAAAGATGTCTGTGCTCGGCCGTTTCGCCCGGGAAGGCCAGCGAAATAAACTCGGTCTTCTGCAGGAGATTCATTTCCGGAGGAGAAAGAGATAAAACCTGGTGGTCAAAATCCGGGTCTGAGGATTTCAGCAGATAGAATTCATTTTCTACTCCTTCGCGGGCTAAAAACAGGTCTATCTGCTTCACTGACAGAGCTTTCTGGATTGTTTCCACCAGAAAGTTGCTGAGTCTGGTCAGGTCCCGTTCCCGGTTCAGAACGCTGGAAATCATCAGCAGCGTCCGGCGGTATTCATAGGTTCTTCTGTAAATAAGCCTGTCCACCAGTGTCTGTACCAGTTCGGAAAGAGGTGTGAATAATGTGGCCCCCAGAATTATCGCCAGAAGCCCCAGGAGTATGGCGTTCAGCCGGTTTTCAGAAAAAAGCTGCGTCTGGGAGCTGACGAGAAAATATACCATGGCCAGCATGGCGAAGGAGATGACCAGGGTGGTGCCTTTTTTGAAAAGAATCTCAAAATCCATTAACCGGTAGCGTGAGATGGAATAGGCGAGAGTGATCGGAATAAATCCCTGGAGCAAAACGCTTAGCTGACCGGGAGTTGAGGGCAGGCGGTCAGCGATGAAGGGAACGGTGTAAAAGAGGGCAAAAGGTAAAGTGCCTGCTCCCAGTCCGAGCGCGATCCACTTAAGCTGGTTTTTGAGAAACGGGTTTCTGATGACGATAAGATCGCGGATGATGATGAACAGAGCCAGGGCTGAAAAAACGGCGAAATGAGCGAGTTCGAGTTTTTCCAGATTTTTCTGGAGAGCAAGCACCTGAGCTTCGTTCAACTTGCTATCTAAAATCGCCTGCTGGAAAATGTTCGCCAGGAGCAGAAAAAACCCCGGAACATAGATAAGAGCTACTTTATTTTTATGGTGGATGAATTTCTTTTTCTGCGGAAAGATAAAGAAAAAGTTTAAAAGTAGCGGCGGGAAGGAAAGCAAAGCAACTTTATCCAGCCAGTAAAACAGGCTGTCCAGCCAGTCCATCTGTCCGGTTGGAGAGAATACGTAGAAAGAATAGAGGGAAAGCGAGACCAGATAGAAAAAGGCGTAGGGTCCGGTGAACTGTCTCCGGGTATTGAAGAAGACCATCAGGCTGATGGCTAAGGTGGCCAGTCCGAGAAGCATCAGATAAATGTAGGTTGAGCTTACCCCTTTTTTTGTCAGGTAGAACGAAGGGGAGAGTATGGTTCCGCCACGGCCCACCTGATAAAGAGCTTTCTGTTCAAGACGGTCGATTAACCAGATAATCCTGGTGTATTCTATCCGGTTCTTTATCGGCATTTCGTTGATGGAAAAAAGGATGTCACCGGGTTTTATCCCGGAAAGAAAGGCCGGACTGTTTTCTTCTACCCGGGCGGCTATCAGGCCGGATGGGTTTTCCACCCAGGTGACACCGTCATAAGGTTCTTTCCACGATAATTTCCGCGAGATGTTTATGAAGCCCAGAATTATAAAGATAAGAACAAGAGTAAGAAACGAATAGAATAAATGCCTCCTCATTATCCTTCAATAAAATATACTAAATCCAAAAAATTGAATCAATAGCCCAAAAAAATAATTTAATTGAGAATATGCCTGACGCCAGCTCTGATAGCCCAGGCGGTCTTCGGTTGTTTAAGCCAGCGGCGTATTTCTTCATTTTCTTTGAGTCCTAGGGGGCTGGTCGACCTCGAAAGGAAAGTGCTCATATAATCGAGTTTTGGCTTCTGGACTTCCTGTGGAGGCATCTGTTCTTCCGGGCTCTGGCTGGTGACTGCTTGCCGGACGGGAGTATCCTGACATTCACCGGGGATGGTAAGCATGAAAGCCAGTAAAGCCGCAGCTGGCAGGATAGAAATTAGATACTTTAGTATCTTCATCAATAAGATTATTAAATTCCCGGTTCAGAATGTCAACTGGAATATTTTATTCGATTATTATACAGGCTGGCTCATTCTCAGAAATTCAGACCCCATTGTCAGCTTCAGCGGGGGTGTTGCCTGGCTTATTTTATCGGGCTGAACCTGAGGTTACACAGCAGGTCATTCGCGGCTAAACAGATAGCTCTTCCTCACGCGCAGACCCGGAAAATTCTCATCATCCTTGTCCTTCAGACTTTTATTCCGTGAGTCGTTCAGGGGGAAGAAAGCCAGGTGGGGGATCGAACCGTCAACTTCAAGCGCTGCCCCTATGATCGTCTCGCTCCTGTAACGGCAGTCAGTTCCGAGTCCGATCGAACGGAAGCGTTTTTCCTGGCATCTGGTTGCTTCTTCCAGGAAGGCTCGCGCCTGTTCCTTATCTGGAGCGAACTGTGGGGTTGACTCTTTTTTGCTGCTTCCGGATGAGTCTTTTCGACCGGTTTTTTCCGCTTTCAGGGCGAGAGCTTCCAGGACGTAACTTCTGAGCAACTTACGGTAAAGGCGAGCAAAAGCGCTTTCGCGGGAGATAAAATCAAGCCCCAGGGGATTCCCCGAGAGAAACACCAGGAGCCCTTTCTGACCTGGAATCAGATTAAAACTTTTCAGATAGGATTCCATTTCATTTTCTTTCTGGTTGAAGATGTCGCTCATGGCGGAGGTGGTGCTTTTAGTTTCGAGGCTGCAGGCGAGATGGTCTATCATACTCCATATGTCTCCCTGGTCGGCCTCAAAAGATCTTATTCTTTCCAGGTTGTTATGGACGTGTTCCATCTTTTTCCGTCTGATCATCGAAGCCATTACGTTTTCAGAAGCATGCATCCTCAAAGTCTGGCCGTGCCAGCGATGCGCCTCCACGCAACTTACGGGGATGGTGATGGTGGATTTACCGGGGACAAGAATGGTGGTATTGAGCACACGGTTCTGCTTGGCCCCTTTAAGTTCCTCCCCGTCGAGAAGGAGAACCGCTTTTTTTCCCCTGTTTATGGCTTTAAGCTCAGGCACGAAACCTTCAGGCCCAACCTCAGTCACCTCAAGAACGCCCTGCTCGAGAGCTTCAGAAAAGGTGATGTAATCCGGACCTTCAGGAAGCTGCGATTTAAGCGGGAAAAGCGCCATTTCCTCATGAGTCTGAGGTTCGCAGATTTCCATGCCCAGAAGATAAAGATCAATAATCCTCTCTGTCATTTTAATACCTCCTGAAATATAAATTTTTTAGTGAAAAAAGTCTGGTGTTTGGTTTATTCAGACTATGGAGGTATTTTTATCAGGCGGGTTAAAATTCCCATCATCAACCCCCGATTAAAATCTGACTCCTTCATTTATTCGTTCCGGGCGGCGAACCCGGTCTAAAAAATCTCGCCAATTTCTCGCTCTAAAACTTCCGGTGCGACCCCGGCCAGGGTAGCCGCGGCCTGAAGGTCAAGAATTTCCGAGGATACAGCGTAGTGAAGCAGCCGGCGGAATCTGGATGGGTTTTCTTCACCACGGTAATCGACGGGTTCTCTCCAGAGCCAGCCTTTTTCGTTCATCAGTTCCCTGAAGGAGCGAAATCGTCTCTCGGTTACCAGACCCAGGTCCAGCGCACGCCTCATAATCGCTTGTAGAGAGACGCCATACCTTAATTTTATTTCGGCCAGTTCACTCAGAGCTATCTTCCGCCCCGCCGGCAGGAAGTATTCCTCGAGCGTGCTGGCTGGAAGCAGGAAAGCGGCGGCGAAGCGGTTGTAAATTTTTATCGATTGCAGGTCATTCCCGGGCCCGAAAAGAACATGGGCGAGCTCAGTAGCCGTCTTAAATCTCATCCTGTCAATCACCAGATGCTCGTTTACCGCTATAAATGGTTGCTTCTCGAAAAACCCGCTCAGACTTTCAAAATTTTCCGGACCTTTCAACTTGAAGGTCTTTATGCCGTGTTCCTCAAGAAAGGCGAGAAGATTGTTGACTGCTCCGGTTCCCAGGTCCCAGCGCTTTCTCAATTCTGAGGCGGCTTTTTCCGCTTCTTCCAGACTGATTGGCCGGGTGGAAATCGGCGGCTGGTAATTTTTTTCCAGCCGCAGGAGTTTCTCCAGCCAGAGGTAATTTTTCATCTTCTCGAAAATGGTGATTTTGATAGCCACCATCTGTTTTTGCGGCAAGCCCGTCTCTGAGCGGAGAAAAACTTCTTCCGCCGCTTCGTTCAGCGGGTCTTGAATGATTTTATCGCGCAATCTGGAAGCTCTGGTGGAAGGTGCAGGGAGAAAATCCTCTGAGGGGACGGGCGGTACACTCATTAATGAAATGGTTGATGGCGAAGTTTTAAAGGCTTTTTCACAAAATGTTCTCTCTCTCAGATAATTGGAGTATAATTCCTCAGAGTCATCCTCGAGGTCGATCTCATCGGGAAGTTCCTCGGGGAAATCAGGCGGAGGAGGGATCTCGAGGACCTGGAGGAGGTGCGAGAGAACTTCGGGGGACGGGCTGATCTGCCCCTTTTCATACCGGGCAATAGCCTGGCGGGTGACGATCCCCCCGAGTTTCTGTGCCAGGTCCTCGAGACTCAGGCCGGCCTTTAAACGGGCTGCTCTTAATCGGATCGGGAAGGTGTCGTCCAGCTTGAATTTCTCTCCTGGATTTCCCATATATCCCTTCTTTCAGTTTACAATATAAGCCATTAAATGACGTTTGTCAACTAATTTTTTAAATTTTTTTTTAAATTTTTTCCCCGGCCGGGCAGCAGATAAACAACAGTGTGGAAACCCCCTGATTCCCCCCCTCAAGGGCTTCATTCCTGCTCTGACAATCAATTTTTCGGTTTTATGCAACTTATATGAAACTTCCGGCTTTGATAAAAATGGGGGATTAAATGCCGGCTGAAAACGGATGGAGCTATATTCGTGAAATCTCAGGCTTTCTTTCCTGCGGTTTCTGTCAGGCTGGCCTTCGCCCGTACCAGATGATTGACTAAGCGCGTAAGGTAATTTAATATAAGCCATAAAGCGGAGATAAAAACCGATTATGCCAGCATACATCTGTAAATTTGTGACTCCTGATGGACGTACGTTAAAAGAGACTCTGGAGGCTCCCTCGGCTGAAAACTGCCGCCGCCTGCTGGAATCTGAAGGGTTTCTGGTTCTTTCCATCCGCAAGGAAATAAGGATTTCCCGCATTCATATCTTCGGGAAGAAAATAAAGCCGGCGGAATTCATTCTGTTCAACCAGGAGCTGGTAGCTCTGCTGAAAGCTGGTTATCCTGTCCTGAGAAGTCTCGAACTCGTCGAAAAGCGCATTACCAATCCATATCTTCTGGGCATTGTGCGCAAAGTAGCTGCGGAAGTCAGGGGAGGCCGGACACTTTCAGAGGCATTCCTGCCATATGAAGCGCAATTTTCCAAAGTTTATACCGCCTCGCTGATGGCCGGGGAAAGAAGCGGCAACCTGCCCGGTTCCTTAACCAGATATATTCAGTACGCTAAGATAATCGAACAGACGAGAGGCCGCGTGCGCTCAGCCCTTCTCTATCCCACCCTGCTAATCATTTTTTCGGCAGTGCTGATCGGTTTGCTGGTGGGGCTGGTTTTACCGCGGTTTGCTACCTTCTACGCGGATTTTGGAGCCCAGCTTCCGGGAATCACCAGGTTTCTTTTAAAAGTGGCTATTTTTATCAATAACAACATTCTCTGGATTTTTTTCATATTTCTGGTGCTGATCGGAGCCGTCGTTGCTTTTAGAAAGAAAACCTGGTTTGTGCTCTTTAAGGATCGATTGAAGCTTCGCCTGCCTTTTTCGCGTTTTTTGATCAGGGATTCAGCTGTGGCTCTTTATGCCAGAACGCTCGGTTTGCTTCTCGAGGCGGGGATAAGCCTGCTCCCCTCGGTTCAGGTGGCGGCCTTCTCCGTTCCCAATCGTTTTATCTTCTCGAGGTTGCTGACAGTGCCGGAAAACCTGAAAAACGGGATGAGTCTTTACGATTCGCTGGAGAAAGCTGGCGTTTTCCCGGCGCTGGCTCTGGACCTTATCAGGATTGGAGAAAATTCCGCCAACCTGCCAGGGATGCTGGCGGAATTGGCTGATTTTTACGATGAACGCCTGCGTGATAGAATACAGACGATGGTATCGCTGATCGAACCGGTGATTATAATATTCATAGGACTGGTGGCCGCGGGCATGATTCTTTCAATCTACTTACCTATCTTTAATATTATCAGGATAACCAGATAGAAACAGGGAGGAAAATTTGACCAGAGGCGATCGCAACGGGCTGCTGCTGGCTGAAGAGCTGGAAGCCAGGAAGCTGGCAGAAAAATACCATGTGCCCTACATCGACCTGAGCACTGTGGAAGTAGACCGGGAGCTGGTTCAATCGTTTCCGGTTGAATTTCTCTACAAATATAATTTCGTTCCGCTGAGCGATACCGGCCGGGTTCTGCAGATAGCTATCGCCGATCCTTCGGACCTTGCGGCCATAGACAGCATAGAAGCATTTGCCGGAAAGAAGGTGGAAGTCTTCGCCGCCAGCAGGAGAGGCGTCCAGGAAGCACTGCGGCGCAGCGAGGCTGTAACCCAGGTGCTCAAGGAGGCGACCGAGGGTTTCGTCCGGCAGGTAGTGGAAAAGGAGACCGGGGAAGAAGAGGATGTTATTACCATAGAGAAACTGACCGAGCAGGACGGTTCAATCATCAAACTGGTCAACACCATCATTTTTACTGCGGTTCAGAAAAGGGCCAGCGACATTCACATTGAGTCAAAAGAAAATTTTGTCAGGGTCAAATACCGGATAGACGGTGTGCTGACTGAAGCGATGGAGCCCCTTGACCGGAAATATCAATCGCTGATCATATCACGCATAAAGATAATGTCCGACCTGGACATATCCGAACGGCGGGTGCCTCAAGACGGACGGTTCCGTCTGAAAATCAAGGACAAGACGATCGATTTCCGGGTTTCCATAATGCCCTGCATCTACGGGGAGGATGCGGTCATCAGAATTCTCGACAAGGAGATGATCACCGAGGCTTTTGCTGAGCTCAGACTGGATCTTCTCGGCTTCTCCGATTATGTTTTGAAGAAATTTCGCCGGTACATCCGTCAGCCTTACGGGATGGTGCTGGTGACCGGGCCGACCGGAAGCGGCAAGACCACCACTCTGTATGCGGCTCTGACCGAAATTAAATCTCCCGAAGATAAGATAATCACCATCGAAGACCCGGTGGAATATCAGATTGAAGGCATCACCCAGATTCAGGTGAACGAGAAAAAGGGGTTGACTTTTGCCCGCGGATTGAGGTCCATCCTCCGGCACGACCCGGACAAAATTATGGTGGGCGAAATACGCGACCCGGAGACGGCCCAGATTGCCATCCAGTCCGCCCTCACCGGTCATCTGGTTTTCACCACGGTTCATGCCAACAACGTGTTTGACGTTATCGGGCGTTTTCTGCACATGCAGGTTGACCCCTACAGTTTTATTTCCGCTCTCAACTGCATTCTGGCGCAGAGGCTGGTCAGGGTTCTGTGTCCGAAGTGTAAGGTTCCCGTTCAATACGACGAATCCACCCTGGAGCTTTCCGGTCTGGACCCGCAGAAATTCCAGGAGGTGGTGTTTTACGAGCCCAGAGGTTGTCCTGAATGCCACGGGACCGGTTACAAGGGAAGGACAGCCATAGCCGAACTGCTGGAGCTTTCCGACAACATCCGGGAGATGATCCTTGCCCGAAAACCTCTTTCTGAGGTTAAGAAGGCTGCCCAGAGTGAGGGAATGATTCCGTTGAGGCAGGCCGGGCTGGAAAAGGTACTCGCCGGGATCACCAGCCTGAAAGAATTGAACAAAGTGACTTTTGTAGATTAAACCGATGGGAATTGTAGATAAAATCAGGCGTTTTTTTCTCGAGCAGCCGCGGGCTTCTGTGGTTTTTCAGATTTCGCCATCCTATCTGGCGGCGCTGAAGGTTGGGCCTGAAAGGGAAGCTGTTTCAAATTTTGTCTATCATCCTCTGTCTCCGGGTGTGGTCGAAGCCGGTCTTTTTCAGAAGAATGTCCTTCAGCCCGGGTTGCTGCTCGGCCTGGTTGAGGAATCTCTGAAGAAGCTCAAGCCTGAAGGTGATTCGACCGCGGTGATCCTGCCGGAAATGAGCTCCCGGGTATTCATCCTGCCGCTTGAGAATTCGGGTATGTCGGCGTCGGAACAGAAGAAATTCGTTGAATGGAGACTGGGAAGCCAGCTTTCGCGTCCTGTCAGCGAACTGCGTTATTCGTACCAGAGCTTCAACTCCGGCCGGCAACGGCGTTTGCTGGTGCTGTGTACCGGCGAACAGGTGGCGGAGGAGTATGAGAAGTTGTTTCGCGAGACCAGATTGAAGCCCGGTAAGCTGATCGTACCGTCGATCGCTGTGCTCAACCTGGTTATGCGAACAGAACCGGTCGCCGGAGAATTTTTGCTGGTGGATGTTGATGCTGATTATTTGAGTCTGATCGCGATGGAAGCGGGCTCTCCCTATCTTTACCGGCAGAAACAGATCTGGTCCGGTTATCAAAAAGATCAAACATCCATTCTGAAGGAAATAGAAAACACGATTCAATTTATGGAAGATCGAAACCGGAAAAAGCCAGATTTAGTATGGCTGAGGTCGACATTTGATGATTCTCTGTGGCTGCTGGAAGAAATCAAAAAATTGACAGGTGTGCGCGTGGAAGAAGTGAGGGCAGAACAGAAATTTCTCGAGCCGCTGCTCGGAGGAATTTAATGGCCATCAAGCAGAGAGCAAACGGCTGGAATCTGACCATCAACCTGGCGCGAAATCCGCTGCGCAACCGCCGTCTCTATCACTTTTTCTCACTGGCGCTGGTATCAATAGCTGCTGCCTCGCTGCTGATACTTGTCTTCATTAACCTGAAGAGCCTGGCTGAGTTCAGTAAATTGAAGGAATCGAACCTCCGGCTGGCTGAAAAGAAAGCCGGCCTTCAGGCTGAAACTCAGCGTCTCAGCCGTGAGGTGGAGAGCTTCAGCCGGCGCTATAGGCCTGCGGTTGAGGAAATCAACACTTTGCTTGATAGAAAGGCGGTTTACTGGGTCGATCTTTTCAGCCGGCTGGAGGAAGCCCTGCCGTCTGCCTGCTATCTGCTGGCGCTGAACCCTCCTGCTTCCCTGGAAAGCGGAGAATTCAGGACCAGGGTGGCCATGAACAGCCGCGAGGAGCTCGGTCAGCTCCTGAAAAATTTTCAGCTGCTGAAATTCAGGGACGTTAAAGTGCTTAACGAACTTTATCAGGACGGCAAATATCAGGTGGAGATGGTTTTTCGCTATGCCCGGGTTAATTGATTTTTTGAGTTCTGAGGAAAGGAAAAAGCTTCGCCGGCTCGGTCTGCTTGCCGGCTTTCTTGTTTTGCTGATGGTGGCTTCTTTATTTTTCTGGAGTCACAGGCTGAATAGCTTGAGGTTTGAGGCTAACCGTCTGACCGAGGAAGCTGAAAAGATAATTTCCCGCATCGATCAAATTCGCCAGGAATATCAGAGCTGGGTGGAAACGCAAAAAGATCTGGAAGAAATGGAAAAGACAGCATTTTATCAGGCCGCTGATGGGCTGGAAGCATTCCGGCAGGACCTTAAAACGATTTTCCAGCAATCGGGACTTCCGCAGCCGCCGATCAGCTACCAGTATGAAACTGCCGAGAAAAAACAATTTAAGAGGCTGGCCGCTTCTTTCGCCTTGAGACTCTCTTACCCCGCGCTCAAGAAATTTCTCTACCGGGTTGAGAGCTGGCCGCGGTTGTTGCTGGTTGATCAGATAAATTTTCAGAAAATAGATAATTTTTCGGGAATGCTGGAAGTCAGAATTACCATTTCAGGTTATTATCATGAAAAAAATATGTAACGGACCGCAAGCGCCCGAAGGACGGAGGACTGTTCCGGGCCTTCTGATATTATTGTTTTTCTTTTTCTTTTGTTTTCTGTGGATTGTTCTGGAAGTCAGCGCGGCAGGGGAAAACCCCGGGAAGGAAAAACAGACTGAAAAAGCTTCATTTATTAAGAAGGAAGTTTTGAACTGTATAACTCCGGAAATGGCTTCAGTCAAACGCGACCTTTTCCGTCCGGCTGTGGTTGCTGCGGCCAGAAGAGAGATCAGAGTGGTCCGTCCGGTTGGGCCTGTTTCTGAAATCACCGAAGTCTCTTCCATACTGGACAGTTTGAACCTGAGCTGTCCCGGTCTTGTTCAATCCGGCAACAAAAGGATGGCTCTGATAATCGTTGACGGACAGACGATAACCCTGGCCGAAGGAGAAGAGTTGCTTCCCGGGATCAGACTGGTCTCCATTTCCGCCGATGAAATAATTTTCAGAGACGACCGGGGAAATCAAAGAAAGGTAAGAGTAAGGGAGAGGTAAGATGATAAAAAACTCAAGGGCAAAGAAAGGATTGATTCTATCCTTTCTTATCCTGCTGATGACTGGGTTTATTTCCTGCGTCAGCTTCAGCCCGGCTTACAAGCTGGGAAACCGGGCGGAGATCAACAAAGATTATGACCGGGCGATAAAGTATTACGAGCAGGCCTTGATTGAAAACCCCAACGAAAAGGTATACCGGCTGGCGCTCTTCAGGGTGAAAGCTGCTGCTGCCTTGAATTCGCTGGAAAAAGCGCGGCAGCTTCTGAATGAGGGCAAAAAAGAAGAGGCGCTTGAAGCTTATAAAAAGGCGCTGAGTTATGATCCCGGCAACCGCTTTATCCTGGATGAATACCGACGGGTGGCCGGTTTGAAGCCTGCGGTGGAAGAGAAACCTAAGGAAGTGGTCATCGAACATCCGGTAAAATTGAAGGCAGCGGGAGAAAAGCTAAAACTTCGTTTTACCGACGCTTCTTTGAAAGCTATCTTTCAATCCATCGGGCGTTTTACCGGTGTGAGCTTCCTGTTTGACGAACAGTATCGCGACCTCCCTGTGACCATTGACCTTACCGATATGACTCTGGAACAGGCGCTGAATGCACTCTGTCTAACCGGGAAATGTTTTTACAGGATAATCGATGAAAGGACGGTCATTATTGTGCCGGATAATCCAACCAAACGGAATCAGTATGAAGTCAATGCGATCAAAACCATTTATCTGTCTAACATTAACGCTCAGGATGTTCAGAATCAGCTGACAGCCATATTGAGGACTCAGTATAAGGCTCCGACCATAATCGTGGATAAAACCAGAAATTCGCTGACGATCAGGGATAATCCTCGAATTGTAGCTCTGGCTGAAAAGATGCTCCGCAACTGGGATAAACCGAGGGGTGAAGTCATAATTGACCTGGAAATCATGGAGGTTTCCCGGCAAAAACTCCAGACGCTGGGAACTCAGTTTGGACAGAGTTATGCGGGAATCAGGTACAGCGGAGCGGAGATACCTGAAACGGGCTGGCTGCCCCTGGAGGGAATCAATTTCTCCCTGGCCGGTAATTATCAGATAACGTTGCCTTCTGTGCTGTTGCAGTTTCTGGAAACTGACACCGACACAAAGATTATTGCCCAGCCTAGGTTAAGAGGCGTTGACTCCGAGCAGATAAATTACCTGGTCGGTCAGAAAGTTCCAATCCCTCAGACAACCTTTACCCCGATTGCGGCAGGTGGCGTGAGTCAGCAGCCGATAGTCTCTTACACCTATCAGGATGTGGGCATTGAGGTTAACATTAAGCCCCGCATCCACAAGGAGAACGAGGTAACGCTCGAGCTGGAGATTAAAATTACTTCGATCGGTGGCAGGGGAATAGCAGATATACCGATTATTTCCACCAGGGAAGTAAAAAATGTTATCAGGCTCCGTGATGGAGAAACCAACCTGCTGGCCGGGTTGCTGAGAGATGAAGAAAGGAAATCCCTGAAGGGAGTTGTAGGTCTGAAAAGTCTGCCAATTCTGGGCAATCTTTTTTCCAGCACTGACCGCACGGTGGAGCAAACGGATGTCATCCTGACCATTACGCCTCATATCATAAGGACGATGCCTTTGACCGATGAAGATGGTCGTCCGCTGTGGATTGAAAATGAGGCCTTAGCTTTCAGCAGCGGCAGGGCTGCTGTTCAGGAAGAAATTACCGTCAGCGAAGAAGAGTTAACTCCGGAAGCTCTGGCTGAAGCGATAACCGGGATGAACGTCGTCGCATTTGCTCCCGACAGGCTGGACGTTCCGGTCAGGAACACGTTTAACGTGAACCTGGTTTTGAGCGCTCAGTCTGATATTACTTCGATCGCTTTAAACCTCAGATTTGACCCGGCCAGGCTGCGCCTCAGGGAAATCCAGCCGGGTGATCTGGTAGCCCAGCTCGGCGCCAGAGGTTCATTCCTGCAAAACGTCAACGCCGCCAGCGGAATCGCCGTGGTCGGCTTCTCTTCACCGTCACCGGCGACCGGGGTAAAGTCCGGTAACCTGGCTGTCCTGGTGTTTGAAGCTCTGACTCCCGGGGAAGCCAGGGTGACAATTTCTTCCACTCAGGCTCTTGGAGTTCAGGGAAGACCGGTCAGCCTGACCGGTGGTCAGCTGGATGTTGTCATCCGGTAGGATGCGTCCCCGTTTACTGGCAGAATCAGTTCAATCCACCCGGCTCGAACGAAATTTAACCGAGCCTGAAGATATAAACATTAACGGAATTCTTTATCCACTATTGTCAGCCGCCCCGGGTATTTTAATTCGCCGAAAGGTGTGCTTACTCTGGGTTGAACGTCAAGAGCCAGGCGCGAGCTGCTGCCGTTTCGCCCGCCGATGGCTAAGGCTAACTGCAGCAGTCGGTCGAGCCCCTGATTCCCGAAGAATTCAAAAAGGTCAAGGCTGAATTTTATCGGGAGTAAGGTGGCGTCTCCGGTGGCCGGAATCTCCACCGGGCTTTCAATCTCACCGAAAACTGTAGGCTGGTTGTCGATCAGCAATCTGGCGGATAAACCGAGCAGGGTGGCATTCACCTTCAACCTGCCGGCAGATCCGTCGTTCGGGTTTCGGACGGCCACTTTAAGAACGAACTCAACCGGCATTTGCCTGGACTTGAAGAGCTGAGCCAGCTTCAGACCTTCCTGGGGCGAAAAATCATTGATTCCGGTTTTATTGCTTACAGGTATGCCAGCGATGGAAAAACCTTCGACTCCCTCCAGCTTGAATTGAAGATGGTGCAGACTGGACAGGCTGTCGGCAAGGTCGGTCAGTGAGGCGCAGCTCTGAAAAGTTAGGAATGAAGCCAGAAGAATAAATCCCGTGAAGGCAATTCTTTTCAGCATAACTAACTTCCTCATATTATCAGTATTAATTTTTAATCTATTTTCTCAATTCAAATCAATTTCAGGGCAATATCATAATCCATGTTTGGAAAAGATTAAAGAAAAAAGAGAGGGAAAGAATACGCGTGGTTATATGCGGCTTTTAAGAAGAAAGGCAGGTGCGGCCGGCCGCCGCCAAGCCAGTACGTTGTTGCCGATC
>JASEFX010000004.1:120965-138917 GCA_030018265.1 Candidatus Saccharicenans sp.
CCACCCATCCCCCCGTGGGGAACCCCTTCCGCTGCGCGCGGTTCGGAGACACGCCGTGCCACCCTCCTCTGGAGGCTGCACCTATTTCTCTCTCTAATGGACCAGATTGAAATCGGAAGAAGAAAGGCAGGTGCGGCCGGCCGCCGCCAAGCCAGTACGTTGTTGCCGATCCTCACCCGGCTCAAGTCCACGAAGGGTCCTGTCACGGCGCGCCTCCTCCCGTGCTCGCTCCACCCATCCCCCCGTGGGGAACCCCTTCCGCTGCGCGCGGTTCGGAGACACGCCGCCCGTCTCCAGACTTCACCGCCCCAAATCACAGAAAGGAAGATGTTTCCTTCATAGCACCTTTGAAAAGGCTAATAGAAGCTTTGTTCGCCGGGCGTTAATGCTGGAATTCTTTTCAGACGATAAGAGCTCCTGCCAATTATTTCGGGATTTATTCACTTAATTTTTCCTCACCCTGAAAAGGAAACTTAACGGACAGGAGACGAAGACGACCGTTTATTATAAGAAAGGCAGTTGAATGTGATAAAATTCTTTACGGCTCAGAAATATGGTGGTTAAGAACAAGAAAGACGGTCATGTCTGCAATCAGAGTAAAGATTAAATTCTTTGCCTACTTCCGTGAAATATTTGGCGCCAGGGAGAAGGAACTGGCGGTGGAAAAGGGCAGTACTTTGAAAGATGTTTTGAACCGTGTGATTGAGACAGAGCAGCAGCGAGAAGAATTGTTTCAGGGTGAGCGGCTAAAACCCGAGGTGGTAATTATGCTCAACGGTTCGGTTGTGCCGGCCGAGGCTCTGAATTCCCGCCGGCTCGAAGACCATTCGGTCCTGGCCATCTTTCCGATGATGGGAGGCGGTTGAGCCGGTTATTGAATGTGTCCGATACCCTTCAGGATGAGAAAAGCCAGACTGAAGATAAGGGCCAGGGGCCAACCCGCGCTTAGAACTTAATACCAGGGGTCGACCTTTCCCGTTTCTTCCAGCGTCAGGCGCTTATAATCCTGAACATACTTGAAGATACTGATTCGCTCCCTGATAAAAATTATCTTGACAAATTTCAGCATAATTAAAAAATAGGAATCTTCAGCGGTTTATATAGCTTAAATTTTTTCTAAATTATCAGGATCAACCTCAGGTTAAATACAAATAAATTGAGGAGTCTGGAGGGGTAAATATGAAAAAACATTTCAGATCATTACTGGCGAGTTTGATTCTGCTTCTGATTTTCTTAACCATACCGGCTCCCGGTCAGGGAAAGCTTGAGGATTACCAGAGAGCCTGGAGCCTCAGGGAAAAGTATGAAAGTCTTGTGTATAACCTGCCGGAGGCACCGGTCTGGATTGAGAAGACTCCCCGTTTCTGGTACCGAAGGACGGTTAAGGGTGGCCATGAATTCATCCTGGTAGACGCAGAAAAACTGACCAAAGCGCCCGCTTTTGACCATGAGAGACTGGCCGCCGCTCTCAATAAAGAAACAGGAGAGAAGTTTACCGCTGCCACCCTGCCTTTCAGGTCAATCAGATTTGTCGAGGATGAAAAATTTCTTGAGTTTGAGTTCCAGGATTCGGTCTGGCGCTGCGACCTGACGAAATACGAACTCAGAAAAGCGGGGCCAGCTCGAGTTCGTCCGGGCCAGCGAGACGGCTGGCAGGACTTGAGCGGTCTGCCGGCTCAGGCCGCTTCCGCTGAGAGCAAGGCTTCGCCTGACAGAAAATGGGAAGCTTTTATCCGCAATTACAACGTCTGGCTGCGCTCTACAGAGAGCAAAGAAGAGTTTCCTCTAAGCTATGACGGAAGCGAGGGAAATTATTACACCTATCAATCGCTGCTCTGGTCGCCCGATTCGAAAAAGCTGGTGGCGGTGCGCCTTCGTCCGGGTTTTCGCCGGCTTGTTCATTATGTGGAATCTTCTCCGTCGGACCAGCTCCAGCCGAAATATTTCTATTTAGGTTACACCAAGCCGGGAGATCCGCTCCCCGTACCGCAGCCGGTGCTGTTCCTTATAGAGAGCAGGAAGCAGATTGACATTGATAATTCTTTTTTCCCCAATCCTTACAGTCTCACTGAT
Source organism: Candidatus Saccharicenans sp. (assembly GCA_030018265.1). Lineage (GTDB taxonomy): Bacteria > Acidobacteriota > Aminicenantia > Aminicenantales > Saccharicenantaceae > Saccharicenans. The sequence goes on from JASEFX010000004.1 coordinate 123,039, forward strand.
TTTTCCTGGCGCAAAGACAGCCGGGCTTTCACTTTTGAGTACAATCAGCGCGGACATCAGGTTTACCGGGTGATTGAGGTCGAAGCCCTCACCGGCAAGCCCGGCGTTATCATCAGCGAGGAGAGTCCGACGTTCTTCTGTTATTCCAGCAAAAAGTATCGCTATGATCTGGATGATGGGAAAGAAATAATCTGGATGTCCGAGCGCGACGGCTGGAACCACCTTTATCTTTATGACGGACAGACCGGCCAGGTAAAAAATCAGATTACCAGAGGTGAGTGGGTGGTGCGCAGCGTGCTGCGGGTTGACGAAGAACGTCGTCAGGTCTGGTTTCTGGGAAGCGGGATGTATCCCGGCAAAGATCCTTATTTTCTGCATCTTTACCGCGTTAATTTCGACGGGAGCGGTCTTGAGGCTTTCACCGAAACTGATGCCAATCATACGGTAATCCTTTCGCCGGACCTCAAATATTACGTTGACCTTTATTCCCGCGTTGATCTGGCGCCCGAGATGAAACTCAGGCGTACCGAAGACAGAAAAGTTCTTCTGGAGCTGGAGAAAGTCGATGTCACTGAGCTTTTGAAAGCCGGCTGGAAGGCTCCGGAAGTTTTTTCGGCCAGGGGGCGCGATGGCCGCACTGATATCTGGGGCATCATCATCCGGCCATCCAATTTCAGTCCGAAGAAAAAATACCCGGTAATTGAATACATCTACGCCGGTCCTCACAGCTCCTTCGTTCCGAAGAGCTTTTTTGCCTGGAATCAGATGATGTCCTTAGCCGAGCTCGGTTTCATCGTGGTTCAGATAGACGGCATGGGCACCAGTAATCGTTCAAAAGCTTTTCATGATGTCTGCTGGAAAAATCTTAAAGACGCCGGTTTCCCCGACCGGATTCTCTGGCATAAAGCGGTGGCCGCGAAATATCCTTATTATGATATCAGCCGGGTTGGCATTTACGGCACCTCGGCTGGCGGTCAGAATGCCATGGCGGCGCTGCTGTTTCATCCGGATTTTTACAAGGTAGGATTTGCGGCTGCCGGTTGCCATGATAACCGCATGGACAAAATCTGGTGGAATGAGCAATGGATGGGCTGGCCGGTAGGTCCGGAATATGAAGCCTCTTCCAACACGGTTAATGCCCATCGTCTGCGCGGAAAACTTCTGCTTATGGTTCCGGAGCTTGATACCAACGTCGACCCTTCGAGCACTTACCAGCTGGTTAATGCGTTGATTAAAGCCGGCAAAGATTTCGAGCTATTAGTTGTGCCCGGCGCCAATCACGGTGCTGGTGGAATCTACGGTGAAAGAAAAAGGAACGACTTTTTTGTCAGGTATCTGCTGGGGGTAAATCCGCCAGACTGGAACAGGCTGGACATAAAGCTGCCCGAACCTCGGCCTTCATTCATGCCGAGAACTTCCGGTGAGGAGATTGAGGAATAGAACGTCTCATGAAGCTGAATTAAGAAAGACAGATTGTTGAATTGAAGGATTTCTTTATCTACTCGCTTACCGAGAATTGAAGATTTCTGGTGGCGCGGGTGCCGGTTTTTTTCTCTGTGGCGTGAAGGTAAAGGTAGTAATTACCCGGCGGGAGAGGTTCAGTTTTTATCCTGAGAAGGTATGTCTGAAGGTCTGATTTTTTTGTGGCTGATACGGGCACCGTATTGGATGGGACAACCGAGGTCACACTATCACCGACGCGAAGGATTATGCAGTTAAACTCCAGAAGAGGGCTTTCCACAGCAGGGGAAGAGCAGGTGGTGAGAAGATAAAATTCTTCCGCTCCTGCCTTCAACATCGAGCCTGCTGGCAGGTACCGGCTGATGCCGGGCGGGAAAAAGGCCGGAGTGTTTTCAAAAATTGCAATTTGATCATACACAAGCAGCAAAGGCACCCCGAGTACCATTGCTTCCGTCCGGCTTTCGCCCAGAGTGAAATCGGTACTGCCGAGCGCCGATTTGCCGTTTTCCAGATTCCTGATCACCACCCGGCAGCGGTAACTGCCGGCCAGCACTTCCAGCGGGGGCGAAAAATAAACCGAGCCCGCTTCAGTCTCAGGCAGTGAGCTCAGCTTTATCTTTTTCCGCTCAAATGCCTTAATCTGAGATTCTCTGTCAAAAACGATAAAAATGAGCTCGAGTTTGTTTCCGGCGAGCTTTTCTATCTCGTCTCTGATTAACTGTGTCCAGAGAATCAGGTTTTCCTTCCCCTTTTCGTGGTAAGTAAATCCGCCGCTTTTGAGCGTCAGCGGTTCCTGAAGCACTGGCTTTTCGCTCAGGCAGAGGTCTATGAGATGAAGCTGTTTTTCCACCGCCGACAGTTCGTTAAAAGGTCTGGGGTTGAAATATCCTTTCTGAGCGTAGACTTTAACCCTGGGTCGGTTAACCTTCACCTTGATTTCGTGATACTGTCCGTCCCATTTTTCATCCACGTAATAACCGAGGACGTAATAACAGCCGGTAATCTGCTGAACTTCTTCCATCCCTTTGCTGTAATTGTGGATGTTGCCGAAATATTTCCCGCCAGAATAATCAGCCACCTTGCCCAGAGTCAGTATGCCGGTTAATCTTATATCCTGGTTAATTCTGGCCGCGCTGTCTTCTGTGTCGAAGGCATACACCACCAGATTGGCGTGACTGATGGCTTTCTGCATGTCTTCAAGATAATGCTGGAGCTGGGTCTGGCCCCAGTCATGCCTCCAGTTTCTCTCGCCCTGGCCCTGGGTCTGAATTCCATAAAACAGAGAATACGGGATGCCGGCGGAAAAAAGGAGAAGATGTTTGATACCCGGAATGTAGCTCAGAGCCCTGGACAGCCTGGTCATTTCTTTCAGGAAGGTCAGAGCCTGAACCCGACTTTCTGATGTCATAAAAGCTCTTTTCATTTCGTCGGAGACGTTTGGCAGGTCCATGATCGGGTCTTTTTCGGAACCGGACCAGATGCCGGCGCCCACGGCTCCCCGTTCGCTGACGTCGATCGGATTTTCGTCGTTGGCTTGCCTCCAGTAGCGGAGTTCCAGGTTTTCCACGCTGCTCTGGTAGTTCTTCAGACCGATCGATTCAACAAATTTGCGAATTTTCTGATGGTCGCGCGTCAGGTATTCTCTTAAGGCCAGGCCGCCTTCCAGGGAGTAGGTGATGATACCCACCTCGTCTGTCGGCTGACTGATTCTGTCGAGAAAATGAAGCGCAGCTTCGCGGGTGGCCCTGAGTCCCTTCGGGTTGTTGTAAACAAAATCAAAAAGTAGGAAGAATTTGCGGCTGGCAATTTCCTGAGTTTCGGCAGAAGCGGGGGGGACACTCTCCTGCTTTTCCTGTGGCAGAAGGAATGAATGGAGGTGTCTTTCAAATTCGGTGATGGTTTTTCTCTGCCCGTTATCGTAAACTTCAAAATCGCTCTTCCCCAGGTCTGTTACCGGATGTCCCTTGCTGTCGGTGACATAAACCTGGATTAACTTCAGTGTTACCGATATTTCGTGTTTTGGCCTGAATTGAATGGTTTCTTCCTGGGCGAGTGAGACAGCCGGAAAGTGCAGGCCAAACAGCAAGAGGATCAGGGCGGCGAGAATAGACTCAGCACCGTTTGTCAGTCTAAATTTCATCTTAAACTGCCATCTGTCTTTCAAGGCTTTCCTTTAACCGGCTCAACCTTATTATAATCCTGATGACCGGCTAAATCACCAGCAAATAGTTTGCTATATTCCGATTGTTGTGGGGAAGAGCCATTATCCCCTCCCGGGGTGTTACCTCGCCTTTAGCCCGTCTGTCCCGGTCGGATAAGGCTACAAACAGAAAACGGCATGAGATTGTCGCTGAGTTCGCAATAGACCTGACCCCGGACATTTCTTTGACTCCACCCGGAATAAGGATTAGAATGACGATCTTGATAATTGAAAGAATTTAACAGCTTTTATTTAAATGCGCCAGGATAATCCTCGAAAAGGCGAAACTGTCAGTCTGTGTGAAGATTTATTGGCTGCTCTTTCTTCCCGGACAGGGAAAAACGAACCGGAGCTGGCAGAGAAAATTGTTCAAACGGCAAGCCGTTTGATTTCTTCCGGGAATGCCGACCATCTGGATCCAGCTCTTGTCCGGGAGTATCTGGTTGAAACTTCCAGGTCATCTTTTCTGCAAAATCTCAGCTATCCCGGGGGATGCTGGCTCTGGGCTGACACCTGTTTTTATTTTATCCAGCAATCCGGCTACAGTTTGCTCGACCTTTTTGTTGATAGAGTCAGGGAAGATCCGGAAAGGATTCTTTTTGTAGACCTCTCGGACAGGCAGGCCACTCGCTGGACTTATTCTGAAATAGCCGGTTATCTCAAGCTTCTGGCCAGAAGTTTTTATCTTTTCTCTTAAAAAAGGGAACCAGGAGTTGCCATTTTCAGCGAAAACCATCTTGATACCGCCTGTGTGGACCTGGCCTGCCTTTTCTACAACATTCTGGTTTCGCCGCTGAACCCGGCCTTCAATCTTGACAACCTTGAGATGATCTTCAACACTTCATCGGACGGATGACCGGCTTCGGTGTGAAAATGATAATGACGTATTATCTGATACCTTTTTTCTTCATGAAGGAAGGGTTTGCCCTTGATAAGCGCTGGTGGGCGCTGGTTAAAGTTATTCAAGTGGCAGCAATCCACAGGCTCAGACCAGAGGCTAAGTCGCAGATGTAGTTGCTTTATATAGAATCCATACTGACCTTGATTTTTTGGATTTGATCCGGATCAAAGACGCCGGCAATTGAAGATCGCTATCGTTTAATACAGTTTGTGACCGCGGTTGTCGATGATTATAAAGGCCGGGAGATCTTTAACCACAATCTTTCTGACTGCCTCCATTTCCAGGTCCTTAAAATCGAGCAGTTCGCTGGAAACTATATGCTCCTTAGCGATAACAGCCGCTGCCCCTCCGATCGTCCCGAGATAAAATCCGCCGTAGCGCCGGCAGGCTTCGACCACTTTTTCTGAACGGTTTCCCTTACCCAGCATTATCCTGGAGGCGCCGGCTTTCATCAAGTCCTCAACATAATTGTCCATTCTCTGAGCGGAAGTCGGTCCAAAGCTTCCGGTGGGCAGACCGGGAGGAGTTTTGGCCGGTCCGGCATAGTAGATCGGATGGTTCCTGAAATATTCAGGCAGAGGTTGTCCGCTGTCGAGCATTTTCTTAAGTCTTAAATGGGCGGCATCACGCGCGACGATCAGGGTGCCTGAAAGTTTAAGACGCGAACCGACCGGGTATCTGGAAAGTTCAGCGATAAGCGTATCTACCGGCTGATCCAGGTTGATCGCCGGAACATCTTCGAGCTTCAGAACGTCTAACTTTTTCAAAAAGCGCGCTGGATTCTTTTCCAGAGCTTCCACAAAAATCCCGTGCCTGGTTATCTTTGCTTTGAGGTTTCGGTCAGCGTTGCAGCTGACACCGATGCCCACCGGTAACGAACCGCCATGCCTGGGCAATCTTATTACTCTGGCTTCCATGGCGAGAGCCACTCCGCCGAACTGAGCTCCGAGGCCTGTTTCCCTGGCTATCTGGAGAACTTTCTTTTCCCACTCCAGGTCTCTGTAGCCGTGAGGCAGACCGGTCGGGCGGGTAATCATGTTATCCAGGAAGCCGGCTGAAGCTAACTTTACAGTCTTAACGGTCATTTCCGGCGAAAGACCGCCTATAACCACGGCTATGCGGTAGGGAGGGCAGGCGGCCACGCCGATTGCTTTGATTTTTTCCCTGAGAAAATCCAGCAGAGTTTTTTCCTCGCGGAGCAGCGATTTGTTTTCCTGGTAGAGGGCAGTTTTGTTGGAAGAGCCTCCGCCTTTGGCCATAATGTAGAATCGGTACTCGCTTCCGGGGACGCCGAAAATTTCTATCTGGGCTGGCAGGTTATGTCCGCTGTTTTTTTCTTCGAACATCGACAGAGGAACATTCTGCGATGCTCTGAGGTAGTGTCGGGTATAAGCTTCATAAACGCCGCGGCTGAGATATCGGGCGTCGTCGACTCCGGTCAGAACATTTTCCCCTTTGTAGCCGATGATGTTGGCCGTGCCGGTATCCTGACAGAGCGGAAGGAATCCTTCGGCTGAGATTATCGCGTTCTTTATGAGCATAGCGGCTACGAAGCGGTCGTTATCCGAGGCCCCGGAGTCGTCAAGAATCGAAGCGAGATTTTCCAGATGGCTGGCCCGGAAATAAAAGTTGACCAGGGTCAGAGCTTCCCGGGCGAGAAGTCTCAGGGCTTCCGGCTTGATTTCCAGAAACTTTTTCCCGCGGCATTTTATTTCTTCCACGTAAGCGTCAGTTAATTTGACATATTTCGTGTGATCTTTTTCCTGCGGCATAGGCGGAGCGTATTCGAATTTCATCCTTAATCCTCCGGCGGAAGGCTCAGTCTTCTATGTCCATGTATTCGATTATATCTTCAAAACCAGCGATAGTTTTGTGCCCGACCATTCCGATCAGCATGAATTCGTTGGTCAGGGGGTTAAGGCGGAATTCTTTAAGCAGCCTGAAATTTTCAATCTGTCCAGTGCGGTCGACATGTGTTCGGGGACCCGTGCAGTAAATTTTCATTTCCCCCAGCTGGATGGCGTCTTCTCCAGGGACGGCCACAATCGGCAGGTCAGCTTTAATTACCTCAAGCACTTTTCTCTCAAGCTGGTCCAGGTCAATGTCAGGTCTTTCCGGAAAGTTGATGACGAAACCATGGCGCACATCCGAGTGAAGGAGCGGACTTCTGGATTTGTAGCCGTAATCTCTCTCCAAAATGGCGGTGGTGATGTCTTCAGCCGAGTGAGCCATCAGCCTGTATTTTATGGTTCTTTCAACTATCGCTTTGATGTTCTGGGGGAAAGGTCCGAAGACCGTCGGTCGGGCCACGATTATTTCTTCTCCGATTCCGATCAGCACCTGGGCGTTACAGCCGAGGATGTCGTAGATCAGGTCGAAATGCTCCACCACCACCCGGCGTTTGTGTTCTATCGCTCTTCTTATGGCTTCTTTGATTTTGTATTTCTGAACAAAGGCCAGCTCATGGCGAACGTCGATGTGGAAGGTGTGTCCGGAAAAATAGTCTTCAGGAGAGAAGGAGTAGATCGGAGCTTTTCTGATGTTTATTCCTTCATCCTCATTCGTAAGTTCCAGTCCCGGGAAAAGCCCGCGGATCAGGGTGGATTTTCCTGATCCTTCTTCTCCTATTATGCCGATCAGATAATCGGTTGGAGTTAAGTAACGGCGGGCTATTTCACTGGCCACCATGTAAAGGCGGTATCGCCCTCGCGGCGCATAGTACACAGCGTATATCAGAGTGTCGACCCGGGGTAATTGCTTTGGATCCATCCGGCCTCCTAAAATCTTATGTTAAAAAGAGGCACATGCTGCTGGGCCCCGTAGATATCGGTGTCTCCGGGCGAACCTGAAGGTATTTTCCTTCTGATGGTAACCTTGATGGCCTGGCTCGGGTCAAAGTATACGATCTTCAGCACATCAGATACAGGTATCTGATAAAGAGAAGCGATTTTTCTGGCGGTGATTATTTTATTCTTTTTGAATAATTCATAATAATTCTTGTTTTTGAACATTATATCCAGGGTCAGTTCGAAAGGTCCGGAGTTTTTCGAGCGGATTACCCGGGCCGCCTGAAGTATGCTTTTTTTCTTGTTTTTCCGAATTTTTTTCTGATTTGCCGCCATTTTTCCCCCTATAGTTCTCTTATTTCTGTTCTGAAGAAATTCGGGTCTTCAACTTTCATTAAATGGTATATGGAAAATTCAAAAACTTTTCCCATGGCCACATCAGAAGGGGAGAAAGGAAAAGCCAGGTTTCCGGCGGTAGCTATTCTTCCCTCATAGCCAAAGTGAAGCAGCGCAGATCTGGTGACTGCCAGCAGAGAATCGGCTTCTTCCTGGCTGCGGCCGATCGTTTCGATCACAATTCCCAGTTCATGCGAGAGGGTTTTTTTGACCGGCTCAAGTTCTCCCATGACGCCATTTTTGCCGTAAACGTGGAAGAAAATCCGTCCTTCAGCGGGGGAAATTTTCATTATATCCCTGGCTCTCTTTTCTACCTCTTTAAGGATGGAATCGATTTTTGAAATCATGATCGGGTCGCGGACACCGGCGATGCTGATCGACCGGTAGCCAGTCAGCCTGACGGCCTCAAGTTTCACCCAGTATTCCCCGGAGGGTACAAACCGGCTGCCGCGAACTCGCACCCGGCCGTTGCCGGCCTCCTCAAAAGTGCATTCCCTCAGGTTTATCGCTCCGCCCGGTCCTGGAAGTTCATAAGGATCCGATTTTTCATACAGAGTATGAGCCGCAGCCGATTGCGGTGTGAATTTTCTTTCCGGAGAGAGAGCTTCCAGAATGAAGGAATCTTCTTCCAGAATGCCCAGAGCGCAATCTGAACCTGAACCCGGCGTGGCGGCTATCGCCGCGCATTCCAGAATCTTGCCGAGATGAAGGGCTAACCCGGGGTCATAGCCGAGAGAAATCGGCAGGGCGGCAAAAACTGCCGGGTCATAGGAACGACCGGCCACCACCACCTGGCAGCCTTCCTTTAGAAGCTTGATGAAAGGCTCAACGCCCATCTGGGCCACGATGTTTTCGCTCTGTTCGACAGTTTCTGGAGTGAGTTCGGGAACGAACTCCAGGGGTTTAATTCTTTTTTCTTTTATCGCCTGCAGCACTGTCTCCTTGCTGACATCCCCATAGGCTACCCCGAGTTTGAAATGAAGATTTTCTTCCCGGGCAATTTCTTCCACTATTTCCAGGCACCAGTCGACATGCGGCCGGGCTCCGGAACCTCCGGCAGTTCCGATGACCACCGGGATGCCTTTTTCCACACCGGCCTTTATCATCATCCGCAGGTCACGTTTAACCGCCGTGCGGTTGGTAAAAGATTTTCCGGCTCCAAGATAATAAGGACCCGGGTCGGTGGAGCCAGCATCGGCGGCGATAAGATCAGGCTTTTTTCTGATCCCGCGCCAGAAAGAACTTTCCGGAAATCCATACCCGAGGATGGCAGTGGTTGAGAGAATCTTGAAAGGCGGTAATTTCCTCTTCATTTTTGTGCCCGGCATTTAATATCTTTCTCCGTATTTCATTTTCAGAATGTGAATTATTCTCTCCATTTCATTATTCACAATCATGAACCCTTCGTCAAAACCCATGCCCGGCTTGGCCAGCATTCTGTCCGGTCGGGTGGCCATGGCCACGTGGACGCAGGCAATGGCGGAAATGTCTGTTTCGTTGCAGGTGCCGCCCTGATAGGCCTCAATGCCGTGGGTTTTGCAGTAGAGATTGCTTTCGATTACGTTCTGAATTCCGCCCAGGTCGGGAGTTTTGATCTGGATCATATGGCAGGCGCGAGCATCGGTGAATTCGCGGATGTCTTCAAGAGTGTTACAGTGCTCATCGGCCACTATCTTCACCTTTGAGCCCATGGATTCCAGCTTCCGGGTGATTTTCGCCAGTCCTTCCATCTGCCGGTATTTTTCTTCCAGGTCTACCGGGCCTTCGATGTAAAGATTAAAACTGCCAGTTTCCTTTTCGAGCGAGGCAATATAATCGGCAACCCGGTCGAGATTTCCGTCGAAGATCAAGCCTATGGTTCCGTAGACGTCGATGTGGATGTCCGGATGATAATCTTCTCTCGGCCTGAGTTTTATTATTCTATCAGCCAGCCAGCGGATGTATTCTTTCAGCTTCTCGCCGTGCCGTCCGAGTTTTTCTTCTATGTTGTTGACCAGCCCGTGGGGAAGAGCGTCGACCTGCTTCAGAATCATTTTGTCGGCGTTGGTGTAACGGTCATCTCCGGACTGCCCGAAGATCTTGACCCTTTCCGGGATGACGGGCAGGTTGTATTCCTCGCAGACGATTTCGCATTTTAGTTTTTTCTCCGCTTTAGCCCTGGCGTCCAGCAGAGCCTGGGAAAGGCCATATCTTATGGCTGTATGGAGACGTCTGCCTTCAAATTCGAGCTGTTCAAACTGTTCGGCCATTTTCTGAAAGGGCTCGATTTCCATCCCTTCCAGGAGCGGCTGAAGATGTTTTTTCATGAACGGAAGATAATGATTGGCGAGAAAAAGAGGGTCGCGGCCGCCGACGCCTGAGTATTGAACAGCGGCGCAGTCTCCGACGGCCAGCTGGCCATCTTCGAGTTCCAGGATTATCGAGATGCTTTCGCCGGCCATTCTGATTTTTTCAAAGCCTGCGGTAATCGGTTTGCCCTCATAAATAAAGCCGTCTGACCTGGCTCCATTCTTGATGGCCTTCTGGTCATCAAAGAAGAAGGCGGATTTTCCCGGTACAAAAAGAACTCTTTTTATTTTCATTTCGGCCTCCCGACTAACTTTCCTTTGCTGATGGCATAAATATCATCTGTAACCATTTCGAATGAAATGGCACGTCCTTCAGCTCTAGCTCTTTCCTGCAGTTTCTGGTAATGATAGGCCATGATCTCATCCGGAAGCGGCAGATTGCCCTTGTTGAAAATTCTGATAAAACCTTCGTTATCCCTCATCGGAATGATTTTTCCGTGGTTGTAAACAGACGGGGCAAAGGGCACATCCAGAAATCCAGCTTCAAAGGCAGCCACCGTGCCGGCAGCCACATCTCCCGCTCCGACTTCGTACACCTTGTTGAGCAAACTCCTCACTTCAGCCTTGATCAGCATGACTTCCTCATCAAGATCTTCTGGTTTGAAAATCACCTGGTCTTCCACCATATTTATTGCCTGCCGCGTGGCTCTCAGCCCCTGGGCATTGGCTTCCCTGGTTGGGATGCCCATGGCTTCATGGGGGGATTTAACGATCACTTTTTCCGCTCCGGAAAATTTGGCCACTATGGCTCCCAGCGCGATCACGGAAAAGGCTTTGGCTTCATCTTCAGGGAATCCGCCCATCCACTGATGGAACACCGTGGTCAGTTCGAAATCGTCATAACCTTCCTGGTGGAAATATTCTTCAGCCAGTTCACGAAGGGCAGTAACGGCGGCAACATCCTGGATGATGTTGCCACCCTGCCCGTAGCCTAAAGTTATCGACCGGACGCCCTGTTTAAGAGCGAGTAATCCTTCTATTATTCCTATGGCAATAGATATGCATGGAGGCACCAGGGTGCCGGTCAGAGGTCCGAATGGCTCCCTGTTTATTCTGATTCCGTTCTCTTCATACAGCCCGACGAGCCGGTCAACATACTGCCAGTCGCGGATGGATTTTTCCACCGGGACCCGCTTGGCGTAGGGAATGTTATAGGAAATTCCTCCACCCTCAAAACTGGTGAAGCCAGCGGCCAGCGTAATCTCGGCCAGCAGCCGGGCGTCGGGTGTCCCGTGGCGAACCTGAAGCGGTTTGCTGACGCTTTCCACCACCCGGCGGCAGCCGTCGACGCCATGATTTACTGCCGGAAAGCCGTTAAGGAGGGAAGTTCCGGCCTGTTTTGATTTTTCAATCCCCTTTTCGGCTTCTTCGTACCGGTTCTGCCTGGTGTAAGCGTCGATGGTGGTCGGGAGAAGGTCAGCCTGGCCTTCTGTTTCCAGGTAACGCAGAAGTTTAATGTGGTCCTCAATCAGTGCTACGCCGGCCCGGGGCTGGAGGAGTGTCAACCTTTTTTCCTTTGCTTTCTTCATTACCAGGGCAAACCTTCGTTCCTCCGGAATTGTGCGGTGATATCTGAAAGCCTCATCCAGCGAAACTTTCAGGCCCGTCGGCCAGGTCTGGAGAACCTCTTTTCTTATTTCGTAGAATTCTTTGAGGTCAATTTTTTCGTTTTTTACCATGATGCTCATCCTCTTTATTTCATAAAATTTCAACTGATTTCACAGCGAGAGAAGTGGCCTCCCGCGGGTATTTTCCCACCAGGTTTCCGAGAAGTGAGAATAAATACTGTCGGTCGGCAAAAAAAGCGGGCTTTTCCGGCAGGAGTTTTCTTTCCTGGCCGTAGTGCCTCAGTTTTTCGAGCGGGATGCGCATCACCTCAGCCGAGGTGGCGGCTGACAGAAAACCTCCACTGCCGATGATTGCTCTGACCCGCCTGAGGTCTTTCCCGGTCTGAATGTAAACTCTGCCCTGCGGGGTGTAAGTTTCTTTCCAGCCTCCGATGTGTCTGAGGCCCGCATAGTAAACGCAGCTTTCAGCCAGAAGCCGGTCGCAAAGAATCTCGATTTCTGTCCGCGGTAGGTAATCGAGTTCTCTGGAAATATTAGCCACATAATTTCTGAGAGAATCCGGGTCCAGCTTAAGTTCTTTGAGCCGTTCTTCAAGATATGGCCACGCGGTGTCAAGAAGCGACTCGGCTGAGACTCTCATCCCCAGGTCGCCCTCGACTGTTCTTTTAACCTTCGGTTCTTTTATTCCTTTGAGGACGACCGTGTCTGTCTCCAGATAAGATTCTGTGTTCGAGTAAAAATCTGTGGTGGCGCCTCCGATGTCGATAGCTGCCAGGTCAGACCACTCGGGCTGGCAGGTGGGGATGGCGGCGATCAACTCAAAAACAGCCAGGGGCGTGGGCTTCGGCTGGCAACCGAAAATTTCCACGATTTCTGAAAGCCCGCGCCCGCTGACAATCCTCTGCAGGGAAATTTCCCGGATTTTCTCTCTGGCTGGCTCGATGTTCACCTGGCCAATTTCGGGCATCAGATTTTCAGTGACCACCACTTCCTTTGAACTCATGATTTCGGCCACTTCATCGGCCACCGCTATGTTGCCGGCGTATATCACCGGACAGGCAATGGATGAGGCCGCCAGTTTCCGGGCGTTTTCCAGGATGTAGCTTGAGTTTCCTCCGTCCGTTCCGCCGCTGAAAAGCAGAATATCTGGCTGAAGCTGTTCCAGCTTCCTGAGATCGTTTCCGGTCAGGGAGAAAGCAAAGCTGGCGATGACCTTACCTCCGGCCGACATCGCTGCCAGTCTGGCCAGCTGGAGGGTAAGGTCGGGCACGAGTCCGATGGCGGCGATCCGCAGCCCGCCTTTCGCTGAGGATGAAAAGTAAATTTCTGCCTGGTCTTTAAGCTCTTTGAGAGAAGTATTCAGGTCTTTGTCCAGCAATCGGGTCAGTGCTTCCCTGAAGCCATTCACCAGATTATTCTGGGTGGTAGGAACGGAAACCCTTTTTTCCAGCTTGAGGCCAGAGTCGGTCAGGCAGAATAATCCGCCCTTGGTCCAGGTTGAGCCGATGTCGATGCTAACTATTTTCTTCATTTCAATTTCTGGTCCTGACCGTGGAGTCAGCAGCACCTGAATCACCAGCTTCCTGGCTGAACCTTTCTCTTATATCCTGCCTGAGAAGTTCCGCTACTTTCTTCAGGTCAACGTCGGGAGGGAATACCCGATCAAAACCCATCTGTTTGAATTTCTTTTCTACGACTTCGAAGGGCGTCTTTCCGACAACCAGATTGCCGCCAGCGTAAAGGATGATTCTGTCGAGTCCTTTTTCAAGGCACAGGTCACGGAAACCCTGACAATCTATTTCCCCGTGTCCGTAAAGTGAAGAAACCAGAATCGCTCTGGCATTGGTTTCTATGGCTGCGTTAATAAATTCCTGCTGGGAGACCATAACTCCGAGGTTTACCACCTTGAACCCTTCGGAAGTGAAGAACAACTCGAGAATTTTGTTTCCCACTGAATGGCAATCGGCTCCGATGACTCCGAGAATAATCGTTGGCTTTTCCAGGTTTTCAGCTTTAGCCGTGTTGTGGTTTTTTTCTATCGCATCTGTCATTTTTGAATTACCTCGCTGAAATATGGAACTGACAGGGGTCAGGGGTTCAGCAGCTGGCTGATTTTTTCTTCCACATAAAGCAAAGAACCCCTTTCAATCTGGTAGTCAAAAACAATCACCTTGCCGCCGCGCTCGGTGAAACGCTGGACGGCGGCCATGTTTTCTTTTTTGCGCTGGAGCTGATAGCCGGGCGGGATGAAAACGACATCTATCGACTCCAGGAACCCGGGCAGCCTGTCTTCATCTTTCAGAAAAAGGCAGGGGATGGATCCGGTTACCAGTCCCATATTTTTCAGTCTGGCAAGGACACGGTTGAAGAAGTTCTGACTTTCACAGACAACTCCCAGTTTTTGCAGCGGACTTATGCTGGCCATTTCCATGATGGTTTCCTGGCTCGGTGAGACAGCCACCTGAATGACTTTTTCTCTCAAGGAAGGTATTTTTCCGAGAAGCTCGCTGTAATGGGTGCTGGTGGTGAGAATCAGGTCGAACGGACTGAGCTTCTTTTCAGCCTCCGGGTCAGCCACGATATCATCAAGAAGAAATTTTGCCACGCGCACCTGCTTCAGGAAAATTATCTGCCTTTCGAATATGAAAAGGCTTTCCGGGTTGCAGTCGATTATAGCCACGTTGAAATCTTCAAGCCGCTCTTCGCGTTGCATGATGGAGAGTTCTAAAAAGGTCTTGATTTCCTGGTAGGAAAAGTTCATCTTCCGCAGCTCATCAAGAAGGTTATCGATCAGTTTTTTAGCCCTTTCTTTCCTCCCGGCCGGGATGACATCCTGCCTTGGGGAAATAAAAGTGCCCCGGCCCTGGATCGTCTCGATGAGTCCATCGGTGGCCATAAGTTCGTAGGCTTTTTTCACCGTGCCCCGGGCGAGGTTAAGCTGGGAGGCCAGCTCCCTTTCGGTGGGAAGTTTGTCGCCCGGCTTAAGCCTGTTTTCATGGATCATAGCGGTGATCTGCTTTATTATCTGGCGATAAGCGGGCACAGGGCTGTTTTTATCGATGGTTAATTTAATCTCCATGTTACCCCTCTTTAATTTGGTATATACATTAGTAGACAACTATATACCAATATGGACCAATATGCAAGCGGGATTAAAAAATTTTTTCCTGGCGGGAAATCTATCCGCTGGATTTCAGAAATTATCAGTCCGGACCCGGGCCTTCATTTTCTTGAGGTTTTTATGTCAGGAATAACCCGTCAGGATTTTTTCAGCAGGACGCGGCCGGCCATCGCTCCGTTGTATTTTCCCTTCTCTATTGTCAGCTGACCGTTGATCACCAGGTATTCCACTCCACGGGCGTAAGCGTGCGGGCTGGAGACCGAAGATGGCAGTTGAATTTTTTTCAGGTCGAGCAACACCAGGTCGGCTCTGTTGCCTTCGCGGATAAGGCCGCGGTCTTTCCAGCCCATAATTTCAGCCGGCAGAGAAGTCTGGCTTCTTATCGCCTGGCTCAGGGTGATAACCTTCTCTTCCAGCGCATATTTTTTAATTTTGTAGAGGAATGTCGAGTAGGATCTGATATGCGGCAGGTCTATTCCATAATAGGGTACGATTCCGTCGCTGCCGGTGGCCACGTATTCTTTTTTCATAAAATATATGATGTCATTTTCGCTCATCTGCAGCGGAATGCATTTTGCTCCCATAAGTTCAAGTTCTATCGCGGTTTCCTCCACGCTTTTGCCCTTGATTCTCGAAGCCTCGCGCAGGGTTTTGCCTTCGAGATTTTTCTCCACGCATATTCCGATGAGTATCTGTTCGGGTGAGATGGTCTCCTGGAAATATTTTCTTATGGCTTCACTGATTCGTGGACCTTCAGTCGGGTCTATCAATCGAGTGTAAAAGAGATTCCTTTCACGGTCGTTTTCCGGTCCCTGAAATCTGTTCAACGGCATCAGGAGTTCGGCCACCAGCGAGACCAGTCTTTTTCTGGGAATTTCCTCCAGGTATTTTTCATGTTCGGGTGTCAGCGGGTAATACGGCGTGACCTTTTTATAAAGCTCGATCAGTTCCCTGTCCCGCAGATAGCTGAAGATGTTTTCCACATCCTGTCCGGTGAGTCGGGGCGCCTCGCTCCCGGCCCATATCTCTCGCGGAATGATATTTCGGTAGGGGACGGTGTTGGCAAATTGATAGGGATACTGGTCGGCTGTGATTCTC
>JASEFX010000050.1 GCA_030018265.1 Candidatus Saccharicenans sp.
CTTCCTGAAAATTTTTTATTTTGAGGCCCGGGTTGCCTCATAGAAATGTAATATTTAATAAAAAATAACTTAAAAATCAAGCTTGTTAAAATATTAATTTCTGAAACTACGCCATTCACTCTCCGTTGAGCTAAAAACAGAATACAGGCCCGGCTGTCACCCCATAAAACCGGGCCCGCACATACGTTACCTCAGTCTGAATACCATGTCTGTGCCTGAAAGAAAATTTGGCTTGACTTTAATATGGCGAAGAATTAATATCTTTCCTTGATAATAAAGGCCTGTCAGAAAAGCCTGTTAAGGGTAATTAAAAAGCTAATGATTCAGAATACAGGTATTACTTTTTTCCATCCCACCGCCTTTCCCCGTGTTCTGTCAGGCCCCGCATATTTCATAAAATCATCGTAACCGAGGGAGGTCATCATGCCTTTAACCACCTGGCTTATTATCATCGGCGCGATCCTCGCATTTCTGGTGATAATCGGGGTAATCTTAGCCACCCAGTACCGCAAAGTCGGCCCGAACGAGGCGCTGATCATCGCCGGCGGCCGGAAAAGAACGATTACCCTGCCCGACGGAACAAAAAAGAAAGTTGGCTATAGATACAAGCTCGGCGGCGGCACTTTCGTCTGGCCCTTCATCGAGAAAGTCTACGTTCTGCCGCTGGAAGTCATCACCCTTTACATCAAAACCCCTGAAGTGCTGACCCACGGCGGAATCCCGATCATGGCTGAGGCCTCAGCCCAGGTTAAGGTAGACTCGACCGACCACGCCATCAGACTCGCCGCCGAACAGTTCCTCGGCACCGGCAAAGAGGGCATACGCGACGTGGCCATGAATGTGCTCGAAGGCAAGGTGCGGGAAGTCATCGGCACGATGACGGTCGAAGAAATCTACCGTGGACGCCAGGAATTCTCGAAGCGGGTGATCGAAGCCGCCAGGGAAGACCTTTCCCGCATGGGCCTGGTCATCCTTTCCTTTTCTCTTAAAGACATCAGCGACACCCAGGGCTACATCGACGCTCTGAGCAAGCCGGTGATCGCGGCCGCCAAGAGAGATGCCGCCATCGCTCAGGCTGAAACCGAGAAAGAAGCTATCATCAAGTCTTCGCAGGCGCGGAAAGAGGCCGAAATTGCCAGACTCCAGGCTGAAGCCCTGATCGCCAAAGCCCAGTGGGAAAACGAAGCGAAGAAGGCTGAATCGCAGACCTTCGTCAACCAGAAAAAAGCTCAGGCCGATTTCTCCTACGAACTCGAAAGGACCAGGGTGGCCCAGGAAATAAAGAAGGAAGAAGCGAAGGTCAAGCTCATCGAGAAAGAAGAGGCGATCAAAATAGAAGAGCTGGAAATCCAGCGGAAGGCGAAAGAACTCGAGGCCAACGTGCTGAAGCCGGCCGATGCCCGCAAGTATCAGATTCAGGCTGAAGCCGAAGCTGAAGAAGCCCGGCTGGTGGCCGAAGGTCGCGGCAAAGCCGAAGCACTCCGGCTGGAAGCAGCGGTTAAGGCTGAAGAGATCAAGCTGCGCGGTCTGGCCGAAGCTGAAGCGATGCTGAAGAAAGCCCAGGCCTGGGAAAAATACAACGAGGCGGCGCTGCTCGAAAGCTTCATCAAGGTGCTTCCGGAACTCGCCCGGGCGATCGCTGAACCTCTCAGCAAGGTGGACAAAATCGTGGTCATCGGCGGCGATAAGGGTCTTGGCACCAGCAAGATAACCGGTCAGGTGGTCGAAATTCTCTCGCAGATGCCGGAAGTGGTCAAAGCGCTGACCGGAGCCGACCTGGCGAAGTTCCTGCGGGATAAGCTCGGCGCCTCCGCCGAACCCGGCACCGGTTCCGGAGAAAAGAAATAATTTCTGAAGAAACAGGCAAACCATGGTTTCAGAAAGAGTAAACAGAATAGGAGCTTCCCCCACCTTAAAGATCTCGGCCAGAGCGAAAGCGATGAAGGCCGAGGGGATAGACGTCGTCGACCTGAGCGTGGGCGAACCGGATTTTCCCACACCCGAAAACGTCAGGGCAGCCGGAATCAAAGCCATCGAACAGAACTTCACCAAATACACCGAAAACGATGGCATCCCGGAGCTGAGAAAAGCTGTCTGCAAGCGACTCAAGGAAGACTACGGACTTGAATACCGGCCGAACGAAATCCTGATTTCCACCGGCGCGAAAAGTTCGCTGTTCCATCTGATCATGGCCATCGTCAATGAAGGCGACGAGGTAATCATTCCGGCTCCCTACTGGGTCACCTATCCTGAATGCGTGACTTTAGCGAAAGGGAAGCCGGTAATCGTGGAAACCCGGGAGGAAGATGGATTTCTGTTGACGCCTGATCAGCTCAGGGCAGCGATTTCACCCTCGACCCGGGCGGTGGTGCTCAACAACCCGAGCAACCCCACCGGAGCCGCCTACAACAAAGAACAGCTGCTGGCTCTGGCGGAAGTGCTGCGGAAGGAAGACATCTATGTGATAGCCGACGAGATTTACAGCCGCCTGGTTTACGACGGGTTTCAGTTCGTCAGCTTCGCCGCACTGGGAGAAGACCTTAAAAAGAAAACCATCATCATAAGCGGTGTTTCCAAAACCTACTCGATGACCGGCTGGCGAATAGGTTTTGCCGCCGGGCCGGCGGAAATCATCAGCGCGATGTCGAAAATTCAGAGCCACACCACCTCCAACGCCTGCTCCATCGCCCAGAAGGCCAGCGTTGAAGCTTTAGCCGGTCCCCAGTATGAAGTAAACCGGATGGTGGCTGAATTCCAGCGGCGGCGCAATTACGTTCTGATGCGGCTGCAGCAGATTCCCGGCATTTCCTGCTTCAAGCCGCAGGGAGCCTTCTATCTTTTCCCGAACGTAAGCACATACTACGGCAAGGAAGCCGGCGGGATTCAGATCAGAAATTCTTACGGACTGGCTTATTACCTGCTCAAAGAAGCGCGGGTGGCCATCGTTCCGGGCGACGCCTTCGGCGCCGATAACTACATCCGCATCTCCTACGCCACCTCGATGGAAAACCTGGAAAAGGGGATGGACCGTATCGCCGAAGCCATGTCTAAGCTGAAGACCGCTAAAAAGGTCCGGAAGATATACCTGCAGAATTACGTTACAAAAGTTAAAAAATCCGTGCCGTTTGAGGTGATCCCAGACAACCGGCTGCGCGACGCTTTAGTGGCGGAATTGGAAAGCCACCCTGGTTATGAGAACTATTACGAGTGGAACGCCAACATCAACGGCACCATCGTCCAGCTCCGGACCAACGTCGGCCATCTTTATGATTTCTGGGTGGAAAACTGGTTCCCGGGCCAGATTGAAGCCGGCCTCGAACCGCATGCGGTCATCTACGCGGTGGATAACGTGCCCGGGCGGGAGCCCCGAGCTTTCTACCATCCGGAAACCAGGACAGGAATCCTCGTCAACACCGACAACTACGGACCGCTGCGCAAATTAGCGCTCAGCATCGTTCTCGATTCGACCGAGCATCTCGGCATTAACGCCGTGCGCGGCATGGCCGTCAGCTCAAACGGAAACGGGCTGATTTTAGTCGGACAGCCCGGCACTAAGAAAACCGACCTTTTTTTCGAACTCCTGAAAATGCCGGGAATCCAGGCTCAGACCAACGAAATCGTTTTCGTCCGGTTTTCCGGGAATAAGGCTGTGGCTGACGCAGTCGAACGAAAATTCTACATCCCGACCAACACGGTCGAGCTGCACGAAAAACTGGCGAAACTCTTTGACCATTGCAAGTGCGAAAACGTCGTCACCAGGCGAGAAGACTGCACTGACAGAACTTGCCCGATTCAGGATGAGTGCCGGCTGGACAAAGGAGCGCCATACTGTTTCCGGGCTTCGAGCGAAGCTCATGCCATGCTCGACCCGAACTGGATAGCCGGTCCGCAGGGTTACGCCAGAAGGTCTAACCTCAAGGTGCTGGTGATCCTCAGGAACGACCAGGTTTCTCCCCCGCTGGTCGAACTCAGCAAGGACGAGGCGCTGCGCATCATAGAAAGCGGCGAGCCTTCGGGCGCAGTCAAAGCGCTTTCGGGTAAAGCTCAGCCTTTCTTCAATCCCTATCTGATTGAACTGAGCGACGAGAAGCTTTCAGTCCAGAGGATGTTCTTCAGCCGGCTGCTCGACCAGGTGAAATGCTACCTGTTTAACAGCGGCGTGGCCGGAGCTTCAGAGCTCAAGCGCCTGTTTTAATCAGTAAATCGACCAGCGGCGCTCGACAAACCCGTCGCGGACACTCTTCCAGTCGCCGAGAACCTCGTCCGCTATTTTCTTTATCTTATCCCTGACCTTGCTTACCTGAACTCCCCACAGCTCAACGTTGAGCGCCTGCGGGTCGGTGATCGGCTCGTTGATCTGGCTTACCATGTAGACATAAATCTGGCTGGCTTCCGGCAATTCTTCCTTTATTCTGTCGGCGATCAGCTGACTCATGATGCTGTAAATTTTTCCCACGTGGCTGACCGGATTTTTTCCGGCCACCGCTTCCAGACTCATCGGACGGTAAGGAGTGATCAGGCCGTTCGCCCGGTTGCCGCGTCCGACCTGGCCGTCATCTCCAGCCTCGGCGCTGGTGCCGGTCACCGTGAGGTAAGCGGTTTCGGCCGTGTCGGCGTTGTTGATGACAATTTCGACCGGCCGGAAAGTAAATTTCTGAACGAAGCCATTAAGGAGATAAGAAACCACCTCTCGCTTTAGCTGCTCGTAGGTCTCGCGGTCCTTCACCTCGGAAGAGACAAAAGCGGCGGCGATGGTCAGTTTAATCGCCTCCCCTTTTCTAACGCCCATCACCTTGATATCCTCGCCGAGCGCCGGAAACAGCTTCTTTCCTTCCGGGCTGTTGAGGAATTTTTCGGTTTCCAGAACGAGCTTTTCCAGCTGGCTCAGCGGGGCATACCCGACCGCGAGAGAGGTATCGTTAGACCTGGGGGCAACGTCATTGTCGGCAAAAATGCTCATCAGGTCGACGCTTCCCGACCTGATTAAAAGCTTCACCTTGAAATGATCTTCTTTCAGATGGGGCAGCTGCCCCATCATCCAGCTCCTGATGCGCTCTTCCAGCTCTTTTTCTTCAAAAAGATTTTTCCCGCGGTAGCTTCGTGTGGCTCGGCCCACTATGTAAAGCTCGGCCGGCTCAATCACCCGACCGCCGCCAAAATCAGCGCTCGAGCTACCGCCCACCAGAACGGCTTTATCGACGTTATGATGCTGAATGCAGCCGGTTTCCCTGCGGTAAATTTCTGAGAGAGCTATCGAAAGCTCTTCGGCCGCTCCATCACAGAGGGAGTCAGGATGGCCCTTTCCCTTTCTTTCGACAATTTCCACCGGCATTTCTTCTGCCAGAAAGTCCCGACCCTCTCTTACCTCAAAAAAGTATCCGGACATTTCTACCTCCATAAGTTTCTAATTTTTCAGGGGAACGGTTACCTGGCGGGATTTTTTATATAAAGCAAAGTCTGGCTGATATAAAACTTCTGCGGGAAACAGTCCGCCCACCGCGGTCTCCGCTCCACTGCTTCTGGCGAGGCGCCTCTCTTCTGCTCGAGAGGAGCGGGACCTGGTGGCGATATTCGCTTTCGCCCCACTCCTCTCATCTTTCGTTCCGGCCGCAACCGGAACTCAACGCTTTTGGCACCTTGCTTCCGGAGGAAGCAGGTTGCCGGGCTTCATCGGGCGCGTCAACCCTCTGCCTCTCTGGATGAGAGGATGAGAACGCCAGCGCCATCAATATTATAACTAAAAAAACCGGTAACACAATATTTGTTTACAAATTTTTCCCGGCAGATCTTTATAAAGAACACGGGTTGACACATAAAACCGAGGAAGATGAATTAAGTACTTCTTTTTATCAGCCGAACTTTTATTATCCAGAATAGATCCTGTTTTTGCTATCCTCTATTGACATTATCAATTAAAAAATATAGAATAGCGGTGTTACGAAATATAAAATCGTAACACTTTCTAAAATCTCAGGGAGGATAGATGTTTAATAAAACTATTTTCACTTCTGCTCTGGTTA
Organism: Candidatus Saccharicenans sp.; assembly: GCA_030018265.1. GTDB lineage: Bacteria > Acidobacteriota > Aminicenantia > Aminicenantales > Saccharicenantaceae > Saccharicenans. Next base: position 6,021 of record JASEFX010000050.1, read on the forward strand.
TATTATGTCTTGTCAAGGCACTTTATTCGCTCCCCGTTTTCAACTCATCGATAGAGGGTCTTTCTCTTGAGCCTTACAATTTTCTTCCTGATCCAGCTTCTGACTGCATCCCTGAAACTGAAACAGGGTCTGAGAATTTCTACTATTCCGACCATCAAGCCGACGCTGCATCCACGCAGAAAAAGAAGGAGGAAAAAAGAAAAGAAGGAAGCGACGAAAGCCAAAGCGGCCAGAAAGTCTCTGACGATCTGACTCAAGCCGAGGCACCCTTCCGACCACACGAAGAAATTTTGGTTACGGCTACCATGTCACCTCAGGAAGTCAGGAATTGCAGTGTTTCCGCCTCCGTCGTCAGCCAGGAAAAAATTGCCGCCGTTTCTGCCACAAGTGCTCTCAACGCTCTTCTTTTCGAACCGGGCATTTTTATTATGAGAACAGGGTATTACGGCAGGTCAGACATAGAGATTAGAGGACTCGGTCAGCGTGGCCAGCGGATTGGCGTGATGGTGGATGGGCGACCGGAGAAAATGGGAATTTTCGGATGTGTGGTGACTCAGACCTTCCCTCTCGACAACGTCGAACGCCTGGAGATTATCCGTGGACCACATTCCATTTTTTACGGCTCAGATGCTCTTGGTGGTATTGTCAATATCATCACCCACATTCCTGATCAGGGCGTCGAAACTCAGGTGGAAGCCTCTTATGGCTCATTTAACACTAAACATTTAAATTTCAAGCACGGTGCTGCTCTGGATAAATTTAAGTATTATTTTACCTATGACCGCAGTCTGAGCGACGGGCACTTAGCCAATTCATCCTACTCAGCTTTCAGCTTAACGGGCAAGGTGAGGTACGAATTTGGCAGAGAGTGGAATCTTACTCTGAGCGGAAAATATTATGACGGCATTAAAAATGAGCCCACCATTCTGTTACCCAACCCACCTCCAGAGAATTGGTTTGATTACAAACGTGGCGCCATCGACCTAACTCTATCCCGACAGGCAGAGACATCAGATCTCACCTTTAAAGCTTATACTGATTTCGGTCGACATCGCTTCTCCGACGGCTGGAATTCTCGTGACCGGGTTTACGGAGGTATTTTAAAATACACTCACTCCGGCTGGAAAAACAATCATATCACCATCGGGGTCGATTATCGCCATCTCGGTGGTCTCAGTTATAACTATCCTGTCGGGAAATGGTACAGAAGCGAGGGAGGTGTATTCCTCTATGATCAGTATGCTTTCAGGCAAAAATTAATTCTCACGGGCGGTCTTCGCTTTAATCTGGACTCTATTTATGGATCAGAAGTGGCTCCGAGCGCTGGAATCGTTTATATCCTCACTCCTGACACTTCTCTCCGAGCCGTTGTGAGTAAGGGCTTTCGTTCACCACAGCTAAACGAGCTTTATCTCTTCCCGGCCTCTAACCCTGAACTTAAACCGGAAATCCTCTGGAATTACGAAATTGGAATTAACCGAAATTTATTCCAGCGTCTTAACCTCAGTCTGAACCTGTTTCTTTTAAGCGGACGTGACTTTATAGAAACCCGGCCGAACCCGAATCCGCCTCCAATGTACAGAATGCTGAACGTAGCCGAATATAAAGCCAAAGGACTAGAGGCCACCCTGAGCGGAGATATAAACGATTATCTGAGAATTTACGGCGCAGCTACCATTTTTGATCCGGGAAATAATACCATCGGCAAAGCCAGGCAAAAATACG
>JASEFX010000051.1 GCA_030018265.1 Candidatus Saccharicenans sp.
CGAGATTCGCCATGAACGCTGGGAAGCCAATTCCAGAGAGATTTTGCGGAGAATAGCCAGCTTTCACGGAGAAACTGGCATTATGGTAAAAGATTTGCTGACCGGCTGGAGCTTCCTCCATAATGATGAGGCTCTCTATCCGGCAGCCAGCCTGATCAAGATTCCGATCATGGTGGCCTGTTTCAAAGCAGCCGAAGAAGGCCGGCTTGACCTTCAGGAAAAATATGTGTTGAAGCGTCAGGATCGGGTTGGCGGTTCCGGTCTGTTGCGACGTATGCGCAACGGGAGCGTTTTCACCTACGAACAGCTGATTGATTATATGGTGACGTATAGCGATAACATCGCCACCAACGTAATCATCAATCGCCTTGGCTTTGATTACATAAGATATGTTTTTCGCGAGCTGGGTCTGAGGGATACGGTTCTCAATCGTCTGATGATGGATTTCAGGGCGAGGGAGGAAGGTCTGGAGAATTACACCTCAGCCCGTGAGATGGCTGAACTTCTCGAAAAAATTTATCTCGGACGCTGTGTTAACCCCAGGGTTTCCGAAAAATGTCTTGAAATTCTTAAAAGGCAGCAAATAAACGACCGGCTCCCCAGGTATCTACCGAGAGAAGTTGAGGTGGCTCATAAAACCGGCCTGGAAAGAGAAGTCTGCCATGACGCCGGGATTGTTTTCACCCCGAACGGCGATTATATCATCGTGGTTCTGGTCCGAACCTGGAGCGGTCCTCTGACCACAAAAAATTTTATCGCCCGCCTGAGTTCCTATTTCTACCGCATCTGCGGGACCTGAGCTGCCGCTATCAGCAAAAACGCCCGAACCGAGAACCGGTCGATCAACAGGCAAAACAAAAGCGGTGATAACGGCACTCGATTCTTTTTCACTGAGCTGGAAAGAAAACCTGGTCTTATGACGGGCGATTTCTATCCGGGATTTACCGGTCTTCGAGCAGACTCCGCAGTTGCTACCATTGATTCCACCCGTGGAGAAACGGAAAGATCAGCTTGTGCGAGCACTTTTCTTGACAGCGGCTTAAAATTGATATATGAATAATTCTTCATATATTAGAAAGGGAATGAAAAATGAAGCTGGATGAGGTACTCAAAGTTTTCAGAGTTTTTTCCGAGCGGACGAGACTGCGGATTTATCTGGCGCTTCTGGAGGCCGAGCTGTGTGTCGGGGAGCTTATGGCGCTTCTTAAACTTGAGCAATCGTTGCTCTCACATCAGTTGAGAATTCTGCGCCAGGCCGGCCTGATAGAGGCGAGAAAAAGTGGCCGCCGGGTTTTCTACCGCCCGGCTGCTGATCACCGGAAGCAGTTAGAACCGCTTTTAAGCGGTTTGTTTAAAGAAGAATTCGAAATGACCTCGCGGAAGGTGAAATCAATAAAAGAGAAGAATGTTTGCCGCCTGGCCGGGAAGAAAGAAAAGGAACTTCCCCCGCGGTCGGCGCGAACCAGAGCAGTTGATTCAGCACGCAGAAAAGCCTGACCTGTCAGCCGATGCTCAGGAGATTTTAAGCGGCAGGGTTTTACAGGCTGAAATCCGGCAGAAAATCTTCCGTTCGGGATAGCTCGAAAAAACCGGCAAACAAAATCTCTTTCGCCGGGCAGAAAGTTTTGAGAAATCAGGCTAAACTGGAAAAGAACAAATTAAATAGAGTGTTTAAGGTAAATTTATCGATAGAAGGAGAGCCATGCGCAATCCGGATGAAGTAAAACCCGACAGGGCAGAAGTCGAAAGGTCGATGCCCGTCTTCAGAAAATTTAAGGTAAAAATGGAGGACCAGGGACGGTTGCCGCTCCCGCCCGAAGTCAGGGAAAAACTCGGTGCTGCCCCGGGAAGCCAGCTGCGGCTGGTAATAGGAGGCGATCGGGTGCTGGTTGAACCCGACATCCATGCACTGCGGCGGCTTTACCTTGAGCCAACCTCAGGCTGCAACCTCAAATGTCAGACCTGCATCAGAAATACCTGGAATGAACCTTTCGGTTCGATGAGTTTCGAGTTGTTTGAGCGGAGCTGTCAGCAGTTAAAAGAGCTGCCTTTCCTGCAATCGGTCATGCTGGCCGGGTTCGGCGAGCCACTTTATCACCCTGAGGTGGTGGAAATGGTACGCGCGCTGAAAAAGGCGGCGAGAGTTTCGGTTGAAATTACCACCAACGGAACGCTGTTGAACGAGCAACTGGCGGAGCGGTTGCTGGAGGCAGGACTTGACCGTCTGTGGGTTTCGTTTGACGGCACCTCCGAAACCAGTTTTGACGATATACGCCGGGGAGCCAGCTTTCGTCTGGTCCTGAAAAATGTTCAGAAGCTGCGGGAACTGGCTACGGAGATGAATCGTACTCTGGCCATCGGCATTTCTTTTGTGGTCATGCGGGATAACATCGACGACATCAAAAACATTGAAGAGTTGATCAGGGAAGTCGGAGCCGACCAGGTTCTGATCAGCAACGTTCTGCCGTACACCGAGGAAATGGAAAGGAAGATGCTCTGCCTTCTGGCGCTGACCTGCGAAACGTTTGCCAGTGTGCCCGGCAAGCCCAAAATCAGCCTGCCACGCCTCGATATCAACTATCTGACGAAGGAACCCATATACCATTTGTTGAAAGGCTACCAGAACCTGTTCATGATCAACAATGCGATTTCCGCTCCGACCCGTTCCTGCCGGTTTATCAAGGACGGAACAACCTTTGTCCGCTGGGACGGAAAGGTTTCTCCCTGCATGGCGCTGCTTCATGAACACATAACCTATCTTTACGGACTCGAACGCCGGATCAAACCGTATTTCGCGGGCGACCTCAACCAGAAGAGTCTGGCTGAAATCTGGAACTCGAAGGAATATCATGATTTCCGGGAGAAAGTTTACGAATTTGATTTTTCTCCCTGCCACATCTGCGGCGGTTGTTCCTATTTCGAAAGCAACGAGGAAGACTGCTTCGGAAACACTTTCCCGGTGTGCGGCGGCTGTCTCTGGGCTCAGGGCGTGATTCAGTGTCCATGAGGGCGGCGGGCCGCCATCAAGCCAGTACGACAGTACCGAGCCTCAGTGGCTCATATCACGGAAGGGTCCTGTCACGGCGCATCTCCTCCCGTGCTCGCTCCACCCATCCCCCCGCGGGGAACCCCTTCCGCTGCGCGCCGTTCGGAGACACACCGTGACACCCTCTCCCTAAAGCCGTACGTATCCGCCTCTCTATTGGACCAGCTTGAAATCGCAAGAACATAGCAGATGCTGCCGACTGCCAAAAAGCCAGCACGTTGTTGCCTATCCTCTGTCGGCTTTTGTCCTGGGAAGGTCCTGTCGTGGCGCACCTTACTGTTTTCCGCGCTGGAAGACGGGGCTTGTGATAAAATAAAAAAATAACGAGGAAAAAGTGGAGGGAAATAGGATGGCCATTCTTGAAGTAAGAGATCTCACGCTGCAGATGGATTCTGGTTTTATACTGAACGGGCTTACGATGGAATTCTGGGAAGGTTATGTGCATGCGGTGGTGGGACCGAACGGGGCCGGAAAGTCCACTCTGGCAAATGTCATAATGGGACTTCCGGGATATCGTCATCACGGGGGCGATGTCCTGTTTGAGGGTCGTTCGATAAAACACCTGAATGTTGACGAAAGAGCTCGACTCGGGATAACCCTTGCCTGGCAGGAACCAGCACGGTTTGAAGGTCTGAAGGTGGATCAGTTCATTCTGGCGGCGGCCGGGGAAAAAAGCGAGCGGGAAGTTGATCGGGTGCTGGAACTGGTCGGCCTCGACCCCTTTCGCTACCGTCGTCGGGCAGTGGATAAAACTCTGAGCGGCGGCGAGAGGAAAAGAATTGAGCTCGCTTCGATTTTAGCCATGAAGCCGCGGCTGGTGATGCTCGACGAGCCGGACTCCGGTGTTGACATCGAGGCGATCGAGAGAATTTTTGAGGCCATTGCTTTGCTCAAGAAAGAGGGAACGACGGTGCTGCTCATCACGCACAGTCCCCGGGTTCTCGAACGCGCTGACCATGCTTTTCTCATGTGCAGCGGAATGCTGGTGGACAAAGGAGAAACCCGCAAAATCCTTGAATGCTTTAGCGGGAAGTGTCTGCCCTGTCCGCACCAGAACGTGCCGGACTTAAATTCGATCAGCAAAAACAAATCGGGAGGAGAAAATGCCTGAAAACCTGGTGGAGGAAATTCTTCAGTCGATCGATCTGCATAAAAGCATTACCCGCATGTCTCCGCATGTGGTGATTAACGCTAACCGTGTTCTGAGTTCCCGCGTGGTTGAGGGCCTCGAGATAGAGCCTGAAGAGCTGCCGGATGGAGTGAAAGCCCGGCTCCGGGTTGGCCGCGGAGTCAAAATCAAACAGCCGGTGCATCTGTGTTTCGGCATGCTGCCCGAGCGTGGCATTCAGAAAATCTTGCTCGACGTGGAGATTGAGGATGAGGCGGAAGTAAATTTTATGGCCCACTGCACTTTTCCCAACGCGGTCGATATCCAGCATCTGATGGAGGCTGAAATTCGGGTTGGTCGGGGCGCCAGCTATCGTTATTTTGAGCGACACTGGCACAGCGACCAGGGTATGGTGCGGGTGGTGCCGGCAGCCCGAATCAAGCTGGCCGAAAAAGCGCGCTTTTCGACCGAGTTCGAACTGCTGAAAGGGCGCGTCGGTGTGATTGACATAGATTATCACACAGATTGCGAGGCGGGGAGTTCGGCTGAGATGAAAGCCAGAATTTTCGGACGTCAGGATGACATAATAAAAATAAAAGAATCAGCCAGCCTCGAAGGCGAGGGAAGCCGGGCGGTTCTGACGACTCACATCGCCGTGCGGGATGAGGCCAGAGCGGAGATTTACAATGAACTCATCGCCAGAGCACCGTACTCTCGCGGTCACGTCGATTGCAAGGAAATAATTCAGGGCAACGGCGTGGCCAGAGCGGTGCCGGTGGTTGAGGTTCATCATCCTAAGGCTCATGTCACTCATGAAGCGGCCATCGGCAGCGTTGATTCCAAACAGCTCCAGACTTTGATGGCGCGCGGGCTGAGCGAAGATGAAGCTGTAGATTTAATTATTGAAGGGCTGCTGAGCTGAGGTTCGCCTGTAACTGGTTATATTCCCAGGATCATTTTGGCTATGCTGAAGAAAATGAACAGCCCGGTTATGTCCACCACAGTGGTCAACATCGGGCTGGCCACCACCGCCGGGTCGAGTTTGAAGGAAGAAGCGATGAGCGGCAGGAAGGCGCCGATCAGCGTTGAGCTGATCACCTGGATGGCCAGGGCGATGGCCACTGCTATTCCGACTTTCAGTGGCGGTATCGTTTCGGTTGTGCCGGAGGAGCGGCTTATAAAAATCATCACTCTGACATAGGCAATCAGAGCCAGCACAATGGCCATCAGGAAAGCCACCTTGAATTCTTTAACCAGAATTTTCAGCGCGTCTCGCGTGGTTATTTCTTTAAGAGCCAGCGCCCGGATTACCAGTGTAGCTGACTGGCTGCCGGCGTTACCTCCGGTGTCAGCCAGCATCGGCATAAACGAAGCCAGGATGGCCACCTGAAGCAGAATGCTCTCGTAGGTCTGAACTATGTAGCCCGAGATAAAGCCGAGTATGGCCAGTGTGAATATCCAGGGAATGCGGCTTTTGAAATGTTCCCAGGTAGAAAGCTTCATGTAAGCTCCAACTTCATGCGCGCCACTGATGGCCATCAATTTTTCCACGTCTTCCTGTTGCTCCTGTTGAATAACGTCCATCGCGTCGTCATAAGTGATGATTCCAACCAGACGTTGGTTTTCATCCACCACCGGAATGGCCAGCAGGTCGTATTTTTGAATCGTGCGGGCCACCTCTTCCTGGTCGTCGGTGACCCGGGCGTAAATTACGTCTTCATGCATGATCTCGCGGATCCTTGATTTCGGCGGAGCCAGGATCAGGTCTTTTAGCGAAACGAAGCCGACCAGCCGGTTGTTCTGGTCAACCACATAACAGTAGTAAATAGTTTCTTTATCGGGAGCTTCACGACGGAGTTTGGCCAGAGCTTCGTCAACTGTCAGGTCGGGATAAAGCACAGCGTATTCTGAAGTCATGATGGCTCCGGCCGTGCCCTCGGGATAAGCGATAAGACGGCGGAGGTCCTCGCGTTCGGCCTGGGCCATGGCCGGGATCAGCGCCTCACGCTGTTTCCTGGGGAGCCTTTTCATCAGGTCGACGCGGTCGTCCGGAGGCATTTCAGAAAGCAACTTGCCGATTATTTCCCGGCCGAGGGAGGAAATCATCTTCCTCTGGACTTTTTCGTCCAGGTGGCTGAAGATTTCGCCGCGGAGGGAGGGAGTAAGCTGGCTGAGGATTTCCCAGATTTCCTGAGGAGTCAGGGCAGAGATGAATTCAGCCACATTGGCCGGGTGGAAAGATTCACAGAAATCGCGTAGAGCCTCGTAGTTTTTTTCAGCCAGAAGTTCCCTTAATTCGGGGACTAACAGCACGTTGACCATCGTTCACCTCCGCCTCCGTCCGGCTGGAGGTGAACGGCGGTTCAGACACCGCTCCGGCTCACCCCGGCAGCCGGCGGGATAACCGCAAAATACTCTCTGTTTCCATCTATCTTAGATGGGCATGGGTCACTGTCTTCGCAGCAACTCATTTCCCTGTCCTCTCTCATCTTTTTGCTAATTCTGGCACTTAACGAAATCGCTGTCAATAGAAAACCTTCACTTCCGGTTATATTTTCAGGGTTTCACGAAGGTGGAGATAATTTCCCGGCATAAGCCGGCAGGAATTTCTTTAATCTTGCCCGGGATTTTAATAAAATTTCAGTAGTTGTGAGGCTGGATGGCGTGTTCCAGATAAAAGCGGGCAGAGCCTTTTATGTATTTCGGGCTGCTGTCCTGATGCAGGCTTTGTTTTGATGGCAAATTATTTCAGGAGACATAAAGATGGAAGAAAAGAGAAAGCAATCAAGACGTGAATTCTTAAAGACCGCCAGCCTGTCCGGAGCGGTGCTGGCCTCGACCACGCTTACTGCCGGTGCCCTCTCCGCACTGGATCCTGTGACTCAGAAACAGCCTGGAGGACAGACCCTGAGCCGAGCGACGAAGCCAGCAGGCTTCAAACTGAAATATGCTCCCCCTTTCGGCATGTTTGAGGCTTCGGCCGGGAAAGACCTGCTGGACCAGATGAAGTTCATTGCCGATCAGGGATTTCGAGCAATTTTTGATAATGGTTTGCCAGGTCGTCCGCCGGCCGTTCAGGAATCTATCGCCAGTCAGGCTGTCAGGCTCGGGCTGGAAATCGGACCTTTCGTGGCTTATGCCGATTTTGGCGTGGAATCGTTTGTCCTCAGGGATGACTCGGTGCGCGAGATGCTCCGTGGAAAATTGAAAACAGCCATCGAGACTTCAAAACGGACGGGCGTCAAGCTGGCTCTGGTTGTCCCCGGTCGCTACAACCAGCGTCTCGACTGGGATTACCAGACGGCCAATGTCATCGAGAACCTCAAATGGTGCGCGGAAATC
>JASEFX010000052.1 GCA_030018265.1 Candidatus Saccharicenans sp.
GTTCCTGGTGAAAAGAGCAGCCATGGTTTTCAGCACAAAATCCCCGGCCTGATGACCGTAAGTATCGTTTATTTTTTTGAAATGATCGATATCCACCATGGCCACCGAAAGCGGCAACCTATACCGTCTTGACCTTTCAAATTCCTCCAGCAAGCGCCTGAGGCCAAATCTCCGGTTCAACACTCCGGTCAGCTCATCTATCGCCGCCATTATCTCCAGCCTCTTCATTATAAGGGAGTTATAGATGAAGGGCGTTGCCTGATTTATAAAATTCCGGGCTTCGAGGTCGTTAAACTCACGCTTGAACGGGGCTCGCGAAAGCAACCCGCAGATGCCCACATTCTCATTCTGATATTTCATCGGAATAAGAGCGATGTGCCCGGGGTCGAGCTGCCCAACCCCGATGTTCAGGTGCAGAGCGTCGCTCTCTATGTTCTGCACCACCAGAGGTTCTTCCCTGTTGAGGAGCTCATGCCAGAAATTATCTTTCAGCTGTTCGCTGTTAATGATCACTCCCTGACTTCTGGCCAGAGTAAACTCCCCTCTCTCCAGCACCATCAGAAACCCCCCGTCCCCTCCGAAATAATCGCTGAAAGTTTCCAGAACCACACCGGCGACATCTTCCAGCTTGAGATTTTTCTTCAGTTTCTCCAGAAAAACGTCTGTCGTCCGCTCGGCCTCGACAAAACTGGCCACAGAGGAAATCAGCCGGTTAAACTCACCGCTAATCTGACCGAGTATATCCGCCGAAGAAGTATCCGCAAAGCATTCCTCCACCCGGCAGCTTTCCTCCGACGGTGCGTTTCTGTGGCGAGTGAATTTTTCCTGAAAAACCTGCATCTTCAAAGCCAGGTTCGAAAGAAACCTGTAAACAACTCCACGGAAAATAAAATAATTGCACAGACCGACGATTAAACCGGCCACAACGCACATCGAAAAAAACAGAGGCGTCAGCACTTTTGAAGCTGGCAGTTTCAGAAGCCAGAGAGTAAAGAACGGAAAGATCAGCCCCACCAACAAACCAAAACCCAGCATGTAAAACAACTGGTCTTTGACCACACTTCCGGTCAGGTTTTTCATAATCCCCTCCCTCATTTCCAGGCTATAGCATCAACCTGATTATATTAAAAACAGGGGACACCATAAAGTGTCCCTTTTCCGGCGGCGAATCGTTTTCTAACTCGCTGAAATTAATAGCTTTATCTAACCTGAAAAAGGGGACATCCTACAGTGTCCCCTGCCACCGTGATGGGAAGGACAGATTACACCTCTTGAATCAAATTTGATATCCGAAATCTAAGAGACTAATACCCCTATGACGGTGCTGTTTCTGCTCGCCGCTTACGCAGCCAGATTCAGCTCCTCTTCAAGCCGGCTGGCCAGCAGTGTTTGCTTTCTCAGATAAATTCTGGCAGGAAGACCTGTCCGGGAAAACATCGTCGCCAGAAATTTTATCGCCTCCCGCCCGAAGGCGCGCGCTCCTTCTTTTCCCCCGGAGAGAATCTCGATCACGGCATCAGCCAGAGCGTTGCCGGTTTCCATCTTCAACCCTTCCCTGGCCATCACCCATTCGCGGCTGTCGAGGAGCATCTCCAGTCGTTTGCCGATTTCATTCTTTATCCGGTGATATGTCAGGTCTTCAGTGACCATGCAGGCGTTCCCCTGCTCGATCGCCGCAAAAAACTCTCTAAAATCATTACCCGGGGCCACAGTAAATATCCGACCTATATCGCCGGTATGAGAATCGGTGCCGGCGGCCACGCCTTTGTTCCTGGAAGCAGCCAGCTGCAGCACCAGCTGGTTCAATTTCCTGATCCGACCGAGGTTATATTCAAGAACAGGGAACATTTCAGATATTTCCGCCACCGAAGCCGCGCTGAGTTTCTCGCCTGGCTCATGCCAGAAAGGATGGTTCAGGATGAACGGCAGGTTCTCGGCTCGCAAATATTCAACCAGCATTTCTATGTCCTGCGCCTTCTTAGCTATGTTTTCAATCTCCTGGAACTGCTGTCTGTTCAGGGTGTAAACGTTTATATGCACGGTATGTCCGACTTTTATGCGGTCAAGAATCTTTACCTCTACACCGGTGACCAGACGCTCTCTTGTCCAGCCTATCCGGTCGTAGGCATCCATCGTGTCATGGTCGGTAAAACTGATGAAGGTCATGCCGCTTTTGACGGCTTTTTCATAAAGCATAAGCGGATCCACTTCCCTGGTAGGGACAACATCGTACGAAAAGAATGTATGAACATGCAGGTCTGCCACCTGCCAGCCAACTTCTCTCAGACGAGCCGCCTCATCCCTGGTGATTATCCGGTTGTTTTTTGAATAGCTGGTGTTCAGCGCCTTTGCTCCCCGAAATTCAATCAGGTGAGCCGGGGCGTCTCTCCCCGGAAGCTGGCCATGGTCTTCGAAATTCTTTTTTCCGCTGGCCTGAATTCCTGAGCCAGTATCGCCATGAATGTAACATCCATTTAATTTCCCTTTTTCTCTCGCCATTTCCATGTGTTTTTTTCCTTTCTTCTTTTTTATCCATCGTCAGGTTAGCAAATACCGATTAAAAAAAGGCTTAAGTCAGGTTAAAGTTCTGTTAAGAAAAACCTGAGAACGAAGGGGGAAAATTCAGTTTGATAATTAAGCCGGTATTTCAGAGGCCGGTTAAATTCAGGTGAACAGATGCCCTTGCCTTTTCGCTTAAATTTTATTAATCTTGCCTGAGAATTATGACAGAATATAGACCCGACATTGAGGTGATGTCTATGTTAGAGAAAAAAATTTATTCCGTGGTTTGTTTACTCCTGATGGCTATCGTTCTGAGCCTGCCAGTTTCCGCCCTGTCGCAGGAAAAACAGGAAACCCATCAGGCTGCGACCGTTTTCTCCGAATCCAAAGGAGAGCTCAGACAGCAGCCCGCTGATGCAAAGAGTCACGAAATCGGTCAGAGCATTGGTAGAGGACAGGGGCAGGGTCAGCGCTTGAGACAGGGTCAGCAGGCACAGGCAAGCCAGCAACCGCTGCCAACCCAGAACTTCTTCAAATTCCTGTTCTCACCGAAACTCATCACGATGCTGGTTATAGGTCTGTTAGCTCTGGTTCTGCTGCTGACAGGCAAAATGGACAACAGAACTAAGATACCGATTTTAGTCATCGCCACCTTTCTCTACGGAGTCTCGGCGAACCTCGGGCTGAAGCTCTTTTCCGGTTTTTCCATGCATCCTTCTCCGATCTGCGCCTTCACCAAGCCTCTTCTTTACGGTTTGAGAGCCCCGATGCTGGCGACGCTGGCCGTGATCCTTTTTCTCACGATAATAGGTCCCAAGCTCTTCTGCAGCTACGTCTGTCCGGTCGGCGCTACCCAGGAATTAATTGCCATGTTAGCGGACAAACTTAAAATCAGAAGGAGGAAGCCTTCATTCAGACTCAGCCAGACCTTCCGGGTGCTGATTTTCATTGCTTTCATCGCCTTCAGCTGGTCAGCCATCATCCATACGATTTACCAGGGCCAGGTTCGGGCTGTTTCGCTCTACGATTACATAAATGCCTTCGAAGGATTCAAATGGAACCTGCAGCCAGCTCTGCTGGAAAATCTGTTTCATTTCCTTCCGCTCATCCTGACTCTGGCTTTTGCATTCTTTACTTACCGACCCTATTGTTATTTTGTTTGCCCGGTTGGACTGTTCACCAACGTGGTTGAACAGATAGCCGTTTTCCGCGTGGTCAAGGAAAAACACAGCTGCAACGATTGCCAGGTCTGCGTTAAACGCTCACCCTGCCCGGCAGTGTCGGAGATAATTAAAGATGCGGTTCTGGTTCCGGATTGTTTTGCCTGCACCGTCTGCACCAGAGGCTGCAACCGGGACCTTCTTAAATTCGGCCGCTAAAACAGGGGACACCGTACACTGTCACCACTTTTTCGGGGACAGTTTACAGTGTCCCTGCTTTGCCTTCCCGCTTTTCCCCATACAGAACGCAAGAGAATCCAGAAAAAAGGGGACACCGTACGATGTCCCCTTTTTGGTCAAATTTCTGGAATATTTTTCCCATAAAATTAGACAGAAGACCCGGGGGACACTCTACGGTGTCCCCGGAAAAAGAGGGACAATGTACGGTGTCCCCTGTTGGAGGCTAAGTGGCCTTCACGGCGGCAGCAATCTCCAGCGCGAGCTTCCTCAATTTTTCAAGATCTTCCTTCTTCGCTGAAAACCTAACTTCCACCGGTTCACCCACGAGCGTCCAGTTGTTTTTCTTAAGATAATCTACAATGCCCCTGACTCCGCCACCGCTCCACCCGTACGAACCGAACACGCCAAACACCCTGTTCGGCAGCCCTTTATGAGCCAGGTTTATTATCAGATTCTCCATCGGCGGGAATATCCAGTTATTGTAGGTGCAGCTCCCGAGCATCACTCCCTTAAACCGCCATATCTCATTGATGATAAAAGATTCGTGCACGGCAGATGTATTCATCACCCGCACACTCCTTATCCCCTGCTCCGACAGTACCCTGGCGATAAAATCAGCCATCTTTTCAGTATTCCCGTACATCGACCCGTAGGCGATCACCACCCCCTCTTCATACTCATATCTGCTCCAGCGGTCGTAAGCGCTGATGATATGCTGCGGCCTGGTCCTCCAGACCGGACCGTGAGTCGGACAGACCATCCGGACCTCAAGCGCCGCCAGCTTCTGCAGAGCCTTCTGCACCATCGGCCCGAACTTGCCGACGATGTTCGAATAATATCTTCTGATTTCGTGCTCGAAATAAGCCACGTCCACTTCGTCGTCAAAAATCCCGCCATCGAGCGTCCCGAATCCGCCGAAAGCATCGCCGGCGAAAAGAATCTTTTCCGTGGTCTCGTAGGTCATCATCGTCTCAGGCCAGTGAACCATCGGCGTCATAAAAAATTTCAGACGGTGCTTGCCCAGAAGTATCTCATCGCCTTCGTCCACCTCGTAAAACTCAGCCTGCAGGTGATACATTTCACGGATGAATTCCATCGTCTTCTTATTTCCGACCACCTTCACCCCCGGATAAGCGTGAACGATGGCGCTCAGCGCTCCGGAATGGTCAGGTTCCATGTGGTTAACTATCAGATAATCGAGCGGCTTCCCGTCGAGTGTCCGGGTAATTTTTTCCAGATAATCCCGCATCTTGCTGACCTTAACCGTATCGACGAGCGCGGTTTTCTCGTCCACGATAAGATAAGAGTTGTAGGAAACTCCCTTCGGCAGTGGCCAGATGTTTTCAAAAAGATGGGTATCTCGATCGTTCACCCCGACGTAATAAATTCCGTCGCAGATAATCGGAATTTTTTCCATGTTGCTCCTCCCTCGCGTTCGACGCGAATTCGCCACTTTTCAGGCGGCACAAGCTAAATGATAGAAGTCGCCCGCCACTCTGTCAAACGGAAACATGCGAGCCCGGCCTCATTCTCCATTCTTTCTCACCGCCCGAAGCCCTGAAGAATCGTCCTTTAAGCACGACGCACTTTTACAGTAAAATAACCCGCAGAATTTCAGATTAAGGAGCGACCATGACCTTTATGGTGCTTGGCTTTGACCATCCAGCCCCCGAGGGACCCGGCCGCCGCCAGTCCTGCCGTCATTCTCATCTCCAGCTCGGCGAATCTCTCCACCGCCAGCGCCGCTGGCTCTACGCCGCCGCCCTCCTGAACGATTCCGGAGAGCCTATCGGTTCGGTCATCATCTGCGAATTCGACTCGCAGGAACAGCTGGAAAACGAGTGGCTGAGCCGCGAACCCTACGTTCTTAACCGGGTCTGGCAAAAAGTGGAAATTTTTCCCATCCGCCCTGCTCCCTTCCTGACCTGAAGGTTAAGCCGGCCGCGCCCGCATTCCCCGCATCCCCTTGATTTTTTCGCTGCTCCCGGCTATGATTCCGCTTCCTTCCAGGGGAATGATTTCTCCCCTATATAAGCGCCCGCCGGCTGATGACTTCTACCCGAATTAAAGCTTGTGTGGAGGTTTATCCAGGTTCGAAGCATATCTGACCGCGGCGATCAGGCTCAGCCTGGCGCTTCTGGCCTCCATCTTAGCCAGCCGACTGAAAATCTCCATGGCTCTGATGGAAATCACGGTGGGTGCACTCGCCGGTTACCTGGTCGTGCGCTACTTCGGCGAATCAGCCCTCTCCCCCAACGCTGACTGGCTCAGGTTCGTCGCCGGCTCCGGAGCTATTCTGCTGACCTTTCTGGCTGGAGCTAAACCCGCCCCTCAGTCACTCCGGGCAAAGCTAAAAGAATCCACGGTCATCGACTTCATCGGCTTCTTGGCCCCGTCTCTCGGCTGCACCATCATCGCTCGCTATCTCCTGCACCGGGACTGGAGGGCCAGCCTGCTGGCCGGAATCGCCCTCAGCACCACTTCGATGGCTGTCGTCTACTCGGTGATGCTGGAATCTGGCTTCAACAAAACTGAATTCGGCAAGGGCGTACTGGGTTCCTGCTTTGTCAACGACCCGGGCACGGTCATCGGCCTCGGCCTGATTTTTGCCCCTTTTACCTACCGCACGGCCGTTTTTGTCATCGTTTCCACCATGGTGTTCATCTTTCTTCCCGGAATGACCGAACGCATCATCAAAAATACGCCTTCAAAACCGCCGCCGCTGGCACCAAATGGATCCTTTTCTGGCTGTTCAGCCTGGAAGCGCTCGCCCTGTGGTCGGAAAGCGAAGCGGTGCTGCCGGCTTACATCATCGGCATGGTCCTGGCCGGAACGATCAGCCGCAACCGCTTTTTCATCCGGCCCATCCCCACGCTGACCATCGGTTTTTTCTCGACTTTCTATTTCCTCCGCGCCGGATTCCTTATGTCCATCCCGGCGACCCTCTCCGGCCCGCTCATCTTCCTGGTTCTCTTCGGCGGCAAAGTTGTTTCCAAAATCTTCGGTCTTTAGCCGGCGTTAAAAGCTTCCCGAAAAACCACGTAAAGGAAACCTGGTATTACACTCTGATGATGTTCACCGGTCTGACCTTCGGAACGATCTTCGCCCTTTACGGACTCACCCACAACATCATTTCCCGCGACCGGTATTCGTTCCTGGTGGCGGCAGTGATTGCCTGCGCGGTCATCCCGACGCTGATTGCCAGCAGATTCTTCCTGCCGGAACAGAACAGCCGGTGTGATTAAAAATAAAAAGATTAAACTCAGGATGTGACCGGGAAAATCTGCTTCCGATATAGAGAGGCTCCCCATAAAAAAATCTTCCTATAATCTGAAAGGTAAACCTGTCGATTTCCGGCACCAGAAATCCCCGCC
>JASEFX010000053.1 GCA_030018265.1 Candidatus Saccharicenans sp.
CTGCCGTCGGCTTCAAAAACAAGGTAAAGCGGCCGGCTGCCGGAAGTTTCTGGCGGATAGAGATGAACCGTTGAGATAAAAGGTTTGCCGGCCGGCCTCAGTTCAGGCAGCGGAGGAGAGGCGGCGAAGATAATCCGGTCCGGCCGGAAGCGGAAGGTCAGCTTCGGGTCTTCGTAATCTATGCTTATCGCCGATGAAGGGTCGTACAGCGAGATTATTGGCTCGGCGCTGGTCTCAGGTTCGAGCGGAAGCGGCGGCAGACAATCCTTAAAAGCCGGCTGCGGGAGTTTCGTGAGCAGCAGGAAGCTTTTTTCCCAGAGTCTTTCATACAGGCGCCAGAACCGGAGTTCAGCCTCAAGTCTTTTTCTCGTGCGCGGTTCTTCTGGAAGATACCTCAACCAGAAGTAAAAGCGGCTGGCAAAATCTTTTAAGAAGGGGTCGGCCTGCCGGATAAAATTTAACACCACCTTCCGGCAGGATTGATAAAAATATTCTGCCTGCTGGCGGTAGCGGAGGCAATATTCTTCCTGAGCCTTTTTGACGCACTCGATCCGTTCTTCTCGCGGCAGCCCCAGGCAGGCTCTTTCTTTTTTCTGATAGTCTTTCCAGAGGGATTCAAGCTGGCTGTTTGCCCGGGCGACTATTTCCGAAAGCTTCATATCGGCGGGTCTTTCTATTTCTCTCTCGAGATAGTCGAGCTTGCCTTCAAGCTCCGTGATATACATATAAGCGCGGGCAGAACTGAGCGCCAGCCCCCCGGTTACGGAAAACTCTGTTTCCGGAAATCTCAGGCCGGCCGCGAGAATCTTTTCGAAATTCTCCTGCAGCTCAACTTCTTTTCCTTCCATCCTCAAAAAAGCGCTCTGATAATAAGGAGTCTGGCGGTAGTAGGATTCAAAGTCTTCGGGCATCTCCGGCCAGGCGGAATAGATTTCCTGCTGAAAGGAAAGTGGTACCGGCGGATTCTCCATGAGCTTCGCCAGAGATTCCCGGTAGGCGCCAAGGAGAGAATTTTTGAGGTAGGGAGTAAGGCGCTCGGCTGGATTTTCCTGGAGCCTCAGCAGATGGAGCGCCCGGTTGGCTTCAGGTTGATAATTGTCCAGGCTGGTCGCTTTAAGGAAAAATTTTCTGGCTTCACCCGGTTTCCCGAGTAGATAATTCACCACGCCGGTATTACTCAGAATGACCGCATTGTCAGGAAGAATAGCGCGGGCTTCTGCCAGGACTTCTGAAGCCAGTTCTGGCTCGCCCGCAGCCTGCAGAAAAGCAGCCGTGTTGTTCAGGAGAATCGGGTCGGAGGGAGTTAGCCTCAGCTGAAGACGACAGAGGCAGAGACCTTCAACCGGCTGACCCTTCAGCCAGTAGTAGAGAAGATAAAGGTCGAAAACTTCGGTGTTTACCAGTGGTTTTAATTCCTTCTCGAGCTTATCGATTGGCTCGAGACCGAATTTCCTAACCAGAAATTCCTGGATTCTCAGATGGAGCGGCGAGACTGGTTTTTTCTGGGGTTCCGGGCCAGGCGGCAGAAAAAACAGAATCCCGGAAAAATTCTCAGCCATCGGGCCGGCTGAGGATTTTTCAGGAAGTGGTGCTGCTGTCAGCCTGGCTGCGCTAAAGAAAGAAAAAAGTGTCAGCAGAATGAAAAACGCCATAACTGGAATAAAGGCTCTATCCAGTTGTGGTCTGCTTTTAGTTTTCTCCTGAGGATGGCGCTCAAGAATTTCGCTTGTTGATTTCAGGAATCTTGAGTTTAACATTTTGTTTCCCCCGCTGGCCCGGCAGAAAATAAAACAAGAAACTACCATAAAAATTCCATTTCTTATATAAATCTATAACAGGTTGACCTGCAGGGCAACCGTTAAGAGGAAGGAGTCGCAGATGAATCTGCCGAACTGGATGGAAGAATTTCCCGGCGCCATAACTATAACGGATGAAAACGGAATAATTCTCTGGATGAACCGTCAGGCAATCCTGACTTTTGAAAAAGAAGGCGGGGCGGAGCTTATCGGCAGAAATGTTTTCTACTGCCATCGCCCGGAATCTCAGGAAAAAATAAGGCGCATCCTCGAAACCGGGCAGCCGAATATTTATACTGTAGAAAAACAGGGCCGGAAAAAATTAATCTACCAGACGGTCTGGACTGAGAACAGAAAAACCCGCGGGCTGGTCGAAATCAGTCTGGAAATTCCCCGGGAACTTCCTCATTTTGTAAGAGATTGATCTCAAAAAGGAAGTTGCCTTCATGGTGGGTCAGAGAAAAAACCACCTGAGCCGGAAAATTTTTTTACTCAAATGCGGTTAATTTGCCAGAGCCGGATGATCAGAGCTGTTATCGAGTTCAGGGGTCAGCTGCTGGCTTTAAGAAATTCCTGAAGTCTCTGGTATTCTTTTTGCAGGAGACTCAGAGCTTCTCTGGCTGCTTCCAGGTCGCTGTTCGCCCCGGCCATTTCCATTTTCCAGGAAGCTTCCCTCAGGGCGGGAAGGCTCAGGTTGGCGGATGCCCCTTTCAGGTAATGTCCCGCCTCCCTGATCGTCTTAAAATCTTTGCCTTCAACAGCCTGTTTCAGTTCGGCGAATTTTTTTTCGAATTCTTCGGAGTAGATGTTCAGCAGTTCCTGCAGAAACGATTCATCTCCGCCGATTCTTTCAAGAGCTTCCTTTCTGTTGATCGGAAGTTCGGTTTTTACCTCACCGGTCATTCTGTTTCCCCCTCTTTTTATATGTTTTCTTCTTCAAGAGGAATCACCACCGTCCGATCCCTTCCTTCTTTTTTTGCCCGGTAGAGCGCCCGGTCGGCAGTTACAATCAGTTTTTCCGGGTCGCTCTCTTTTCCCGATTCCGGGAAGAAAACGGTTCCGCCCAGCGAGAGCCTGACGGAAGTGGTGCTCCCCGTGCCTGTCTTAAATTTTTTCTGACGGATGATTTCCAGTAATCTCCTGGCCACAGAACCGGTCCCCCCGAGGTCGCTCCCTAGAAGCAGAATAATGAACTCGTCGCCGCCGTACCGGGCTATGCGGTCATAATTTCTCAGATTCTTTTTGAGGAGTTGAGCTAACTGTTTAAGAACGTTGTCTCCGGCCGGATGACCGAAGGTATCATTAATTTCCTTGAAGTTATCCACATCTACCATCAATAAGCCGAAAGGTTGAGCAGATCTCCGGGAACGATTATATTCTTCCTTTAGAAATTGCTGGAATCTGAAACGGCTCCAGACCCCTGTAAGGCTGTCGGTCAAGGCCAGCCGGGCCAGTTTTTTCCTGGCTGTGATCAGGCTGTCTTCAAGTTCGATGATTCGTCCGGCGGTTTTCAGGCGCGCCCTGAGCTCCATCAGGTTGATCGGTTTGGTCATGTAATCGTCTGCGCCGGCTTCAAGACCTTCTATCAGGTCTGCGTCAGAATCTCTGGAAGTAAGGAGAATAAGATAGGTATAGCGGGGCTTTTTCAGAAGCCTCAACCGGCGGCAGAGTTCCGGTCCTTCCAGCCCCGGAATCATCCAGTCGAGAATGGCAATTCTGACCTCCGTTTTTTTAAGAATCTCCAGGGCCTGATGACCGTCAGCTGAGGTCTGAACGCAGTATCCCCACTGGCTTAGTTGTTTTTCAAGAAGGCTCCTGGTGACACGGTCATCTTCAGCCACCAGCACCGAGACTTTAGCTTTATCGGTCAAATCTCCGGATTCCATCTTTCTCTCAACTTTGCTGCTTTGATTCATTTCTGCCCTTCGCTGGTTCGGTTGTTCTCTTTTTGCTCATCGCTCAGGCGAGCTTTCCTGGCGGCATTTTCCACCACCTTATAAAATTCTTCAGGATAAAGCGGTTTTGAGACGTAATCGTCCATGCCAGCTTCAAGACACTTTTCCCGGTCTCCTTTCATCGCATGGGCGGTCATGGCCACAATCGGAATATGTTCGCCGGTAAGTTTCTCAAGCTCGCGGATCTGTCTTGTAGCTTCAAATCCGTCCATCTCTGGCATCTGCACGTCCATCAGTACCAGGTCAAATTTTTCTTTTTCCAGCATCTCGAGCGCCTGGCGGCCGTTTTCCACCACGGTCACCCGGTGACCTTTTTTCTGCAGCAGATTCACAGCCACTTTCTGGTTGATCAAATTATCTTCAGCCAGCAGGATGTTCAGCGAAACCGGGATTTTCGGCCCTTCGGATTTTTCTTCTCCTTCCTCCACTTTATGCTCTCTGCTGGCAGCAGCTTTGATATTCATTATAGTGTCCAGCAATTCGGAGGGCCGCACCGGTTTTACCATATAAGCTGCGGCTCCGAGTTCCTTCGCCAGCTGAAGGTCTCCCATCCGGTCAGCGGAGGTGAGAATGATGACCGGTACCTCTCTGGCGCCCTCTATTTCTTTTATTTTTCCCATCAGGGTGAAGCCGTCCATTTCCGGCATCGAGATGTCGAGCAAAAAAAGCCCGTAGGTTCTGTTCCTGCTTAAAGCTTCTTTGATCATTTCCAGCGCCTGGAATCCGCTCGAAGCGAGCTCCGGCTTCATCCTCCAGCTCCGGAGCATTTCCTCCAGAATTAGCTGATTCGTCCGGTTGTCGTCGACCACCAGCACCCGGAGGCCATGAACAGCTTCCAGAGTTTGCGGCAAAACGCTTCTTTTCTTTTTTTCGGGCAGTCCGAGCTTTATCGTAAAGTGGAAGGTGCTTCCGCAGCCCACCTCGCTTTCCGCCCAGATTCTGCCGCCCATGAGCCTGACCAGCTGGGAGGAAATGGCCAGCCCCAGCCCGGTGCCGCCGTATTTACGGCTGAGTGAAGCGTCGGCCTGGACAAACGGTTCAAAAATTTTTTCGAGCTTCTCCGGCGGGATGCCAATTCCGGTGTCCCGGACGGTAAAATGCAGGACGATTTCTTTTTCATCTCTTGATTCCTCGCTTACCTCCACGGCCACCTCTCCCTTTTCGGTGAACTTGATGGCGTTGCTGACCAGGTTGAGCAGCACCTGACGCAACCGGCTGAGGTCACCGATGACAAATTCCGGCAGGGTGGGGGGCACGTGGCAGAGCAGCTCAAGCCCTTTCTTATGAGCCGGCAGGGCCATGGTCGATACAATTTCCGTTATGGAGTCATGGAGCTTGAATTCCACCGGGACCAGCTCGATCATCCTGGCTTCAATCTTGGAAAAATCGAGAATATCGTTAAGAATTGTCAGCAGCGCTTCAGCCGAAGCTTTGGCCGCTTTGAGGTATTGAAGCTGTTCTTCGTTGAGTTCTGTCTGCAGCGCCAGCTCGATCATCCCGATGACGCCGTTCATCGGCGTCCGGATCTCGTGGCTCATGTTGGCTAAAAACTCGCTCTTGGCTTTGCTCGCCTGCAGGGCTTCTTCCCGGGAAATTCTGAGTTCTTCTTCTATTTTTTTGAGATGTGAAATGTCAGTGATGGCTGAGACCACACCGGCAAATTTCTTTTTTTCGAATATCGAGTGGGCGGAAATTAGAACGGGAACGGCGCGGCCATCACGGGTTTTCAGTCTGGTTTCGTATTTTTCCAGAGTCAGGGACTTTCTCTGGCGGCTGCGGCGCTCAACTTCCGGCAAATCTACTTCAGGAATCAAAACGCTCCAGTGCTGACCGAGAAGCTCTCCCGGTTCGTACTCCAGCATCTTTTCCAGCGCCGGGTTGAAGTAGGTTATCAAACCCTTCTCGTTTTCCACCACCACTCCTTCAGCCAGACTGGTCAGGATTTTTTCCTGAAACTGCTGCAGTCTTATTAGCTCTCGTTCAACCTTCTGCTTTTCTTTCTCTTTTTTTATTGAATACAGCGCAAACCCCAGGTCTCCTGCCACCTCCTCCAGCATCTTTGTCTCGCCGGCCTGGTCGAATAACTCCCCTGAGTAGCCCACCTGCATCACCCCGAAAATTTCCCGGTCGTGCTGGAGAAGGAAGCTGGCGGTCCAGCCTCCGGCTGACTTCCTGGAACATCTCTGGCAGACAGGACTCTTGCTGACATCCGGTATGAAAAGCGATCGTTTGTTCTTCAGGACTTTTTCCAGACAGGGGGTGGATTTAAGCTTTTTTCCCCGTACGCCGGATTCCACGTATTTAACCGGCCTGAGATTTTCATCCACCAGGACAAACCGCACCAGGCTGTATTTGCCGATCTCCTTCAAGCTTCTGACAGCCTGCTCCAGCAGTCTGGCCGGATTTTTTATCTGCAGGATCATCTGGTTGATGTCGCTGATCGCCCGCAACAGTTTGTTGGTGTGAGCCAGCTGCCGGTCCTTCTCCACCATTTCTCCGACATCTTTGTAAACGGCCACACCGCCGATGAGGTAATTTTTGTATATCACCGGCGAAGCGGAAATGCTCACGATTACCGGCTTTCCATCCTTGCGGTAGCGAGTGGCTATAAAATTGGAGACGCGCCGGTTCAGGATGTTCCGGGTGATTTTTTTGGCTGCCTTTTCTTCAGGCCCGCCGATCAGTTCATCGATCTGCTGGCCGATGGCTTCTTTCCTTTTATATCCGAAAATTTTTTCCGCCCCGGGATTCCAGATGATGACCTTTCCCGAAGAATCTGTGGCCACGACGGCGTCGCTGATGCTGTCTATTAAAGTCTGAAGGTGCAACTCCATCTGTTGCCTCCTTTATGTCCTTAAAAGATTATTTAATTTAATCATATTTTTTTAAAAATCAATCACCTCTGCCGGTTATTCTGTCT
>JASEFX010000054.1 GCA_030018265.1 Candidatus Saccharicenans sp.
CATAATGGAAGGCATCAACAACTATGTGATTTCAGCCGACAGGAAAAAAATACTCTACGCGGCGCAGAATACCTGGGGAATCACCAGCCTCAGTGGAAAAATTCAGGTCGGACAGGGGAAAATCAACGTGGACTCGATCGAAGTAAAGGTCAACCCTTCCGACGAATGGAAACAGATATTCTATGAAGCCTGGCGCATCAACCGCGATTTCTTCTATGACCCTGGAATGCACGGCTGTGACTGGCAGGCGATGAAACTTAAATACGAAAAATTCCTGCCGCACCTGGCCTGCCGCGAGGACCTCAACCGGCTGCTCATGTGGATGTGCAGCGAGCTGGCTGTCGGTCATCATCGGGTGGGCGGAGGCGACAGCCCGTACGAACGGAAAACCATTCCGGTCGGACTTCTCGGCGCTGATTTTGAAATCGCCAGCGGACGTTATCGCTTCAAAAAAGTTTACGGCGGTCTCAACTGGAATCCCGAGCTGCGCTCTCCTCTGACCGAACCCGGAGTGAACGTAAAAGCTGGCGAATACCTGCTGGCAGTCGACGGGAAAGAAATCATTCCTCCTGACAACCTCTTCCTTCACTTTGAAAACAAAGCCGACAGAATCGTGGAAATAACAGTCGGCCCGAACCCCGACGGCCGGGGCGCGCGAACGGTTCAGGTGGTGCCGGTGGCAGACGATTTCGCCCTGCGCAACCGCGACTGGGTCGAAGGCAATCTTAAAAAAGTGGAAGAAGCCACCGGCGGGCGGGTGGCCTACGTCTACGTTCCGAACACCTCCACTCAGGGATACGTTTATTTCCGGCGCTACTTCTTCCCGCAGGCTTACAAAGAAGCCATCATCGTCGACGAACGTTTTAACGGCGGCGGTCAGGTGGCTGATTACTACATCGACTGGCTGAACAAACCTTTCATCGCGATGTGGGCCATGCGCTACGGAGCCGACCTGAAAACGCCGAGCGCTTCAATCCAGGGTCCTAAAGTCATGCTGATTAACGAAATGGCCGGTTCCGGCGGCGACCTGCTGCCCTGGATGTTCAGGCAATTCAAGCTCGGCCCGCTAGTCGGAAAGCGCACCTGGGGTGGACTGGTCGGAGTGCTGGGCTTCCCGGTACTCATGGATGGCGGCACCATCACCGCGCCGAACTTAGCTTTCTGGACCGAGGAAGAAGGTTTCGGAATTGAAAACGTCGGCGTCCCCCCGGATGTTGAAGTTGAGATCACTCCGGCTGATTACGCAGCCGGACGCGACCCACAATTAGAGAAGGCTATCGAAATTATCATCGAAATGCTCAAAATGAATCCGCCGAAAAAGATGCAGCGTCCGGTCTATCCAGTCAGGGTAAGAAAATAAGCCGGCAAAATTAAAAATTAAAAAGAGGAACCTTTTGCCCAGGGGCTGCGTCTAAATTATTGAAGGTCAAAAAAATGGCTTTCAATAAATTTTAAGGAGAAATAAGATGAAATTAAGAACAAAGTTCGCAGCCCTGATGGCAGCTCTGGTGGCCACAGCCATCATCTTTAACTTCATTGCCAGCGGCCTGTCCATCGACAGAATCATGCTGGCGGCCAGACCTGTGGTCGATGCTGTTTCGGTTTTCAGCCATTACCTTGGATAGCAGGCTTGAAGGCTCATGTGCGGTGGAAGAAGAGACCGGTTCCGGAAAAAATTACCAGCGCATCACCCAGCCGGAAGAGAAATCACACCGTAAAACCGGGGGCCGGAAGCAGTTCTGAGGATTAAGCGGAAATGGCCCTTAACGGCCAGAAGACAGAGCAAAGTTCAGAACAACTTCCCGCCCCCGGTTTTTTATACTCCGGTGGACAGGAAGAAAGTTCGCCTCCGGTGCTGCTTGCATAATTATCTCATCAAATATATATGAATGGTTATTCATATATTATGCCAATCCGGAAATACCTCCCAGGGGCAACGACTTTTTATATGATTTTTATCCGGCAGAGTGGAAAAGACCGAAGGATGCTTTACTTGCAGAAATAAAACTTTAATCTCCAAATTACTATTTGCTTAAATCTAAAGACCCTGGTTCAACTCAAAACTTCTATCTGCTAATCAACCTCAATCCTGATGGAAGCCTCAAAAGTCAGAGAGGGGTCCAGGCGTTCCCTGGCTACTTCTAACAGCTCAGCCGGCGTTGGTTGAACCAGACCGGAGAAAACCAGTTTGTTGTTATGATAAATTTTTATCTCGCGGCTGAGATCGAGCATCCGGTCGCCACAGAAAACCGTCAGGCTTTCCACATTCCGGCTTCTGATTCTGATTTCATTCTTTGACTCATCAACGGTAGCCGAGATCTCGGCCGGAAGAGCCTTTACCTTGTCCACCCTGATCCAGTAATGCTGATTAAACTGCTCATCGTTAATAACATACTCAATCTGTCCGGGAACAGCGTTTCGAACTTTTTCACGGAACCACCGGATTATCTTCCCACGAAGCTCGCTAATT
The DNA here is from genome assembly GCA_030018265.1 of Candidatus Saccharicenans sp. GTDB lineage: Bacteria > Acidobacteriota > Aminicenantia > Aminicenantales > Saccharicenantaceae > Saccharicenans. The sequence continues at coordinate 2,471 of JASEFX010000054.1, forward strand.
TTTATATCGTGATCGCGTCCCGGAAATTCTTCATACCTGACATCATATTTCAGGCGTCGCAGAATCTGGTAGGCCTTCTGGCTGCCAACCGGAAAGACCATGGTGTCGGAGTCGCCGTGGACTATGTAAACTGGAGTGTGTTTCAAGTTTTTAAGCACCTCGGAGTCCCGCGGAGTTTCCGGCGGAGAATGCTTGACCACCGGATATCCCATGTTGGAAAAAATGGCTGCAAACCTGTCAGCCAGATGAGTGCCGTAGAAGAAAGTGGCCATCGCCCCGTTGGAAGTGCCGGCGGCGTAGAGGCGGTCGGTATCAACGTTATAGGTTCTGAGGAGTTCATTGAACATTCTGACGAATCCCTCGGCGGAAGCTTCTTCCCACCACATTCCTTCCGCCTGAGGGGTGACCAGAATATATCCGGCAATTTCGTCGGATTTCATCAACTGCTGGTAAGCTTCGGTCAGCGCCTGGTCTCCTCTTCCATCGCCGCCGCCAAAATAAATCACCGCTGGATACACTTCGTAAGGGTCGTAATCGACCGGCAGGTAAATGAAATAAGGCTGAATTTTTCCGGTAACCGGGTTGGTTATAATTTTTTTGTAAAAACCGCCCAGATACTCGCTTTCTGGCTTCATATACTTGAGAAGCATCTGAAGACGGTCAAGCCCGATGCTGGTTTCAAATTTTTTATCTTCCTGTCCATAAATATAATCCCTCAGGCTGCGGAAATCCTGGCGATAAGGATCGGGAACAAAGTAAGAACTTCTTTCAAGGAAATTGCGCGCTCTGTCGCGAAGCGGGTCAGAGGAATCCAGCGCTATCGATTTCATCAGGCTGTTGTTATGCGTCTGGAGAGTCATCGCTTTTACCGCGTTGTAGCGCACGACCGGGTCTGAATCGGAGAGATATGGTCTGATGTTCAAGCCTTCCGGGATCCCCCGCAGCGCGCAATAGGCAGCTGCCAGACGGCGTTTGCTTTTATCATGGCTTTCAAGAAAAGAGCTTATGACTGAAGCCGGTACTTTATGAGCCTCTCTTCTGAGCGCCGCATGGACCACCGCTTTGTTTATCTGCTCGTCCGCCAGCATTTCATTCAGACTCATCTTCTGTCTGTTAATGAAGGAAAATAGATAGTTTTCTTTGACCAGCTTGAAATCAACGAGATATTCGCCGGTGTACTCCAGGCTTTCCAGCAGCCCTGAATCCTTGAAAAAGCTGGCTCTGATTCTTCCGCCGGCCACCTGACCTTCAAAAATGTGGACCTCGCCAGTAACCCAGGGGATTAAACCTTTATAAGTTATGGTCACCGGCTCCTCAGCTTCGATTTCATAGGTCATGCCGGGATAAACAGGGTTTTCAGGCAGCGTAAAAAGCCTGGTGGCCAGAGGATGAAGTCCGGAGAACATCTCGTTGTAATAATAACTATGGTTTAAGTTTCGCCCGAGCGCATCAACCTCAACTACCCTCGTGCTCTGCAGGTCAAAATCCGTCTGCTCGACAAGCAGGTCGAAAATTTGTTCAGACGAGAGAACACCTTCAAGCTCTTTCTGGTTAAGCAGCCGTGCCTGCTCCCGGTTGTACTGAATGGCCAGGAGATAACGTCCGTTTTTCTCAGCCAGTGTGGCAGCCTTGACCGTCCATTCAATCCTGAGTTTATAGGACTCCGGACGGTTGAGCGCAATCTGTCTATCTGCATAAAAAATCTGTTTGTAAGTAATCAGATCTCCGACCGTGCGCTTATACCGCAGAAGAACGCCCTCCTCCGGATGAGCCGGAGCGGGCTTGATCAGTCGGGTGAACACCAGATGATTCATCGATGGACTGGCGGCGGACGGGGAAATCAAAGGAAAAGAAAACAAAAAAACAGCCAGAAGAAATGAGGACAGAAGTTTTCCGCATCTTAATTTTATAAATCTCATCTTCTCTGGCTCTCCTTAATTACTACCATTCATGACCGGGATGAGATGTTTTCCAGGTTTTCCCGGGACCGATGTTATATCTATTTATTCAAAAATAAAGAAATTTTTCGTTCAGGTTTTTTAGACGGGAATACAAGTATTTTCTTCCTTTTTCTGGATGTTTTGATTGTTTTGAGGAGGAAAGCTGTCTCGCAGCAGCCTATCTTATACTGCACCTCTTCAGGCAGAACTCTCCTCAACTCAGAAGCCAGGCTGTGAGAACTTAAATCAGCGGGGTTTTGCCGGGCACGGCCACTTCGAGCGGCGGAAGTTCGCGGAATTCAAAGTGCGGCGGAGAGAGGTCCAGTCTGGAAGCGTTCAGCACCCAGTCCCAGCTCAGCGCCCGGCCGGTGTAAGCGCTCATCCGACCCATGATGGCGGTCAGGGTGCTTTCAGCCACCTGGCGACCTTCGTTGAGCGGTTTTCCTGATTTGATGCTGTTGATCAGGTCGATATGTTCCTGCACATAGGGATTCGGCGATTCCTTCCCCGGCCGCCAGGGCTTTGGGCCGCGGATATAGCCGTCGGCGCTATCGGTGTAGGCAATCCCCTTTGTTCCGACCACCCGCTCGGAGACATTCTCGGCTGCCCCGGCGGTCTGCCGGCACATGCTGAGCACTCTCGCGCCGTTTGGATATTCATACTCGACGGCAAAATGGTCATAAACGTTTCCGAACATCGGGTCGGTGCGGGCTGCCCGGCCGCCCATGCCGACACATTTTACCGGGTGGGTTCCGAAAGCCCAGTTGATAACATCCAGGTTGTGCACATGCTGCTCGACGATGTGGTCGCCGGAGCACCAGACGGTAAACAACCAGTTGCGCACCTGCCACTCCATGTCGGACCATTTCTTGATGATGCGGTCAGCCCAGTTCTGAGCTGCGCGCTCGACCCACAGCGCTCCCATGTTCCAGTAACATTGAGCCGCCACAATCTCGCCAATATCGCCGTTATGAATGCGCTTCATGATTTCGATGTAGTGCGCCTGATGCCGGCGCTGGGTGCCGGCGACAATGGCCAGTCCTTTTTGTTTTGCCAGGTCGGATGAAGCCAGAACCGAACGCACTCCGACCGGGTCAACTGCCACCGGCTTCTCCATGAACACGTGCTTTCCGGCTTCGACCGCAGCTTTAAGATGAGCCGGACGGAAATACGGCGGAGCCGCTAATATCACCAGGTCCACATCAGCCTTGACCACCTTCTCGCAGGCATCAAACCCGGTAAAGCAGGTTTCCGGAGTGACCAGAACCCGCTCGGCGGGGAGTCGCTCGCGCAATCTTTTCAGCGAATTCTCGAGCATATCAGGAAAAAGATCTCCCATGGCGGTTATGACCACATCGGAAGAAGCGGCCGCGCAATCGAGCGCCGCTCCGGTTCCCCTACCGCCGCAACCGATGAGCCCAACTTTTATCCTGCCGCTCCCGGAAGCAAAAAGCGCTCCGCTGCCGGAGATCGCAGCGACCGCCGCCGCCATCGAGGCGGTCTTGATGAAATCCCGCCGGCTGAGGCTGATTCCTTCGTTGTTATCACGCCTGGATTTTGCCTCCATTTTCCCTCTCCTTTCTTCAACTGTAATTTTTGTATCACTTTTGCCTTCAGGATGTCCAGAAAAAAAATGCCGGCCCGAACGCACAACTCGAGGTGGAAATCCCATATTTGAACTTATTTCCTCTGCCAGCGGTCTTCGGGCTGGAGGTCAGAGCGCGCCCCATCCCCTTCAAGCCACCCACAATCTCAGATTAGCAGTTGCAGGTTAAATTGATTAAGTCTGCTGGCCTTCAGGACTTATAGCGGACGTTCCTTTATTCGAAGCCGCTTTGACCGGGTCAGGTTTCCAGAAAAGGATTAATTCAAATTCCGGTCCGCTGGCTTGATTCAACCTGACCTTAGCTTCATCGCTAGAGTATTCAAATCCCTTTGGCGGTTTGACCTTCAGTTTCAATTCAAAATCAGCTCCGGCGGGAATTCTCCTGAACTGCTCGTCCGGAATCCTCAGGGTAAACTCTCCCTCCGGACCGGTGACAACTTTCGATTTCAATATCACATCAAACTGGGTCTTCTCCGTCGGCGCCGCTCCTTCACCACCTGACGTCGGCTTAGCCTTCAAAATCAGGGGTTTTTCTTGCGCACCCACCGACACTGAAACCTCAGAGATCAGTATTACTGTCGCTTTAACGATTTCAGCCCCGGCCACCTTCACCTTCATCTCTTCATCTTTTGTTCCCGGTCCAACAGC